>NZ_CP049811.1:0-1032500 GCF_011290545.1 Pontivivens nitratireducens | reverse complement strand
ATTTCAAATGCAGTTTCGTCACATTCCTAAGCCACCACTCCCCAAAACCCTCACACAAACCCGACTCGCACCAGTCCTTGAGGGGAATCCACAACGACTCCCCTCAAATCACCTTCATTCAGACGGGTCTGACTCGACCGAAGCCACATCCCCCTCGCCTATGACGAGTCCATCCTCCCCAGCATCAACGACGACACGCATGCCGTCCTTGATCTGTCCGGACAGGATCATCTCCGCCAGCGGGTCTTGCAGATACTTCTGCAACACGCGTTTCAGGGGGCGCGCGCCGTAGACGGGGTCATAGCCCTTGTCCGCCAGCCAGGTCATCGCCTCGGGCGACAGGTCGAGCGTGATCTTGCGATCCGCCAGACGCCGCTCCAACACCTCCAGCTGGATCAGGACGATCCCGTCCATCTCATCCCGGCTCAACCGGTCGAACTGCACGATCTCATCCAGGCGGTTGAGGAACTCGGGGCGGAAATGCGCCCGCACCGCGTCCATCACCTGATCCTTGACGGTGGAGGCATCGACCCCCGGCGTCAGGTTCGACAGAGCCTGGCTGCCCAAGTTCGAGGTCAGGATGATGAGCGTGTTCTTGAAGTCCACGACCCGTCCCTGCCCATCCGTCAGGCGCCCGTCGTCGAGAACCTGCAACAGCACGTTGAACACATCCGGGTGGGCCTTTTCGACCTCATCGAACAGGATCACCTGATAGGGGCGCCTGCGAACCGCCTCGGTCAGCACGCCGCCCTCATCATAGCCGACATAGCCCGGAGGGGCGCCTAGCAGGCGCGAGACGGCATGCTTCTCCATGAACTCTGACATGTCTATGCGCACCATCGCGTTGTCATCGTCGAACAGGTACGAGGCCAGCGCCTTGGTCAACTCCGTCTTGCCGACCCCGGTCGGTCCGAGGAACAGGAAAGAGCCGAGCGGACGGTTCGGGTCGTTCAGACCCGCCCGCGCACGTCGTACCGCGTTCGAGACGGCCTGCACCGCCTGCCGCTGCCCGATGACGCGCTTGCCCAGCGCATCCTCCATCTTGAGCAACTTCTCACGCTCGCCCTCCAGCATCCGGTCAACGGGGATGCCGGTCCAGCGTTCGACCACGCCCGCGACATGTTCGTCGGTCACGGCCTCCTCGACCATCAAGTCGTCGCCGGCTTCCTCCGCTGCCTCCAGCCGTTTTTCCAGATCGGGAATCACACCGTAGGACAACTCACCCGCCTTGCTCAGATCGCCGCGCCGCTTGGCGTTGTCCAACTCGATGCGGGCACGGTCCAACTGCTCCTTGATGTCACGACTGCCTTGCAGCTTGTCGCGCTCCGCCTGCCAGCGGGCGGTCAGTTCGGACGAACGTTCCTGCAATTCGGCCAGATCCTTCTCAAGCTTGGCCAGACGGTCCTTCGAGGCAGGATCGTCCTCCTTGCGCAGCGCCATCGCCTCGATCTGCTTTTGCATAATGTCGCGGTCCAGCGCATCCAGCGCCTCGGGCTTGGAATCGGCCTCCATGCGCAGGCGGCTCGCGGCTTCGTCCATCAGGTCGATGGCCTTGTCCGGCAGGAAGCGGTCGGTGATGTAGCGGTTGGACAGGGTCGCGGCCGCCACCAAAGCGCGGTCCGTGATGCGGATGCCGTGGTGCACCTCGTACTTCTCCTTGATGCCGCGCAGGATGCTGATGGTGTCCTGCACCGTCGGCTCCAGCACCATGACGGGCTGGAAGCGTCGGGCGAGCGCGGCGTCCTTCTCCACATGCTTGCGGTATTCGTCCAGCGTGGTGGCACCGACGCAATGCAACTCGCCTCGTGCCAATGCGGGTTTCAGCAGGTTGGCGGCGTCCATCGCGCCGTCCGCCTTGCCGCCGCCGACCAGGGTGTGCATCTCATCGATGAACAGGATGATGTTGCCCGCGGCCTCCGTCACCTCGGTCAGAACGGATTTCAGACGCTCCTCGAACTCACCACGATATTTCGCACCGGCGATCAGGGCGCCCATGTCCAGCGCCATGAGGGTCTTGTCTTCCAGCGAATCCGGCACGTCGCCGTTGATGATCCGCAGGGCGAGGCCCTCGGCAATCGCGGTCTTGCCCACGCCCGGCTCCCCGATCAGCACCGGGTTGTTCTTGGTCCGGCGGCTGAGCACCTGGATCGTGCGGCGAATCTCCTCGTCGCGCCCGATGATGGGGTCGATCTTGCCCTCACGCGCGGCGGCGGTCAGATCGCGTGCGTATTTCTTCAGCGCGTCATAGCCTTCCTCGGCGGTGGCGCTGTCGGCGGTGCGGCCCTTGCGGATGTCGTTGATCGCCTCATTGAGGCTCTGCGCCGTGACGCCGCCTGCCTTCAGCGCGTCGTTCGCCTTGGACTTGATGACGGCCAGCGCGGTCAGCAGACGTTCCACGGGAACGAAGCTGTCGCCCGCCTTTTCGGCCAGCTTTTCCGCCTCGGCAAAGACCTTGGCCGTTTGCCCGTCCATATAAAGGTTGCTGCCGTCGCCGGACACGGATGGAATCTTGGACAGATCCAGTTCCACCGCCTGCCGGATGGCCGCGACATCCCCGCCGGAGCGGTTGATCAAATTTGTCGCCAATCCCTGATCGTCGTCCAGCAATGCCTTGAGCAGATGCTCAGGCACAAACCGCTGATGCCCCTCACGCAGGGCAATTGTCTGAGCCGCTTGCACGAAGCCGCGCGACCGTTCCGTGAACTTGTCGAAGTTCATCGCATTCTCCTGTCTTTAAGCGCCAATTCCGCGATGCCCGTAACGGCACACCACATATGGCCTTTGCATGAAGCGCGCCCCTCTGGCCCGCGCCCTCTTCATACATGCTTAAATGGTGAGCACTTTGAGCCATCTCAAGTCCGCCCCCTCGACTTATGCCCAGCGCTGCCGCATGGCTGTGCAATGGTCCTGCCCATCGAATCCGTGCTGCCCGAACTCACCTCCGCCCTGCTGCGCGAGGGGACGGCCGTGTTGCAGGCGCCCCCCGGCGCGGGCAAGACGACAAAGGTGCCGATCGCGCTGCTGCCACATATTTCGGGCCGCATCGTCATGCTGGAACCGCGCCGCATCGCCGCGCGCACCGCTGCCGCCAGAATCGCGGAGCTGCTGGACGAACCGCTGGGCCGGCGCGTCGGCTACCGGATGCGCGGCGACAGCGTGGCAGGCACCCGGATCGAGGTCGTGACCGAGGGCATCCTGACCCGCATGTTGCAGACGGACCCGGAATTGAGCGGCACCGACTGCCTGATCTTCGATGAGTTTCACGAGCGGTCATTGCAGGCGGACCTAGGGCTTGCGCTGGCGCTCGAAGTGCGCGGTGCGCTGCGCGAGGATCTGCGCATCCTCGTAATGTCCGCCACGCTGGACGCGGAGCCTGTCGCGGGTCTGATGGGCGGTGCGCCGGTCATCACGTCCGAGGGGCGCATGTTTCCGGTCGATACCCATTGGGCCGACACCGCGCTGGCCCCCGCGCAGCGGCGGGGCCGCGCGCTGGCCGATGCGGTCGCGGCACAAGTGCGGGGGGCGCTGCGTGAAAACGACGGTTCCGCCCTCGTCTTCCTGCCCGGTCAGGGGGAGATCAACATGGTCGCCCAGCGCCTTGGCGACCTGCCCGCCGACATCGCCGTGCATCCTTTATATGGTGCCATGCCCATTGCCGCCCAGCGGGCTGCCATCGCGCCCGCGAAACAGGGGCGCAAGGTGGTGTTGGCCACCTCGATCGCCGAAACCTCCCTGACCATCGAGGGGGTGCGCATCGTCATCGACGCGGGCCTTGCCCGTCGCGCGCGTTTCGATCCGGCCTCCGCCATGTCCCGCCTGGTGACGGAGCGTGTGACCCGCGCCGAGGCAGAGCAGCGGCGCGGCCGTGCGGGTCGGATGCAGCCGGGCGTCTGCTACCGCATGTGGACGAAGGGAGAGGAAGGTGCGCTCGCCGCCTTTGCCCCGCCGGAAATCACCGATGCCGACCTCGTGCCCTTGGCGCTGGAGCTTGCCACCTGGGGCGCGCAGGCCAGCGACCTGTCCTTCCTGACCCCACCGCCCGAACGCGCACTGGCTGAGGCTTACGCCCTACTGCACGATCTGGGCTGCATCGACCGCACCGGCCTGACCGCGCATGGCCGCGCCACCGCCGCGGTGCCCGCGCATCCCCGGCTGGCGCATATGCTGCTCAACGCGGGTGGCGCAGGGCGGGTCGCCGCAGACCTCGCCGCCTTGCTTGAGGCGCGCGACCCGATGCGCGGCGCGGGCAGCGATCTGTCCGTGCGGCTCAAGGCAATGCACACGCCGCCATTCGCCGAGATTCGCAAGGAGGCCAAGCGCCTGTCGCGCTTCGCCGCGAAATCCGGCCCACGCCATTCGACCGGCGCGCTGCTGTCCCTCGCCTATCCCGACCGCATCGCCAAGCGCCGCCCCGGTGATGCGCCACGCTATCACCTCAGCGGGGGCAAGGGCGTCAAGCTGGCCGCCGAGGATCCCCTGGCCCCGCAGACCCTGCTGGTGGTCGCGGAAACCGACGGCCACCCGACGGAAGCAACCGTCCGCCTCGCCCTGCCCGTGACGCTGCCGGAAATCCGTGAGCTGCACGCCCACCGGCTGCGCGAGGTCGATATCTGCGAGTGGTCGAAACGCCATCGCAAGGTCGAGCCGCGTCAACGCACCATGCTGGGCGCGCTGATATTGGAGGATCGCCACTGGCCCGACGCGCCGGACGACGCCATCGCCGCCGGGCTGGTCGAGGGCATCCGCCAGCTTGGCCTCGACGTGCTGGGCTGGTCCAAGGCCTCACGCCTGCTGCGCACCCGCATCGGCTTCGTCGGACCGCCCCTGCCCGATGTGACGGACGACACCCTACTGGCAACGCTAGAGGAATGGCTGGCCCCGCATCTGCACGGCCAGCGCAGCGCCGCCGATCTGGGCCGCTTCGAACCGTATGAGCCGTTGCTGAACCTGCTGGACTGGTCGCAGCGCCAGATGCTGGATGAACGCGCGCCGTCGCAGTTCACAGCCCCCACCGGCACCCGCTGCCCCATCGACTGGTCCGATCCTGCCCACCCCTCGGTCGAGGTGCGCCTGCAGGAGGTGTTTGGCCTGACCACGCACCCCACGGTCAACGGCATCCCGCTGCGGATCGACCTCCTTAGCCCCGCGCGGCGGGCGGTGCAGACGACGTCTGATCTGCCGAGGTTCTGGGCCACCTCCTATTCCGACGTGCGCAAGGACATGCGCGGCAGATATCCGCGCCACCCCTGGCCCGAGGATCCCGCCGCTGCTCCGCCCACGAACCGGGTTAAGCCGCGCGGCACCTGACGAATTCACGCCCATACATGGACGTGCCCACGCATCGCGTTATGCTGTCACGACAAATGCGAAGGGGAGACGACGCGCGTGGAGGCATTCATCCTATCCGACGGGCGAGGCACGCCAGGGGCCACGGTGTTTTCCTCCCCGCATTCGGGTGCGCATTATCCCGAAGCGTTCCTGCAAGGCAGCCAACTCGACCCGTTGACCCTGCGCTCGTCCGAAGATGCCTTCGTCGATACGCTGTTCGCCAGTGCGCCGGATTACGGGGCGCCCCTGCTCGCCGCCAGATTTCCCCGCGCCTATGTCGATCTGAACCGCGCCAGAACGGAACTGGACCCGGCCATCGTCGATATTCCGCGCCACCCGGGTGTGAACCCGCGCATCTCCGCCGGATTGGGCGTAATCCCGCGTGTGGTATCCGGGGGGCGTGTGATCCGATCCGGGCGCATGACGCGGGAGGAGGCTGACCTGCGCCTGGCGCAGGTTCACACGCCTTATCACGACGCGCTCAACCGACTGTTGCAAACCGCCCGGATCCGGCACGGCCATGCGATCCTGATTGATTGCCATTCCATGCCGCATGAAGCCTTGCGGGTCCAGAATCTGCCCGGGGGCAGGCGGCGCCCGGAAATCGTGCTGGGCGACCGGTTCGGCACATCATGTGCACCGTGGATTTCGGATCTGGCCTATGACGCCTTTACCGCCGCTGGCTTCGCCGTTGCGCGAAACGCCCCCTTCGCAGGCGGATACATAACCGAGACTTACGGCATTCCTGCCCAAAACATGCACGCCTTGCAGATCGAGATCGACCGGTCGCTGTATATGGATGAGGCCCGGATAGCGCCGCGTTCCGATTTCGCCGCGTTCCGGGACCGCCTGACCCCGGTCATCGCCGCATTGGCGCAGGCCGGCGCGATGGGTCAGGCTCTGGCAGCGGAGTGATCATTCCGCAGCCGCGCGGCGAATGATGCGCTGCGACCCGGGATCAGACTGCAATGCCAGTGCCATTTCCAGAAGCTCGTCCCGCTCCTCCAGCACGGCGGCGCGGCGCGGGCCGTCAGGGACGCGGTTGGCCAGTACGCAGAGCAATTTCAGAACATGGATCGTCGCATTCAGATCGGTCGCCACATAAGGCCGGCTGATGGAATGCCCGGCCTGGAGCAATTGGGTAAACGTCATTACCGGCACCAGAACCCGTTCATAGGCGCTGCCTCTGTGCCCCGGTGGTTCCTTCAGCGCCAGCAGCAGCGCGACATGCATCCAGTTCATGCAGTTCATCGCCGTGAACGGATCGTTGATACCCGGCGACAGGGCGCGGGCGATCACCTCGCACAGCTGGTCGATCATGAACATCATGTTTTGATCCTCGCTCCGCTCACGTCCCAGGGCGAAACAGCCCCGCAACTCACGGATCAGGTCGTCGTTCAAGGCGGGCCCACCGTGGATGCGCAGGACATTCCTGTCATCGTCCAGAAAGGCGCCCGGAACCTCCAGCACCTCGATCCACCACCCCTGATCCAGCGACAAGCGCGACAGCCGGACCGCGTTGAGCGTGCGCATATAGCCTGAACCGCCCGCTGTCAGATATTGCACGGGCAGCCCCTCGGGCATGATTTCATACACATCCTCGAACGGCTCCCCGCTGGCATGCAGAGCTGCCACCAGACGTTCGCCCAGACCCGAGGTGATGTTGGCTAGATTGATCGCCTCGGGAATGTGATGCACGAAAAAGATCATCGTGACGACACTGATCAGAGCCAGGCCGATCGCCACCAAAACCGCCAGATGCGGCACGAACAGATCGACGGTCAGGTCTGCCCCCTCGGCCGAGGGATCCTGCACCGCGCGCAGAATCAGCATCGTATAGACGAACGTGGCGATCATGATGCCCAGGCTGACCTGATTGGCCCGATCCCGCATGAAGTTGCCAATCAGGCGTGGCCCGAAATTGCTGCTGGCAAAGGACACAGCCACCACCGTCATCGAGAACATCACCCCCGCGACACCGATCACGGATTGCGCGATGACCGACAGCATGGCACGCGCCCCCTCGGCCTGCGTGTCGCGCAGCGAGACGGGCAACATCTGCGCTAGCGCGCCACGGTCCAGATGCTGCATCAGTTCCGCTAAGGCGACCGCCGCCAGGACGAGCAATCCCGGAATGAACCAGTACGAAGCACGCACATCTTGCAGAAGTTTGCTGATAAGGGCGGTAGGCTGCATTTCGGCTCCCGGTCTGGATCGCTCCATTACATGGCACGATCCGCGTCACGTGACATAGCGAACGCATCATGCCGCGCCAAAAAAAGAGGCCGTGTCCGAAGACACGGCCCAAGTCTAGGGAGGAAACGCCCAAGAAGGGCGACAACGCCGAAGCATTGTGTAATCGATTATATGGTGCGCTGCACACAAAGCAAGGGTGCAGCGCAGGATGTGATCGAACTGTAACAAAACGCCCTAAATGCTGCGGAGATATAACAAATAGGAATACCGCCATGCATCAAGCGCATGGCTGCTATGTTGCAGCGCACCTTATCTCAGCGCGCGGCCCTTCAGGATCGCATCCGCACCAAAACGCCCCCGAATCGCATCGCTCGCCCGCTCCGCCGCTCTACGGCGAGGTGCTGCGGGATCCAACAGGTCGGGCGCGGCATCGCTGCCGGAATACGCGCTCAGATGGCTCAACCCGACCCCCAGCAGTCGGAACGGCCCCCGGCTAATCTCCCGCTCCAGCAGGGGGCGGGTCGCGGCATAGATCTCGTCGGTCAACTGCGTCGCCTCGACCAGGCGCAGCTGACGGCTGATCAGCTTGAAGTCCCGTGTCTTCAACTTCAGGTTCACGGTGCTGCCCGCCAGTCCCGCCGCCTTCGCCCGGTCCGAGACTTTCAAGGCCAGCCGCCACAAATGCCCGTCCAGGCTGACCGGATCGGAGACGTCTTCGTTGAATGTACGCTCATTGCTGATCGACTTGACCGGTTCGCGCACCGTGATCCGCCTGTCGTCGATGCCATGGGCCAGCCGCCAGACATGCCCGCCCATGCTGCCATATTTGCGAAACAGATCATCCTCGGAATACCGCCGCAGATCGGCGATGGTGCGAATGCCATCCCGTTCCAGCCGTGCACGCATGGCCGCGCCCACGCCCCAGATGATGCCCACGGGCTTATCATGCAGGAAGGCCATGGTCTCCGCCTTGCCGATAACGGAAAATCCGCGCGGCTTGTCCAGATCGGAGGCGATCTTGGCCAGAAACTTGTTATGCGACAATCCAACGGAGATGGTGATTCCCAACTCCACCTCGATGCGCCGGGCCAGCCGGGCCAGCAGGACAGCGGGCGGGGCGCCGTGCAGGCGCTGCGTTCCGCTGAGGTCCAGAAACGCCTCGTCCAGGCTGATCGGCTGCACCGAGGGGGTCAGTTCCTCCATCATTGCCCGAATCTGGCGCGAAACGCCGACATAGACATCCATCCGTCCCGGCACCACGACCGCCTCGGGGCACAGTTCCATCGCCTTGAACATCGGCATGGCGGAGCGGACACCCTTGATTCGCGCGATATAGCAGCAGGTGGAGACGACCCCCCGCTTGCCCCCGCCAACGATCAGCGGCTGGTTCGCCAGATGCGGGTGATCCCGCTTTTCCACGCTGGCATAGAAGGCGTCGCAATCCATGTGCGCCATGGTCAGATCGAACAGTTCCTCATGGCGCAACACACGGGGGGAACCGCAGTGCCTGCACCGCGCGGGACCGGGCTGATCTGACAGGCAATCTCGACAGATAGCGGACATGATACTCACATACAGGATACTTACATACGGGCACAAACGGGTTTACGAACCGGCAGGATAGCACAGGCCGGTCGGCCCGACCTCAATGATCGGCGGGACCGTCGCGCAGCTCACGCAGGATCGCATCGGCGGCGGTGCGCGGATCATCCGCTTGCCAGATCGGGCGTCCCACGACGATGTGGTCGGCCCCGTCCGCGATCGCCCGGGCGGGGCTTGCCACCCGCTTCTGATCGCCCAGCGCGGCCCCGGCGGGGCGCACACCCGGCGTCACGATCAACTTGCCCTCGGCCTGCGGCAGGGCGCGGATCATCGCGGCCTCCTGCGGGGAGGCGATGACCCCGTGCGCACCGGCCTCCAACGCCCGACCGGCGCGTTCCGCCACCAGATCGGGTATCGTCCCGCCCTGCATCATCGCGGCGTCCAGATCGTCGCGGTCCAGCGAAGTCAGGACGGTCACGGCCAGTATCTTCAGACCCGTTCCCGCCGCCCCCTCGCAGGCGGCGCGGACCACATGCGGGTCGCCGTGCACCGTCAGGAAATCCAGATCGAACTGCGCCAGTCCGCGCACCGCCGCCTCGACCGTTGCGCCGATGTCGAACAGCTTCATATCGAGGAAGACCCGGTGTCCCTGGTCCTTCAACTCGCTGGCCAGCGCCAGACCGCCGCCGGTCAGCATGCCCAGCCCGATCTTGTAAAACCCCACATCGGGCCCGATCCGCTGCACCATCTCCATCCCGGCGAGAGCGTTTGGCACGTCGAGCGCCACGATCAGACGGTTATCGGGCATGACAGCTCTCCTCCAGAAACGGGTCCGCGCCTGCTTAGACCCGCGCGTGCAATGGCTCAAGCATCAGTTGGTGCGCGAAATCACCGTCTGCCCGAATTCCGAGGGGCCCAGAATACGCGCCACCTCGAACTGACCGTCCGTGGTCGGCCGCAATTCCAGCGTGTAGGGCTCAGGATCGCGGGCCTGCAACGTTTCGGGGTTCACCTTGCGATAGATGACACGGCAGCTCTGGGTGCCGGGGATCAAGCCGTCGCCCTCGATCCGCACGCGCTTCGTCAGGGTGAAGCTGTCGAAACTGCGGTTGCAGATCTCCTCGGCTGTGCCGGGATAGGTCAAGGCGACGACTGCCGTCAGAAAATCGACGGTGCCCGCCTGCTTGCTCAATGTTGGCACCGCACGCTCATCCGCCGCACGCACGGGGCTGGACACGGCGGAGACGGGCATCCCCCCCCGATAGACCAGATCGAGCCGCGCTGCATCGCTGCCCTCGGTCACCTGCGCGAAGGCCTGGGGCATGAAACCGGCAGGTCCGGTCCGCGTACCCCGGACCGAGGCGTTGAAATCGCCCGAGGTGAAAAGCCCGGCCAGACCGCGTGCCTCCAACCGTGCCGCCGCGTTATAGGATGTCGGTGTGACGCTCCCCTGCACCGTGGCCGACGCCACGCGCAGCCCCGCCAACCGTACATCGTATGTGTGGGTGAACGGTTCTGCCTGTGCGGCACCGCCTGCCACGATCAGCAACATCGCACTCAAAACTCTACGCATCTTCCACTCCCTGAACACCGAAGCTATGGTCTGCTTCACTATAAACGTGGACGCGGCCGCATACATCGTGCGCACCGATCACCTCCACGTGAAGCGGGCTTCATGCAGGCCTTTGAAGCAGATTACGGAGGGACAGATGGGGCGTCGCAGCATAGATGTCGAGGCGCTGTGCGCAGGCAACCGCACGGCATTGGCCCGCGCCATCACCCTGATCGAATCCTCCCGCCCGCAGGATCGGCAGGTTGCCCGCGAGCTTCTGACGGGTCTGCCTGAGCGGACGGCGCTGCGCATCGGGCTGTCGGGAACGCCCGGTGTCGGCAAATCCACGTTCATCGAGGCGTTCGGCCTAATGCTGGTCGCGGCGGGGCACCGGGTGGCCGTGCTGGCGGTCGATCCGTCCTCCGCCCGGTCCGGCGGCTCCATTCTGGGGGACAAGACCCGGATGGAGCAGCTCAGCCGCGCACCCGAGGCATTCATCCGCCCCTCCCCCTCGCAATCCGCGCTCGGCGGTGTGGCGCGCCGCACGCGTGAGGCGATCCGCCTGTGTGAGGCCGCTGGCCACGACATCGTGCTGGTCGAAACCGTTGGCGTCGGCCAGTCCGAAACGATGGTCGCGGACATGACCGACCTGTTCGTGCTGCTGCTGGCGCCCGGTGGTGGGGATGAGTTGCAAGGCGTCAAACGCGGCATCATGGAAATCGCCGACCTCATCCTGGTAAACAAGGCGGATGGCGACCTGCGGGCCACCGCCGTGCGAACCGTGGCCGACTATGCCGGCGCGCTGCGTTTGTTGCGCAAACGCCCCCACGATCCGGAGGGGTGGCCCCGCGCCATGCCGGTCTCCGCGCTGGACAATTCCGGTCTGGAGGAAGCCTGGCAGGCGATGCAGGATCTCGCGGATTGGCGAAGAGAGACCGGCATCCTGGCCGAGACGCGCCGAAAGCAGGCCGTACAATGGATGGAGCGTGAGATCGAGCAGGGCCTGCGCACCCGTCTGAATGCCGATTCGCAGGTCCGCGCCCTGCTCAGCGATCTGCGTGTTTCGGTCGCGAACGGCGATATTCCAGCCGAGGCTGCGGCGGATATGGCGCTCGATCGGTTCCTATCTGCCCCGGTTGTGCCACAAACCCCCGATGCCCCTTGACGCCCCGCCGCCACGTGGCTAAGGAAACGGCTCGAAATTGAATGAAGGCGACGGCCCGCCCGCATTGGTGTGCGCTTCGCTGATCCAAAAACTCTCTGACCTACGGGTCACGGAAAAAGGGGCTCACCATGTCGCGTCGTTGCGAGTTGACTGGAAAAGGCGTTCTGACAGGCAACAATGTCAGCCACGCGAAAAATCGTACCCGTCGTCGGTTCTTGCCGAACCTGAATGACGTTACGCTGCTGTCGGACACATTGGGCCGCGCGTTCAAGTTCCGCATCTCCGCTGCCGCCATGCGCAGCGTCGATCATCGCGGCGGCCTGGACAGCTTCCTTGCCAAGGCGAAGGACGCCGATCTGTCCCCGGCAGCGGCCAAGGTCAAAAAGGACATTCAGGCCGCGCAATCCGCCGCCTGATCCAACCGAAGCATCAGAATTTTCAGAAAAGCCCCGCAGACGCTCTGCGGGGCTTTTCTGTTTTCAATTAACACCCTGCACGCATGTCAGGGGCGACGACGGGGCCGCAACTCCACTCAAAGGCCACGCCGCGACCTTTTTAAACGCTGCACGCTATGTTTATCATCGCCGAATTGCCACGAGGGGACGGTCGCATCGCGCGATTTCGGGGCTGCGCAGGGGACGAACAAACATGACAAAGAGCATCTTGCTGGTGTGTCTGGGTAATATCTGCCGTTCACCAGCGGCGGAGGCTGTGTTGCGCCATCATGCGCCGCACTTGCACCTGGACAGCGCCGGAACCGGGGCCTGGCACGCAGGCGTCCCGCCCGATCCCCGTGCCCAGACCGAAGGGCGCCGCCGCGGTTACAACTACGCTCACCTGCGCGCCCGAAAGGTCAGGCCCGATGACTTCATTCGCTTCGACACGATCCTGGCGATGGACCGTCAGAACGTCGCGGATCTTTACGGCATGGCGCCCGAGGATGCCACGGCTGGCATCGACCTGTTCCTGGACGGAGCCGAAGTGCCCGACCCCTATTATGACGGCAGTTTTGACCAGATGTTCGACCTGATAGAGGCCCGCGCGCGCGAGCTTGCCGGAATTCTCTGACCTTCGGACGTGCCAATTCGCTAAGCCGCATGGACAAAACCATCATTTCTTGGCAGGTCATCGGTCAGACCCCAAATAGGCGTGACCGATGACCGATCTATCCCGTATCCGCAATTTTTCGATCGTGGCTCATATCGACCACGGCAAATCCACGCTGGCGGACCGGTTGATCCAGTCCACCGCCACCGTCGCAGATCGCGATATGAAGGCGCAGTTGCTGGATTCGATGGATATCGAACGCGAACGCGGCATCACGATCAAGGCGCAGACCGTGCGTATCGACTATGTCGCGCAGGACGGCGAATCCTACGTGCTCAATCTGATCGACACGCCCGGCCATGTCGATTTCGCCTATGAGGTGTCGCGCTCCATGCGCGCGGTCGAGGGGTCGCTGCTGGTCGTCGATGCCTCGCAAGGGGTGGAGGCGCAGACCCTCGCCAATGTCTATCAGGCCATCGACGCGGACCACGAGATTGTGCCCGTCCTCAACAAGATCGACCTGCCCGCCGCCGAACCCGACCGCGTGAAGGAACAGATCGAGGACGTGATCGGCATTGATGCATCCGAGGCGGTGATGATCTCCGCCAAGACGGGCATCGGCATCCCCGAGGTTCTGGAGGCGATCGTGACCCGCCTGCCCGCCCCCACCGGGGACGCGGACGCCCCGCTCAAGGCGATGCTGGTGGATTCGTGGTACGACGCCTATCTGGGCGTCGTCGTGCTGGTCCGCATCATCGACGGAAAGCTACGCAAGGGCGACCGGATCAAGTTCATGTCGAACGGGACCATCCATCCGGTAGACCGCGTCGGTGTGTTCCGCCCCGGAATGCAGGCGACAGACGTGCTCGGCCCCGGTGAGATCGGGTTCATGACCGCCAGCATCAAGGAGGTGCGCGACACCTCCGTCGGCGACACCATCACGACGGAGAAGAAAGGGACCGAGACGATGCTTCCCGGCTTCGCGCCCTCGATTCCCGTGGTGTTCTGCGGCCTGTTCCCGGTGGATTCGGCTGAGTTCGAGGATCTGCGCGATGCCATCGACAAGCTGCGCCTGAACGACGCCTCCTTCAGTTCCGAAATGGAAACCTCTGCCGCGCTCGGCTTCGGCTTCCGCTGTGGTTTCCTCGGCCTGCTGCATCTGGAGGTGATCCGCGACCGGTTGGAGCGGGAATACAACATTGAGCTGATCACCACCGCGCCGTCGGTGATCTATCACGTGCACATGACTGATGGCACGATGATCGACCTGCACAACCCCGCCGATATGCCCGATATGGTCAAGGTGGACAGGGTGGAGGAGCCGCGAATCAAGGCGACGATCCTCGTGCCTGATGAGTATCTCGGTGATGTGCTGAAGCTTTGCCAGGACCGTCGCGGCGTGCAACTCGACCTGACCTATGCCGGCACCCGCGCGATGGTCGTCTATGACCTGCCGCTGAACGAGGTTGTGTTCGATTTCTACGACCGCCTGAAATCTGTGACCAAGGGCTATGCCAGCTTCGACTACCAGATGACCGGCTATCAGGAGGATCAGCTGGTCAAGATGCAGGTGCTGGTCAACGACGAGCCGGTGGACGCGCTCAGCATGATGGTCCACCGCACCCGTGCCGACGCACGCGGTCGCGTTCTGTGCGAAAAGCTCAAGGAGCTGATCCCACAGCACATGTTCAAGATTCCGATTCAGGCCGCCGTCGGGGGTCGCATCATCGCGCGCGAAACCATCTCCGCGCTGCGCAAGGACGTGACCGCCAAATGCTACGGCGGCGACGCGACCCGCAAGCGCAAGCTGCTCGACAAGCAGAAGGCCGGCAAAAAGAAGATGCGTCAGTTCGGCCGGGTCGAAATCCCGCAGGAAGCGTTCATCAACGCGCTGAAGATGGATAGCTGAGAAAAGGCTGGCCGCCATCGTGATCTACGGCATTTCGCGAATGGCTGACTGCGCGGCGGTCTGACCGGGGCAAGGATATCTGCCCTGATCAGGTCGAAACCAGCTTTCGTCGTGCCGTAACCCTTCGGTAAATTCGGCAAGGCGGTGCCGAAATAGCTTCGCGGGGACCAGCGCGTAAGTGCCTTCAATGCCTCCAACCGCGCAGTTTGCGGCCACTCCGGTTGTCGTGAAGGTTGTTTACCAACGCAAATCCTTTCCCTAGGCTCTCGCTACAGTTGCAGGGAACCTTTCAGATATGATCCTAAAATCACTCGCCTTCCTGATGATCACGGCCTCCGTCGCAACTGCTCAATGCGACACGGGAGAGGTCTCGATCCGGTTCGAGCATGACGCGCCCGCGGTCGGCCACCCCAAAGGCGAAGCTGCCGCCTTTCTGGCCGAATTGGTAAATAACGAATTGGACGGTCGGGCCTGTATGACGGTCATCGCCGAATCCGAGACCTATTCCGATGCCACGGTCCTCGACGGACTGGCGTCAGGGCAATACCAGATGGCGGCCCCGGCCATGGGCAATATGGGCGATATCTCCGAACGGTTTCTGATTTTTGACCTGCCGTTCCTGTTCAGGGACCTGCCTGTCGTGCTCGACTATCAAGACAGTCCCCTCGGGCGTGGCTTGCTGACGGAGGAGGTCGACAAGGGCCTGATGGGCTTGGCATTTTGGGCGGATGGAATGAAGGCGATGTCCGCACTAGCCCCGATCGAAAGCCCCGAGGACATCTCCGGCATGACCTTCGGCACCCAGCACGCACTGATCGAGGCGGATTACTTCACCGAACTTGGCGCGCAAACGCTGGAAGTCCCTCCGACCCGATTGGCGGACGCGCTGCAATCGGGTGAGGTCGATGGACAGAACAGCACATGGACCGACATTTCGGCGCGTGGCCTCGCCTACAGCCATGACAGCATAACCGAAACGAATCACGGGCTGGTGCAGTACATGCTGGTCACCTCCCCGCAATTCTGGGATTCGCTGGATGCCGAACTGCGCGACGATCTGAATTTGCTCATTGAGATTGTGACGTTGGAGCGGAATCGCTTCGCCTACGAACTCGCCAATATCGCCCAGCAGCAAGCGCGACAGGACGGGTTGAGGATCGTGCGTCTCGACGATAACACGCGTATCGAATGGATCCGCGCGATGCAGCCGACATGGTTCCGGCACGGGGGGGAGATCGGGTTCGATCAGATCGCGGCTGTCAGCTATGCCGCCCAAACCGCGACAAGCATGTTCGCGCGTTAGCGCCCCGACCTTGTCGCCAACGGAAAAGGGCTGCCCCTGAGGGCAACCCTTTTTGCAGCGCATCGAAAGTTACTGTCAGGCGGCAGCCCGACGCTCACTCTCTTCACGGCTGAGCGCGACCGAGGTCCGGACACCCTTTTTCACGAATTCCATCAGGCCGGTCACGCACCGCTCCGTCGGGTCGATACCCGCACACATCAGCACTTCACGGCCATCGCGGCTGCGCGCCCATCGTGCGATCACGTCAGGGCCGTTGCCATATTTTTTGTCATCAGCAATAGCATCGTCAAGGGCCGCAAGCACGACTGCTGCAAACAGCTTTTGTGCGCGATTACCCTGGTCGTTCGACCATGCCTGCCCGTCGAAATCGTCGAACATGTCGTCCTCGTCTCTTATCAAACTGCTAGGAACGCCGATATATACGTTCATCAAAAATTCACAGAAGTCCCATTTAGGACATTGCTGCCTTGCAATCAACGCATGTGAGAGACTGGGCGGATCAGTGCCGCAGCGTCAAAGCATGTCATGCCGGAATGGGTCTGAGATAAGCTATCCTGATGTAAAATCAAGCTTGTTGATCGTCACTGTTCGCACGGCGCGGGGAACCGAATCCCTCGCACCCCGCATCGAACTGGGTTCGACTGGAAAACGGCACGCCCGCACGAAATGCGGCCCGTCCGATCAGATGCGCCCCGATCGGCGCCGTCACCAGCATAAAGACGAGGATCAGCCCTATTTCAATGCGTGCGGTCCAGTTGTCAGCCAGCACGATTGCCCCGCTACAGATCAGCCCCAGCCCCAAAGAGCCCGTCTTGGTCGCCGCATGCATTCGCAGATACACGTCGTGCATCTTCACGAGGCCGATTGCCGCGATCAGTATGAAGGTCGAGCCGGTCAGGATCAGACCCGATGCGATCCACTCACTCATCCGTGCCTCCCTGGGCGATTGTTCTCTCGATAAACCGCGCGAAGGCCACCGTGCTCAGAAAGGCCACCAGTGACAGCACCAACGCCGCATCCAGATAGGCACTGACCCCGGACGCCACGGAAAAGATCACGATGAACGAGACCAGAAGCAGCGACAGTGTATCCAGCGCCACGACACGATCGCTGAGAGAGGGCCCACTTAACAGCCGCCACACGATCAGGGTGGACGCGACCATGATCATCCCGGCCGATATGGTAAGCGCCCATCCCAGCGGGCCGGACAGGCTCAATCCCAGAAAGATCATCGCAGCACCCTCAGCACACGTCGCTCGATCCCGCGTTTAAGGCTATTCTTCGTGCCCTCCGGGTCCTCCGCGCCGAACATGGTATGGATCATCAACGTCGCGCGATCGTCGCTGACATCGATGCTCAATGATCCCGGGGTCAGGCTGATAAGGTTCGCCGTCGCCATGATTTCCGCATCGGAGCGCGCGTCGAGCGGCAGCAGCAGCACCCTGGGCCGGGCACGATCCTGCGGCGTAAGAACGTCCCACGCCACTTCGAGCGACGACCACAGCAAATCCCAGACGAAATACAACAGCAGGTTCAGAACCCAGAACGGGCGCAGCAGATGTTTCATTGGCGTGCTCCCAATACGGCATCTATGTAGGCATGAGGGCTGAGGATTTGCTCCGCCGCCACCATCGCGGCATCGACGAATAGCCCTGCGGCAAGCCCTATCGTGACCGTCATGATACCCAGCCCTACGATTGGCACCAGCATAGCAACGGGCAGCGTGCCTTCTATTGCTTGGTCACCGTCAGGATGCGGTTTCCAGAACGCCTCCAACCAGATCTTCGACATGGAATACAATGTCAGCAGCCCTACGGCGAGGGCCACGAAGGCTATGAACCACGATTGCATGTCCAGACTGGCGCTTACGATCAGGAACTTCGCCCAGAACCCCGACAAAGGCGGGATGCCGGCAAGGCTGAGCGCGGGAATCAGAAACAGCACGGCAAGCAGCGGAGTTGCCGCATAGAGCCCGCCGATCTTTGGCAACTCCTCCGATCCGGTCAGTTTCCGCGCTGCCCCGGCGATCAGGAACAGGTTCGCCTTAACGATGATATGGTGAAACAGATAGAAGATTGCCCCCAGCAGGGCAGCCGGCGTGGCCAATGCAAGACCCAGCACCATGTAGCCGATCTGACTGATGATGTGGAAACCCAGGATACGTCGGAAATGGTTCTGCGCCGCTGCGCCCAGAACGCCCACGACCATCGTCGCAACAGAGCCCCACAAGAGCGTTCCGCGCACCAGCGGGACATCCAGATCGTAAATCAGCGTGAACGTGCGGATCAGGGCGTAGACCCCGACCTTGGTCAGCAAGGCGGAAAACAGGGCCGATGTCGTCACGGACGGGGTGTGATAGCTCGCAGGCAGCCAGTTGAAGACGGGAAACATCGCGGCCTTTGCGCCGAACGCGAACATCAGCAACATCGCGCTGACCAGCACCGCGACTTCCTCCTGCCGTCCCTCCAACCGTTGTGACAGATCGGCCATGTTCAACGTGCCGGTGAAGCCGTAAAGCAGCCCGACCCCGGAAAGGAACGCGAAGGTGGCGATCAGGTTCAAACCGACATATTTCACCGCGCCATCCGCCGATTTTCTGGTCCCGTTCACCACCAGAAGACCGAAGGACGCGATCAGCATGATCTCGAACCAAACGTAGAGGTTGAAGATATCGCCGGTCAAAAACGCCCCGCAAACACCGGCCAGCAGGGCCTGAACCAGCGCATGATGGCCGTGCCAGCTTTCACGGCGGTCGATCTCCTCCAACCCGTAGATCGCCACAGCCACGGCGACGATCCCGGTAATGAAAACCATCGCCGCACTCAGCAAATCCGCGACCAGGGTAATTCCGAACGGCGCGGGCCAACCGCCGACCTGCACGGCCACCGGACCTTCGGACAATACGCGCACCAACAGTGCCAGCGATGCGATCAGCAGCGAGACCGCAGCCGCGACGGAGCCCCAGCGCTGGACGTTCTCCCGGCTTCGCAGCAGGACCATCAGCGCGGCGGATATCAGCGGGATCAGAAATGGCCAGACCAGTATCATCCACGATCCTCACGCGGTTCTGCGATGCGCATCGCATCCATCCGTGCCGTTCCCATTGCATAGAACGCCCGATAGGCTAGGGTCAGTGCAAAGCAGAACAGCCCGAACCCGATAACGATTGCCGTCAGGATCAGCGCCTGCGGCACGGGGTTGGCCACACCGGAGGCCGGGGCGTCCGCGCCATATGCCGTCAAGGCCGGAGCCGCCGTCGCCATGCGCCCCGCTGCGAAAATCACCAGATTCGCGGCATTGGACAGGATCGTCAGGCCGAGGATATAGCGCACCAGATTGCCCGACAGCATAAGATAGGCGCCGCCTGCAACTAGCAAACCGGCAAGGACCGCAACAATGGTTTCCATTAGGGCTCGTCCTTCCTGCTTTCGGGCACGCCGGCTTCCTCCAACGCGAACAGAATCGCGCTGACCACGCCCACGACGACCAGAAACACGCCGCTGTCGAACAACAGAATCGAACCTGCGGCCAGACCCTCCCATTTGCCATCGACGTTTTCATAGAGCGGCCAAACACTGCTGAGGAACCAGCCGTTGGCAAGCGCACCCCACAAACCACTGAGGATGGCACAGCTCAGCCCGATACCCGCGATCATCATGGGCGGCAGGATCAGCCACCGCCGGGCTTGCGCAACGCCGAAGGCCTTCTCGATCAGCGCAACGCAGATCGCCGCCAGCAGACCGCCGATGAACCCGCCACCGGGATCGTTGTGCCCCCGCCAGAGTGTCATCAGCGCGACGAACAGAAAGACCGGAATCAGAGCGCGGGTTCCGGTCCGCAGGATGATCGAGTTCATTTCTTCATCTCCCGCCCGGCGCGCAGAGCGGCCAGTGCCGCGATGCCTGCGATCAGAACCACAGCGACCTCACCCAGCGTATCCAGAGCGCGGAAATCCACCAGGATCACGTTGACGATATTGCGCCCGGCCGCTTGCGGATACGCCGCTTCCAAATAGAACGAGCTGACATCCTGCTCCAGCCCGCTGCCCAGAACGGCCAGCAGGGCGAACGTCACGCCCAAGCCCAGAATCGCGGCGATGATCGCGTCTCCGATCCGCAAAGCTCCCGTACCGGCCCGAGGCAGCTTGGTAAACGCCACCGCGACGAACACGACGATCAGGGTTTCGGTCAACAATTGCGTCATTGCCACGTCGATCGCGGAATACAGCACGTAAATCACCGCAATCGCCAGGCCAATGCCGCCCAGCGCCGTAATCGCGACCAAGCGGGATCCGGTAAAGATGATGGTGGACAGGCTGGCCGCAATGGCGATGACCAGCCCCCAGTGGAACAGCGGAATGTCCGGGTCAATCTGCGCGACCGCCCCCGTACCGACGAAAATCGCCCCCCAGACCATCAGCGCCAGGGTCGTGAACGTGACCCGCAGATATGACATCATGCGTCCGTTCTGCGTCGTTCGCGCAACCCAGGCCGCCGTATCGCGCATCGCATTGAGCAAGATATCGTAGACCGCCGCACTGTCGGGAACACGGTCTTCCTCGCGGATCAGCGCGGCGCGAAGTTGTGGCACCCCCCAGAAAAAGACACCGCCCAGCGCGAATGTCAGCAAGGACAGCATCAATGCACCGTTCACCCCGTGCCAGAGCTTGAGCTCAGGCGCCCCCGGCGCGGCCCGCACGATTTCGGTGATCTGGCCGATCAGGGCGCCGAAAGGTCCCGGCACCAGCCCGAGCCCAAGCCCGCCCAGGGCGAGCAAGGCCGGGCCGCCCCACATCAGGATCGAGGGGTCTGCTGGCGACGCGTGCGGAGCGCGGAACGTGCCGAAGAATGGCCGGATGGCCAGAACCAATGCCACCGCGACCATCAGCGCATTCGCCGTGACCGCCATGGTCAGCACGAAGATCTCCTCGGTCGTGGCATGCAAGGCACCCTCGTAGATCAACTCCTTGCCGATGAACCCGACGAAAGGCGGCAACCCAGCCATGCTCGCCGCGGCGAGCGCAATGATGATGAACGACATCGGCATGGCCCCGCGCAGGCCGCCGAGCTCCCCCACCTCGCGCGTGCCGGCGCCCTTGTCCAGCAGCCCGACACCCAGGAAGAGGGCCGCCTTGTAGAACGCGTGGACGACGATGAAGGTCATCGCACCGCCGATCGCGTAATACCCCCCACCGCCCAGTCCGAGCATCAGTGCACCCAACCCCATCAGCGTGGTCCAGGCTAACATCAGCTTCAGATCGGATTGGCGCAGCGCCCAGAAGCTGGCCACCACCATCGTCGTCGCGCCCACCAGAGTCAGCGTCCAGGACCAAACCTCCGTACCGCCCAACATCGGCGTCATCCGCGCGACCAGATAGACCCCGGCCTTCACCATGGTGGCGGAATGCAGATAGGCCGATACCGGCGTCGGTGCCGCCATCGCGCCCGGCAGCCAGAAATGGAATGGAAACTGTGCAGATTTGGTAAAGCAACCGATCAGAACCAAGATCAGCATCGCGGGATACAGTGGATCGGATGTGAAGCCTGCGAAATCCGCCATTTCAGACAGACGGAACGTTCCCGCGACGGATCCCATGATGATGAGACCGGCCATCAGCGCCAGCCCCCCCATGCCTGTCACCAGCAGGGCCTGTTGCGCCTTGTAGCGGGCATCGGCCTTGTGATGATCGAAGCCGACGAGCAGGAACGATGTGATCGTCGTGCACTCCCACGCCACGAATAATGTCACGGCGTCGTCGGCCAGCACGACGCCCAGCATCGACATGGCGAACAGCACCATCAGCGTCAACAGACGCTTCAACCGGCGGTCGTTATGGAAATACTCGGCCGAATACAGAAAGCAGATCGCGCCGACACCCGTGATCAGAAGCGAGAACAGCAAGGACAGCGCATCCAGGTGGAAGGCGATGTCGATTCCCAGCGTGGGCACCCAGGGGAACACAACCTCCGCCGTTTGACCCGCGCTGGCGGAAGGCAAAAACGTCGCGAACCACGCAAAGGCTGCCGCCATCACTGCCGAGGGCAAGAATCTCCAAGGGCCGGCTTCGTATGGCACGGTCTGCTGCACGTTCGGGCCTCGATCGGAGTGAAAGGGTTTCAACCCTTAACTAGGAAGCTTCGGAGCGTATCCCAGTAGGGGAAAGGACGTTTTCGCGGCAAAGGTCACATGCCATTGAAACGGAATATATTTTTCATGCGAAGGGCGCCGGAAGTTTCCCCCGGCGCCCTTGGGAGCAATGCTCGGATGCTCAGTGACCCAGGATCTGGCTGAGGAACAGTTGAGTCCGCTCGCTCTTGGGATTGTTGAAGAACTCCTCGGGCTCGTTCTGCTCCACGATCTGACCGGCATCCATGAAGATGACGCGGTTCGCGACCTGACGGGCAAAGCCCATCTCATGCGTCACGCACAGCATTGTCATGCCTTCCTCCGCGAGGGAGACCATGGTGTCGAGCACCTCCTTGATCATCTCGGGGTCGAGCGCCGAAGTCGGCTCATCGAACAGCATGATCCGAGGTTTCATGCACAGCGAACGCGCGATCGCCACACGCTGCTGCTGACCGCCCGACAGCTGGCCGGGATACTTGTCCGCCTGCTCGGGGATCTTCACCTTGGTCAGGAAGTGCATCGCGATTTCCTCGGCCTCTGCCTTGGGCATCTTGCGCACCCAGATCGGGGCCAGGGTGCAGTTCTCAAGGATCGTCAGATGCGGGAAAAGGTTGAAGTGCTGAAAGCACATGCCGACCTCGGACCGGATCTTGTCAATGTTCTTGAGGTCGGAGGACAGCACAGTGCCGTCCACCACGATCTCACCCTTCTGATGCTCTTCCAACGCGTTAATGCAGCGGATCAGCGTGGACTTGCCCGAACCGGACGGTCCGCAGATAACGATCCGTTCGCCGCGCTGCACCGTCAGGTCGATGTCGCGCAGAACGTGGAAATCGCCGTACCACTTGTTCATGTTGCGGATGGAGATCGCGACCTCATCGCTGACGCCGGGGATCTTTGCGGTGTTTTCTGCCATTGCCATGTGAACGGCTCCCTTAACGATGGTCGGTACGGAGTTTGTTCTCCAGATACCGCGAATATTGAGACATGCTGTAGCAGCTGATGAAGAAGAAGAGCGCGACGAAACCGTAAAGCTCCCACAGAATCCCGTTCCAGTCCGCATCCGACAGGATCGGCTGCACCACGCCCAGCGGGTCGTACATGGAGATGATCGAGACGAGCGTCGTATCCTTGTACACACCGATGAACACGTTCACGATGCCGGGAATCGAGATCTTCAACGCCTGCGGCAGAATGATCAGACGGATCGCCTGCCAGTAGTCGAGACCCAGCGAATCCGCCGCCTCGTACTGCCCGCGCGGCAAGGCCGCCAGCCCGCCCCGGATCACTTCCGCAAGATACGCGGACGCGAACATGGTGATCAGGATGATTACTCGCAGCACCAGATCGAATGTGGTGTCCGGCGGCAGGAAGTAGGACAGCAAGACGTTTGCCACGAACAGCAGGGTGATCAACGGCACACCGCGAATGAACTCGATGAAGCCGATGCAGATCGCCTTGATGATCAGCAGGTCCGATTGACGCCCCAGCGCCAGCAGGATGCCAATGGGCAGCGCCAGCGAGATCGACACGATGCCCAGAATCATCGTCAGCAAGAAGCCACCTATCATGCGGCTGTCGATTTGCTCCAGCCCGGGGCCGAACAGGTTTGACAGCTGCCCGATGACGAAATCGTTCAGGAACAGCATCCAGATGATCAGCACCGCAACCCCGGCGAGCAGTGCCAGCACCGCCGTGTGCTGCACCAGAACGCGGTAGACCAGATAGGCCGCAACCACGCCCAGCAACGTTCCCACCGGGCCGCCCAACGACCCGCCCCAGATCAGCCAGTAGCCGATGAAGGGGTAGAGCATGCTGAACAGGAGCGCTTGCTTCGGCACCCTGTTGAACAGCACAGGCGCTATCGCTGGGAACAGCAGAAAGAATGTCAGAACCGGCCGCCAGTATTCCGTGTTGGGGTAGAAACCGAAGAAGAATTGCGGCCACCGCTCACGGATCACGGCAAAGCACGCACCGGACCCCATTTCCCGGCATTCAGACAGCGAGTTTGCGTTCCAGGTGGAATTCCAGAACCACGGGATCATGCCCCGCAGCACCATGAAAATCACCAGCAGGCTGAGCACAGTCAGGACCGCATTCAGGACCGAGGAGAACAGGTTTTCCCGCATCCATCTGATTACACCGGTTTCTGCCGCGGGCGGTGGCGCCGGTGGCAATTCCGTATCGCGGACGAAGGCGATGCTATTTGCGTGCGTATCGCTCATCTCAGCGCTCCTTCAGCTTGACGGAATTGTTGTATATATTGCCGAGGGTCGAGATGCTCAGCGACAGGATCAGGTAGATTCCCATCAACAGCAGAACGCATTCCATCTCCCGCCCGGTCTGGTTTCGAGTGATGTTGCCCAACGTACCCGTCAGATCCATGTAGCCGATCGCCAGAGCCAGCGACGAGTTCTTGGTCAGGTTCAGGTAGTTCGAGATCATGGGCGGAACGATCACGCGCATCGCCTGCGGCAACACGACGAGGTTCATGATCCGGCGCGGACGAATACCCAGCGCCGCCGCCGCCTCGGTCTGTCCCTTGCTGACGGCAAGGATACCCGCCCGGACGTTTTCCGCGACGAACGCCCCGGTATATAGCGACAAGGCCAGCCAGAGTGCGATCAGCGAGTTCCTCAGATGCACACCATCGGTAAAGTTGAACCCCCGGAAATACGGGTTTTGCAGGCTAACCGGCGATCCCATCACGAACTGCGCGACGATCACGGGAATGAAGAGCAAGCCGAGGCTGACCCAGAAGACCGGCAGAATCGCCCCCGTCGCCTCCTGCCGTTTGCGCGCCAGGCGACGGAACGCGAAGATGCCGATAATCGAGAGGATCAGCACACCGACCACGATCGAGGAACCGGCCTCATAGACGATGCGCGGAACGTAGACGCCCCGGTTGGTAATCGCGACACTGTCCCACAGGATCATGGACGCATCGCCGCTGCGAAACGCGCGCGGATCCGGTGGCAGCTTGATCATCACACCCATGGTCAGAACGATCCACAGCAGAACCGGCACGTTGCGGAATCCCTCGACATAGACGGTGGCGAGCTTTTGCACGATCCAGTTGTTGCTCAACCGCAGAACACCCATCGTGACACCGATCACCGTACAGGTGATGCAGCCCAGAACGGCCACGAGCAGCGTGTTGAGCAGCCCGACGAGAGTAGCCCGGCCATGCGTCATCTGGCTGTCGTAATCGATGATTTTCTGGTTGATGTCATAGCCGGCGACGTTGCCTAGGAAGTCGAAATTGAAATCCTGTCCGGCGGCCGCGAGATTCGTGACAGCGTTGTTGATGAGCCATCCAAATCCGGCGAGAACGCAGATCAATGCGATGATCTGGATCGTTACGGAACGGTATCTGGTATCGTAGATCAGCTGACTGGGATGAAACCCCTGGTCAGACTGCGTGTCGGTCATCGCGGTCATACCCGCCCCTCTTCCCTGGTAAGCCCCTCAATCGGAGCGATTGGTTACGAGCGATGCCCCGGTCTGTCGCCGGTGGTTCCCGCCACGGTTCCCCAATAGTCGAAGGGCGCGCCAATGGCGCGCCCTTCCAAGTCGTTCAGATCAACGGAACGGCGGGCTGTAGAGCAGGCCGCCATCGGTCCACTGTGCGTTCAAACCACGATCAAGGCCGATCGCAGTGTCTACGCCGATGTTGTCCTCAAAGATCTCACCGTAGTTGCCGCCGGCGGAAATCGCGTTGACAGCCCAGTCCGAGGACAGGCCGAGCATCTCACCCAGGTTGCCTTCGCTTCCCAGCAGACGGTTGATCTCGGGGTTGTCGGTGCCTGCGGACATCTCTTCGAGGTTCTCGGAGGTGATGCCCAGCTCCTCGGCAGCGATCAGTGCGTTCAGCGTCCAGCGCGCGATATCACCCCATGCGTTGTCGCCGTGACGAACGAGCGGGCCGAGCGGCTCCTTGGAGATAATCTCGGGCAGCAGCATGTGGTCGCTGGGCGTTTCGAACGAAGCGCGGGTTGCAGCCAGGCCGGATGCGTCGGTCGTATAGACGTCACACGCGTTGGCCAGGTACTGCTGCTGTGCCTCTGCGTTGGTCTCGATCGGAACCGGCTCGTAGGACATGTCGTTCGCACGGAAGAAATCGGCGAGGTTGAGCTCGGTCGTGGTGCCGGTCTGGATGCAGACGGTCGCGCCGTCCAGTTCGTTCGCCGAGGTCACGCCCAGATCCTTGCGAACCAGGAAGCCCTGACCATCATAGTAGTTCACGCCGATGAATTCGAATTCGAGATCGACATCGCGAGAGAACGTCCAGGTGGTGTTACGCGCCAGCAGATCGATTTCGCCGGATGCGAGCGCGGTGAAGCGTGTGGAGCCGGTCGTCGGGATGAACTCGACCTTCGAGCCATCGCCCAGAACCGCGGCCGCGACTGCGCGACAGATGGCGACGTCGAAGCCTTCCCACTCACCGGTCTCATTCGGAGCAGCGAAGCCCACGAGACCTGTCGTCACGCCGCAGCGCAACGTGTCGCGTTCCTGAACTTCCGCCAGCGTCTGTGCGGATGCAGCACCTGCAAGCAGGCCTGCCGTTGCAAGTGCGCCGAAGAATACGGATTTTGTCATAGAATACCTCTTCCCTGGGTAGCCCGCTGCCCAATACAACGGGAGCCGACCTTTGGCCGGGATGTGTTTGCAGCCCTTGGGGCCGAACCAAAGTGTGGACAAGGCGAGCGGCAGTCGTCAAGGGCACGTGTGCAAGTGCCAATAAGGTCAGGCCTGCTGACGTAACAGACCCGACCGCGCGAAACCCGACGAAATTTGCGGCTCACAATTCACGCTAAGCGTGTGCTGGATTTGCGCAGTCGTGACACAACCCACAGACGGATCCGCCATTCCAGCCACATCACTGACCATGGTTCGCACTGGTCGCCATCACGAGAAATGATAGGTCAGCCCTGTTGTCTCAATATCGCGAGCCAGCGTTCTACACTTGTGAACCCCGCCGTCCTGTGATGACGCTTCGAGGAATTCGCAGGGAAAAAATTTTACCATTTAGTTGAAAGTCACCCGCAGCATGACCTTTCGCCGGTTCAAATCAGCCCTCGTGGCCTTCGCCGCTGTGTTGACGGCGGTGGCTCCCGCACAGGCCGAATCAGTTCGCGTACTGGTCGCGGCATCCATGTCCGAGGTGATCGGCGCTCTGGCCGACGACTATGCGACGCGCAGCCCAGGCAGCGAAATTCAGGCGGTCCATGCCGGCAGCGGTGTGTTGGCGCGTCAAATTCAACAGGGGGTACCTGCTGACCTGTATATCAGTGCGAACACAGCCTGGGTCACTTGGTTGACCGATCAGGATCTGGGCACGCAATCGCGCACGATTGCCAGCAATGCACTGGTATGGATCGGGACCGAACCGAACCCTGCCCTCACGGCCCGAACCGGATCGGGGCGGATTGCACTGGCCGATCCTGACGCCGTGCCGGCGGGACAATATGCACGGCAAAGTCTGATACATTCCGGCAATTGGAGCGATCTGGAAGGTCGCCTGATCCTGGCCACGAACGTGCGGGATGCGCTGGGTTGGGTGGTGCGGGGACACGCCGCGCACGGCATCGTCTATGCGACCGATGCGATTGAATATCCCGATCTTCAGGTGGATCGCATCGATTCACGTAGCCATGATCCGATTACCTATGAGGCGCTGGTACTGACCCCGCGCGGGGCGGATTTCGCTGAATACCTCCTCAGCGATGCGGCGCAGGAAATCCTGTCGTCCTACGGGTTCCTGCCGCCGCCGCCCACCTCAGAGTGAGAACACCATGCAGGTGGTCGAAGCTGTCGCATAAAGCTTGCCGTCCTGCGCGCCGACGATACGCCCCTCCGCGATGCCGGTACGGCGACCGACATGGCTCGCCTCCCCTATGGCCAGCACTTCGTCGGAATCGGAAAACAACGGCCGAATGACGTTCACCTTGTATTCCAGCGTCGTATAGCCCAGCCCGACGGGCAGCATCGTCTGCACCGCGCAGGCCATGCAACTGTCCAGAAGCGTTCCGAACCAGCCGCCATGGATCGTGCCGATGGGGTTCATCGCCTTGAAGGACGGCTTTCCGCGAAAGGTCACCTTGCCCTCGACGGCTTCTTCCATCCAGTAATCCAGCGTCTTGCTGATGGGCGGCGCGGGAAGCTCCCCCCTCTGGATCGCCTGGATGAATTCCAGGCCACTCATTGATGCGATGGTTTCGCGACTGGCGAGGTCTTCTGCCTTGTCGACGTGAAGGATCATACGGTTCTCTCCCGAGTCAATTTTAGAAAATGGTATGCGTGCCCAAGGGCGGTGGCCTTGCGCGCGCGGTTTTCCACCGCCTCGTCATCCGCGCCCCAGAACCGCTCCTGCCAGAGGGCGTCCAGCTCGGAGAGGCGAACCGCTTCATCCGGATCGATGCGCCCTTCCAGCAAAGCAAAGCCCAGAACGAGGCTGCCGGGCAGCGTCACGAAGTCATGAAATGCTGTCAGGGTGAAGGGATCCAGTGCCTCCGTCGCCTCACGCAGAACGGACAGCGACGTGACCGGCTGGGGGTGGGGAACCAGACCGACGATGCGCAGCAGGGGCGCGCGCAGATGCTGTTCGGCCCACTCCAGATGAGGCTCCCAATTTTGCGCCTGTTCCTGAACCAGACTGTCCGGCCCATCCGCCCGGTAGCACAGCAAATCCGTATCGCCGTATTCGACGAGCATATCCACGATTGCGGAACGCTGCGGCACAACCTTGTCTATGGCCGAATTTGCCGCGCGGGTCAGGGGCATGGTCTCGGGGACGATCACGTCCACCTGCGCCTGCCACTCGTTTGCAATGCCCTGCGCCAGCGCGGCGGTTGGCACGGTCAGAGGGGATTTGCCCGGAGTGCGGATCGCACGCCCGTCCAGCGCCACCGAAAAACCATCCTCGCCGCGCGTGACGGAGGCATCGCCCCAGAAACGTTTCTTCTTCCACTCGCTCATGTCAGCAACGGCACCAGTTCGTCAAAATGTGTCAGAATGTCGGAGGCCCCCGCCTGCCGTAGCTGCGCCTGCGGGTGATACCCCCAGGTGACGCCGATGCTGCGCACGCCTGCAGCGCAGCCCATTTCGATATCGAACGTCGTGTCGCCGATCATGATCGCATCCGATGGCGCGACACCTGTTTCGAACAGCGCCGTTTCGATCATCGAGGGGTGCGGCTTCGACGGATGCCCGTCAGCGGTCTGGACCGTGCTGAAGAAGTGCCCCAGACCGTGCGCGGCAAAGACATGATCGACCCCACGTCGCGCCTTGCCCGTGGCCACGCCCAGCAACCATCCCTGCGCTGCCAGTGCCCCCAGCACATTGAGCGCACCGGGGTAAAGCGGCACCGACGCCTCCCCACCCGTTTCAGCGCGCAACGCGATGAAAGCCGTGCGATAGGCATCGACCAGAGCAGCAATCGCATCGGGTGTAACATTAGCCGGTGCCAGGCGATCCATCGCCTGCGGCAGGCTCAACCCTACGATGGACAGTATATCCGCGCGGGTCGGGGGCAGCATGTCCAACCGTTGAAAGGCCGAAACCATCGCCCCAACGATCAACGCCTGTGAATCGATCAAGGTGCCGTCCATGTCGAATATCGCCAGCTTCATTCCAGTTCCTCGAACGGATCCCCCGCGACGCCCTTCGTCTCCCATCCGAACGTGTCCCATGTGCGGGCCATATGTTCGGACAGGGGCGCGGTAAAGCTGAGGGCGGAGCCATCGACCGGGTGCTGGATAAAGACGGAGCGGGCGTGCAAGTGCAGTTTGCGACTGATTGCACCGCCCAGCTGCGCGCCCCAGCCGTCGCCCTCATTCGTCTGACTGTTGCCGCCATACTTGCCGTCGCCGATGATTGGATGGCCGATTTCCGCCATGTGAACGCGCAATTGGTGCGTGCGCCCGGTGATCGGGCTGAGCGCGACCCAGGCGGCGCGCTGCCCCGCCCCCTCCATCACCATGTAATCGGAGACGGCCCGCTTCGCGCCCTCGGTCGTGTTCACCTGATTGGGATGGACCGCGATCATCTTCTCACCCGCGCCATTGGGGCCGTGCCCGCCGGACTTGACCAGACCGTAATGGATGGTTCCCGCCCGTGGATTGGGCATTCCCGCCACGACGGCCCAGTAGATCTTTCGCGTGCGTCGGGCCTGAAACCCACGGGCGAGCGCAGCAGCGGCGCGACCGGTGCGGGCCATGATCAGAACGCCCGATGTGTCACGATCCAGCCGATGAACCAGACGTGGCGGCGTGTCCGCGTCGAACCGGATCGCATCCGCCATGCCGTCGATATGGCGCGTCTGCCCCGATCCGCCCTGAACCGCCAGACCGGCAGGCTTGTTCAGCACGATCACGTGCTCATCCTTCCACATCACCGCATCGCGGATCATCTGTGCGTCGGCATCGCTGATCTGCGGGCGCGTATGCACCGCGGGGGCGTTCGCGTCAGGCAGTGGCGGCAGACGCAGCACCTGCCCCTCGGCCAGGCGCGAATTGGATTTCACCCGCCCACCATCCAGACGCACCTCACCCTTGCGGCACATCTTCTCTATGCGACCTTGCGTAATCTGGGGAAAGCTCTTTCGGATCCAGCGATCCAGACGCTGACCTTCCGCCTCCGCATCCAGGGTTATGGTCTGTACGCCGCTCATGTGAAGATCGTCCTTGCTACCGCTGCGCCTGCGAATATCGCTCCTACGCCCAGCAGGACACTTGCCATCGCATAGCCCCCCGCCAGTCCGAAACGGCCCTCTTCGATCAGGCGCATCAGATCGAGGGAGAATGTGGAAAATGTGGTGAACCCGCCCAGCAGGCCCGTGGTCAGAAACAGCGATACCTGTGCATTGCCAACCCCGCGCCGGACCAGCCAGATCGCCGCCACCCCCATGAGGAAGGACCCCAGGACGTTCACGCCCAGCGTCACAGTCGCAAAATCGGACAGCCCGGCACGGATCGCCAAGCGACCCGCCAGATAACGCAAGGCCGCGCCGATCGCACCGCCCAGGGCGACCACCCAGATCATGATGATATCACTGAAATGTTCATGCGCCTGTCTACGCTTGAGACAGGCGAAACTTCAAGAGCGCGCCCATTCACTCCGCCTCGTTCCGGCGGGCCCGCAATTTCGCGAAATATTCGACCCTTTTTTTCAGCTCACGCTCTGCACCACGCTCAACCGGCACGTAATACACCCCGCGTCGCATCGTTTCGGGGAAGTAATCCTGACCTGAGAAGCCATCCTCCGCATCGTGATCATAGGCATAGCCGGCCCCATAGCCCTCATCCTTCATCAGACGGGTCGGGGCGTTGAGGATATGTTTGGGCGGCGGTTCGGAGCCGTGAGCCTTGGCCGAGGCCATCGCCGCCTTGTAGGCACTGTACCCCGCATTGGATTTCGGCGCGAGCGCGAGGTAGATCACCGCCTGCGCCAGTGCCAGTTCGCCCTCGGGACTTCCCAACCGTTCATAGGTGTCCCAGCCTTGCAGGCACACCGCCTGCGCCTGCGGATCGGCCAGGCCGATATCTTCCACCGCCATACGGGTGATCCGGCGGGCCAGATAACGCGGATCCTCGCCCCCCTGAAGCATTCGCCCCAGCCAGTACAGCGCCGCATCCGGGTCCGAGCCGCGCACCGATTTGTGCAGAGCAGAAATCAGATTGTAATGCTCCTCGCCCGACTTGTCGTATTTGCTTGCGCGGCGGGTCAAACGCGATGTCAGGGCCTCAATGCCCACCGGCTCACTGGCCCCCCAACTCAGCACCTGCTCGGCCAGGTTGAGCAAGGCCCGCCCGTCGCCATCGGCCATTTCGGTCAGCGCCTCACGCGCGGGGCCGTCCAGTGGCAAGGCTCCGTCGGATTTCTCCACCCGTTGCAGAATCCGCTCCAATGCCGTCAGATCGAGCCGTTTGAGCGTGATGACCTGCGCCCGGCTCAACAAAGCGGAGTTCAGTTCAAAACTTGGATTCTCGGTCGTGGCCCCGACCAGCACGATTGTGCCGTCCTCCATATGCGGCAGGAACCCGTCCTGCTGGGCCTTGTTGAAACGATGAATTTCATCGACGAACAGCAGCGTGCCGCCGCCATTGGCGCGCCGAATCTTCGCCGCTTCAAAGATTTTGCGTAAATCGGGGACGCCGGTGAAAATGGCGCTGATTTGTACGAAACTCAGATCCGTTTCCGCCGCCAGAAGCCGCGCGATCGTGGTTTTCCCCACGCCCGGAGGCCCCCAGAAAATAACGGAGCCGAGATTGCCTGCCGCAAGCATCGCGCCCAGCGGACCCTGCGGTCCCAATGCGTGATCCTGACCGATCACCTCGGCCAGGGTCGCAGGCCGCATACGATCCGCCAGCGGACGCGGCATATCCCGTCCTGCGGGCGTGGAGGTGTCGAACAGATCAGCCATGACCAGCAGATAGTCCTGCGATAGAGAATGCGCAAATTCGGATTTGACGCCGTTGCTGAGACCTGGTTGCCGCCATTTGTGACAGCCGGAACGAAAAACCCCGGCACAATGGCCGGGGTTTGGAATATCGAAGGTGCGGTCGGCCTTACTCGGCGGCCGCATCCTCTGCAGCGACACGCGCCTTGTCACCGGCGCCTTTCGCGGAGGTGTCGCGATCGACCAGCTCGATGATCGCCATCGGAGCCATGTCACCATAGCGGAAACCGGCCTTCAGAACGCGGGCGTAACCACCGTTGCGGTCGGCATAACGCGGTCCAAGGATGTCCATCAGCTTCGCGACAGCGTGATCCTGCTTCAGCTGGGCGTGGGCGAGACGACGACCGTGCAGGTCGCCCTTCTTGCCCAGCGTGATCAGCTTGTCGATGATCCGCTTCAGTTCCTTCGCCTTGGGCAGGGTGGTCTTGATCTGCTCATGCTCGATCAGGGACACAGCCATGTTCGCGAACATCGCCTTGCGGTGCTCGTGGGTCCGGTTGAGTTTGCGGTAGCCATTACCGTGACGCATATTTCTATTCCTTCTATACTTTTATGCTTTGTCCGGCGGTCCATGCGTGCTGGCCGCTCTCCTTGGGGCGTGATTGCCCAGTGGTGTATTCTAGCGACCTGCCCCGGATCGGGTCCGGGGCCGCTCGCGATGTCAGTGCCACGCCCCGGGTCCGGGGCAGTTCTGATCGGTTAACCGATCAGAACTGGTCTTCGTACTTCTTGGCCAGATCCTCGATGTTCTCAGGCGGCCAATCGACGATGTCCATGCCCAGGTGCAGGCCCATTCCGGTCAGCACTTCCTTGATCTCGTTCAAGGATTTGCGGCCGAAGTTCGGCGTGCGCAACATTTCCGCCTCGGTTTTCTGAATCAGATCGCCGATATAGACAATGTTGTCGTTCTTCAGGCAGTTCGCGGAACGGACGGACAGTTCCAGCTCGTCCACTTTCTTGAGCAGGAGCGGGTTGAACTCCAGATCGTCCTCTTCCTCGGCGCGCGTCGCGGCCTCGGGCTCGTCGAAGTTGACGAAGACGTTGAGCTGGTCCTGAAGAATGCGGGCCGCATAGGCGATCGCATCATCAGGGGAAATCGACCCGTCGGTTTCGACGCTCAGGGTCAGCTTGTCATAGTCGAGCACCTGACCCTCGCGGGTCGGCTCCACCTTGTAGCTGACCTTGCGCACTGGGGAGAACAGCGCATCGACGGAGATCAGGCCGATCGGAGCATCCTCAGGGCGGTTCTTGTCCGCCGCGACGTAGCCCTTGCCGTTCTCGACCGTCAATTCCATGTAGACGGAGGCACCGTCGTCGAGGTGACAGATCACGTGGTCCTTGTTCAGAACCTCGATTCCTGCACTCTCGGAAATGTCTGCGCCCGTCACCAGGCCCGGCCCCTTGGCGGAGATCGACAGACGCTTGGGTCCGTCCACTTCCATCGAGAGAGCGACGCCCTTGAGGTTCAGAACGATGTCTGTCACGTCTTCCCGAACGCCGGCCACGGACGAGAATTCATGCAGAACGCCGTCGATCTGCACGGATGTGATCGCGGCACCCTGAAGCGAGCTCATCAGCACGCGACGCAGCGCGTTGCCTAGCGTCAGGCCGAAGCCACGCTCCAGCGGTTCTGCCGATGCCGTCGCAAAGCGCTTGGGATCGTTGCCCGGCTTGATGTCGAGCCCGGAGGGGCGGATGAGCGCCTGCCAGTTCTTGTGGATCATCTAATATCCTCCATACCAGTTCCCTGCCGGATCCTTTGCCGGGAACGCCCGAGGGATTCACCAAGTTCGAAGTCATCCATCGCAATGCTGGCTTCAAACGGGTTGGAGTGCGGGCAGGTCCTGCCTGCACGCACCCCAGATTCGATAGTGTCGCGGATCAGACGCGGCGACGCTTCGGCGGACGGCAGCCATTATGTGCCATCGGGGTCACGTCACGGATCGCCGTGATGGTGAAGCCAACGGCAGCCAGGGCGCGCAGTGCACTTTCACGACCGGAGCCGGGACCCTGCACTTCGACGTCGAGCGTGCGCATTCCATGCTCCTGCGCCTTGCGGCCGGCATCCTCGGCTGCGACCTGAGCGGCGTAAGGGGTCGATTTGCGCGATCCCTTGAAGCCCATGGTGCCCGAAGAGGACCATGCAATCGCATTGCCCTGCGCGTCCGAGATCAGGATCTTCGTGTTGTTGAACGAAGAGTTCACATGCGCGACGCCTGCCGAGATGTTCTTGGAGACTTTTTTCTTCGCGCGTACTTTTTCACGAGCCATGTCTAAGCCTCCTTATTTCTTCTTGCCGGCAATGGCCTTCGCGGGGCCTTTGCGGGTGCGGGCATTTGTGTGGGTCCGCTGACCGCGCACGGGCAGACCGCGACGGTGACGCAGGCCGCGATAGCAGCCCAGATCCATCAGACGTTTCACATTCATCGAGTTTTCACGACGAAGATCACCCTCGACGGTGAAGTTCGCGTCGATGTGCTCACGCAGTTTCAGGGCATCCGCATCGCTGAGCTCGTTGACGCGCGTCGTCGGCGCAATGCCGGTCGCTTCGCAAATCTCAACTGCGGAAGAACGGCCAATGCCGTGTACGTAGGTGAGAGCGATCTGCACCTGCTTGTTCGTCGGGATGTTAACGCCTGCAATACGCGCCAAGGATATTCTCCAGTCCGGTTGCGGTTCCGTGATCCCAGAACCTTTTTTCACAACGAAGGACCACCGTCATGATTGCCGATGGTCCGATAGAAAGATTCCGTAGAATCTGATTCTCCCACACACGGGGAAGGCGCGCTTTATAGCGGACCTTCCCCGCACGTCAATGCCCAAGTGACAGACAAGGGGATCAGGCGCTCAACGCACCGTCCACACGCGCCTTGACCTCATCGATCGCACCCAGCCCGTCGATCGAGCGCAGCTTGCCGTGGGCATAGTAATAGCCGATCAGCGGCGACGTCTCGCGGTAATATGTCAGGAGCCGGTTGCGCATGGCGTCTTCGTTGTCATCCGCGCGCCGGGTAAATTCCGTACCGCCACATTTCACACATTTGCCATCCTCGGGGATCGGCCGGGTCTGATCGTGATAGACTTCACCACAGGTCGCGCAGGTCGCGCGCCCCGTGACCCGCGCGACGAGAGCATCGTCGTTCACGCGCATCTCGATCACAGCCTGCAAAGTCTGACCCTGCTTCTCCAACAGCTCACCCAAGGCGTCAGCCTGCGCCAATGTGCGCGGGAACCCGTCGAAGATGAAGCCGTTGCCGCCCTCATCCGCGTTAAGACGTTCCTCGATCAAGCCGATGACGATTTCATCCGTGACCAGATCGCCACGCGCCATGACCTCGGCCACGCGGTTGCCCATTTCGGTGCCGGAGCTTTTGGCCGCCCGCAACATGTCCCCGGTCGAAAGCTGCACCAGTCCACGTTCTTCGACGAGGGTTCGGGCCTGCGTGCCCTTGCCCGCGCCCGGCGGTCCAAGCAAAATTATGTTCATCAGTGGCGTCCCAGTGGTTTTTTCTTGCGCGTACCTTTACCACCCAGCTTCGATTTTTCAATGAGGCTTTCGTATTGATGGGCAAGCATATGGCTTTGAATCTGACTGACCGTATCCATTGAGACGGACACGACGATCAGCAGCGAAGTACCGCCGAAGTAGAACGGAACCGCCAGTTGCGAGATCAGCAGCTCGGGCAGCAGGCATACGGCGACCAGATAGGCGGAGCCGATGACGAGCAGGCGCGATACGACATAATCCAGATATTCGGCAGTTCGCTTGCCGGGACGCAGACCGGGCACGAACCCGCCCTGTTTCTTGAGATTGTCCGCGACGTCCTCCGTCTTGAACGCCACGTTCGCCGTGTAGAAATACGCGAAAAACACGATCATGCCGCCGAAGAACAGCAGGTTGAGCGGTTGTCCACGCCCCAGATAGGCGGAAATGTAGCTGAGCACGCCCGAACCGCCACCGGCGGAGAACGTGGCCACCGTCTGCGGCAGCAACAGCAGCGAGGAGGCAAAGATCGCGGGAATCACGCCGGCCGGGTTCAGCTTGATCGGCAGGTGAGAGGACTCGCCGCCATACATCTTGTTGCCGACCTGGCGGCGCGGGTACTGAATGTGAACCTTGCGCAGCGCCCGTTCCATGAACACCACGAAGGCGATCACAACAACGGCCATGATGATCACACCGATGACGACACCCGCGCTGATGGCGCCGGTGCGTCCCGCTTCGAAAAACTGGGCGAGAGCGGCAGGAAGCTCCGCGATGATACCGACGAAGATGATCAGCGAGATCCCGTTGCCGATCCCGCGGGCGGTAATCTGCTCGCCCAGCCACATCAGGAACATCGTGCCGCCCACCAGGGTGATGACGGTGGACGCGCGGAAAAACCAGCCCGGATCGAGCGCAAGCCCCCCGGATTCCAGCCCAACAGCGATGCCGTAGCCTTGGAACAGCGCCAGCAGGACGGTGCCGTAGCGGGTGTACTGGTTGATCTTGCGACGCCCCTGCTCACCCTCCTTCTTGATCTGTTCCAGTCGCGGCCACATCGAGGTGAGCAACTGAACGATGATCGAGGCCGAGATATACGGCATGATCCCCAGCGAGAAGACCGCCATCCGGCTGATCGCGCCGCCGGTGAACATGTTCACCATGCCGCCCAGCCCGGACTGCGCACTTTCGAAGAATTCGCGAAGCTGTACCGTGTCGATGCCGGGAACCGGAATATATGTCCCGACGCGATAGACGATGAGAAGTGCGAGGGCGAACAGGATGCGCTGTTGCAGCTCCTTGGCCTTGCCAAAGGTGCTCCAGCTCATGTTCGCGGCCATCTGTTCCGCTGCGGATGCCATCTGTGGCCCCTCCATGATTGCGCCGCCGAACCGGGATGGCTCAGGCGGCGCGAAAGTTCAGTGGTAGATGTAGAGGGCGCAGCACGCCCCCACAACCTTCATTCCGCCGACGCTTCGTCCGCTGCCGCAGCCGTGATCGTCACGGAGCCGCCAGCCTTCTCGATCGCCTCGACCGCACCCTTGGAGGCGCCGGTCACGTGCAGCTTGACGGCGGACGAGATCTCGCCCTTTGCCAGAACGCGCACACCGTCCAGCTTGCGACGCACCAGACCGGAGGCGATCAGTGCATCCTCATCAATGTCTGCCTTGATGTCCAGCTTGCCCGCGTCAGCGAACTTCTGGATCAGGCCGATGTTGATGACGGCGTATTTCTTGGGGTTCGGGACGTTGAAGCCGCGCTTGGGCAGACGCTGGTAGAGCGGCATCTGGCCACCCTCGTAGCCATTGATCGCCACACCCGAGCGGGATTTCTGACCCTTGATACCACGGCCACCCATCTTGCCCTTACCGGAGCCGGGGCCGCGACCGATGCGCTTCTTGTCTTTTGTTGCGCCGGGATTGTCGCGCAGTTCATTGAGTTTCATGTTCGCTCTCCTATTGCCGGATACGCCCACCGAGCGAGAAACGGGGACCACGGCGTTGATAGATTCGATTCGGACCCGAAAGGTCATTGCAGGGCTATACGGAAGCTGTCGGGGAAGGGCAAGCGATGGGTTCTTCTCGACCAGCAATGGCAACAGATCGGACGCCCCACCCGAAGGTCGATTGCTTGCACTGGCCATCGGATCGCGACCGGCAGGGTTTCCCCAAACAGCCCCCGCGTCCAGCCACCTGAACGGAAACGGGGCGACACATCAGTGTCGCCCCGCACATTCCGAATATCGAAAAGCAGCTCACGCCTTCTCTTCGACGATCTCCACCATGTGGGGGAGTTTCGCGATCATGCCGCGTACCGAAGGAGTATCCTCCAGTTCGCGGGTCTTGTGCATCTTGTTCAGGCCCAGACCCTTGAGGGTGGCGAGCTGATCCTTGGGGCGGCGGATCGGGGAGCCGATCTGCTTGATGACGATGGTAGCCATGTCTTATGCCTCCACCGTCTCTTCGACGTCAGCCGGAGCTGCGTCGGGATTGCCCAGGATATCGCCGACCTTCTTGCCACGACGCTGCGCGACCTGACGTGGAGAGGACTCCTTGGTCAGACCGTCCAGTGTGGCGCGGATCATGTTGTAGGGGTTCTGCGACCCGGTGGATTTCGCCACCACGTCCTGAATTCCCAACATCTCGAACACGGCGCGCATCGGGCCGCCGGCGATGATGCCGGTACCCTGAGGAGCGGTCCGCATCACGACCTTGCCAGCGCCATGACGGCCCTGCATGTCGTGGTGCAGCGTCCGACCCTCACGCAGGGGCACACGGATCATCGAGCGCTTGGCGCTCTCGGTGGCCTTGCGGATTGCCTCGGGAACTTCCCGTGCCTTGCCCTTGCCGAAGCCGACGCGGCCCTTCTGGTCCCCTACAACGACGAGAGCTGCAAAGCCGAAGCGCTTACCACCCTTCACCGTCTTGGAAACCCGATTGATCGCAACGAGGCGATCGGCGAATTCCGGGTTCTCGTCGCGATCGCGACCGCCCCGGCGATTGTCTTCACGTGCCATTATCGCCTCCTCAGAACTTCAGGCCGCCCTCGCGGGCAGCATCCGCGAGTGCTTTGACTTTCCCGTGGAACAGGAAGCCACCACGGTCGAAATAGACGGTTTCGACGCCCTTTTCCTTCGCCCGCTCGGCAATCGCGGCGCCGACCTTCGCGGACGCTTCGACGTTATTCTTGCCCACGACACCCAGACCCGGCTCCAACGTGGAGGCGGATGCGAGGGTCACGCCCTGAACGTCGTCGATGATTTGCACCGAGATGTTCTTGGACGAGCGGTGGACGCTCAGGCGGGGACGGCCATTCGCCGTCTTCCGCAGTTTGTTCCGGACGCGCAGGCGGCGCTTCTGGAACAGATCACGTTTGGAATTTGCCATGTGAAACGCTCCTTACTTCTTCTTGCCTTCCTTACGGAAGATAAATTCATCTTTGTATTTGATGCCTTTACCCTTGTAAGGTTCGGGTTTGCGCCATTCGCGGATATTTGCCGCGACCTGCCCGACCAATTGCTGATCGGACCCCTCGACGGTGAGTTCGGTCGGCTTGGAGGCCGTAACCGTAACACCCTCGGGGATCTCGAAGTCTACGTCGTGGCTGTAGCCGAGCGACAGTTTCAGGACCTTGCCCTGAACTGCGGCACGATAACCAACACCGTTGATTTCGAGTTCTTTCTTGAAGCCGGTGGTGACACCCTGCACCAGGTTCGCAACCTGGGTACGGGACATTCCCCACTGCTGCCGTGCGCGCTTGGACTTGCCACGCGGCATGACAGAAACGGCGTTTTCCTCGACCCGCAAATCGATATCGTCGGTTGCGGTGAAGGAACGGACGCCTTTCGGCCCCTTTACTTCGATCGTCTGACCCGAAACGGTAGCGCTGACGCCACCGGGAAGGTCGATCGGTTTTTTCCCGATACGAGACATTGTCTACCCTTCCTTAAAATACGGTGCAGAGCACTTCGCCACCAACATTGGCGGAACGTGCCTGCGCGTCGGACATAACGCCACGCGGGGTGGAAACGATGGCCACGCCGAGGCCCTGACGGACCTGCGGAATTTCCTTGACGCCCGAATACACGCGACGACCGGGGGTCGAAACGCGCTTCAGTTCCCGGATGACCGGGGCGCCGTCGAAATATTTCAGCTCGATGCGCAGGGCCGGGTGGCCGTCTGCACCGGTAATCGCCTCGTAGCCGCGGACATAGCCCTCGGCAACCAGAACGTCGAGCACCCAGGCGCGAACCTTGGACGCGGGCGAAACCACGGAGGTCTTGCCACGCATCTGCGCGTTGCGAATGCGGGTCAGCATATCGCCGAGAGGATCGTTCATAGACATATCAAATCCTCCTTACCAGCTGGACTTAACCATGCCGGGGATCTGCCCGATCGAGGCATAATCCCGCAGCGCGATCCGGCTCATCCGCAGCTTACGATAGTAAGCGCGCGGGCGACCGGTAATTTCGCAGCGGTTGTTGAGACGGGTGGGCGACGAGTTGCGCGGCAGCTTTGCAAGCTCCATACGCGCCTTGAACCGCTCGGAGCGATCCAGGGACTCATCATTTGCACGGGCTTTCAGCTCCGCACGCTTATCGGCATATTTGGCAACGAGACGCTCGCGCTTCTTTTGCCGCTCGATCATGGATTTCTTCGCCATATCTTGTCTCCGCGGCTCAGCTGGTGAAGGGCATGTTGAATTGCTTCAACAGCGCTCTGGCTTCGGCATCGGTCTTTGCGTTGGTGCAAATCACGATATCCATTCCCCACATTTGATCGACCTGGTCGAAGTTGATCTCGGGGAACACGATGTGCTCTTTCAAACCCATGGCATAGTTGCCACGACCGTCGAAGCTCTTGCCGGAAACGCCACGGAAATCGCGCACACGCGGCAGAGCCACGTTCACGAGACGATCCATGAAGTCATACATACGGTCGCCACGGATCGTGACCTTGACACCCAGGGGCATCTCTTCACGAACCTTGAAACCCGCGATGGATTTCTTGGCCTTGGTGATGACCGGCTTCTGACCTGCGATCTTCATCAGATCGTCATGCGCTGCCTTGATCTTCTTGGAGTCGGCAACCGCCTCACCAACACCCATGTTCAGGACGATCTTGTCCAGACGCGGGATCATCATGTCGTTCTTGTAGGAAAACTCTTCCTTCAAGGCCGCACGGATGGTGTCACGGTACAGCGTCTTGAGACGCGGGGTGTAAGTCGCTGCATCAAGCATTGATCGTCTCCCCGGATTTCTTTGCGAAACGCACCTTCTTGCCGTCTTCCATGCGGAAACCGACGCGGGTTGCGCCACCATCCTTGGGATCGACGAGCGCGAGGTTGCTCAGCTGGATCGGCGCCTCTTTCGAGATGCGGCCGCCCTGCGTGTCCTGCGTTTGACGGGTGTGGCGGATCGCGACGTTGATGCCGGAAACGACAGCCTTGCCGGCCTGCGGCATCACTTGGGTGATCTCACCCTCGCGGCCCTTGTCCTTGCCGGCAAGCACGACGACCTTGTCGCCTTTGCGGAGTTTGGCAGCCATCTTACAGCACCTCCGGTGCGAGCGAGATGATCTTCATGAAGTTCTTGGCGCGCAGCTCACGCACAACCGGTCCGAAGATCCGGGTGCCGACGGGCTCGCCTGCCGTGTTCAAGATCACCGCGGCGTTGCGGTCAAAACGGATAGCCGTACCGTCCTCGCGACGAACTTCCTTGGCTGTGCGAACGACGACGGCCTTGCGGACGTCACCCTTCTTTACACGGCCCCGAGGAATCGCCTCTTTCACGGACACGACAATGATGTCGCCGACGGAAGCGTACTTACGCTTGGACCCGCCGAGAACCTTGATGCACTGAACCCGGCGCGCGCCGGAGTTGTCAGCAACATCCAGGTTTGTCTCTACCTGAATCATAGGTTGTCTCCCGACCTGTGGGGATTATCCCCACGGTTTCGTTGATGTCGGTTATTCGGCGGACGCGGCTGCGTCTTCCAGAACTTCCCAACGTTTCGTCTTCGAACGCGGCGCACATTCGATGATGCGAACCGCATCCCCGACCTTGTACGTGTTGTTCTCGTCGTGCGCCCGATACTTCTTGGACGAACGGATCACCTTGTGAAACAGCGGGTGCGTGGTCGAGCGGCCAACCTGTACGGTGATGGTCTGCTCGTTCTTGTCGCTGGTCACGACGCCAGAGAGAATACGCTTAGGCATCGATCACTCCTCGCCAGCCGCGGCAGCGGCTTTCTGATTCAATACGGTCTTGACGCGCGCGACGTCACGACGGACGGTGCGGATACGTGCGGTGTTTTCCAACTGGCCCGTGGCCCCCTGGAAGCGGAGGTTGAAGGCCTCCTTTTTCAGCGCGACGAGCTGATCCTTCAGCTGGTCAGGCGTCTTGTCTCGCAATTCAGCGGCGTTCATGCCGTCTTCCTTTCAAACATCACCGGAGTGCCCAAAATCGGGTGACACTGATTCCGGTGGATTCAATGATTGAGCGGCCCGCATAGACCCCTTCCCCCCTCAGTGCAAGCCCTTAGTCCCGAATGACCGGGCGTCCAACGCGGCCGCAGGGTGTGGCGGGGGGGGGTAGAAACAGAAAAGCCCCGGTTTGTACCGGGGCTTTCCAAAAATCAGATCGTCGAGACGACTTACCAGTCTTCACGCTCGATGAAGCGGCATTTGACCGGCAGCTTCATCGCGGCGAGGCGCAGGGCCTCACGAGCGATCGGCTCGGAAACACCGTCGATCTCGAACATGACGCGGCCCGGCTTGACCTTGGCTGCCCAGTAATCGACCGAACCCTTACCCTTACCCATCCGGACTTCGGTGGGCTTCGACGTAACGGGCACGTCGGGGAAGATGCGGATCCAGACCCGGCCCTGACGCTTCATGTGGCGCGTCATGGCACGGCGGGCTGCCTCGATCTGACGGGCGGTGACGCGCTCGGGCGTCGTTGCCTTCAGACCGAACTGGCCGAAGTTCAGTTCGGAGCCACCCTTGGCATTGCCATGAATGCGGCCCTTGAACTGCTTACGAAATTTCGTGCGCTTTGGCGAAAGCATGTGTTCTCTCCTTCACGCGGCTCAGCGGTCGCGACCGCCGGGACGACCACCAGGGCGGCCACCGGATTGCAGTTCTTCGTGACGACGATCACGCGCGGACGGATCGTGATCCATGATCTCACCTTTGAAGATCCAGACCTTGATGCCGATGATGCCGTAGGCGGTCTTGCCCTCGACATGTGCGTAATCGATATCGGCCCGCAGGGTATGCAGGGGCACGCGGCCCTCACGATACCATTCGGTCCGTGCGATTTCCGCGCCGCCCAGACGACCGGCTGCGTTGATCCGGATGCCCAGGGCACCCATACGCATGGCGTTCTGGACCGCACGCTTCAGCGCACGACGGAACGAAACACGACGCTCAAGCTGCTGGGCGATGTTCTCCGCGACCAGACGCGCGTCGATCTCCGGCTTGCGGACCTCGACGATGTTCAGGTGCAGTTCACTGTCGGTCAGCTTCGCGAGTTCCTTGCGCAGCGTCTCGATGTCAGCACCTTTTTTACCGATGATCACACCAGGCCGCGCGGCATGGATGGTCACGCGGCACTTGCGGTGCGGACGCTCAATGATGATCCGGCTGATGCCAGCCTGATTCTGGTTCTTGTGGATATACTCACGGATCTTGATGTCTTCGTGAAGAAGCCCACCGTAATCCTTCGTATCCGCATACCAGCGGCTGTCCCAAGTACGGTTGATCTGCAGGCGCAGACCGATTGGGTTGATTTTATTTCCCATTAGGCTTGCTCCTCGACTGCGCCGACCTGGCGAACCTTGATCGTGACCTGGCTGAACGGCTTCAGGATCTTGCCGAAGCGGCCACGTGCCCGCGGACGTCCGCGCTTCATGACCATCGTCTTGCCGACATAAGCTTCAGCAACGACCAGTTCGTCCACGTCGAGACCATGGTTGTTCTCGGCGTTGGCGATGGCGGACTGAAGGCATTTCTTCACATCTGCCGCGATCCGCTTCTTGGAGAAGGTCAGATCGACCAGCGCCTTGTCGACGGGCTTGTTGCGGATCATCTGAGCCACAAGGTTGAGTTTCTGCGGCGAGGTGCGCAACATCGAGCTGATCGCGATCGCCTCGTTATCCGCGGCGCGGCGGGGGTTCTTTGTCTGTCCCATGATTACTTCCGCTTCGCTTTCTTGTCCGCCGCGTGACCGTAATAGGTCCGCGTGGGCGAATACTCACCGAATTTCTGGCCGATCATATCCTCGGTCACGTTGACAGGGATGTGCTTCTTGCCATTGTAGACGCCGAAGGTCAGACCCACGAATTGGGGCAGGATCGTCGAACGACGGGACCAGATCTTGATGACCTCATTGCGACCGGATTCCCGCGACTTCTCAGCTTTCTTGAGAACGTAGGAATCGACGAACGGGCCTTTCCAGACTGAACGTGCCATGTGTCAGGCCTCCTTATTTCTTACGCTGGTGGCGCGACCGCAAGATATACTTGTCAGTCGTTTTGTTGGTGCGGGTGCGTGCACCCTTGGTCGGCTTGCCCCACGGGGTCACCGGGTGACGACCACCCGAAGTCCGGCCTTCACCACCACCATGCGGGTGATCGATCGGGTTCATGACGACACCACGGACAGAAGGACGGATGCCCTTGTGTCGGTTGCGGCCCGCTTTACCCAAGTTCTGGTTCGAGTGGTCGGGGTTGGAAACCGCACCCACCGTCGCCATGCATTCCTGACGCACCAGGCGAAGCTCGCCCGAGGACAGGCGCAACTGCGCGTAGCCGCCGTCACGACCGACGAACTGAGCATAGGAGCCAGCGGCACGTGCGATCTGACCGCCCTTGCCCGGCTTCAACTCGATGTTGTGAACGATCGTACCGATGGGCATGCCGGTGAATGGCATCGCATTGCCCGGCTTCACGTCGACCTTCTCACCCGCGACGACCATATCGCCAACGGCGAGGCGCTGCGGTGCCAGCACGTAGGCCTGCTCACCATCGGTGTATTTCAGGAGGGCGATGAACGCCGTCCGGTTGGGATCATACTCGATCCGCTCCACTGCCGCGGACACGTCGAACTTGCGACGCTTGAAATCCACGATCCGGTAGAGACGCTTCGCCCCGCCGCCTTTGCGGCGCATGGTGATCCGTCCGGTATTGTTCCGGCCGCCGTTCTTCGTCAGACCCTCGGTGAGGGACTTGACGGGGCGACCTTTCCAAAGCTCCGAACGGTCGATCAGAACCAGCCCGCGCTGGCCAGGCGTTGTCGGCTTATACGACTTCAATGCCATCTTGCTGTCATCCGTTTGCTTCGTCTTGAAAATTGCACGGCCCCCGCCGCGTGGGCGAGGGCCGTGAGTCGTTGCTCTCTAGCAGAGGTCCAACTCAGAGGCCAGTGCTGACGTCGATGGAATTACCTTCCTCCAACGTCACATATGCCTTCTTCACGTCCTTGCGGGTGCCGAGGCGACCGCGGAACCGCTTGACCTTGCCTTTGGTGACGGTGGTGTTGACCGCCTTCACCTTGACGTTGAACAAACCTTCGACCGCTTCCTTGATCTGGGGCTTGTTCGCGTCGATCGCCACTTCGAAAACCACCGCATTGGCCTCGGAGGCCAGCGAGCTTTTTTCCGTGATGATCGGACGACGAATCACGTCGTAGAGTTCTGCCTTGGCGCTCATTTCAGTCGAGCCTCCAGTGCTTCGACGCCCGCTTTGGTCAGAACCAGCGTATCCTTCTTGAGGATATCGTACACGTTGGCACCGATGCTCGGCAGAACGTCGAGGGTTTCAATGTTGCGCGCTGCGCGGGCGAAGTTGTCGTCCACGTCCGCACCGTCGATGATCAGCGCGCGCTTCCAGCCCAGCTTGTTCAGACGCTTGGACAGCTCGGCCGTCTTCGCTTCTGTCATTGCCGCGCTTTCGATCACGACCAGCTCACCGGCAGTCATCTTGGCGCTGAGCGCGTGACGCAGGCCCAGCTTGCGGAACTTCTTGGTCAGATCGTGACCGTGGCTGCGCGGGGTCGGGCCCTTGTAGACACCACCCTTGCGGAAGATCGGCGCCTTGCGGGAACCGTGACGTGCGCCGCCGGTACCCTTCTGACGATAGATCTTCTTGGTCGAGTAGCTGACCTCCGAACGACCCTTGACCGAGTGCGTACCCTGCTGGGCACGTGCACGCTGCCAACGAACCATGCGGTGCAGAATGTCTGCGCGCGGCTCCAGCCCGAAGACGGAATCGTCCAGCTCGATCGAGCCTGCCGAACCGGCATCGAGGTTGATTACGTCGAGTTTCATTTGTCCTCACCCCCTTCTTCAGGTGCAGCGTCCTCAGTCGCGGCTTCCGCCTCGGCTGCTTCGATCGCGGCCTGCTCCTCAGCGGCGGCTGCCGCTGCGGCTGCTTCTGCCTCGGCTGCTGCTGCGGCTTCTGCCTCGGCTGCGGCTTTCGCGGCTTCCTCGGCGGCGGACTTCAGCGCGGCGGGAAGGATCACGTTCTCGGGCAGCGGCTTTTTCACCGCATCCTTGATCGTCACCCAGCCACCCTTGGAGCCCGGAACCGCGCCCTTGACCATGATCAGGCCACGGTCGCTGTCGGTCTTGATGACTTCCAGGTTCTGGGTCGTCACGCGGGCGGAGCCCATGTGACCAGCCATCTTCTTACCCTTGAAGACCTTGCCCGGATCCTGACACTGACCGGTGGAGCCGTGCGAACGGTGGGAAACGGACACACCATGCGACGCCCGCAGGCCGCCGAAGTTATGGCGCTTCATCGCACCTGCAAAACCCTTACCGATCGAGGTGCCGGCAACGTCCACATATTGACCAGCGAAGTAATGATCCGCGGTGATTTCCTCACCGACACCGATCATGTTGTCTTCGCTGACGCGGAATTCGGCCAGCTTGCGCTTGGGCTCAACCTTCGCGACGGCGAAGTGACCCCGCATGGGCTGGCTGACGTTCTTCGCCTTCACATTGCCAACGCCGAGCTGAACGGCAGTGTAGCCATCCCGATCTGCGGTGCGCTGTGCGACGACCTGACATCCATCCATCTGAAGCACGGTGACAGGGATCTGCCGTCCGTCTTCCATGAACAACCGGGTCATGCCCAGTTTCTTAGCGATTACTCCGGAACGCAACATTTTCGCCCCCTCAGAGCTTGATTTCAACGTCCACACCAGCGGCGAGGTCGAGCTTCATCAGCGCGTCCACCGTCTGGGGTGTCGGATCGACGATATCCAGCAGGCGCTTATGCGTGCGGATCTCAAACTGTTCACGGCTCTTCTTGTCCACGTGGGGACCGCGAAGAACGGTAAACTTCTCAATCTTGTTCGGCAGCGGGATAGGACCGCGGACCGTTGCACCTGTGCGCTTGGCCGTAGAGACGATTTCCTGCGTGCTGGCATCCAGAACGCGGTAATCGAAGGCCTTGAGCCGGATGCGAATGTTCTGACCGTTCATTGGGGTCGCCTCATTCATCAACGTGTTCAAAGAGCGTGGCCGGGGTCATCCCCGGCCACAATTCGGGTCGACGAGTATGCTTACTCGTGGATTTTGGAGACGACGCCAGCGCCGACGGTGCGGCCGCCTTCGCGGATGGCGAAGCGCAGCTTCTCTTCCATCGCGATCGGCTGGATCAGCTCCACGTCGAACTTCAGGTTGTCGCCGGGCATCACCATCTCGGTGCCCTCGGGAAGGATCACCGTGCCGGTCACGTCCGTCGTGCGGAAGTAGAACTGCGGGCGATAGTTCGCGAAGAACGGCGTGTGACGGCCACCCTCTTCCTTCGTCAGGATGTACGCTTCCGCCTCGAACTTCGTGTGCGGCTTCACCGAACCCGGCTTGCACAGAACCTGACCACGCTCAACGCCTTCACGGTCGATACCGCGCAGCAGAGCGCCGATGTTGTCGCCGGCCTCACCGCGATCCAGCAGCTTGCGGAACATCTCGACGCCCGTGCAAGTCGTGGTCTTGGTGTCGCGGATGCCCACGATCTCGATGCTGTCGCCGACGTTGATCACGCCACGCTCCACACGGCCGGTCACAACCGTACCGCGACCGGAGATCGAGAACACGTCCTCGATCGGCATCAGGAACGGCTGGTCCACGGCCCGCTCGGGGTTCGGGATGTAGCTGTCGACAGCTTCCATCAGCTTCGCGATCGACTGCTCGCCGATCTCGGGGTCGCGGCCTTCCAGGGCGGCCAGCGCCGAACCGGGGATCACGGGGATGTCGTCGCCAGGATAGTCGTAGGAGGACAGCAGCTCGCGGATCTCCATCTCGACCAGCTCGAGCAGTTCCTCGTCATCGACCTGATCGACCTTGTTCATGTAGACGACCATGTAGGGGATGCCCACCTGACGGCCGAGCAGGATGTGCTCACGCGTCTGGGGCATCGGGCCGTCGGCCGCGTTCACCACCAGGATCGCGCCGTCCATCTGCGCCGCACCCGTGATCATGTTCTTCACGTAGTCCGCGTGGCCCGGGCAATCGACATGCGCGTAGTGACGGGCTTCCGTCTCGTACTCCACGTGCGCGGTCGAGATGGTGATCCCGCGCGCCTTCTCCTCAGGTGCGCCGTCGATCTCGTCATACGCCTTGAAGTCGCCGTACTGCTTCGTGATCGCCGCCGTCAGCGTCGTCTTGCCGTGATCAACGTGACCAATCGTTCCGATGTTTACGTGCGGTTTCGTCCGCTCGAACTTTGCCTTCGCCATGCTCAGTCCCCTTCAGGATTGCAAGTGTTTCGTCGTTCAGGCGCCCAGAAGCACCCGCCGGGCGCGAGCAACGAACTGCTCCGCCAATTCAGTCAACTCGGTGCCGCTGTCGGCCTGGGTGATGTCAGGCTGCGTGCCATCCGCCACCCAACCGATACCGGTCGAGAAAATCTCGATGGGGGCGACAATCTCCGCCCCCGTAGCTGCGTCCACCAGGGACACTGTTCCGCGCATCACAGCGACACCCCGGCCGAAAAGGCCAGCTTCGCCACCGTCGAAGGTCAGATCCGTCACAACCAGTTCGACCCGTGACGGACGCGTTCCCCCGATATCCCAGACCAACTCATTTTGAGCGGCCCGCTCGACCTCCGTACGTACGGTGATCGAGTCGAAATCGGGGGTCTCGATATCGGCTCGCAGCGTGCGCGCATCTACCGTAGCACCTGTGAAGGTGACGGCGCGGATCGTCGAGGCGTCCAGAGTTGGTGCGACATATTCCGTCACACCGGGTTCCGAGCACCCCAGAAGCGACAAAGCCGCCAATCCACCGATAAATGCGCTACGCAACATCGAGCCCTCTCCTTACGCGAACTTCGCTTGAATCTCTTCCGAGATATTGGACGGGACCGCATCGTAGTGATCGAACTGCATCGAGAACTGTGCCCGGCCCGAAGACATGGAACGCAGGTTGTTGATGTAGCCGAACATGTTGGCCAGCGGTACGAAGGCGTCGATGACGATCGCGTTGCCGCGCGTATCCTGCCCCTGCACCATGCCCCGACGCGAGGTCAGATCGCCGATGATCGAACCGGTGTATTCTTCCGGTGTCAGAACTTCGACTTTCATCATCGGTTCGAGCAGCTTCGCGCCAGCCTTGCGCAGACCTTCACGCATACCCATCCGCGCCGCGATCTCGAACGCCAGCACGCTGGAGTCGACATCGTGGAACGCGCCGTCGATCAGGGCGACCTTGAAGTCGATCACGGGGAAGCCGGCCAGGGGCCCGCTGTCCATGACGGACTTGATGCCCTTTTCCACGCCCGGGATATACTCCTTGGGCACGGCACCGCCGACGATCTTGGATTCGAACGAGTAGCCCTCGCCCGGCTCCGTCGGTGTGATGATCATCTTGACGCGACCGAACTGACCCGTACCACCAGATTGCTTCTTGTGGGTGTAGTCGATTTCGGCCTCGCGAGAGATTGTCTCACGATAGGCAACCTGCGGCGCACCGATGTTCGCCTCGACCTTGAATTCCCGCTTGAGGCGGTCGACCAGGATATCGAGGTGAAGTTCGCCCATGCCCTTCATGATGGTCTGACCGGATTCGAGATCAGTTTCCACACGGAAGGAGGGATCCTCGGCAGCCAGACGCGCCAGACCCTGAGACATCTTCTCTTGGTCCGCCTTCGTCTTGGGCTCGACGGCGATCTCGATCACGGGATCGGGGAACGTCATCGTTTCCAGAACGACCGGAGCGTTGATCGCGCAAAGCGTATCGCCCGTCGTCGTATCCTTCAGGCCTGCAAGCGCAATGATGTCGCCTGCGAACGCTTCCTGGATCTCTTCCTGGTTGTTGGAGTGCATCATGACCATACGGCCGATGCGCTCTTTCTTGCCCTTGGTCGAGTTCAGGAAGCTGTCGCCCTTCTTGACCATGCCGGAGTAGACGCGGGTGAAGGTCAGCGTGCCCATGAACGGATCGTTCATGATCTTGAATGCAAGACCGGAGAACGGCTCGTTATCATCGGCGTGACGTGCCTGATCGCGGGTTTCCGTCTCGTCGCCCGGCTTGAAGCCCATATAGGCAGGAACGTCGAGAGGACCGGGCAGATAGTCGATCACAGCGTTCAACAGGGGCTGAACACCCTTGTTCTTGAACGCCGAACCGGCCAGCACGGGAACGAAGGACATCGACAGCGTGCCCTTGCGGATCAGCTTGCGCAGGGTCGCGACATCCGGCTCAGTGCCGTCCAGATATGCTTCCATGATGTCGTCGTCCATTTCGACGGCGAGCTCGATCATTTCCGCACGCAGCTCATCACAGCGATCCTTGAGGGAATCGCGGATGGGCTGACGGGTCCAGGACGCACCCAGGTCTTCACCGACCCAGGTCCACTCTTCCATGGTGACCAGATCGACGATGCCTTCCAGCTCCGTCTCGGCCCCGATCGGAATCTGGATCGGCATCGCACGCGCGCCGGTCCGCTTGCGGATCATGTCGACGCAGTTGTCGAAGTCCGCGCCGATCTTGTCCATCTTGTTGACGAACACGATCCGCGGAACCTTGTACCGGTCAGCCTGACGCCAGACGGTTTCGGTCTGCGGCTCCACACCGGCATTCGCGTCGAGCACGCAAACAGCGCCGTCGAGAACGGCGAGCGAACGCTCGACCTCGATGGTGAAGTCCACGTGACCGGGCGTGTCGATGATGTTGAAGCGGTGCTTCGGCGTCTCGGCTTCGTCACCTGTCGACGTACGCTCCCAGAACGTGGTCGTCGCAGCAGAGGTGATCGTGATGCCACGCTCCTGCTCCTGCTCCATCCAGTCCATGGTCGCGGCGCCGTCGTGGACTTCGCCGATCTTGTGAGACTTGCCGGTATAAAACAGAATCCGCTCGGTGCAGGTGGTCTTACCTGCATCGATATGCGCCATGATTCCAAAGTTCCGGTAGCGCTCAAGGGGATAGTCGCGTGCCATGTGGATGGTCCTCTAGGCTCGAATTACCAGCGGTAATGGGAGAAGGCCTTGTTCGCCTCTGCCATCTTGTGCGTGTCTTCGCGTTTCTTCACGGCCGTTCCGCGCGAGTTCACGGCGTCGAGCAGCTCGCCTGCGAGGCGCTCTTCCATCGTATTCTCGTTGCGGGCGCGAGATGCGTTGATGAGCCAGCGAATCGCCAGCGCCTCACGCCGCTCGGGACGGACCTCGACGGGGACCTGATAGGTCGCACCACCAACCCGGCGGGAACGAACTTCCAGGGCCGGCTTGATGTTGTCCAGCGCCTCGTGGAAGACCTCGATCGGCTCACGCTTGATGCGCTCCTCGACACGGGTCATCGCGCCGTACACGATGCTTTCGGCGGCAGATTTCTTGCCGTCGTACATCAGGTTATTCATGAATTTGGTCAGCACCTTGTCGCCATACTTGGCGTCAGGCAGCACTTCCCGTTTCTCGGCGCGATGGCGACGTGACATCTCGCGAACTCCTTCTTATTTCGGACGCTTCGCGCCGTACTTCGAACGACGCTGGCGACGATCCTTGACGCCTTGCGTATCGAGCACACCGCGAAGGATGTGGTAGCGGACGCCGGGAAGATCCTTCACCCGGCCGCCACGAATCAGAACCACGGAGTGCTCCTGAAGGTTGTGGCTTTCACCCGGGATGTAGGAAATCACCTCGTAGCCGTTGGTCAGGCGAACCTTCGCAACTTTCCGCATAGCGGAGTTCGGCTTCTTCGGAGTCGTAGTGTAAACACGCGTACAGACGCCGCGCTTCTGGGGGCAACCCTCCAGATGCTGCGACTTCGAGCGCTTGACCTTTGGCTGCCGCGGCTTGCGGATCAGCTGTTGAATCGTCGGCATTCTATCTCGCCCTATCGTTCGTTCAACGCCCTGATGCGCGCCTCATGGCACGCACGAGCCACCGCGACCCCCTTGAGGATCGCAATGGCGTGAATTTCAGAGGATCGGGGCATCTGCCCGGATCATGCATCGCCAGTTTCGGCTATATCGTATTCAAGGGACCAATCGGCCCTATGAAAGTGGGCGGAAACTACGCCCGAGTCTTCATGGTGTCAACCAGCCATTCCCATGCGGGAAAAATGGCGCCACGTCAAATATTCTCGGCCCCGATCGCGGCGCCCAACGCGGCTGCGAAGTCTCTCATTTGACTGTGCAATTCCTGCGCCATGCCCGCTTCTACGGCATCGTACATCTTTTTGCCAGCTTCGCTTTCGAGCAGTTCGCTATAGGCGTTCAGTTCGTCCACGGACAGGGACTGATAGACGAATGCCTTCCCCGCCACCGACTCGGTGCGCAATCTGTCGATCATATCGTCCTGCTGCGTGATGATCATCGCCAGCAGGTCGGCCTCGGGAATCGCGCGGCCAAGATTTTCGTTCAGAGCCTTTTGAAAGACAAACTGGGTATTCAGGCTCATCGCTGCCGTTTCCTCTGGCGTGCCGAAGGCCAGCGCCAGGCGTTGCAATGCCTCCAGACGGTCCGCGTCGGTGTCGTTCGCCAGAATGGCATGGCCCAGTTCAGTCTGGTTCACGTCGTCCATGTCGGGCGTCTGGCTCGCCTCCTCCAGCGCGGTCACACGCTGCCCCAGCCCCGAGGCGAAGAAATCGCGGAGGGTCTCCAGCTCCTCGACGCTGGCAAGGTCCGCCAATTCTGCCGCCGCCGCCTCGAACACAGGCTCGGGCGCGAAGAATCTGACACCCAGCCGGCTCCAGGCATTCGCCAAATTCGGATCGGCCTCGGCGGTGCCCTCGGGTGCCTTGGCCAGATTGCGCGCCTGATCCTCCGTCAGCGTGTCGAAGCCGTTGAGCAGCAGGACCTCCTCGGCCAGGGCCTCCTCCTGTCGCTGCTCCTGCGCGACCGCTGGCACGACGAGCATGAGCGATATCGCGATCGAAGATAGGGCATTGCGTAGCATGGCGTACTCCTGAACCTGTTTGCTTCAAGGTAGGTTCCGCCACCTCCCGTGAAAAGAGCCGGTGAAGCTGCCTCTCAGGGAAGTCATCATTCGAAACGAAAAAGCCCCGGTGCGTGGACCGGGGCTTTTCCAAATTCATGTGACGAGGGATTACTCGTCAGCGGGTTCCTCGGCTGCGGCTTCCGCCTCTGCCTTGGCCAGCGCGGCCTGCGCCTCCTTCTGACGCTGGGCGATGACCTTGTTGTCCCGCTCCTGTGCCACACGCTTGATGTCGTGGGTTGCGCCCCCGGTGCCTGCCGGGATCAACCGGCCGACGATGACGTTTTCCTTCAGGCCGATCAGCTTGTCCCGCTTGCCCTGCGTGGATGCCTCCGTCAGCACCCGCGTGGTTTCCTGGAACGAAGCCGCCGAAATGAACGAGCGTGTCTGAAGCGACGCTTTGGTAATCCCCAGCAGGATCGGCGCACCCTTCGCAGGGGCCCCACCCTTGGAGATCGCCTTTTCGTTCGCCTCGTCGAACTCGATCTTGTCGACCTGCTCACCCTTCAACAGCGTGGTTCCACCGGACTCGGAGATCTCCCACTTTTGCAGCATCTGGCGAACGATCACCTCGATGTGCTTGTCGTTGATCTTCACACCCTGCAAACGATAGACGTCCTGAACCTCGTTGATGAGGTAGTCCGCCAGCGCCTCGATCCCCAGAATGGCGAGGATGTCATGGGGGGCCGGGTTGCCGTCCATGATGTACTCACCCTTCTGGACGAAGTCGCCTTCGGCCACGGGGATGTGCTTGCCCTTGGGAACCAGGTACTCGACCGCTTCCATCGTGTCGTCGGCGGGTTCGAGCGTGATACGACGCTTGTTCTTGTAGTCCTTGCCGAACCGGACATAGCCGTCCTGCTCCGCGATGATCGCGTGATCCTTGGGACGGCGTGCCTCGAAGAGTTCGGCAACACGCGGCAGACCACCGGTGATGTCCTTCGTCTTCGCGCCCTCACGCGGGATACGCGCCAGCACGTCGCCGGCCTTCATGTCCTGCCCGTCCTCGACCGACAGAATTGCGTCCACCGACATCGCGTAGGCAGCCGGGTTGTCGTTGTCCAGACGCACAGGCTCCCCTTCGGCATCCGCGAGGATGATCGCCGGCTTCAGCTCGTTGCCCTTGGGGGCCGCGCGCCAATCCGAAACGATCCGCTGGGAAATACCGGTCGCATCATCCGTATCCTCACGCACGGAAATACCGGGCGTCAGGTCCACGAACTTCGCGGTTCCGTCCTTCTCGGCGATGATCGGCAAGGTGTAGGGATCCCACTCGGCGAGCTTGTCACCGCGTGCGATTTCCTGACCTTCCGCGATCAGCAGGGTCGAACCATAGGCCATCTTGTACTCGGCCCGCGCCACGCCATGCTCATCCATGATAGCGATGGACATGTTGCGGCCCAGAACGATCACCTCACCCGAGGAGTTGGTGATGACGTTCTTGTTGCGAAGCTCGACCTTACCGGGCTGCGTCGCCTCCAGATAGGATTGCGAACCACCCTGCGCGATGCCGCCGATGTGGAATGTCCGCATCGTCAGCTGCGTGCCGGGTTCCCCGATGGACTGCGCGGCGATGATGCCGACAGCTTCACCCGGATTCACCTTGGTCCCGCGTGCGAGGTCGCGACCGTAGCACTGTGCGCAGATGCCATCGTCCGCTTCACATGTCAGCGGCGAACGCATCTTCATCGACTGCACGGCAGCGCCTTCGATCAGATCGGCCATGCGCTCGTCGATCAGCTCACCTTCCTTGCAGATGACACGTGTCTCATCCGCAGGATCCAGCACATCCTCTGCGGCGACGCGGCCCAGAATACGCTCGGACAGGCTGGCCACGACATCGCCATCGGTGATGACGGCAGATGCAGTGATCGACTTGTCGGTTCCGCAATCGTCGATCTTGACGATGCAGTCCTGCGCGACGTCCACCAGACGCCGGGTCAGATAGCCGGAGTTCGCGGTCTTGAGCGCGGTGTCGGCCAGACCCTTACGGGCACCGTGGGTGGAGTTGAAGTACTCCGCCACGGTCAGACCTTCCTTGAAGTTCGACACGATCGGCGTCTCGATGATCTCACCCGACGGCTTGGCCATCAGGCCGCGCATACCGCCCAGCTGCTTCATCTGAGCAGGGGAGCCACGCGCACCGGAATGCGACATCATGTAGACCGAGTTCGGTTCCATCTCGGCACCGGCATCGTCCTTCCGCATGGCGGAGATTTCCGCCATCATCGCGTCGGCCACGGTGTCGGAGCACTGAGACCAGGCATCGACCACCTTGTTGTACTTTTCGCCCTGAGTAATCAGGCCGTCCATGTACTGGCGCTCGAATTCCTTCACCTGATCGCGAACCGCCTCGACGATGGTCCACTTGGAGTCGGGAATGACCATGTCGTCCTTGCCGAACGAGATGCCGGCCTTGAACGCCTCGGTAAAGCCGAGCGTCATGATCTGATCGCAGAAGATAACCGATTCCTTCTGACCGCAATGGCGGTAGACGGTGTCGATGACCTCGGCCACCTCCTTCTTGCGCAGCAGGCGGTTGACGATGTCGAACGGTGCCTTCGCGTTCAGCGGCAACAGCGCGCCCAGACGCAGACGGCCCGGCGTGGTCTCGAACCGCTGCATCACCGTCTCACCATCCTCGTTCACCTGCGGGATACGCGCGGTGATCTTGGAATGCAGGTGCACGGTGCCGGCGTTCAGGGCGTGATCGACCTCCTCGATCGAGCCGAAGATCATGCCCTCACCCTTTTGCCCATCCCGCGCCAGCGTGATGTAGTACAGGCCGAGGATCATATCCTGCGAAGGCACGATGATCGGCTTGCCGTTCGCAGGCGACAGGACGTTGTTCGTCGACATCATCAGGACGCGCGCCTCAAGCTGCGCCTCCATGCTGAGGGGCACGTGAACCGCCATCTGGTCGCCGTCGAAATCAGCGTTGAACGCGGAGCAGACCAGCGGGTGCAGCTGGATCGCCTTGCCTTCAATCAGGACCGGCTCGAACGCCTGGATGCCCAGACGGTGCAATGTCGGCGCACGGTTGAGCATGACCGGATGCTCGCGGATCACCTCGTCGAGGATGTCCCAAACTTCGGGGCGCTCCTTTTCGACCAGCTTTTTCGCCTGTTTGACGGTCGAGCTGAGGCCCTTCGCGTCGAGTCGCGAGTAAATGAACGGCTTGAACAGCTCCAGCGCCATCTTCTTGGGCAGGCCACATTGGTGCAGCTTCAGTTCGGGGCCGGTCACGATGACCGAACGGCCTGAGAAATCGACCCGCTTGCCCAGAAGGTTCTGACGGAAGCGGCCCTGCTTGCCCTTGAGCATATCGGACAGCGACTTCAGCGGACGCTTGTTCGCACCCGTGATAACGCGGCCGCGACGACCATTGTCGAACAGCGCATCGACGGATTCCTGCAACATCCGCTTTTCGTTACGAATGATGATGTCCGGCGCGCGCAACTCGATCAGACGCTTCAGGCGGTTGTTCCGGTTGATGACCCGACGATACAGATCGTTAAGATCGGAGGTCGCGAAACGGCCACCGTCCAGCGGCACCAGCGGGCGCAGCTCGGGCGGGATCACGGGGATCACGGTCAGGATCATCCATTCGGGCCGGTTACCGGAATCGAGGAAGTTCTCGACCAGTTTCAGACGCTTGATGATCTTCTTGGGCTTCAGCTCGCCGGTTGCCTCCGCCAGATCGGCGCGCAGTTGCTCTGCCTCCGCATCCAGGTCGATATCGGCCAGCATTTCGCGGATCGCCTCTGCGCCGATGCCGCAGCGGAACGCGTCGGCACCGTACAGATCCTCGGCGTCGAGGAACTCTTCCTCGGTCAGCAGCTGACCCTTGGTCAGTTCGGTCAGGCCGGGCTCGATCACCACGTACTGCTCGAAATACAGGATCCGCTCCAGATCGCGCAGCGTCATGTCCAGCATCAGGCCGATGCGGCTGGGCAGCGATTTCAGGAACCAGATATGCGCGACGGGTGCAGCCAGTTCGATGTGGCCCATCCGCTCACGACGGACCTTTTGCAACGTCACTTCGACGCCGCATTTTTCGCAGGTCACACCGCGATACTTCATGCGCTTGTACTTGCCGCACAGGCACTCGTAATCCTTGATCGGACCAAAGATCCGGGCGCAGAACAGGCCGTCCCGCTCGGGCTTGAAGGTCCGGTAGTTGATGGTTTCCGGCTTCTTGATCTCACCGAAGGACCAGCTCAGGATCCGCTCCGGCGAGGCCAGAGAGATCTTGATCTCGTCGAAAGTCTTGAGCGGGGCAACCGGGCTGAACGGGTTGTTGATAAGCTCTTGGTTCATCTTGTGATCCTAACTGTCATTGGCAATACGCGGCCCTCGGGCCGCTAGACGGGGGCGGCGGTCCGCCCCCGGCCTTGCGATCACTCCGCTTCGGAATCCAGCAGCTCGATATTCAGACCGAGCGACCGGATTTCCTTGACGAGAACGTTGAACGATTCAGGCACACCGGCCTCGAAGTCATTCTCGCCCTTCACGATAGCCTCATAGACCTTGGTCCGGCCCGCGACGTCATCCGACTTCACCGTCAGCATTTCCTGCAAGGTGTAGGCGGCGCCGTACGCTTCCAGCGCCCAGACCTCCATCTCACCGAAGCGCTGGCCACCGAACTGTGCCTTACCACCCAGCGGCTGCTGCGTGACGAGGGAGTACGGCCCGGTCGAACGGGCGTGGATCTTGTCGTCCACCAGGTGGTGCAGTTTCAGCAGGTACTTGACCCCCACCGTCACCTTGCGCGCGAACTGCTCACCTGTCCGGCCGTCAAAGACGACAGACTGGCCGCTTTCGTCCAGACCGGCACGCCGCAGCGCATCGTTGACGTCAGGCTCCTTCGCGCCGTCGAAGACCGGCGTCGCGATCGGAACACCACGGGTCACGTTGCCCGCGGCCTCCAGGAACTCCTCATCGGTCATGTCGGCGGTGGATTCGTTGTACACGTCCTCACCATAGGCGATCTTCATCGCGTCCTTCACCGGGGTCATGTCACCGGAACGGCGATATTCATCCAGCGAGTTTGCGATGCTCTCACCCAGACCGCGCGCGGCCCAGCCCATATGCGTCTCAAGGATCTGACCAACGTTCATCCGCGACGGAACGCCCAGCGGGTTCAGAACGAAATCGACCGGCGTACCATCGGCGAGGAAGGGCATATCCTCCTCAGGCACAACGCGGGAGATGACACCCTTGTTGCCGTGACGGCCCGCCATCTTGTCCCCCGGCTGAAGCTTGCGCTTCACGGCGATGAAGACCTTGACCATCTTCATCACGCCCGGCGGCAGGTCGTCGCCACGGCGAACCTTGTCGACCTTGTCCTCGAACCGGCGGTCGAGCGTACGCTTTTGCGCGTCGAACTGGCCTTGCAGCGCCTCGACACCTTTCGCGTCGTCCTCTTCCTCCAGCGCGAGCTGCCACCACAGACCCTTGCTCAACGTGTTGTCGAGCATGTCATCGTCGATGACCGAGCCAGCCTTGATGCCCTTCGGACCCTTCACGGCAGTCTTGCCCGTGAGCATCTCACGCAGACGGGAGTAGATGTTGCGCTCCAGAATTGCGAGCTCATCGTCCTTGTCCCGCTGCAGGCGTTCAACTTCCTCACGCTCGATCTGCAGGGCGCGCTCATCCTTGTCCACACCGTGGCGGTTGAACACGCGAACCTCGACGACCGTACCGTAGTCACCCGGGGGCAGACGCAGCGAGGTGTCGCGAACGTCGGATGCCTTCTCACCGAAGATAGCGCGGAGGAGTTTTTCCTCCGGCGTCATCGGGCTCTCGCCCTTGGGCGTGATCTTGCCGACCAGAATATCGCCCGGTCCGACCTCGGCACCGATATAGACAATACCGGCTTCGTCGAGGTTGCGCAGCGCTTCCTCACCAACATTGGGGATATCGCGGGTCACTTCCTCCGGTCCGAGTTTCGTGTCACGCGCGGCGACCTCGAACTCCTCCAGGTGGATGGAGGTGAACACGTCATCCTTCACGATCCGCTCGGAGATCAGGATGGAATCCTCGTAGTTGTAGCCATTCCACGGCATGAACGCGACCAGCACGTTCTTGCCCAGGGCCAATTCGCCCAGATCGGTGGAGGGGCCATCGGCCACAACCTCGCCCTGGCGAACGCGGTCACCCACCTTCACCAGCGGACGCTGGTTGATACAGGTGTTCTGGTTGGATCGCTGGAACTTGCGCAGGCGGTAGATATCCACGCCCGCATCGCCCGGGTGCAGATCGCCGGTGGCGCGGACCACGATCCGCATCGCATCGACCTGATCGACCACGCCTTCGCGGGCCGCCGTGATCGAAGCGCCGGAATCGCGTGCCACGACTTCCTCGATACCCGTACCGACGAAAGGCGCCTCCGCCTTGACCAGCGGAACGGCCTGACGTTGCATGTTCGAACCCATCAGCGCGCGGTTCGCGTCATCGTTCTCAAGGAACGGGATCAGCGACGCCGCGACGGAGACCAGCTGTTTGGGGCTGACGTCGATCAGGGTCACGTTCTCGGGCGGGTTCAGTTCGAACTCGCCTGCCTTCCGGGTCGAAACCAGATCGTCGGCCAGCATGTTGCCGCCATCGATGCGCGCGTTCGCCTGCGCAATGGTGTAGCGGCTTTCCTCGGTCGCGGACATGTACTGCACTTCGTCGGTGACCTTACCGTCCGTAACGACGCGGTAAGGTGTCTCGATGAAGCCGTACTTGTTGACGCGGGCATAGGATGCCAGCGAGTTGATCAGACCGATATTCGGGCCTTCGGGTGTTTCGATCGGGCACATCCGGCCATAATGGGTCGGGTGAACGTCGCGCACCTCGAAGCCGGCACGCTCCCGCGTCAGGCCGCCCGGTCCCAGTGCGGAAAGACGACGCTTGTGCGTGACTTCGGACAGCGGGTTCGTCTGGTCCATGAACTGCGACAGCTGCGAGGAGCCGAAGAATTCGCGCACGGCGGCGGCGGCAGGCTTCGCGTTGATCAGGTCCTGCGGCATCACCGTGTCGATCTCGACCGATGACATCCGCTCCTTGATCGCGCGCTCCATCCGCAGCAATCCAACGCGGTACTGGTTTTCCATCAGCTCACCGACGGAGCGTACACGACGGTTTCCAAGGTGGTCGATATCGTCGATATCGCCCTTGCCGTCGCGCAGTTCGACCAGCGCCTTGATGACGGCGATGATATCCTCACGCCGCAGGGTGCGCATGGTGTCAGGCGCATCCAGATCGAGACGCATGTTCATCTTCACCCGGCCAACCGCGGACAGGTCGTAGCGTTCGGAATCGAAGAACATCGCGTCGAACATCGTCGAGGCAGCCTCGACGGTCGGCGGCTCACCCGGACGCATCACGCGGTAGATGTCCAGCAGCGCGGTATCGCGGTTGAGGTTCTTGTCCGCCACCATGGTGTTGCGGATATAGGGGCCCACGTTGACGTGATCGATGTCGAGGGTCGGAATGGTCTCGTGACCGGCCTCGGCCAGCTCGGCCAGGATTTCCTCAGTGATCTCCGCACCGGCCTCGGCATAGATGTAGCCGGTTTTCGGGTTCACGATATCGCGCGCGATCGACCGCCCGAAGATCGCGTCGTAAGGCACGAGGATTTCCTCGACCTCACCGCTGTCCTTCAACTGCTTGACGGTACGCGGCGTGACCTTCTTGCCCGCCTCCGCGATCACTTCACCATTGGCCGCGTTGACGATGTCATGCGTCGGCTTGGTGCCGCGAATGCGGTCCGGGAAGAACGGGGTCGCCCAACCCTTGTCCTTCACATTGCGATAGGTGACGGTGTTGTAATACGCCTCCATGATGCCGTCCTGATCCAGGCCGAGCGCATAGAGCAACGTGGTGACAGGCAGCTTGCGCCGACGGTCGATCCGCGCGAAGACGATGTCCTTTGCATCGAACTCGAAATCCAGCCACGAGCCGCGATAGGGAATGATCCGCGAGGCGAACAGCAACTTGCCGGAAGCATGCGTCTTGCCCCGATCATGATCGAAGAACACACCGGGGGAACGGTGCATCTGCGAGACGATGACCCGCTCGGTGCCATTGACGACGAAGGTGCCGTTTTCGGTCATCAACGGCAGATCGCCCATATAGACGTCCTGCTCCTTGATGTCCTTGACGGATCGCGCGCCGGTATCCTCATCGACTTCGAAGACGATCAGACGCAGCGTCACCTTCAGCGGCGCGGCATAGGTCATGTCGCGTTGCTGGCATTCCTCGACGTCGTATTTGGGGGCTTCGAGCTCGTATTTCACGAATTCCAGAATCGAGGTTTCATTGAAATCCTTGATCGGGAAGACCGACTGGAAAACGCCCATGAGGCCCTCTCCATCGGTCGGCTGGGGGCCGTCACCCGAATCGAGGAACAGGTCGTAGGACGACTTCTGCACTTCGATGAGATTCGGCATTTTCGCGACTTCGCGAATTTTTCCATAGAAACGGCGGATCCGCTTGTGACCGGAAAACGTCTGTACCATGCGTGAGGTATCCTCGTGCTGTTCTCGCGCAGTGACCGTTGGGCAGCGGCACCGGCGAAAGCCCGTATCGGGGGTTCATCCCATTCTGTCAGTGCGCTCCCACACGCACTGCACCCGGATGTAACGCACCTTCTGCTGGGTCCGTCCATATAGGGCGGCGGACACAGGAGGAGAAGCGGCTGAGGCTGGACACGCACATATGCGCGTCCAGCCCCGGTTTTACAACCCTTGCGATGCAAAGGTTTCTCAAAAGGATTACTTGAGCTCGACTTCGGCGCCAGCTGCTTCCAGCTTGCCCTTGATCTCTTCTGCTTCTTCCTTGGACACGGCTTCCTTGACGGCCTTGCCGCCAGCTTCGACCAGATCCTTGGCTTCCTTGAGGCCGAGGCCGGTGATCGCGCGGACTTCCTTGATCACGTTGATCTTCTTGTCGCCTGCGGACTTGAGGATCACGTCGAACTCGGTCTGCTCTTCAGCAGCGGCACCTGCGTCGGCAGGGCCAGCCATCATGACGGCGCCACCGGCTGCCGGCTCGATGCCGTACTCGTCCTTGAGGATGTTCTTCAGTTCAGCAGCTTCGAGGAGGGTCAGGCCCACGATCTCTTCTGCGAGTTTCTTGAGGTCAGCCATTTGTCTGTTCCTATGCTTTCAGTTCTGTTGAGTCCGGGCCGGTGCGTATCGCTCCAAACCGTCCTCCCGTATGCCTTTGACTTACGCCGCTTCGCGTTCTTCCAGCGTCGACAGGATCGACGCGATGTTGGAAGCAGGTGCGCCGATGGCGCCCGCGATGTTCGAGCCGGGTGCACCCAGGCACGCCGCGATGGAAGCGATAAGCTCCTCACGCGACGGCATGGCCGCAACAGCTTTCACACCGGCCGGATCAAGCACGTTGTCGCCCATTGCGCCGCCGATGACTTGCAGTTTGTCATTCGACTTTGCGAACTCGTTGACGGCCTTGGCTGCTGCCACGGGGTCTTCGGAGTAGGCGATAACGGTCATGCCGGACAGAAGGTCGCCCATGCCAGCGGCAGGGGTCCCTTCTAGGGCGATCTTGGCGAGCCTGTTCTTGGCGACACGCACTGCACCCCCGGCCTCACGGACGGAAGTACGGAACGCAGTCATTTCGGCAACCGAGAGGCCGACGTAGTGCGAGACTACAACGACGCCAGAGTCCGTGAAAATCTGGTTGAGCTCTGCCACAACCGATTCTTTTTGGGCTCTATCCACAGTGTTGCTCCAATATTAGGCGAGGTATCCCCCGCCGGCTCATGTTGATGGGCGCGAACGCCCATCCCTTGGGTTCCCGTCCGGGGTCCCGCCAAGATCCGCCCGAGGGCAGAACCTCAACATGTCCCCCGTCTATGGCAGGAATTACGATCCATTCTGGCTTGCAGGCCGGATCACCCACCGTCTCGGACGGATGGGGCAGGAAACCCTGCCCCGGAACATCCCCGCCACGCGGCGGGGAATCAGTATCGCCGCTTATTCCGCGACGGAGCCTGCAACGTCAAGCTTGACGCCGGGGCCCATGGTGGAGGTCAGGGCGATGGACTTGATGTAAGTTCCCTTCGCGCCCGACGGCTTCGCCTTGTTTACGGCGTTCACGAACGCCTTGACGTTCTCGACCAGGGCTGCCTCGTCGAAGGAGACCTTGCCGACGCCTGCGTGCACCACACCGGCCTTCTCGGCCTTGAACTGCACTTCGCCGCCCTTGGCTGCCTCGACGGCAGCCTTCACGTCCATCGTCACCGTGCCGACACGCGGGTTCGGCATCAGGTTGCGCGGGCCCAGAATCTTGCCCAGACGGCCGACGATCGGCATCATGTCAGGGGTCGCGATGCAGCGATCGAAGTTGATGTTGCCGGCCTGGACCTGCTCCATCAAATCTTCGGCACCGACCACGTCCGCGCCCGCTTCGGTCGCTTCCTCAGCCTTCGGACCGCGTGCGAACACAGCCACGCGGACCGTCTTGCCGGTGCCGTTGGGCAGGGTCACGACGCCGCGGACCATCTGGTCAGCGTGGCGCGGATCGACGCCCAGCGTCATCGCGATTTCGACGGTCTCGTCGAACTTCGCCTTTGCGTTCCCCTTGACCAGGCTGATCGCCTCGTCGATGGAGATCTCGTGCTTGCCTTCGAATGCGGCTTTCGCAGCCGTCATGCGCTTACCGAGTTTGGCCATCACTTCACCTCGATGCCCATCGACCGGGCGGAGCCCAGGATGATTTTCATGGCGCCGTCGATGTCGGTGGCGTTCAGATCTGCCATCTTCGCTTCGGCGATCTCACGGACCTGCTTTGCGGTCACGGTGCCGGCCACTTCACGCGAAGGGGTCTTGGCGCCGGATTTCAGCTTGGCGGCCTTCTTGAGATAATAGGACGCGGGCGGGGTCTTGATCTCCATCGTGAACGATTTGTCCACGTAGTAGGTGATCACGGTCGGGCACGGGGCGCCGACTTCCATTTCCTGCGTCTTGGCGTTGAACGCCTTGCAGAATTCCATGATGTTGATGCCGCGCTGACCCAATGCCGGGCCGACGGGCGGGGACGGGTTTGCCTTACCGGCAGGCACCTGAAGCTTCAGCTGCCCTGCTACCTTCTTGGCCATGATGGCCTCCTCTACTCACACCCTCGGGACGCGACCGTCGGGCAGTTCGTGATGTGGTCTGGTCCGGTGCGCGCGCGCCCCTCGCCTCCCACGGGGTTAAGCCTCGCCCAGCGAGGCCGTTCACTCGCCCTTACGGACTTGCGTGAATTCCAGTTCGACCGGGGTGGCCCGGCCAAAGATCGAGACCGTCACTTTCAGGCGCTGATTCTCGTCGTCGACTTCCTCGACCATGCCGGCGAAGCTCTCGAACGGTCCATCCGTGACCGTGACCTGCTCGCCCACGTCGAAGGTGATGAGGGTGCGAGGCTTCTCGACCCCCTCCTGAACCGTCTGCGTGATCCGGTCCACCTCAGCCTGCCGCAGCGGCGAAGGCTTGCCCATGGGGCCCAGGAAACCGGTGACGCGGTTCGTATCGTTGATCAGGTGATAGGCGCGGTCCGTCATCTCCATGTTGACCAGCACGTAGCCGGGCATGAAGCGTTTCTCGGTCTCGACCTTCTTTCCGCGACGCACCTCGATGACCTGTTCCGTTGGAACCAGCACCTCGGTGATTTCGTCCTGCAAGCCCTTTTGCTCGACCTGCTCCATGATCGACTCGGCGACTTTCTTCTCGAAGTTCGAGAGAACGTGAACTGAGTACCACCGCTTCGCCATGTCGCGTCTTCACCTTGCTTGCGCGCCGTTACCGGCCCGGAATTTCAATGTTCCCAAACAAAATCAGGCGCGCCGTCCGAATCTGGCGCGCCGTGCTGTCTGGTAAGTCTCGATGCGTCTAGCCCCACGAGGCCCGAAGATCAAGCGCCGAACTGGAGAATCTGCTCCAACCCGAACGCGATCAGACGGTCGATGAAAAAGAAGAACAGCGCCGCGATCGTCGCCATGATGAACACCATCACGGTCGTCAGGATCACCTCGCGCCGGGTCGGCCATACGACCTTCGCCGTTTCAGCGCGGACTTCCTGCACGAATTCAGCGGGATTGCTCTTGGCCATCAGTCTTCTCCTCAGCATCCTTGCGCCACCTTGAAGAAGGTGTGGCAATATGTCGGCCTGGCAGGGGCAGGGGGACTCGAACCCACGACCCTCGGTTTTGGAGACCGATGCTCTACCAACTGAGCTATACCCCTATGGGCCACGGCCGACGATCGGTGAGTTACGTGCTTTGCGACAAAGACGCAATACCCCGTAGATGGTCAGGATCGCCTTAGGTTGGCAAAACCACTTAATGTCCCAGTCCGGCCGCCTGCCCGCGCCTTTGCACAAACCAGCCAAATACGCTGAGATTCCGCGAAAACAATCCATCCATTTTCGCGAATCTGGCACCACATAGCGAAATCCGACTGATTCCGAGCGCCTTATCCGGAACCTGCCCTCGGGCGCATCTGTTCCTGCACATATGACCGCATTGCCGGTTGCATTTGAAAAGAAAGGATTTGTTATGAGGAGAGCTGCTGATTTCATCTTACCCATCGCCTTGATCGCGGGCACGGGCCTGTCGGCACAGGAATTCGTCCCACCGATAACCGTCGCGGAAACTCGCACCATCATGAACGTCGCACAGGATGTATTGACCGATGAAGGACCGATCCAACTGGATTCCCAGCCGGTCACACAGACCGAAGGCCTGACCTTCGCAGCCATCGGTGAATCGATCCTGACGGTTGAGGGCGAACGCATCGGAAAAGTACACGACGTCTACGCAGGCGCGAACGGACAGTTGAGAAGTGTCAGGGTTGCTCTGGATGAGGATATGCCCGGCACCCTCGACACCATCTCACTTTCGGCGCAGGGCGCGGAGAGGACACAGGGCGGCGTCGTTCTGACGTTGAGCCAGAACGAAGTTTATCAGATGATCGACGCGAACGCGTCCTGAGGAATGCTCGAGAAATGGTAGGCGCGGCTACATCCAGCCGCGCCGCCACAGCATCAAGAGAATCGCTCCGCCAATCATGGCCAGAACGCCGCACAGCGCAGCAAAGGCCCATGATGCGGTTGCCCCGGGAATGCCCCCGACATTTACTCCCAACAATCCGGTTATGAACCCCAGTGGCAGAAATACCGCTGACAACACCGCGAGCGTATAGAGATTTCTGTTCATCCGATCTGATAGAATGTTCGCCAATTCATCCCGAATGACCTGCGCACGTTCACGCAGCATGTCCAAATCCTCGACATGCCGCATCACGCGATCAGCCGTTTCCTGCAGGTCGTGATGATCGTCGAGCATCAACCAGTCAACATTCAACTCCTTCAAGGCACGCATCGCGTCGCGCTGGGGTGCGATATAGCGCCGCAAGATAATCATTTGCCGTCTGGTCGCGGCAATCTCGCGCCGCAATTCCGGGCCGGGCGCATCCAGCACATTCTGCTCCTGCGCGGCGACCGTGTCCTCTAACGTATCCAACAGCGGTTCCATCCGCTCCGTCAGAAGTCTCGCGAAATCCGCTATGAAGGCGCCGGGGGTGGTCGGGCCCTGGCCTGAACGTATATTCGCCTGCAAGTCCTCCACCGCCTTCAGGTTTCGCTTGCGCAAAGTGACCACACGCCGGGCGTCTATCCACAACCGGATCGAGATCATGTCCTCGGGCAGCGCACCTGCCTGCAGGTTCACGCCCCGCAGCATGATCAGCGCCCCGCCCCCGACGGCGACGCAGCGCGGGCGCGTGTCGTCGGCGACCAGCGCTTCGTGCAGCATGTCGTCGACATAGGGCAGATGCCGGTCGAGAAACGCATCCGCATCCGGGTGATCCGCGTCCAGATGCGCCCACAGCAACGTTTCCGCATCCAGCAGAGGTTCCACCTCCTCACGTGGGCATACCTGTCCTTTTCGGGGACCGTCGAGAATCAGGGAGCTGAGGATAAGTTCGTTCATTCTGACACTCTGGCATCAAATGGGATCGGTGGCAGCAAACGCAAAGCGCCGCCGCAACATGGTTGCGACGGCGCTTCGCAGTGTCGACGAGTATGCTTACTCGTGGATTTTGGAGACGACGCCAGCGCCGACGGTGCGGCCGCCTTCACGGATGGCGAAGCGCAGCTTCTCTTCCATCGCGATCGGCTGGATCAGCTCCACGTCGAACTTCAGGTTGTCGCCGGGCATCACCATCTCGGTGCCCTCGGGAAGGATCACCGTGCCGGTCACGTCCGTCGTGCGGAAGTAGAACTGCGGGCGATAGTTCGCGAAGAACGGCGTGTGACGGCCACCCTCTTCCTTCGTCAGGATGTACGCTTCCGCCTCGAACTTCGTGTGCGGCTTCACCGAACCCGGCTTGCACAGAACCTGACCACGCTCAACGCCTTCACGGTCGATACCGCGCAGCAGAGCGCCGATGTTGTCGCCGGCCTCACCGCGATCCAGCAGCTTGCGGAACATCTCGACGCCCGTGCAAGTCGTGGTCTTGGTGTCGCGGATGCCCACGATCTCGATGCTGTCGCCGACGTTGATCACGCCACGCTCCACACGGCCGGTCACAACCGTACCGCGACCGGAGATCGAGAACACGTCCTCGATCGGCATCAGGAACGGCTGGTCCACGGCCCGCTCGGGGTTCGGGATGTAGCTGTCGACAGCTTCCATCAGCTTCGCGATCGACTGCTCGCCGATCTCGGGGTCGCGGCCTTCCAGGGCGGCCAGCGCCGAACCGGGGATCACGGGGATGTCGTCGCCAGGATAGTCGTAGGAGGACAGCAGCTCGCGGATCTCCATCTCGACCAGCTCGAGCAGTTCCTCGTCATCGACCTGATCGACCTTGTTCATGTAGACGACCATGTAGGGGATGCCCACCTGACGGCCGAGCAGGATGTGCTCACGCGTCTGGGGCATCGGGCCGTCGGCCGCGTTCACCACCAGGATCGCGCCGTCCATCTGCGCCGCACCCGTGATCATGTTCTTCACGTAGTCCGCGTGGCCCGGGCAATCGACATGCGCGTAGTGACGGGCTTCCGTCTCGTACTCCACGTGCGCGGTCGAGATGGTGATCCCGCGCGCCTTCTCCTCAGGTGCGCCGTCGATCTCGTCATACGCCTTGAAGTCGCCGTACTGCTTCGTGATCGCCGCCGTCAGCGTCGTCTTGCCGTGATCAACGTGACCAATCGTTCCGATGTTTACGTGCGGTTTCGTCCGCTCGAACTTTGCCTTCGCCATTGTCATTTCCCGTATCTGCTGAGGGACCGAAATTATGGCGGCTGACTAAAGCATTTGGACCCGTTCCCGCAAGGGGAATTGTCCCGCCGCCTCGAATCGCGATCAGCCACCCTGAGGCGCGCGCCGCGCCATTGTCGTGAAGTGGACGCGCGGGCACGTCAATTCAAGTCAGTCCGCGCAGCGCACCCCTGCCAGGCAGCGTCGGCAGCCACTCTCAAGCCAGGAACAGGACAGCCTGCGAGACCCGCAGGACATTGGCCCGCCATGGATAGTACCGGCCTAAGCCAGATAAATCTGTCAGTCACGAAATTCGCATGACGGAAACATCAAAATCGGAATGTGTACAGGATCGGAGTGTTGGAGCGGGCGGCGGGAATCGAACCCGCGTCTTTAGCTTGGAAGGCTAAGGTCTTACCATTACACAACGCCCGCGCTGGCGTCTGAATACCCAAGCTGCGCGGCGGCTGCAAGGGGGCGCGCAACCACGCGCCCCTGATTTTCAGATCATTCTTTCGCGGTGAGCGCGGTATCGCATCGTGCGCACACGCCGGGATGCGAATGCGTGCCCACATCGGGGAGGATTTTCCAGCAACGCGCGCATTTCTGACCCTCGGCCAAGGCAGGCACGACCGCCACGCCCGGAACGTCTTCAAGCGTGAAGGCATCCGCAGGCGCTGCGGTGTCGCTCACCGAAATATCCGAGGTGATACACAGATCCGCCAACGGCAAACCGTTCAAGGCGGTGCGCAGGTCCGCATCCATGACATGAACCACCGGTGCAGCCTCCAGCGAGGCACCGATACGCTTCGCCGTCCGCTCGATTTCCAGCGCCCCTGTCACCACACGGCGCACCGCGCGGATGCGCACCCATTTCTCCGCCAGGGTCTGATCTGCCCATTCGGTCGGGACGGACGCGAAATCCTCCAGATGCACACAGCCCGCGGGATAGCGTTCCAGCCAGACCTCCTCCATCGTGAAGGTCAGGATCGGGGCGAGCCATTTTGTCAGATGCGTGTGCAGCAGGTCGAGAACCGTGCGCGACGCCCGCGCCTCGATCGAGCTTGCCGCGTCGCAGTACAGGGCATCCTTGCGGATATCGAAATAGACCGCGCTCAGGTCGATGGTGCAAAAGCTGAACAGCTTCTGGAACACGCCCTGAAAATCATATTTCGCGTAGCCCTCACGCACCTGTCGGTCCAGTTCGGACAGACGGTGCAGCACCCAGCGCTCCAGCTCCGGCATGTCCGCATGGGCGACCGGCTCATGCTCCGCCATGGAGCCAAGGATGAACCGGAACGTGTTGCGCAGGCGACGATAACTGTCGGCCACGCCCTTGAGGATTTCCGGACCGATACGGTGATCGGCAGTGTAGTCGGTCTGCGCCACCCACAGCCGCAGGATATCCGCGCCGTATTGTTTGACGACCTCATCCGGGGCGATGATGTTGCCCAGCGACTTGGACATCTTGACCCCCTTCTGATCCAGCGTGAAGCCGTGGGTCAGAACGCCCTTGTAGGGCGCACGGCCCATCGTTCCGCAGGCTTGCAACATCGAGGAATGGAACCAGCCGCGATGCTGGTCCGTGCCTTCGAGGTAGAGGTCCGCAGGCCAGCCGCCATCGGGCCGGTCGCGCAGGACGAAGGCATGGGTGGAACCGGAGTCGAACCACACGTCCAGGATGTCTCCGACCTTCTCCCAGCCCTCGGCCGCGCGTTCGCCCAGAAAGCGTTCCGCTGCGTCATCCTCGAACCAGCAATCCGCGCCCTCGGCCCTGAATGCCTCAGTGATGCGGGCATTCACCGCCTCGTCCCGCAGCAACTCGACGGTGCCGTCCGGGGCCTTCTTGATGAAGCAGGTCAGCGGAACGCCCCAGGCACGTTGGCGCGACAGCACCCAGTCGGGGCGATTCTCGATCATCGAATGCAGCCGGTTCCGCCCGTTTTTCGGCGTCCACGTCACCAATTCGTCGATGGAGGTCAGCGCGCGGTCGCGGATCGTCTTGCCGTAGGTATCATTGCCGCCGATCTCCTTGTCGATGGCGACAAACCATTGCGGGCGGTTCAGCCGGATGACCGGGGCCTTGGAGCGCCATGAATGGGCGTCCGAGATGGTGATCCGCCGCGATGCGATCAACGCGGACACCTCACGCAGGGCCGCCATCACGGCCTTGTTCGCGCCTCCCGGCTTGCCATTGGGCTTCAGGATTGCCTCACCGCCGAACAGGGGCAGATCGGCGCGGTAGGAGCCGTCGGCCTCGATGTTGAAGGTCATCTTCAGCCCGTGCTTCAGGCCGATCTGATAATCGTCATCGCCGTGGCTGGGTGCGGTGTGAACGAAGCCCGTTCCGGCATCATCGGTCACGTGATCGCCCGGCAGCATGGGCACGTCGTAATCCCATTCGCCCTGCCCGTCGGCCACGCCGCGCAGCGGGTGCGCCAAGCTGATCGCCTCCAACTGCATCGCATCCAGACCGTGCAGCCGCTCATAGGCCGCGACCCGCGCATCCGCGAAGACCGTTTCGGCCAGGGCATCGGCCAGCAGGAACTTGTCGCCGACCTTGGCCCAGTTTTCCTCGGCCGCCTCGGTCACCTGGTACAGGCTGTAATTGAGCGTCGGGTTGAAGCAGACCGCGCGGTTGGACGGGATCGTCCAGGGCGTCGTGGTCCAGATCACCACGTTCGCACCGTTCAGATCATCGGGTAACACGCCGAGGCCCGTACCCTCGCTATCGGCCCCTGCCTCCATCAGCTTGATGATGTCACCGACCGGCTCGATCTTGAACTTCACCCAGATCGCATCGACCTGGCGGTCGTGATACTCGACCTCGGCCTCGGCCAGGGCGGTCTTTTCGACCGGGGACCACATAACGGGTTTTGATCCCTGATAGAGCGAGCCGTTCATCACGAACTTCATGAATTCCTCGGCGATGGTCGCCTCGGATGAGAAATTCATCGTCAGATAGGGGTCGGCCCAGTTTCCGGTGATGCCGAGGCGCTTGAATTCCTCGCGCTGGATATCGACCCAGCCCCGCGCGAACTCTCGGCATTCGGCGCGGAACTCGTTGACCGGAACCTCGTCCTTGTTGCGACCCTTGGCGCGGTACTTCTCCTCGATCTTCCACTCGATGGGCAGGCCGTGGCAGTCCCAGCCGGGGATATAGCAGGCATCCGCGCCCATCATCTGCTGGCTGCGCACGACCATATCCTTGAGGATCTTGTTCAGGCCGTGGCCGATATGCAGGTGGCCATTGGCGTAGGGAGGGCCGTCATGCAGGACGAAGGGCGGGCGGTCTTGCTTCTCTCTCAGGCGATCATAGACGCCGATCTCGTTCCACCGGGCGAGCCATTCAGGCTCCCGCTTGGGCAGACCGGCCCGCATGGGAAAGTCGGTCCTGGGCAGGTTGAGCGTATCTTTGTATTCTGGCGTGGTGGTCTCGGCGCACATTTCGGCGGCTCCGTCACTATCGTGGATATGGTAGGCGTTAGGTAGGGTCGGCGCGGTCCGGCCATGCGCCTTGTCCCGGCGACGCGATCAGCGTGCCGGGCGAATAATTCGAATACCTATGCGAAATCCACCGGTCATGGCCGCGTGATACCGCAGGCCGCGCGCGCGGTCCAGACGGTAAGCAAGAACGGGCCGCGACAGGCCCTCTGTCTCACGCCCGCTACCAGCCGGACTGCACACTGCGCCGTGGCGCCTCAATACGCGGTGACACCGCCGTCCAGCGCCAGAGTCTGCCCGGTCATGAAGCTGTTTTGCGGATTCGCAGCGAAGAGAATCGCGGTTACGATCTCCTCACGCTCCGCTAGACGCCGCATCGGCACACCGCGTGTCAGGTCCGCCGTGGCGGCGGCGGGGTCCGGTGCGACGCCTATGATGTCATCCACCATGCTGGTGCGCGTGAAGGCCGGGCAGATGGCGTTCACACGGATGCCGCGCCGCGCATTCTCGATTGCGGCCGTTCTGGTCAATCCCGACACCCCATGTTTGGCAGCGGCATAGATCCCCAATGTCGGGGCGGCGACAAGACCGGCGATCGAGGCGACATTGACGATGCAGCTCGATGACCCGTCTGCCCTGTGCTGTTGCTGAAGCTGCGGGATTTGTGCCTGCAATGCCCAGAACATACCCAGCAAATCGACCTCGATCACCCTGCGCGCGAGATCCTTGGGCGTCTGCTCGATCCGCATCGGGGGGTGGGCAATGCCGGCATTGTTCAGCGCCACGTCCAGACGCCCGCCGATTTCGACCGCACGCGCCACCAGGGCGCGATGATCCTCGGGCTTCGCCGCGTCGGCAATCATCCAGTCGGCGTCCAGACGTCTGGCCACATCCTCGACCCCCGGCGACAGATCGCTGAGGAGCAGCCGGGCGCCGCCTTGCGCGAACGCGTCCGCAGCGGCCTCACCCAACCCAGCGGCGGCTCCGGTGATCAGGATCGTGTTGTCCTCGAACATGCCGATTGCCGTCACTGCGTGTTGGCAAAGAGGTTTGCCGGGGTCTGAACGCTCATACCGCCATCCAGGGGCAGAATCGCGCCGGAGACATAGGCCCCTGCCCGGCCGCACAGGTACAACGTCGCCCCGGCGATATCCTCAGCGGAGCCGATGCGCCCAAGCGGCACGTTCTCACCGACCTTCTCGGCCTTTTCGGGGGTGCCGGTGGCAAAACGGGTCATCTTGGACGGGAAGGGTCCGGGCGCGAAGGCGTTCACCGTGATCCGCTTACTTGCCAGTTCACCAGCCAGTGTCTTGGTCAGGTGATGCACGGCGGCCTTTGACATGGTGTAGGAATAGGCGCCCTCCGCCAGGGGCAGCGTGCCCATGACCGAGCCGATATTGATGATCCGCGCGGGATCGGCATCGGTGCCTGCCGCCTCCAGCAGCGGGGTCAGATCGCGGGTCAGAGTGAACATCGCACCGACATTCACATCCATGATGCGGGTCCACTGCTCCATCGGGAAGGTCTCATAGGGCTCCCCCCATGTGATCCCCGCATTGTTGACGAGGATATCCAGCTGGGCCACGCGACCCCGAACCTCCGCGACCAGGGCGGATATACCCTCCGTCGTGGATACGTCAGCGGTGAAGCCCTCAACTCGGCCCGCGGGTCGGTTCGCGTTGATCTCATCCGCGGCGTCCTTGCAAGCATCGCCCTTGCGTGAGCAGATCATGACGGTGGCACCGCCTTCGGCCAGCGCCTCGGCAATCATGCGACCGATACCCGTCGCCCCACCTGTGACCAGCGCGACCTTGCCCTGAACCGAAAACAAACTGTCGAAATATCCCATCCGAATTCCTCCTGAGCCGTATCTGCGACCTTGTTCTTGCAAGATCCAGAATGGTCGCAGCCCCCGGACTTCGTAAACCCTTCACGACAGATGACGCAACGTGACGCAAGGGAACCGGCCTAGGCAGCATACCGCCCGCCCCCTACCTCAGACGGGTACAGATCACGCAGGAGAAACCAATGACTCTTCCCGATACGATGCAGGCCCTCGTCCAGCTTCATGATGGCTATTCCGGCACGCAGGAGGGTCCGTCCATCGACACGCTGGAACTCTATCTCGAAGCGCGCGAAGTGCCAGTGCCACAACCCCAAGCCGACCAGGTCGTCATCAAGGTGGACCTGGCCGCGGTGAACCCGTCCGATCTGCATTTCATCAAGGGGGAATACGGTCAGCCCCGCATCAAGGACGCCCCCGCCGGGTTCGAAGGTGTCGGAACCGTGGTCGCGGGCGACAGTCCGCTGGTTGGCCAACGGGTCAGCTTCTTCGCCACGCAGTCCGGGACATGGGCAGAATATGCGATGACGAAATCGCAGGGCCTGATCCCCTGCCGCCCCGATCTGAGGGCAGAGGATGCAGCCGGTCAGATCGTCAATCCGCTGACCGCGATGGCGATGTTCGATATCGTGCGTGAAAGCGGTGCGAAAAGCTTCGTCCTGAACGCTGCGGGTTCACAGCTGGGCAAACTGCTGATCGGGCTGGGCCGCGACAACGGCATCGCCCCCATCGCCGTCGTGCGCCGGGCCGAGCAGGCCGACCTGTTGCGCGAACTTGGCGCGTCCGAGGTTCTGGTCACCTCGGACGATGACATGATGGCAAAGGCCGAACCGGTCCTCAAATCGCTCAAGCCGCGCATCCTGCTGGATGCGGTCGGGGATCAGACGACGGCGGATCTGTTCTTCGCCATGCCGAACCGGGCGCGCTGGGTGAACTACGGCAAGCTGTCCACGACACCGCCGAAGCTGACGCAGATGGGGCAGCTGATCTTTCAACACAAGGTGATCGAAGGATTCTGGCTGACCCGCTGGATGCAGGAAACCGATCCGGCCAAACTGGGCAGCGTCATCGAGGAGGTTCAGGAGCGTTTCGTTTCGGGCAAGTGGAAGACGGACGTGGCGGCCATCGTGCCCTTGTCCGAAGCGATGGAGAAACTGCCCGCCGCGACCAAAATCCCGGACGGCAAGGTGTTCATCAAGCCGTAAGGCATCCGGCACGGGGTCCTGTTGCCCCGTGCCAGTCTCATTTCGGGTCGCGTCCCGTCAGCTGAGGCCCAGCACGTCCACCATGTCGTATTCTCCCGCCGCCTGATCGCGCGCCCAGACCGCGGCCGCGACGGCCCCACGGGCGAACAGCATCCGGTCCGATGCGATATGCCCCAGGGTGATCCGCTCCCCCGTGCCGGCAAAGATCGCCTGATGTTCCCCCACCACATCACCGCCGCGCAAAGCCGCGAAGCCGATTGCGCCGCGCTGGCGTTCCCCCGTCATGCCGTCGCGTCCGCTTTCGCGCATGTCGTCGAGGGCGACACCGCGTCCCTCGGCGGCGGCCTCACCCAGCATCAGCGCCGTGCCGGAGGGTGCATCGACCTTGTGTCGGTGATGCATCTCGACGATCTCGATATCGAAATCATCGCCCAGCGCCTCGGCCACCTTGCGGGTCAGCACGGTCAGCAGATTCACCCCCAGGCTGAAATTGCCCGCACGCACGATGGTCGTGTGAACAGCGCAGCGCGTCAGATGTTCCAGATCGTCCGCGTCCAGACCGGTCGTGCCGATCACGTGAGCCGCCCCCGCCTGTGCACACAGCGTCGCGTGTTCGCGGGTCGCCTCGGGCGCGGTGAAATCAATGACCACGTCCGCATTTGCAATGGCGTCCACGGCCTCCGCCCCCACAACCACGTCGGAGGCGCTGTCGGGCAGGACATCGCGCAAACGCCGCCCGATCCATTCATGATCCGGCAGGGCCGTCGCCCCGACCAGTTCGCATCGCGCGTCCTGCGCCACCGCCCGCGCCAGCATCTGGCCCATACGCCCCGAAACGCCCGTTATCGTCACACCGATCATCGCATTCTCCCGCTCTGTCCTGACTGAGCCCGCTATATATCGGACTGAGATAGGCCGAGTGGACCGCGACGGGCAACCGTGTCGATTGCATTTGCGCCATATCCGGCTTCTCCGATCTGGTCCTCCGGCTTGACTCCGCCGGTGATCCGCACGAAATGCCCTCCATGGCAAAGAACAGTTCTCACGAGGGTACAGGCCCCACCCAGCGTCAGCTCCGCGTCGGCGAGCTGGTGCGCCGCGCATTGTCGGACACGCTGATGCGGGGCGACCTGCACGACCCGGATCTGGCAAATGTGTCCGTCACGGTAGGTGAGGTCCGCATGAGCAATGATCTGCGCCATGCGACCGCATTCGTCATGCCGCTGGGCGGCGGCGACGTGCAGCGTGTGATCAAGGCGCTGGCCCGGAACCAATCGACCCTGCGTCGCACGATCAGCAAGCAGATGACGACCAAGTTTTCGCCCGAGCTGCGCTTTCGCCCCGATGAAAGTTACGATCAGATGGACGAAACCCGGCGGCTACTCGATCTGGCGGAGGTTCGCCGCGATCTGGAAGGCGACGACTGAGCGCGCCCGTAGGGGACATGTGAAATGAAATTCCTGCCCTGGCGACGCAAGAGACCTCCCGCCCCTCAACCTCGGATTTCGCCTGAGGAAACGGCGCAGGCCCGCCAGGAACGTATCGAACGCCGACTCGCGAACGACGCGAAAGCGCGCGATCCCGCGATATTGCTGACGACGAACAGCTATCCGATCTACTATCTGCCGATCACGAAATGCGGCTGCACCTTTCTCAAGAACCTGTTCTACGCCCTCGACAACGGGGATGAGCATCCGGCAGGCATCAACGTGCATGAGGAAGAAGACGGTCTGGTCCGCGCCGAGGGGCAGGATTTCGACACCGTTTTCGGCAGCCCCTATTCGTTCAGCGTGCTTCGCGATCCTGCCAGCCGGTTCATGTCGTTCTATTTTGACAAGATCTGGGGCAAGGGCGCCGTCAACTTCCCCAAGATCCGCGCGCATCTCGAAGAGATCGGTGTCGTCGATCTGGACCGCGACCTGGATGCGGCGGAGCATCGGGCGAACGTCTATCGGTTGCTGGAATGGGTTGGGGAGAATCTGGACGGGGGCACAGATCTGGCCATCAACTATCACTGGCGCCCGCAAACCAGCCGCCTGCGTCGGGCACGCATGTTCAAGCTGAACCACCTGACGCTCGACGGTCTGGACTGGCAGTTGCCGATGTTGATGGCCCCCGTCGTGCCCGACATGGCCGAACGAATGCAGGCGGTGAAAAGCCGGAACCGATCGGAGAAACCAGCCAGCGCACCGGATGTGCTGGACGATGATCTGGCCGCTGCAATCCGCAAGCTCTATCGCGCCGACACCATCCTGCATGAACGCGCCCGGAACGCCTGGCAAAGTCAGTCCCCGGAACGGCGGCAGGGTGCATTCGAATGCCCGCCCATGTTGCGGCATCGGCGCGTCCAGCGCCTGATCGGCCCGGGAAGTGTCAGCCTGACCACGGCGGCCTTCACCGGTGGGGCGCAGATCAAACAGGTTCTGGGAAAAGCCGGCGTGATCGCGGGAAGCGCGGATATCCCTCTCGAAACCCTTGCCCAAAACGGGGAAAGTGCGCTGACTCTGCTGCGCGACCCGCTGGAACGGTTCGGGGCGTTGTATGCCTTCATGATGGAGCGTCCGCGCAGGTCGGGTTTCGCCAATCTGCGCACGACCTTGATCCGACGGCGCGGTTTTATCGCGCAACCGGCAAGCGCGGACGATCATGCCCATAACCTGTCTATCCTTGCTACCTACATGCGGCGACGAAAGGCGGATTTCATTGACAGCAGGGGATATGCTGGCAGTCGCCTGCAATCGCATGATGTGCGTCGGTTGATCGATGCTGGCGGGATCCCGATATTTACCGACAGGCTTGCCCATGAACTGCCCGGGTTCCTGAACCGGCCCGAACTGGGCGAACCGCTCGCCGCGATCAGCGCGCAGAACCGATTGCCTGACGATATCGCGGCCGCCCTGACGGGACCGGTTGCCGAAGCCGTGCGGAGCCTGTACCGCACCGATTGCGATCTGTATGACGGCCTGCGCATCGCGGCCGGTCTGCGGGTCAGCGGGGATTGGGCGGCCTGAGCCGTCGAAACGAGAAGAGACGACATGGCAAGACGTAAGAAGGGCCGCGACATCAGCGGTTGGCTGGTGGTCGACAAACCGGCCGGTGTCACCTCCACTTCGGTGGTCAACAAGGTGCGCTGGGCGCTGGATGCCCGGAAGGCCGGTCACGCCGGCACGCTGGACCCTACCGCAACGGGCGTTCTGGCCATCGCACTGGGTGAGGCGACCAAGACCGTGCCTTACGTGACCGACGCGATGAAGGCATACCGCTTCACCATGCGTCTGGGTGCAGCCACCAATACCGACGACACCGAGGGCGAGGTCATCGCCACCTCCGACACGCGCCCCACGGATGCGCAGATCATCGCGGCCCTGCCCGCCTTTACCGGCGATATCGAGCAGGTTCCGCCGCAATTCTCCGCGGTGAAGGTTGATGGCGAACGCGCCTATGCCCGCGCCCGCGATGGTGAAGAGATGGAGCTGAAATCCCGCCCCCTGTTTGTCGAAAGCCTGGAAATGATCAGCCGCGACGGCGACCTTCTGGTGCTGGAGATGGTCTGCGGCAAGGGCGGCTATGTCCGCTCCATCGCACGCGATCTGGGGGCCGCGCTGGGCTGTCTGGGGCATGTGGATCACCTGCGCCGCATATGGTCCGGCCCGTTCGAGCCGTCGGACGGTGTGGACTGGAGCACGCTGGAAACCCTCGCCCGCGATCCGAAGCTGGATGACTACATCCACCCGCTGAGCGTCGGCCTGCAGGATCTCGACGAACTTCCCGCCACGCCCGAGGGGGCGGTGCGACTGCGCAATGGCAACCCCGGCATGGTCATCGCTTCGGGCGTCGAATACGGCGCGGAATGCTGGGCCAGCTACGAGGGCAAGCCGGTCGCCGTCGGTATCTACAAGGCAGGCGAATTGCACCCGTCGCGCGTTTTCAACCTGTGACGGCCACTTTATGACCACCTTGCGGTCCAGCGGTGAGACCCAATGCAACCCGGACTGGATCGTCCGAACGCATCAGGACGACACCCGCTGGTCCGAGGCGATCTATTCCCCGTGCGAGGCCTACCGCTACGCCCTGACCCGCCATTGGGCGGAGGGGCCGAAGCTCAACGTCGTGATGCTCAACCCCTCGACCGCGGATGAGCGTCGCAACGATCCGACCATCGAACGGTGTGAGCGCAGGGCCCGGGCAGGCGGTTTCGGCGCGTTTCGGATCACGAACCTGTTCGCCGTGCGTGCCACCGATCCACGAGAGATGAAACGTCACCCCGCCCCCGTTGGCCCGGACAATGACACCGTATTGCGCCAAGCCTGTCGCTGGGCCGATCTGACCCTGTGCGGATGGGGTGTGCATGGGGTACATCAGGGGCGGAACGCGCACGTGGCGGCCATCCTGCGCGCCGAAAGCAACCTGCACGTTCTGGGGTTGAGCCGCGACGGCCACCCCCGGCACCCGCTCTACGTCGCCTATGCACAAGGACCGCGCCCATGGGCAATCTGACAGAACGGCAACGCGGACTGACCATGGCCTTTATCGGGATCATGGTCCTGATGCCCGACACCATCCTGTTTCGGCTGATCGACACCAATCTGTGGACGCTGATGATCTGGCGCGCCGGATTTCAGGGGGCCGTCCTGTGGGTGGCCCTGATTTTGCTGCGAGGCCGAAAACTGCCCGAGGATGTGCGAACCCTCGGCTGGCCGGGAGCGGGCTTCGCGCTGGCGATGGGGGTTGCTGCGGTCTGCTTCAACCTCGCCATTGCTTGGACGACCGTCGCCAACACGCTGTTCATCCTGGCCGCGATGCCGCTCTGGGCAGCGCTGCTGTCATGGCTGATGATGGGGGAGCGGATCGACCTGCGCATGGGGCTGACGATCATGGCCGCGATGATCGGCATCGGCATTCTGGTCACGGGAAATGACGAGGGCGGCGTCGCGCATTGGTCCGGCGATCTGGCCGCGCTCGGGGGCAGCTTCACCATGGCCGCCGGCTTCAGCCTTGCCCGGTTCGCACCGGGGCGCAGCATGGTCCCGGCGCTGGCCGGATCGACATTTGTACCGGTTGCCTTTGGCATCGCCATGGGCGGGCTGGCGCTGCCCTTGCAGGGGGACATGGGGTTCCTGTTCGTGATGGGCGCGATCATCGCCCCGCTCAGCTTCGCGCTGATCTCCTCCGCGCCGCGCTATATCCCCTCGACCGAGGTCAGCCTGATCATGTTGCTGGAAACGGCGCTAGCCCCGATCCTCGTCTGGTGGATCGTGGGAGAGGATCCCGGCCCGCGCGCCATTCTGGGCGGCGTGATCGTGGTCGCGGCCCTGCTTGTCAGCAATCTGGTCGGGCTTCGCCGCATCCGCGCATGACCCCTTTCCCCGCCGTGCGATCTGTGCAATACGGCGCGCGTTGCCGTGGGACGACCACGCCGACCCCTTCGCTGATTCCCGACCATGCTGGACGACATCCCGGCATCGGCCGTGGGGCGCGGGGCTTCTTCATACGAACCGAAAGGAAGACACGATGTCGATTACGCCAGACGTCAAAGCACAGCTGATCAAGGATTACGGCCTCAAGGAAGGCGATACCGGCTCCTCCGAGGTGCAGATCGCGATCCTGACCAGCCGCATTTCCACGCTGACCGAGCATTTCAAGACCCACAAGAAGGACAACCACTCCCGTCGTGGCCTTCTGAAGATGGTGGCCCTGCGCCGCAAGCTGCTGGACTATGTCCGCAAGGGCGATGAGGCGAAGTATCAGGACCTGATCAAGCGCCTGGGCATCCGCCGCTAAGGCAACTGCTCACTGATTGAGATTGGAAGGGCCGTCCCATTGGGGGCGGCCTTTTTCCGTATGGCTGCTACGCGGACCAAGCGCCATTTCGCTGCGAGTACGCAGATAGCGGCTTTCAGGCGCAAGCCTCATGAGTAATCAGGGTAGGGGACGCTAAGATCAACGTAGGTTAGAAACTTCATGTAGCCGCAAACAGAGTCTCTAAACTCGTTTACGGTGCCCAAATCGCGATCCTTGTAGGCATGAATCGCATTTCGACGGCTTTGGACAAGTTGAAACATCTCTCGATGTGCCTCCACGAAGAGATTTTTCTGAATAACATATCTACGCAGGACCTCGAGTGTTAGCCCGTCAGGCTCCTTGTGGGTCTTCTTCTTGTGGTCGTAAGCATTCGCCTTCTTGAGCGCTTCAATGTCCGTTTGAAAATCCGAATAATAAATTGAAAAGAAGAGCTTCAGCGTCCCTTCAAGTAACGCCCCTAGATTAGCCCAAGCCAAGATCAATTCCCCGTCGGTCATTGGGTCTCGATCGATCCACAAATGAAGCGTTTCTGAAAGTGAGACCTGCCAGTCCAAACGTGATTTGAAGAGTAAGCTAGCGGCATCTTCGGGTGCCCAGCCATGAGCAGAGGACCAAAAACCGGACAGCTTAGAATTTATTAATATAATTCTTTCAACTATTTCAGAATTATTTTCCAATACCGCTTCGGCATCATAATTTGCCATTTTCCGAGGACCTTTATTGCAACCGTGCAGCACCTGTAAAGCATACTTCACTCCTCAATGCAGCCATTCATACGACCTGCAATATTCAGCACTCTGGCCTCAAAGCTGCCATTCATCATAAAACAGCTCCCCCCTACCCATCCCTTTCAAAACCAGCTACACACGCGCGCATCTGCGCGACGCTCTCCGACCCCGGCGCGTGCAGCAGGACAGGGGTCAGCGGCAATGGGGCCGCGTATGTGAACGGGGCGCCCGGAAGGCCGGGTAAGCCCTAGAAGGACGCTAAATGTTCAACGAATTCAAGAAATCCATCGAATGGGGCGGCGATACGCTGACCATCGAGACAGGGAAAGTCGCGCGCCAGGCCGACGCCTCCGTCATCGCCACCTATGGCGAGACGAGCGTGCTGTGCGCCGTCGTGTACGAAAAGCAGCCCAAGAAGGGCTTCGATTTCTTCCCCCTGACCGTGCACTATCAGGAAAAATACTACGCAGCCGGCAAGATCCCCGGCGGCTTCTTCAAGCGTGAGGCGCGCCCGACCGAGAAAGAGACGCTGACCTCGCGTCTGATCGACCGTCCGATCCGCCCGCTGTTCGTTCCGGGCTTCAAGCATGAAACGCAGGTCATCTGCACCGTGCTGTCCCACGATCTGGAAAACGACCCCGACGTCGTCGCGATGATTGCGGCCTCGGCTGCGCTGACCCTGTCGGGCGCGCCGTTCATGGGCCCGATCGGCTGCGCGCGCGTTGGCTACTCGAACGGCGAATACCAGCTGAACCCGTCGGTGGACGACATGCACAAGCTGCGTGAAAACCCCGAACAGCACCTGGACCTGGTCGTCGCCGGCACCAAGGACGCCGTGATGATGGTGGAGTCCGAGGCTTACGAACTGTCCGAGGAAGTCATGCTGGGCGCCGTCAACTTTGGCCATCAGCAGATGCAGCCGGTGATCGACATGATCATCGATCTGGCCGAGGATTGCGCGAAGGAGCCATTCGACTTCACGCCCCCGGACTACTCCGATCTGTTCGCCAAGGTGAAATCCCTGGGCGAGGACGCCATGCGCTCCGCCTTTGCCATTCGTGACAAGCAGGAACGTCAGGCGGCAATCTCCGCCGCGCGGGACAGCATCCGCGAAGGTCTGAGTGAGGAAGAGCTGGAGGACAGCAACCTCGGCTCCGCATTCAAGAAGCTGGAATCCTCCGTCCTGCGCGGTGATGTGGTCAAGAACGGCAACCGCATCGACGGTCGCGCGCTCGACACCGTGCGCCAGATCGTGTCGGAAACCGGCATCCTGCCGCGCACCCACGGCTCCGCCCTGTTCACCCGTGGTGAGACGCAGGGTCTGGTCGTGACCACGCTGGGCACGGGCGACGATGAGCAGATCATCGACGCACTGCACGGTGAGAGCCGCTCCAACTTCCTGCTGCACTACAACTTCCCGCCCTACTCGGTCGGTGAAGCTGGCCGGATGATGGGCCCGGGCCGTCGTGAGATCGGCCACGGAAAGCTGGCATGGCGCGCGCTTCAGGCGGTTCTGCCCGCGGCGACCGACTTCCCCTACACCATCCGCGTCGTGTCCGAGATCACCGAGTCGAACGGTTCGTCCTCGATGGCATCTGTCTGCGGCGGCTCGCTGTCGATGATGGACGCAGGCGTTCCGCTGAAGGCTCCGGTGGCGGGCGTCGCCATGGGTCTGGTGCTTGAGGATGACGGCGACTACGCAATCCTGACAGACATCCTGGGTGATGAGGATCACCTCGGCGATATGGACTTCAAGGTTGCGGGCACCGAAAACGGCATCACCTCGTTGCAGATGGACATCAAGGTGGCAGGCATCACGCCCGACATCATGAAAACCGCGCTGGAGCAGGCAAAGGCCGGTCGCATGACCATCCTGAGCGAAATGTCCAAGGCGATCACCACAGCGCAGGACTTCTCCGTCCACGCACCGCGCATCGAGACGATGCAGGTCCCCACCGACAAGATTCGTGAAGTCATCGGTTCGGGCGGCAAGGTCATCCGCTCCATCGTCGAGGAATCGGGTGCCAAGGTCGATATCAACGACGACGGCATCATCAAGATCGCATCGCCCAACGGTGAGGCCATCGACAAGGCGCGCGCGCTGATCCACTCCATCGTGGCGGAGCCTGAGGCCGGCGCGATCTACACCGGCAAGGTCGTCAAGCTGATGGACTTCGGCGCGTTCGTGAACTTCTTCGGCAAGCGTGACGGCCTCGTGCACGTCTCGCAGTTGTCGAATGAGCGTGTGGGCCATCCAAAGGATCTGCTCAAGGAAGGCCAGGAAGTGAAAGTCAAGCTGATGGGCTTCGACGATCGCGGCAAGGTGCGCCTCTCCATGAAGGTCGTGGATCAGGAAACCGGCGAAGAGATCAAGTCCGAGGGCTGATGCCCCGCAGACTGAACAAGGCCGACTGAAAACGAAAGGCCCCGGCAGCGATGCCGGGGCCTTTTCCGTTTGAGGCGCGTTACGCCTGCGGTGGCGCCTGTCGCGCCAGTTCCTCCTGCAGCAGCTTCAGATTGCGGGTGTTCGCCTTGTACGCCACGTCGAAAATGGTACCCACCACGGGGATCGAGCCGAACAGCCAGTCCACGCCCGCATTCGTGCCCATCTTGGTCAACGTTCGCTTGCGCGCACCGCCTTTGTACGCTTCGTAAATCAGATAGGCGGACAGCCCCGCAGCGACGGTATCGCCCGCCACAGGCAGGATCGACAGGATGCCGTCCCAGCCGAATCTGATGCCGGTGCCCGGAATGCGGAATTTCGAATCCAGCGTACGGGCCAGAGTCTCGATCCGCCGCAACCGTCTGGCCTGATCCACGCCGCTCATTTACGTGCGATGATCCAGATTGCATGGACCACCCCCGGAATATAGCCCAGCAGCGTCAGCACGATATTGATCCAGAATTGTAGGCCCAGTCCGACCTGAAAGAATACGCCCAGCGGTGGCAAAAGCACCGACAGGATGACCCGAATGAGGTCTGCCATGAAAATCTCCGTCCGTTGAATACTCCCGATCAACGTGGACTTGCAGGCTTGGTTCCCGATCAGAACGGCGAAGGCACCTCGAACGTGTGCCACGCCCCGCCGTCGGGATGGCGCAGGTCCAGCGCCTCGGCGTGCAACATCAGACGCGGTGCCTTCGCGCCGTTGTAGAACCGGTCGCCCAGAATGGTATGGCTCATGGCACGGCAATGCACCCGCAATTGATGTGTCCGGCCGGTGCTGGGCGTCAGGGCCAGCAGGGTATCGCGCGCACCGCGCTCGCGCAGCTTCCAATGCGTCAGGCAAGGTTTTCCCTGCTCGAAATCGACTTTCTGCAACGGCCGGTTCGGCCAATCCGGGCATAACGGCAACGCGACGAAGCCTGCCTGCCCGGCCACGTGGCCCTCCACCCGCGCGACGTATCGCTTGCGCAGGGTGCGCTTTTCGAATTGCCAGTTCAGGTGCCGCTGCGCCAAGACCGTCCGGGCGAAGACCATGATGCCCGAAGTGTCCATATCCAGCCGGTGGATCAACAGCGCCTCGGGATAGACCTGCCGCAAACGGAGTTCGAGGGAGTCGGTAAAGACGTTGCCCGGAACGCTCAGCAATCCCGCAGGTTTCGCCACGATCAACAGGTGTTCGTCTACATGCACGACCTCGACCGGGCGTGCGGGTGGCCGGTATGCGATCAGCGGGGGCGGTTTGATATTGACCATCTTTTCCATCACGCATCACCTACGGCACGGAGGTGTCCCAATGCAATCCAACGACGCGAAGCTGACTCACGCTGATCGTCCGTTCTGCTGGGAACGAATGGGCGGAGCTGATGGGCTTGGATGGCGGTGCTCTGTGTCACTGGTGTCGCGGGTTACTGGCTGCTGATCTTTCGTGAGCGCCTCGATCCGAGGACAGCTGCGGGGGCTGTCCTGATCGTTGGCGCGGGGATCTACACGATTCTTCGCGAAAGAATGCGCGCCCCACGCGATGTCATCCCGCGGTGATGTCCTGCTCGATCCGCAAGGGAACCGGACGCCCGTTTATCCGCTGACGATAGACATGCATTCCTTCGAGGACGCGCATCACGTAGTTGCGCGTTTCGTTGAACGGAATGCCCTCGATCCAGTCCACGGCTTCCTCCACATCCATAAAGCGCGGATCGCCATAGCGTTGCGCCCACTGACGAGGCCGCCCCGGCCCCGCGTTATATGCCGCCGCCGCCATGATGTAGCTGCCGCCGAAGGCCGCCAGTTGTTCGGACAGGTACGTCGTCCCCAGCCGGATGTTGTAGGCGGGGTTGCTGGTCAGTTGCCCCAGCGAATACTCGATTCCCAACTGGCGACTGACATCGCGTGCCGTTCCGGGCATCAACTGCATCAGCCCGCGCGCGCCAACCCGGCTCTCGGCCTGGGGGTTTAGCTCGCTTTCCTGCCGCGACAGCGCCATGACCATTTCAGGCGGCAAGTTGCCGGGCAATGCGGGCAGGTTCATCATCGGATAGGCGGTCAAGGGCAAGGTCACGACGCTGCGCGCGGCCTGCTTGGACAAACGGACCGAACTGTCGGCGCGGCGCGCCTCGTCCAGTGCGTATTGCGCCACAGCGGACATCGCCTGTTCCTGCTGCTGATCCAGCATCATGCGCGTCAGGAACAACTCCCCGTTCACCCAGTCGCCGCCTGCGTACAATATAGCTGCGGCCGTCAGGCGCGGGTCCCTGGCGATGGAGCTTCGCCGCCAGTCCACCTGCTGCCCCCGCGACAGGGCAGGATCTGGTGCCGCGCCCAGCCGCTGTGCGGCCAACTGTCCGTAGAAGCTGACCTGATGCTCAGCACCCAGCCGGTAAGCGGCCTCCGCCTCTGCTCTGTTGCCCGCTGCCTCATGCGCGCGGCCTAGCCAGTATCCGCCCCGCCCGACGGAAATCGGCGTGTCCACCGCCGCAAGGAACCGCTCGAAATGACCTATCGCGGCGCCCGGATTGCGCAGCTTTCGCAATTGCAAGAATCCCGACAGCCATTCCAGATCGGCATAATCCGACCCGGAGGTTAGCCCGTGCCGCGAGGCGATCTCATAGGCGACGGCGACATTTCCCGTTCGCATCTCACGCCGCGCCGTATCGCGCCGATAGCGCGCCCAGCGATCCGGGCGGCCCAGCGTGGCAGCGGAGACGGACCTCTCGCGCATCAGGTCGGTGGCGGTGTCCACTCCGCGCTGCGTGCGCCAGCGGAACCTGTCATAGGCAAGACCCGCATTGGATTGCAGCGCGGCCGGGACCGCGTCGATCAGACCGTTCACGCCGTCCTGATTGCGACGCAACGCGATCCGTGCGACGGCTAGGGCGCGCCAATCGGGGCTGACACGGGGGACCATACGCTCCGCCTCGCCCAACCGGCCCTCCCAGATGGCATTGTCCAGTCGCACCTGATGGAACGGTGCGATCAGCGCGGGGTGGCTGGCGGCAAGCATCTGTTCACCCAGGGTGTCCAGCGACATGTTTTGCCATGCGTCCACGACCAGCGCGTCCGCCTCCACCGCGCGGCCCGTGGCTCGTAGCGCCCTGTCCAAAGCGACGACGCCGACGCCGGTTTGCGGTTTTTCACCATCGAAGAAAGCGATGACATTCGCAGGTGTCGCATTCGCGGGAATGCGCGCTTCGCCGACGCGGCGCATCCGCGACAGCCCCGGCCAGTCGCCACGGGTCTGCATGAACTGGACATATTCCCACCAGTTCGCGTCCCCGGCCCGCAGGCGGCTCCAATTCACCAACTCCAACGCTTCCGCAGAGCCGAGCGCCTGTGCGGCGGAAACCGCCTGCACCCACTCACGCTCGTCCGCCGCCTGGACCAACTGCGCGGACCGCGCGGCGTCCTGCGCCGACGCGGACGACAGGCCCAGCAACGCGATTGCCGTTACCGGCAGGATCATTCTCGACAAAACGGCAAAAATCACTAGAACCCCCAACACACATGCTTTTCCGTTCGACCATATGGCGTGACGGCGGGCTTTTCCAATCACGGCTTTGCGGGCAAGCACCCGCAACCACATATTTTTCGGAGCTTCCCCATGTTCAAAGGTTCGATCCCTGCGCTCGTCACACCCTTTGCCGACGGGAAGGTGGACGAGAAGACGCTGCGCGCCTTTGTGGACTGGCAGATCGCTGAAGGCTCGCATGGTCTGGTCGCGGCGGGAACCACGGCGGAGAGCCCGACCCTCACCCATGAGGAGCATGAGGACGTCGTGCGCATCGTGGTGGAACAGGCCGCCGGTCGCGTTCCCGTTATTGCCGGTGCCGGCTCCAACAACACGGTTGAGGCGATCCGCTTCGCCCGCCACGCCGAGGAAGTCGGCGCGGATGGCCTGCTGATCGTGAGCCCGTATTACAACAAGCCCAATCAGGCCGGAATGCTGGCGCATTTCACCGCGATCCATAACGCGTGTGGCCTGCCGATCCTGCTCTACAACATCCCCTCGCGTTCGGTCGTGGACATCACGCCTGCCACAATGGGTGAGTTGGCGAAGCTGGAACGGATCGTCGGGGTGAAGGACGCGACAGGCGACGTGTCCCGCATCTCGGATCAGCGCATCACCTGCGGTGTCGATTTCATTCAGGTTTCCGGCAATGACGAAACGTCGCTGGCGGTCAATGCGCATGGCGGCGTCGGATGCATCACCACTGTCGGCAACATCGCGCCGCGCCTGTGCTCACAGATGCAGGAGGCCTGCCTGAACGGTGACTTCGCCACCGCCCGCGACATCCACGACCGCCTGTTCCCGCTGTTTCGCGCCGCGTTTCTGGAGCCGAACCCGGTCCCTGCGAAATATGCGCTGTCCCTGTTGGGCAGATGCTCCGAGGAGGTGCGCCTCCCCCTTGTCGAGTGTTCGGATGCGGTGAAGGACCGCGTTCGCGCAGCTATGGTCCATGCGGGCCTGTTGAATGGTTGAGCGAAGCCCTATCTGATCCCCATGGCACAGAAAAAGAAGTCCGACCCGAACAACAAGACCGTCGCGGAGAACCGCAAGGCGCGATACAATTATGCCGTCGAGGATACGCTCGAAGCAGGCATCGTGCTCGAAGGGTCCGAGGTGAAAAGCCTGCGCGCAGGCGGCGCGAATATCGCTGAGAGCTATGCCAGCGTCGAGGATGGGGAGCTGTGGCTCATCAACTCCTACGTCGCACCCTTCGCGCAGTCCATGAACCGGGCCTTCGCGCATGAGGAACGGCGGCGGCGCAAGCTGTTGGTAAACAAGCGTGAACTGTCGAAACTATGGCAGGGCGTCGGGCGTGAGGGGATGACCATCGTACCGCTGAAAATGTATTTCAACGACAAGGGTCGCGCGAAACTTCTGCTGGGTCTGGCGAAGGGCAAGACCCATGCGGACAAGCGCGACACCGAGAAGAAGCGCGACTGGCAACGCGAGAAAGCCCGCCTGCTGCGCTGATCGCCATTTGCTGTGCTGATCGAAGGGGCGTGATGCCCCCTCGATCCGGATCGTGCTAGGCGACGGCTTCCAACGCCGCGTCCGCGCTCAGCACCGCAACTGCGGCCCGGGCGACTTCACGGCCTTTTTCCACGAAATGCGCCTCAAAGAAGCTCTGATGTTCCGTGGAGTTGTGGAAATTATGCGGCGTCAGGACGGCGCTCAACACCGGCACGTCGGCATCCATCTGCGCGCGCATCAATCCGTCGATCACCGCGCTGGCCACGAAGTCGTGGCGGTATATGCCGCCATCCACGACGAAGGCACAGGCCACCACGGCCGCATAGCGCCCGGACAGCGCCAGCCTGCGGGCCAGAAGCGGAATTTCGAATGCGCCGGGCAGGTCGAAGACATCGACGCTCATGTCCGGGCGCAGCTCCGCCAGGGTTTCGACAAAGCCGTCATGGGCACGATCCACGATGTCCGCGTGCCAGCGGGCACGGATGAACGCGATACGATTTGGGCGTGTCATGGGATAATCTCCTTTGCTCCAAGTGACACGGACCCAGGGCAATTGAGAGCAGGTCACATTGCGACCGCTCCCGTTCTCTCACATCCGGACTATTACCGTCGGCCCCGGAATTACACCGGATCTGCTGACACCTCTCGATCGAGAGGCCGCTCGCGGGCTATCACCGCCGGTGGGGAGTTGCACCCCGCCCCGAGAACGTCGTCCCCCCTTTGCGGCGGGACGTATTACCTCTAGCAAGGGAAAGACCTTTGCGAAAGACGGAACACGACATGAAGTTGCCAGACCCCTCCAGTATCTTCACAACTCTCGATGCGACATGGCCGCCGGAGATGTATCGCCAGAACGGGGACTGGCTGCGGCGTATCGGCGGCGCGGGGGGCAGCCGCGTCAATGCCGCAACTGCAATGGTCGAGTCCCCGACGCTGGACGGATGTGGCCCCCTAGTGATGGTGCGCACGGGTGAGGATGCCCTCGCCGAACGTCTGGACGCCGCCGGCTACGCCATCAAGGACCCCTGCCGCTTGCTGGTCGCCCCAGCAGCCGAACTGGCACAAATGCGGCCCGCCGGTCCGCGCACAGTCCAGGGCGAAGCGCCGATTGCGCGCATGGCCGAAATCTGGGCCGAAGGTGGCATCGGTCCCGCACGCTTGCAGATCATGGACCGCGCGACCTGTCCGAAAACCTACATCACAGGCCGCCTGGGCGATCGGCTCGCCGGATGTGTCTATGTCGGCGCCAAGGGCGATCTGGCGATGTTGCACGCACTGGAAATCTCGCCCCACCATCGGCGCCACGGGGTTGCGCGTGATCTGGTCGCCGCCAGCGCCGGATGGGCCGCAGATGCGGGCTGCACCTGGTTGAGCCTGATCGTGACCGAGGCGAATACCGCCGCCCTCGCGCTCTATTCGACGATGGGCTTCAGCGATATTGGTGGCTATCATTACCGCATCAAGGAGGATACCGCATGAACCCCGATCACCCCACCGCCCTGAATCTGCGCCAGCAGGATCCCCTGCCGGAGCGTACGGCCAAGTTCTTCAGAATTTGCGAGGAAAAACTCGGGATGGTTCCCAACGTCCTGCGGTCCTATGCCCACGACACCACAAAGCTGGACGCCTTTTCCACGATGTACAACGACCTGATGCTGGGCGAAAGCGGTCTGACCAAGCTGGAGCGTGAGATGATCGCCGTCGTGGTCAGTGCGGTGAACCGCTGCTTCTATTGCCTGGTGGCACATGGTGCGGCGGTGCGTGAGCTTAGCGGTCACCCCGAGCTGGGCGAGGCGCTGGTGATGAATTACCGCGTTGCCGACGTGACACCGCAGCAGCGCGCCGCCCTGGATTTCGCGGTCGCCATGACCGAAGGTTCCTACCGGATCGAGGAAGCCGACCGCCAGAAACTGCGCGATGCGGGCTGGACGGACAAGGACATCTGGGACATCGCGGCCGTCGCCAGCTTCTTCAACATGACGAACCGGATGAGCAGCGCAATCGACATGCGCCCGAACACCGAGTACCACGCCACAGCGCGTTGAGCGATCACCCCACAAACGACAACGCCCGGACCATTTGGACCGGGCGTTATCAAAAAAGCACTCTGTGCCGGATCAGTGCAGCTTGGCACCGACCTGCTGGATCGCATCGTCGATCAGGGCATCCGCATGGGCGGCGTCCATCTGCTTCGCGATCACGTCGCGCGCGGCCTGAACGGCAACCTCGACGGCGCGGTCCTTGACCTCCCGCACGGCGCCCGCTTCGGCGGAGGCGATCTGATCCTTGGCTGAGGCGATGCGGCGCTCGATCGACTCGGCCAGATCGGCCTTCGCGGCATCGGCGTTCGCCTGCGCTTCGGCCTTGGCCTTCGTCACGATCTCCGCCGCCAGTTGTTCGACTTCCTTCTGCTTACGCTCGTAGGATGCCAGAACCTGCTGCGCCTCCTCGCGCAGGGCGCGCGCCTCGGCCAGATCGGCTTTGATCTTGTCGGCCCGATCATCGAGCATCTTCGTGACCTTGCCGGGCACCCCGACATAGATCAGGAAGCCAACAAAGATGATGAAGGCGATCGCGACGACGATATCGGTATTGTAAAGAAAATCCATTGTCGTCTCTCCTTACGCGTTCGTGCGGGCTTCGACGGCAGCGTCGATTGCGGCGTCATCGGCAAGATCGGGCGTCAAGGCCGCGACCAGAGCTTGCGCCGTTTCCTTCGCGACGGACTGGACCGCAACGGTCGCCTCGTCACGGATCGCGGCGATGCGGGTCTCGGATTCGGCGGTCTGGGCGCTGATTTGCTCATCCGCCTTTGCCATCGCGGCGTCGATCTCACCCTGGATGTCGGCGCGGGTCTTGTCCGCGATACGGCCAGCCTCGGCCCTTGCATCGGCCAGCGCCTGATCATAGGCAGCTTCCGCCGCCTCCGCCTGACGGCGGTAATCGGCGGCGCGTTCGATATCGTTGGAGATCGCGTCCTGACGCTCCTCGATCGTGGCACCGATCCGGGGCAAGGCGACGCGCGACAACAGGAAGTAGATGGCGACCAGCGCCACGAGCAGCCAGAAAATCTGGCTGGGGAAGGTTTCGATCGCCAGCTGCGGCATACCGCTCGCCTCGTGCGAGACGTCTGCGCCGTGAGCCGCGCCTTCCGTGGTTAATGTCGCCATGACAGCTCTCCGATACGGCCTGAACCTGTACCAGCATCCGGGATTAGGCGGATCGCGGACAGGTCCGATAAATCTGGGTCATCAGCTCAGTGGAGCCGGTCGTGCTCTCATGTTTCAGAGAGGGTTCACCGCGCGAGGAGCCCCCGCGCGGTGGAATGCATACTGTCGATCAGACAGCGAACATCAGCAGCAGAGCGACGAGGAACGAGAAGATCCCCAGTGCTTCTGCGAATGCGATGCCGATGAACAGGGTCGCGGTCTGCTCGCCTGCCGCCGCCGGGTTGCGAAGCGCACCCGAGAGGAAGTTCGCGGCGACGTTACCCACGCCGATACCGGCGAGGCCCATGCCGATTGCGGAAAAGCCTGCGCCGAGATAGGCGCCCATTGCTGCGATATCGCCTTCCATAGTGTGTACTCCTTAGGTTGGAATGGCTCGATTGAGATGCTGCGCCGACCTTAGTGGCCGGGGTGCAGCGCGTCCTTGAGGTAGACGCATGTCAGGATCGTGAAGACATACGCCTGCACTACCGCGACGAGCAATTCGAGCCCGTACATGGCAGAAATGGCAACGATTGGAACGATGGCGCCCGGACCATAGGTCAGCACGGCCAGCCCGCCGGCGAAACCGGCAAACACCTTGAGAACGGCGTGACCTGCCATCAGGTTGGCGCCCAAACGAATGGAATGGCTGACCGGGCGCACGAAGTAGGAGATCAACTCGATCACCGCCAGAACCGGGCGCAGCGCCAGCGGCGCCTCATCGGCCCAGAACAGCTTGAGGAACTTCGCACCGTTCAGAATGAAACCCAGCACCGTCACGCCCAGGAAGACCAGCATCGCCAGAACACCCGTCACCGCGATATGCGAGGTGATGGAGAAGCTCGTCGGGATCAGCGCCAGCAGGTTGGCGAACAGGATGAATGTGAACAGCGTCATGATATAGGGGAAGAAACGGATCGCATCGCGTCCCGCCACATCCTCGACCATCTTGTAGATGAAACCGTACATCAGCTCACCCACCGACTGGATGCGCGACGGAACCATCGCACGACCGCGGCTGCCCAGAACGAACAGCGCGGCGATCGCAAGAACGGTAATCGCCAGCCACAGCATCTGATTTGTGAACATGCCAATACCGGCCAGACCTGCCGGGCCGCCGTGACCGCTCAGGCTTTCCACGGCAAATTGATCCATCGGATGAATGGCGAAGAGTTCGCCGTCGGTCGGTGTTGCCACGTCTCAATCCTCGCTTTGCCCACCGGGGGTGGGGTCTTGATCCTGGCGCGCCAGCGCCACTTGTTCCTGCACCCGCTCGGCGGTGCGCATCATGGTCCGCACTCCGGCCGCGAAGCCCAGAATGCCGAAGGTCGCAAGAAAGAGTGGCAACGTGCCGAAGAGCCAGTCGAGGCTCCACCCTATTCCCAGGCCGATCAGCATTCCTGCCACCAGCTCGATCACCATCTGCCACGCAAGGTTGGCTTTGCGGTACTTGCTCTCTTCATTCGGCTTGGGACGCACCGCGGTTTGCGCCGCGGCGATCCTGCGATCCAGCTCGTCCAGCTTGCTCCGATCCTTCATTCGATCGATCCAGCGGGGCGGCTGGCCTCCTTCACCTGTTTGCGCGGACCATAGGCATGGGTTTCAGCCAAGTCAACAGATCAGAGCCCCGCCCACTGCCGCGTAACCCATTGATATAATGCAATCATCCATCAAGGTTGTGATTTAGCTTCTGGCCCCGCGCGAAATCGAGGCTGTCAGGATGGTGCTCCGCTATTTTCAACCAATCGGTTGATGATTCACGTCGGGCGGTGCAAGCTGCCGCAATGTCACAGCGCGCAGCCAGCCTCGACGCGACCTTCGCCGCTCTCGCCGATCCGACGCGGCGCGCGATCCTGAACCGCCTGCTGCATGGCGACCTGCCCGTCGGCACGTTGGCCGAACCGTTCGATCTGACCCTGGCGGCGGTATCGAAGCATCTGCAAATCCTGATGCGGGCGGGGCTGGTCACGACCGAGAAGCGCGGGCGCGAGAAATGGTGCGCCCTCAACCCGGATGCCATCGCACCCGCCGCCCGGTGGATGGAGGCTTTCGGCGCCTGGGGTGCGGATGATTATGACCGGCTCGAAGTCGCTCTTTCGCCCCTACTGGGAGAGCACGCATCGCAAAGCTGAAACCTCAACCGACCATTTCCTCCGCCCGGCGCAGATCGACGCTGACCAGCTGACTGACGCCCTGCTCCGCCATTGTGACACCGAACAACCGGTCCATGCGGCTCATCGTGACGGCATGGTGCGTGATGATCAGAAAGCGGGTGGAGGTCGTGCGCGTCATCTCATCCAGCAGATCGCAGAACCGGCTGACATTCGCGTCGTCCAGCGGGGCGTCCACCTCATCCAGCACGCAAATAGGCGAGGGGTTGGCCAGAAAAACCGCAAAGATCAGGCTCAGCGCGGTCAGCGTCTGCTCCCCCCCTGACAGCAGCGACAGGGTGGACAGCTTCTTGCCCGGCGGCTGACACATGATTTCCAGCCCTGCCTCCAACGGATCGTCGCTTTCGATCAGCTCCAGCTTGGCCTCCCCACCCCCGAACAGATGGGTGAACAGCCGGGCGAAGTTCTGATTCACCGTGTCGAAGGCGCCCAGCAGGCGTTCGCGCCCCTCCCGATTCAGATTGGCAATGCCGGTGCGCAGCTTCTCACAGGCAATATCCAGATCGGCCTTTTCGGCGGCGAGTGTGTCGCGCTCCTCCCGCACTTCGCGACTGTCCTCTTCGGCACGCAGGTTCACCGCGCCCAGCGCGTCCCGCTGGCGTCGCAAGCGTGTGATGTCTGTCTCGATCGCCTCCACCGTCGGGATTTTGTCGGGATCGGCTTCCAACGTATCCAGCAACGCCGTAGGCGTGACGTCCAGCTCATCCTCGATCCGCTCCGCCGCTGCGGTCAGGGCCACGGCAGCCGCATCGCGCAGTGCTTCGTCGCGGGCACGGGCCTCACGTGCATCAGAAGCGGCACGTTCCGCCTCACGCTCCGCCTGCTCGGCCGCGCGGGCGGCGGCCTCACCAATGGCAAGTGCGTCGGCCGCGCCGGCGCGCCGGGCCTCCGCCCGTTCCACCTCCCGCGCCAGATCGGCACGTTTTGCCGCTATCTGCGCGGGTTGCGTGCTGGCGGATGTCAGTTCCGCCTGAGTGGCGTCGATCCGAGCCTCCAACTCCGCGCTCCGCTTTCCAGCGGTCTGCAGGCGAAGCTTCCAGCCGCTGATTTCCTTCGTCAGTTCCTGCAAGCGTTTGATGCGGGCGTCGCCTTCGCGCCTGATCTCATCCGCACGCGCACGCGCGCTGAGCATGAGGGAGCGCGCCTCGACAACGCTGTTCCTGCTCTCCTCGACGGCGGCCCGCACTTCGTCCAGATCTTCCAGGGCGTCGCCCTGTGCCAGCGCCTCATCCAAGGCAAGCTGCGCCTCCACCACATCCTCGTCCCGTCGTTCGGAGGCCAATCGCAACGTGTCGGCCCGCCCCTCCAGCATCGATACATCTGCCTCCGCACGGTTAAGCGCGCGGGTGGCCTGGGTTGCCGCCTCATCCGCTATGCGCCGGGCGGCGCGTGCCTTCGCGTCCTGCGCCGCTGCCTGATCGAGGATTTCGCGGGCCTTCCCGTGCGCGGCTTGCGTCGATTCCGCCGCGTGAAGGGCCGTCCGGTGCGCCGCTTCGAGTTCTTCCAGCCGGTTTTTCTGCTGCAAACGCAAGGCTGTGGTAGACGGCACATCCGCAGCTGTAACGCGATATCCGTCCCACCGCCACATGTCCCCTTCGCGCGAAACCAGCCGCTGGCCCGGGGTCAGAGCGGCTTGCAACGCGTCCCCCAGCGCCGCCGGAACCAGACCGACCGCTTGCAGCCGCCGGGCGAGAACGGCGGGCGCAGTCACATGATCCGCCAGACGCCCGGCCTCCGCCGGCAAGTCCGCCACGTCCTCATATTGCGACAGTTCCGCCCAGCCGGAACCATGCGTTTGAGCCATCGCCGCCTTCAGGTCGTCGCCCAGCGCGGCGCCTAGCGCGGCCTCATATCCCCGCTCCACGCGGATCAAATCCAGAATCTGGCCGCTGTCGCTGGAATCACGCGCCAACAGACGGCGCAGGGCCGTGACCTCCCCGTCCAGGGCCCGTGCCTCCCCCGCAGCGGCGGAGGCGGCGGCGCGGGCCTCGGCCTCGACGGTCTGCGCGCTGTCTCGGGTCTTCTCCGCCTGCTGCAAGCTGTCCTCGGCGGCGGTCGCTTCCTTCGCCGTGGCTTCTTGCGCCGTTCGCGCCGCCTCCAGCCGCGCCTGTGCGTCGATCAGATCGGACGCGACCTGTGATGCGGCCTTGTCAGCCTTGTCCCGCTCCGCCACGGCCCGGTCATGTATCTTCTTGGCTTCCTCCAGCCGTCGCGCGGCGGCCTGATGACGCGCGGCCAGACGGGCGGCGTCCTCGGATTGGCGGTCCAGCGTTGCCTCCAGTGTCTTGAGCGTGGCAGCCGCATCGGTCGCTGTCTTCTGCGCCTCGGCGCTGAGATCCTCGTGCCCGGCGCCGGCCTGTTTCAGGGCGGTCTGTTCCCATTCCAGCCGCTCGCTGGACTCTGCCGCATCGCGGTTCAACTGGCCTTCGCGGTCCAGATCGCGGTGCAACTGTGCGAGCGTCGCTTCCAGCCGTTCGACCGCGCGTCGCGCCCTATGCTCCCGATCCTTGAGGGCATCGCGCTCGGCACTCAGCCTTTGCAGCACCGCGCCCGCCACCGCTTCCTCTTCACGCAAGGGTGGCAGTGCGTCCGCCGTGTCGATCCTGACCTGCGCACAGCGGGCCGCCTCGGCGCGCGCCCGCGCGGCCATTGTCGTCGTCTGGGTCAGCGTGGATTCTGCGGCCAGATGCGCCGCATCCGCCTCACGCCACCGACGATACAACAAGAGAGCCTCCGCCTGCCGCAACTCCCGCGCAATTTCGCGGTAGCGCGCGGCTTGCCGGACCTGACGTGAGAGCATTCCCAGCCGCTGATCCAACTGGGCCAGCACATCGTCCACGCGTTCCAGATTGGCTGCCGTCGCCTTCAGCTTCAGTTCCGCCTCGTGACGGCGCTGATACAGGCCCGAAATTCCCGCGGCTTCCTCCAGAATACGCCGCCGGGCCTTGGGCTTGGCGTTAATCAGTTCGGAGATCTGGCCCTGCCGCACCAGCGCGGGGGAATGGGAACCTGTGGACGCGTCCGCAAACAGCATCTGTACGTCACGCGCCCTGACGTCCCCGCCATTCGTCTTGAACGCCGATCCGGCATCGCGGGTGATGCGGCGCACGATCTCGATCCGGTCATCCTCGTTGAAGCCTGCGGGGGCCAGCCGTTCGGTATTGTCGAGGGTCAGCGTCACCTCGGCGTAATTGCGGGCGGGACGGGACGATGCCCCGGCGAAGATCACATCCTCCATCCCCGCACCACGCATCGCTGTCGGGCGGTTTTCACCCATGACCCAGCGCAGGGCCTCCAACAAGTTGGACTTGCCGCAGCCATTCGGACCGACCACGCCGGTTAGCCCGTCCGCAATCGTCAGTTCCGTCGGATCGACGAAGCTCTTGAAGCCGAGCAATCTGAGCTTGGTAAATTGCATTCTGGCGGCAGCCTCGATTCCACTAATCCCCGATGGTCCGCGCGACACCCAGCCATGTCAAGCTATCGCCACGGTATAGAGTGCACCCCTCCCGAAAGGGCACAATATCTGGAGGGTGCCATATTTGGGTTGTCCCCGAACCCGATAGCGTTATGAGCATTCGGACGCAAAAACGCGAAAGGCTATCCATGACCCATCTCGTCGGCATCTCAGGCTCCCTGCGCAGCGGCTCGTCCAACACGCTTCTGGTGGACGAGGCCGCGCGGCTATTCGCGCCGGACCTCTACACCCGCGCGGACTTGCAACTGCCGCTGCTCAACACGGATCTGGAAACACCGGCGGAGGTCGGGCGCCTCGTTACCCTCATAGGTCAGGCCGACGCCATCGTCATTTCCACACCCGAATATAACAGGATGATCTCCGGCCTGCTCAAGAACGCTCTGGACTGGGTCAGCCTCGCGTCGGACGGAAACCCGCTGGCGGACAAGCCGGTGGCGATCATCTCAAGCGCGGCGGGACGATCAGGGGGTGAGCGGTCGCAATATACTCTGCGACACGCCCTCCTCCCGCATTTCGCCCGCGTTCTGACTGGCCCTGAAGTTGCGATAGCCGGGGCGGGCGAAGCCTTTGACGACAAGGGCAGGCTCAAGGATGAGAAAAGCACCGAACTTCTGGGCAAACTGATGGAATCGCTCAAGGCCGAGGTGGCCCTGCATAGGGGCTGAAATCAGTCCGCCCGGAACGATGGCGGACTAAGGCGCTATCGGCGCATTATCCTTCAAGCGTTCCATCACGATCTGGCTCTGCACCCGGGCCACCGCCGGATGCGGCAGCAGGGTGCGTTGCACCAGCTCGTTCAGGGCAGTCAGATCGGCGCAGAACACCCGCAGCATGTAATCAGCCTCCCCCGTCAGGGTCCAGACACTGACCACGGCCTGCGTTCGCTCGGCCATTCGCACGAAATCCTGCGCATTCTCACGGCTGTGGGCTGCCATTGTGACCTGAACGAAAGCCTCGACCGAGGCGCCTATGCGCGCGGCATCCACCACCGCGCGGTAGCCGACAATATATCCGTCCTCCTCCAACCGCTGCCGCCTGCGGGCGCATTGCGAGGGGCTGAGATGCAGTTTTTCCGCCAACTCAGCAGCCGTCAGACGGGAATTGCCCTGCAGACATGTCAGCAGAGCACGGTCGAACGCATCGATTTGGCCTGCCATGAAAATTCCCCGCACCATTTTACTATTATCTGAATTTTACACGCACAAAGCGGCCATAAACGGGATTCTTTGCGCACGAATTGCATGCCTTCGACGTTACGTTCGGACAAATTCACATGCAAGGGAGGCTCAACATGGGTCCGTTTCCACACGATGCGCCTAAGGCCACGATCTCCGATTCCAATCCGGCAGGAACCGATGGATTCGAATTTGTGGAGTTTGCCCATCCTGAACCCGAAAAGCTGGACACGCTCTTCCGCTCGATGGGATTTACGCCAGTGGCCCAGCACAAGAGCAAGGACATCACGCTCTATCGTCAGGGTGACATCAATTACATCGTCAACCGGGAACCCGGCAGCCACGCGGCCCAGTTCGTCGAGGATCACGGCCCCTGCGCCCCTGCGATGGCTTGGCGTGTGGTCGATGCAAAGGTGGCATTGAAGCGGGCACTGGACACGGGTGCCACGGAATATACCGGTACGGGCAAGAGCATAGACGCCCCGGCGGTCATCGGGATTGGCGGATCGTTGCTGTACTTCATCGACGACTACGATGACGGCCGCTCCCCCTATGATCAGGACTTTGAATGGACCGGTGCACGCGACCCGAAGCCCGAGGGCGTCGGCTTCTATTACCTCGATCACCTGACGCACAACGTGGTGAAGGGGAACATGGACACGTGGTTCAAGTTCTACTGCGACACCTTCAAGTTCCGCGAAATCCGCTTCTTCGATATCGAGGGTAAGTTCACAGGTTTGCTCAGCCGGGCGCTGACCTCCCCCTGCGGCAAGATCCGCATTCCCATCAACGAGGATCGCGGGGACAAGGGGCAGATCGTCGAATACCTCAAGCGCTACAACGGCGAAGGCATTCAGCATATCGCCGTCGGGTCCGAGGATATCTACACATCCATTGATCAAATCCACGACAAGGGCATCCGGTTCATGCCCCCGCCCCCGGCGACCTATTATGAGCTAAGCCATGACCGCGTCGTCGGGCATGAGGAACCGGTGGACAAGATGATGAAGCACGGTGTGTTGATCGACGGTGAGGGCGTGGTAAACGGAGGCGAAACCCGTATCCTGCTGCAAATCTTCTCGAAAACGGTGATCGGGCCGATCTTCTTCGAGTTCATTCAGCGCAAGGGCGACGACGGGTTCGGTGAGGGCAACTTCAGGGCCCTGTTCGAAAGCATCGAGGCCGACCAGATCGCGCGCGGCGTCGTCGGCGCCTGACCCGAATTCGACCACCTAAGCCGGAGGTATCAACGTCACGATGCCCCGGCGACATCCCCCGAATACGCAAAAGGCCCGCCAGTGATGGCGGGCCTTTTGGTTGAACAGGGCGGGGATCAGAGCGTGCGCTCGATCTCCTCCGTCTCGAAGATTTCGATGACATCGCCTTCGCGAATATCCTCGTAGTTCTCGAACGCCATACCGCATTCCTGGCCGCTCTGGACTTCCTTGACCTCGTCCTTGAAGCGCTTGAGCGTCTTGAGCTTGCCCTGATGGATGACGACGTTGTCGCGCAACAGGCGGACACCGGCGGAACGCCGCGCCACACCTTCGGTGACGACGCAACCCGCGACCTTGCCGACATTGGAGACCTTGAAGACCTCCTTGATCGAGGCGTAACCGATGAAGGATTCGCGAACTTCCGCCGACAGCAGGCCGGAGGCCGCCGCCTTCACGTCATCGACCAGATCGTAGATGATCGAGTAGTAGCGGATTTCCAGACCCTTCTGGTTCGCCGCCTCACGCGCGGGTGCATTCGCCCGGACGTTGAAGCCGATGATCGGTGCGCCTGCAGCCTCGGCCAGGGTCACGTCGCTCTCGGTGACGGCCCCAACGCCGGAGTGCAGAACCCGCACCCGAACCTCGTCGTTGCCGATCTTCTCCATCGCCTGCACGATCGCCTCGGCCGAACCTTGCACGTCCGCCTTGACCACGATGGGCAGTTCGGAAACGTCCTCGTCCGCCTTGGCCTTCGCCAGAAGCTGATCCAGCGTGGTTGCGGCACCGGCTGCGGCACGCTTGTCCTTGGCGAGTTGCTGGCGATACTCCGCGATCTCACGGGCACGCGCCTCATCCGGCACGACGTTCAGAACGTCGCCAGCCTCGGGTGTGCCGTTCAGGCCCAGAACCTCCACCGGAACCGAAGGTCCGGCCTCCTCGACCCGCTCACCCTGATCGTTGATCAGCGCACGGACCCGGCCCCATTGTTCACCCACAACGAAGATATCGCCGCGGCGCAACGTGCCGTTCTGGACCAGAACCGTGGCAACGGGGCCGCGGCCTACGTCCAGCTTCGCCTCGATCACGGCGCCATCGGCGGCGCGGTCGGGGTTGGCGCGCAGTTCGAGCAATTCGGCCTGAAGCGTGATGTTCTCCAGCAGCTTGTCCAGCCCCTCACCCGTAACGGCGGAGACCTCGACATCCAGCACGTCGCCCGACATCGCCTCGACGACGACCTCATGTTGCAGAAGCTGGGTGCGCACCTTCATCGGATCGGCGCCGGGGCGGTCGATCTTGTTGATGGCGACGATCATCGGAACCTTCGCTGCCTTCGCATGGGCGATGGCCTCGATGGTCTGCGGCATGACCGAATCGTCGGCGGCAACCACAAGGATCACAATATCCGTGACCTGGGCACCGCGTGCACGCATCGAGGTGAAGGCGGCGTGACCCGGCGTGTCGAGGAAGCTGAGCAGCGTCCCGTCATCCGTTCTGATCTGATAGGCACCGATATGCTGCGTGATACCGCCCGCCTCACCCGAGACGACGTTCGTCTTGCGAATCGCGTCCAGCAGCGAGGTTTTGCCGTGATCGACGTGGCCCATGATCGTGATGACCGGGGCGCGCGGCTTCATGTCTGCGGGATCGTCCACCACGGTGGTGATAACGTCCTCGACATCCGCATCCGAGACGCGAACGACGCGGTGGCCGAACTCCTCGATGATCAGCTCGGCGGTATCGGCGTCGATGCTCTGGTTCTGAGTCGCCATGATGCCGTTCTGCATCAGGGATTTCACGACGGAGGCCACACGCTCGGCCATCCGGTTGGCAAGTTCGGCCACCGTGATCGCCTCGGGCAGCTTTACGTCGCGAACCACCTTTTCACGTGGCTCGTTGGATCCGCCACCCTTGCGGGCCTGACGTTCCTGACGACGGCGCATCGCGGCCATGGATTTCTGGCGGCCGCCCTCACCCATCGCCTGATTGATGGTCAGCTTACCTGAGCGACGCTTGTCGCCACCCGGAGATTTCTTGGCGTTGCGGTCCTCACGGCGGTCGTCACGCTTGGGCGCGGAGCCGGGCGCGGTGCGGCGTGGGCCTTCGACCTCGTTGGGCGGTGCGGGCGCATCGGCGGGGGAAACGACGTTCTCCTCCTTCTTGCCACGCGGCTTGTTGCGGGCGCGCGCTTCCTCATCGGACTTGCGCTTGGCCTCCTCGGCCTCCTGCATCGCCTTGGCCTCGGCCTCGGCTACGGCGCGGGCTTCGGCTTCGGCCGCCTCACGCTCCTTCGATTCCTTTTGTTCGCGCAGGGAGGCCAGCTCCGCCTTGCGGCGTTCCTCGGCTTCCTTTTCCTTGGCGATACGATCGGCTTCAGACGCCTTCGCGGCCATCAAGGCGCGGCGGCGGCGATCGATCTCACTGTCGGACACGGCTGCGTTGGCGCCACCCTGTGCGCTGCGGACCTGTGCGGCGTTCGCACCCGAGGTCGCGGCTGTACCGGGTTTTGGCACCACGACACGCTTCCGCTTCTTCTCCACCACGACGGATTTGGACCGTCCGTGAGAGAAGCTTTGCCGGACCCGGCTCGTCTCGGTCCCGCCACCGCGTGTTCCGATCGTCCTGCCCTTGTCGCCGTCGCCTTTGTTGTCGCTCATACTGACCTTAACCTTTTCGTCGGAGCCCCTTTGCCCCGTCGCCCAAATCCATCCCGTCCGTCGCGTGTATCGCGGCGGTCAGTCTATCGAAACGGCCTCATGGCCCCGCAGCCCATTGAGCCGCGACGCCTCCCTGAGGACCGTCTTCGTGACACCACCTGCGTCCAGCGCGGCATGTATCACATTATCCCGGCGGAATGCCAAACCCAATTCTTCCCTTGAAAGGCAGGAAATCACGGGTGCTTCCCCAGCCATCGGGCGGAGCTTGGCGCGCTGCGCCTCCGATCCGTCGCTGGCTTCGATCAATGCGGCGACCGGAGCGGACTTCAACCGTCGGTGGACCGTATCGAACCCCATATGGGCCAGCCCGGCCTTTCTGGCAAGGGCCAGCGCGTCCTGAAGTCGCCGCGTCAGCAATGCCTCGACCCGATCCGACAGGTCGGCGGGGGCCTTTACCGGGGCCTTTGCGGACCGGCTGAACAGGTTTTTCTTTACCGCCAGGTCAATCGCCGCGCGGTCTGCGCTGACCCACATGCCGCGTCCGGGCGCCTTTTCGGCCACGTCGGGGAACACGTCCCCCTCCGGCCCCACGACAAAGCGCACGAGGGGGGCGGTCGGCCCGCTCACCCCCGTGGCGATGCAGCGCCGTTCCGGCTCACTGCGGTCTTTATCGCGTCCACCCCTGCTCACGGTACACCCTTCCGAAGGCTGCAATCAGCCCTCGGCTTCCTCTTCTTCGCCGGCCTCGGCCGCGGCGGCAGCCTCGGCATCCGCTGCCTGCTGCGCGACCATTTCGTCCGCGTCGATATAGCCCAGCAGAACCCGCGCGGTCAGCACCAGTTCCTTGGCTTCCTCCAGGCTGACGTCGAATTGCTCCAGCAGGCCATCATCCTTGACCCGCTTACCGTCTACGGTGGTGTAGCCGCCAGCGAGCTCCCAATCCGCGCATTGCGCGAAATCGGTCAGGTTCTTGATGCCGTCCTCGGCCAGCGCCACGATCATCTGCGGGGTCAGGCCCTCAAACTCGAACAGCGAATCCTCGACGCCCATCTCGCGGGCCTTCTCGGTCGCGGCGGCGTTGATCGCGTCCAGCGCATCGCGCGCACGGGCCTGAAGCTCCTGCGCCGTTTCCTCATCGAAGCCGTCGATGCCCGACAGTTCCTCGATTTCCACGTAGGCGACTTCCTCAAGGTTGGTGAACCCTTCGGAGACCAGAAGCTGCGCCACCATTTCATCCGCATCGAGCGAATCCATGAACAGTTTGGAGCGTTCCGCGAATTCCGCCTGACGACGTTCGGATTCCTCGGCCTCGGTCATGATGTCGATGTCCCAGCCGGTCAGCTGGCTGGCCAGACGCACGTTCTGACCACGACGTCCGATGGCGAGGCTCAGCTGCTCATCCGGTACGACGACCTCGATCCGGCCGGCATCCTCATCCATCACGACCTTCGCGACCTCGGCAGGTTGCAGCGCGTTGACCAAGAAGGTCGCGGCGTCGTCGTTCCACGGGATGATGTCGATCTTCTCACCGTTCAACTCGTTCACGACGGCCTGTACGCGGCTGCCGCGCATGCCGACGCAGGCCCCGACCGGATCGATGCCCGAATCGTAGGAGATCACGCCGATCTTCGCGCGCGATCCGGGATCACGGGCCACAGCCTTGATCTCGATCACGCCGTCATAAATCTCGGGCACTTCCATCTTGAACAGCTCGGCCATGAATTCCGGCGCGGTGCGCGACAGGAAGATCTGCGGGCCGCGCTGCTCCAGACGCACATCCTTGATATAGGCGCGGATGCGGTCGCCGTTGCGGAATGCCTCGCGCTGGATCAGCTGATCGCGGCGCAGCATCGCCTCACCCCGGCCGACATCGACGATGACGTTGCCGTATTCCGTCCGCTTGACCAGACCGTTGATGATCGTGCCCTTGCGGTCCTTGAATTCCTCGTACTGACGCTCACGCTCGGCCTCACGCACACGCTGCATGATGACCTGCTTGGCCGACTGGGCGCCGATGCGGCTGAAATCCATGTGCGGCAGGGGATCAGACAGTTCGGTGCCGATCTGGGCGTTCGGGTCGATCTCTCTCGCGTCGTGCAGGTCCAGTTCGGTGAAGTGATCCTCGACCTCCTCGACCACGGTGCGCACGCGGGTCATGGTCAGATCGCCGGTCTTGCGGTCGATGGACGCGCGGATATCGTAATCCGCGCCGTAGCGGGCCTTCGCCGCCTTGGAATAGCTTTCCTCCAGCGCCTCGATGACCAGACCGGGGTCGATCATCTTCTCACGCGCGACCGCGTCGGCGATCTGAAGCAGTTCGAGCTTGTTTGCCGCAACCGTTGCCATTGTCCGTCACTCCTCTTCGTTCGAGGCATCATCCTCGATGATCTCGTCAAATCCTTCGAGCTTGGTGTCGCGTGCCTTCAGGCTTTCCGCGATCAGCTCGTCCGTCAGAATCAGTTTGGCATCGGCCAGCCAGTCGAATTGCAGTCCGACGATACCCTCGGCGATCTCGATCAGGATTTCACCGTCCTGAACGCCGCGCAACTCCCCGTTGAACCGGCGGCGGTTGTCGATCAGTTCCGTTGTCTCGACCTTGGCCTGATAGCCCTCGTAACGCTCGAAATCCTTGAGGCGCGTCAGCGGGCGGTCGATCCCGGGTGAGGATACTTCGAGGGCGTATTCCCCCTCGATCGGATCCTCGACATCCAGCAGCGCGGAGACGGCTTGCGAGATCTTCGCGCAATCGTCCACCTCGATGCCGCCCTCGGGCCTTTCCGCCATGATCTGCACGACCTTGGTCTTGCCCCCCATGAAGCGGATGCGCACGATCTCGAATCCCATATCCTCCACCGCGGGGGCGATGATGTCGTGGATGCGCCGGTCGATGGACGCCTTTGCAATCATGTCGGTCATGGGCACTCGCCAAGTTTCGGGTATGAAAAAGTTTCGGGCATAAAAAAACGGGCCAGCGGCCCGTTGCGTGTTTCGGTGAGTATCGGGGGTGGAGGCCGACAGTCGCTGTTGAAAGGCAACATAGAACCAACCACCCGGATGCGCAAGCCCCGGCAACGATGCCGGGGCCGCGACATCCCGTCCGGCAGCGACTAGCCCAGCAAATCCAGCAGTGCCTTTGCCGCCCCTTCCGAGGATGCTGGGTTTTGCCCGGTCACAAGCTGGCCGTCGATCCGCACGAAGGGCGCGAAATCGTCCGCCTTGGCATACTTGCCGCCACGCTCCTTCAGCACCTCCTCGACCAAATGCGGCACGACATCGGTCAGGCCGACGGCGTCCTCCTCACCATTTGTGAAGCCTGTGACGTCGAGGTCCGCGACAATATAATCGCCGGTCTGCGTCCTGGCATGCTTGAAAATGATCGGAGCATGGCACACGGCCCCGATAGGCTTGCCTGCGGCCCAGAACGCCTCCGTCAGAGCGATGGATTTCACATCGTCCACCAGATCCCACATGGGACCGTGACCGCCGGGATAGAACACGGCGTCGAACGCATCTTCGGATATTTCGGCCAGCGGGCGCGTATTGGCCAATGCGCTCTGCGCCGCCGGGTCCGCCTTGAACCGCCGGGTTGCGTCGGTCTGCGCGTCCTCCGCATCGCTCTTGGGGTCCAGCGGCGGCTGCCCGCCCGCAGGCGAGGCCAGGACGATCTCGTGCCCCGCATCGCGAAAGACGAAATAGGGGGCCGCGAATTCTTCGAGCCAGAAGCCCGTCTTCTCTCCGGTATCGCCCAAGGTGTCGTGCGATGTCAGAATCATCAGAATGGATTTGGTCATCTGTAAATCTCCTGGAATATATCTTGTGGGGGGCTGCAATGTTCAGCGCACATCAACGCGCCCTCTTACCCGGACGTTCCGCCGCAGGAACCCCGCCCGCCCCGCGCGTGGCGCTACAGCCTGATGAACTGGGGCACGATCCCGGGAAATCAGGCTAGCACGAACAGCAATATGACGGGGCATCCCACAATATGACGGAACGTCCGGGCGAGGGTCCAGAAGCCTCCGGCGGGGATGTATCGGGAAAGTGAAATGCGCGGGTTACAACAGCAGCAGCGACGCCAGCCCCAGAAACAGCATAAAGCCCACCACATCCGTCACTGTCGTCACGAAGGTGCCCGAGGCAAGCGCGGGGTCGGCGCCGAACTTGTCCAGGCTCAGCGGCACGAGTATTCCCGCCAGCCCCGCAATTGCCATGTTGCCGATCATCGCAATGGCTAGAACGACGCCCAGCATCGGATTGCCGAACCAGATGACCCCTACGACGGCGATAATCGCGGCGAAGGCTATGCCGTTCAACGTGCCGGCGACCAATTCGCGGCGCACCACCCGCATCGCGTTCGATCCCGTCAGATCGCGCGTCGCGATGGCCCGCACCGCGACCGTCAGGGTCTGCGTCGCCCCGTTGCCCCCCATGCTGGCCACGATGGGCATCAGAACGGCCAGGGCCACCACCGCCTCGATTGTCGAGGAGAATAGAGAGATCACGATGGACGCTAGGATCGCCGTGAACAGGTTCACAAGCAGCCAGGGAAACCGCTGCCGCGCGATCTGCCAGGTCGTGTCCGAGATCTCCTCGTCCCCCACACCCGCCAGCAGGCGCATGTCCTCCTCCGCCTCGTCCTCCAGCACGTCCATCGCATCGTCGATGGTGATGATTCCGACCAGTCGTCCGTCCGCATTCACCACCGGCGCCTGGATCATATGATACTGGTTGAAGGCGTAGGCGACGTCCTCCTGCGACTGATCCACCGGGATCGTGCGCAGGTCCTTTTCCATGATGTGTTCCAGCTTTACACTGCGCGGATGCGCCATCACGCGACCCAGCCTGACCTCACCGATCGGGCGCATCGCCGGATCGACGATGATGATGTCGTAGAACTGTTCGGGCAGATCGTCTGACGCGCGCATGTAGTCGATCACGTCGCCAACCGTCCAATGGGCGGGCGCGGTGACCATGTCGCGCTGCATCAGGCGACCGGCGGAGTATTCGGGATAGGTCAGCGATTGTTCGACAGCAACCCGGTCCGCGTCGTCCAACTGGTCGAGCAGCTCCTCCTTGTCCGCATCGTCCAGATCCTCGACGAGATAGACCATGTCGTCGGTGTCCAGCTCCTGCACAGCGGAGCCGAGCTGATCCGCCGTCAGCGTATTGAGAACGTCGTCGCGGGCGCCTTCCTCAAGCTCGGACAGAACCTCGGGATCGATGTCCGATCCCCACATCTCGATCAGTCGGATCCGTCTGGGTTGTTCGATCTGTTCCAACAGGTCGGCCACGTCGGCGGGGTGCATGTGGCCCAGAAACTCGATCAACCGATCACGATCGCCGGCCTCCATCGCCGCGAGGATCGCCTCGACCGCCGCTGCGTTGAGCGCATAGACATCCTCGTTCTTGTGCAGCTCTTGCGGGCTTTCGGCCATGGTAGTCCCCTCGGTCGGTGTTCAGATCATGTTTTAGCACGTGCAAGACCGGTTGAAAGGCGGCCCGGCGTTCGGTCGTCTTTGAAACTGGGTCGATCCGCCATATTTGCCATAGACTCATTGAGGAGCGTTCCATGACAGATCAGCACGCCGAGCAGCCAGACCAGACAGGTCAGTCCGGCGTACGCGCCGCGCGGGAGCTGCGGGGGCATGTCCGGTGGCTGGATACCTTCACGCCGTTGGCACTAGGCGTTCTGGCGGTCGCGTCGGGCATCTACACCTATCTGGGCGTGTCCGGCTTGCTGGAACAGACCGGCGCGATGTCGATCTTCGCCGCCGTCGCGTATTCGGTCGCGGTGTCGGTGGGCATCTTCGTGTTCTGGTCCTACGTCATGCGCATCCTGCCTGTGCTGACCAGCGCGGGTTCGCGTATCGGGCTGGGGCTTGCCACCGTGCTCGGCAGTCTGGCGATCGTTGCGATGTCCTCGTGGCTGAATGCCGCAGCGCTGGCCGGGTCGGCCGCCGTGGAGCAGCACCTTGCCGTGACCGTGCAGGATTATCAGGCTGCGCTGGAACGGGCGAATTCCAACGCGCAGGCGGCGCAGGGTCTGGGCCTGGACGTGGCGCGCGCCAGCGACGGGTTCACCGCGCTCAGCCAGCAGGAGGCATCGGGCGCCCTGTCGGGCGTCGGCGGTCAGGGGGCCGTCTACCGCGTTCTGACGCAAAAGGCGGATGAGCTGGCCTCCCTGCAATCACTGATCGAGGCACAAAGCATCGGCATCGACGCCGCCTTCGCGCAGGGCAACGAGATCCTCAGCCGGATGCGCAGTCTGATCGTGGCCAGCGGCGCGGTCGAACAGCGCTCGGTCGCGTTCGCCGAGCAATCCGTGCGCCTGGCCGGTGTCATCACCGATTTGCGCCAGATGTCCGTCGCCCCGTTGGTGGAGCGGGCGGCGAACGACCTGGCCGCATCCGTGATCCTGCCGGAGCTTGACCGCACCGCGACCATTCGTGACGCGCAGAACGCGACGATCACCTCGGTGCTTGAGGCGCTGGAACTGCGGGCCGAGACCCTCGCCATTGCCGCGCAGGAGGTTCAGGCCCTGCCCCAGCCGGAGGAGACGACCTACACTCCGATTTCCACCGCTGATGCGGTCATCCGCTACGCCGGTAACTTCGTGCCCAGTTGGGCGGGCGCGATCGCCATTGATCTGCTTCCGGCGGTGCTGGTGCTGATCCTCGCCGTCACGCAGGCCGCAATACGAGAGGGCGAGAGTCGCGGCGACCCCGCCCGCGCCATGACGCTGGACGATCTGGAGGCCGCGATGCGCGCGCTCGACCGGATCGAGGGTGCGCGTCCCGACGCTACCCGCGCCGAAAAGGTCGCGGCCATCCACACGGTCCGCGATTAGATGGGCCTTCTGCTGCGCGCCACCAACCTGCCGCTGCCGCGCATTCTGGGGACGGTCCTGCTCGCTCAATTGGGGATCGCGGGGTTTCTCGTCTGGTCGGACGCGTCCGCCGTCTGGACCGGAATGCGGGGCGGTGATGTCTCCCCCGCGATCACGGAGCCTGCCGCGCCGGGCGATCAGGTTCGTCGCTACCGCCCGACCACCGTTCCCGCGCGCGAAGGCAGGCAGGGCGGGCCGATTCCGCTGCCCACGCAGATGGAGGATATGGCCTTCACCATTGAGGAAACCCCGGATTTCGGGCGTGTGATGTTGCTGTCTGGCTTCATCTCCGCCGGTACGTCCGACCGGTTTGAAGCCGCTCTCGACGGGCAGCGGATCGACACCATCGCCCTGCATTCCCCCGGCGGTGTGGTGCAGGAGGCCCTGCGCATGGGGCAGTTGGTGCGCGCTGCGGAATACGACACATTGCTGACCGCGGATGCGGCCTGCGCCTCCGCCTGTCCGCTGATCCTGTTTTCGGGCATGGAACGCACGGTCAGCCGCCGGTCCTGGGTCGGGATGCATCAGGCGGCCTTTCTGGAGGGCAGCTTCCTGTCAGGTGCGCAGGCGGCGCGGCAGGTACAGGCCATTCAGGGCGAGGTGCTGGAACATACCGCAACAATGGGCGTCGATCCGCGCGTTCAGACCCATGCCCTGCAAACACCGCCCGAGGAGGTCTATTACCTGCTGCCCGAGCAGATCGAGGAATACGAGGTCGCTACTGTCCTGACGGACTAACGATCATGTGCCCCTCGCCCGCGCGCCCATCTGGCGGAACGAGTGACGACGCAAGCACCATGCACAATACAGTTTCAGCTCTAAAATGTGGAACGATTGCCGGGTGAAATCTATATCTTAAGGAACCCCGCCTTTCGATCATGGCGGCCCACATTCGCAGGAGAGGACCAAGATGGCACCGCGCGCGCTTTGGAAAGGACAGCTTCGCCTGTCGCTCGTCTCCATCCCGGTCGAGATATTCTCGGCCAGCAAAACGGGTGCGCGCGTATCGTTCCGCCAGATCCACAAACCGTCCGGCAAGCGTATCCGCTATGAAAAATCCGTGCCCGGCATCGGCCCCGTCAAGAGCGACGACATCGTCAAGGGCTACGAGGTCGATGACGACGAATACATCCTGCTGGACCCGGACGAGATCGACGCGATCAAGCTGGAGACGAAAAAGACCTTCGAGCTGGTTCAATTCGTCGATGCCTGCGAAATCCCGCCGCTCTATTTCGACAAGCCGTATTACATCACCGCTTCGGATGATCTGGCGCAGGATGCCTACCGCGTGGTGCGCGATGCGCTGCGGCAGGCGGGCAAGGTGGGGCTGGGTCAGGTCACGATGCGGGGCAAGGAATATCTGGCTGCCGTGAAACCCTGCGGTGACGGCCTGCTGATGGAAACCCTGCATTACGAGGATGAGCTGCGCGAGGCGGACGAGATCTTCACCGATATCGAGGATGACAAGGTCGATGAGGATCTGCTGGAGGTCGCGACCTCCCTGATCGACCGCAAGAGCGCGCCGTTCGACGCCGCCGCCTATCACGACAAATATGCCGAGGCGATGCAGACGCTGCTGGATGCCAAGATCAAGAACAAGAAGACCCCGCGTGTGCGCACCGACGATGATGACACCGGCGGCGACAGCAACGTGGTCGACCTGATGAGCGCCCTGAAACAAAGCCTGAAGGACGCGGACGGCAAGAAGAAGAAGGCATCCGGCAAAAAGGCATCCTAGATGGCCAAATCCCCCGACCCCTTGGCGGAATACAACCGAAAGCGGGATTTCTCCCGCACGGCAGAGCCGCGCGGTCAGGTCGGAACGTCCCAGGCGCGGCGGCGATTCCTGGTTCAGAAACACGCGGCGTCCCGACTGCACTACGATTTCCGGCTTGAATGGAACGGCGTCCTGCTCAGCTGGGCTGTGACCAAGGGACCCTCCCCCAACCCGTCCCAAAAACGACTGGCCGTGCGCACGGAGGATCATCCGCTGGACTACAGCGATTTCGAGGGCACGATCGCGAAGGGCGAATATGGCGGCGGCACGGTCATGCTGTGGGATACCGGCAGTTGGGTCCCGCAGGAGGACATCGAAGAGGGCCTGAAGGACGGCAAGCTGAAATTCACCCTGCAAGGCCAGCGCATGAAGGGCGGCTGGACATTGGTGCGGATGCGCGGAAAGCCGAAGGAAAAGCGTGAAAACTGGCTGCTGATCAAGGAGCGTGACGATTACGCCCGCGATGATGCCGATGCCTTCACCACGGGCACAGCCCTATCCGTGAAGACCGGCCGCACGATGAAGGAAATCGCCGCCGACGCCCCCGCCCAGACCCCGCCTGAGTCTGAGAACACAACCAACCGCAACCGGAAACGCCCCGCCTTTGCGAAGCTGCAACTTGCCACATTGGTCGATAGCGCGCCCGAGGGCGACGACTGGCTGCATGAGACCAAGTTTGACGGCTACCGTTGCCTTGCAGCGCTGGGCAAGGGCGGAACGCGGCTCTATACCCGGTCGGGCAAGGACTGGACCGATCGGTTTCACGCGCTGGACGGTGCCTTCGATCCGCTGCCCTGTGATGCCGCGCTGATCGACGGGGAGGTGATGGCCGCCCGCATTCAGGGCTCTGCGTTCTCCTCGCTGCAACAGGCGCTGAAGCAGGGGCGCGCGCTGGTCTTCTTCGCCTTCGACCTGCTGAACATCGACGGTGAGGATCTGCGCAAGGCACCGCAGATCGAGCGTCGGGAACGGCTGGCCAGTCTGCTGTCAGGTGTGCAGCCCGGCGCCCCGCTCCGGCTGAGCGAACATATCGTCGGCAACGGGGCGCAGGTCTTTGCCAGCGCCTGCAAGGCCGGGGCCGAGGGGATCATCAGCAAGCGTATCGACGCCCCCTATCGCGGCACCCGCAGCAAGGCTTGGCGCAAGGTCAAATGCACGCGCAGACAGGAATTCGTCATCATCGGCTACTCCCCCTCGGACAAGGCAGGACGCCCGTTTGCCTCGCTTCTGCTGGCCAGCCATGAGGACGATGCGCTGTGCTACAAGGGCCGCGTGGGAACAGGGTTTTCCGATGCCGCGATGACAGATCTGATGGACGCTGTCGTGCCGCGCAAGACACCGCCCTGCGCCGATGTTCCTGATGAGATCGCGAAGGATACGCAATGGGTGCGCCCGAACCTCGTGGCCGAGGTGGAGTTCGCGGAATTTACCGGCGACGGCTATGTCAGGCATGCCAGCTTTCTGGGCCTGCGCGACGACAAGCCGGCCGACGAGGTGCGATTGGAGGAACCGATGCAGCAAGACAGCGAAACCACCGTTCAGGGCATCCGCATCAGCAGCGCGGAGCGTCCGGTATTTCCCGCTTCAGGCTGCACCAAGGGCGATGTGGCGCGCCATTACGCCCGGATCGGGGAACGCCTGATCGCATTGAGCGGGCATCGCCCCCTGTCGCTGTATCGCTGCCCCTCAGGCATCGACGCGTCGTGTTTTTTCCAGAAGCATGATGGCGGCGGCATGCCGGATGAACTGTCCCGCATCAGCATCGAGGAAAGCGATGGCGACATGGCCGATTACCTCTATGCCACGCGAGCGCAAAGCCTGATCGCGGCGGCGCAGATGGGCAGCATCGAATTCCACATCTGGGGCGCGCGCATCGACAGGCTGGAACGGCCCGACCGTCTGGTCTTCGACCTCGACCCGGACGAGGGGCTGGGATGGGACCACGTGCGCGACGCGGCCTTTGAATTGCGCGATACCCTGTCGGAACTGGGCCTCGACAGCGGGGCAATCGTAACGGGCGGCAAGGGGGTGCATGTGTGGATGGCGCTGCGGCGCACCCGCGGCTGGGACACGGTCAAGCTGTTCGCCAAGACCTTCGCGCATGTCATGGCCACCCGCCACCCGGATCGCTACACGGCGACGATGTCCAAATCCAAGCGTCGGGGTCGCATCTTCATCGACTGGCTGCGCAACGAACGCGGCGCCACGGCCATCGCACCCTACTCCCTGCGCGCCCGCGCCGGTGCGCCCGTGGCGGTGCCGGTGACGTGGGAGGAGCTGGAAACGCTGGAGGGTGCCAACCGGTTTTCCATGGCCGATATGGCGGCGCGGCTGAAACTGGATTGTCCGGGGCTGGAAACACAAAAGAACCTGCAGAGCTTGAGCGATGGCGTCATCGACGCGCTTCAGTCCCTGTCGGAAAAGTAGCCGCACAAGACGAACCAAATGGATCGCATTCACGCTGACCTGACATGGTATAGCCTGACACCGCGTTCCGTTGGCCGCATTCTAGACCATATTGCCTCCCCTATACATTTGCCATATTGTCCATGCGCTCAAGCAAATAGCCGCAACTCTTTGCTGATCGTTTCGCCAGTGTCACCGCGAGTGCCATCCTTCAGGAGACAAGAATGAATGACAACGCGCTGCAGCAGCCGGTGATCCAGGATCACAGCGCCTTTCTGGCGGGAGACCACGATTTCCAGGCCGATATCCAGATTCTGGCTGGCAGCGATCTTGTCGGCACGATCCTTGAAACCGTCATGCTGGCCACGAACATGCGCTTTGCCGCCGTGGCGCGGGTAACTGCCGACCGCTGGGTGGCGTGCCGCACCGTTGACGAGGTGAACTTCGGCTTGGCCGAGGGCGATGAGATTGAGATCCAGTCGACCTTTTGCCAGTCGGTCCGGGAAACGTCGAACAAGGTCCTGTTCAACGATACCGCAACCGACGATGTCTATGGGAACCACCCCATCGCGGCCAAGTTCGGGATCGTCAGCTACGCCTCGATCCCGATTTACCGCAGCGATGGCAGCTTTTTCGGCACCCTCTGCGCGATCGACACGGAACCTCGCAATATCAAGCACCCGCGCGCGGTGGCGATGCTTGAGATGTTCGCCGACATCATCGGCCGCAGCCTTGAGACTGAGGAGCAGCTGGAGGCAGAGAAGCGGCTGGCGGAGCAGGAGCGCGAACTGGCCCGAATTCAGGAGGAGTTCGTGGCGGTTCTGGGCCACGACCTTCGCAATCCGGTGGCGGCGCTGGATGCAGGCTTTCGCCAACTGGACAGGGAACCTCTGACCGAGGGAGCGCGGAAAATCCTGCCGTTCATGCGGTCCTCGCTGCATCGCATGAACGACCTGATCGAAAACATTATGATGCACGCCAAGGCACGGCTTGGCGGTGGCATCCGCATTTCCGCCACGCCGGATGCGCCGTTGACGCAAGTCATCACCCAGATCGTCGAGGAAATTCGCGCGGCATCGCCGCAGAACGAAATCCTGCTTGATCTGGCCTTTGACCAGCCGGTCAGCTGCGATGCGCCGCGCGTCGCGCAGGCAATCTCGAATCTGCTGTCGAACGCCGTTCGCTACGCAACCCCCGGCACGCCGATCGAGGTGCGCGGCCTGATGCGCGAATGCGGAATCGAGATCAGTGTCGCCAATCAGGGCGAGGCTGTCCCCGACGAGTTGCAGGAAAATCTGTTCCACCCATTCCAACGCGGCGTTCATGCGAATGGAGAGGGGCTGGGCCTCGGCCTATATATCGCCTCGTCAATCGCAGTGGCCCATAGTGGCCGGATCGATGTGACATGCGAGGACGGAACCACCACTTTCGCGTTCAAAATGCCTGCCCTGTCAGTCGCCGCCTGATACTGCCCCGGATGCACCTTCGAGGGAGCGGCGCATTCCGGGCCCCCGTCGAGGAGGCGGAACATTCGCTCATCATGTCTTCCTTTCGTCGCGACATGGCGTGTCGCACACGAACTGCGCGCTTTTCGTGGGGCGAAACTGGATGTATGAGGCGGGGATGAGCACCAATCCACCAGATCTTCGCCCCGACCTCGCCCCGGCTGCCGTGATCCGCGGCACCGCGCGCCCCGGCCAGCCGACCATCGGCATGGTCTCCCTCGGGTGCCCCAAGGCGCTGGTGGATTCCGAACGCATCCTGACAAGATTGCGCTCCGAAGGCTACGCGATCACCGGCGACTATGCCGGGGCCGACAGTGTCATCGTGAACACCTGCGGTTTCCTCGACAGTGCCAAGGCCGAGTCGCTGGAGGCAATCGGCGAGGCCCTGCGCGAAAACGGCAAGGTCATCGTGACGGGCTGTCTGGGGGCGGAGGAAGACTATATCCGCGGCACCCACCCCTCCGTCATGGCCGTGACCGGGCCGCATCAATACGAACAGGTGCTGGACGCGGTGCATTCCGCCGTCCCGCCGGACCCCGATCCCTTCATCGACCTGATGCCGCCTGCGGGACTGAAGCTGACGCCGCGCCACTACGCCTATCTGAAGATTTCCGAGGGCTGCAATCACAAGTGCAAGTTCTGCATCATCCCCGACATGCGCGGCAGGTTGTCCTCCCGCCCTGTCCATGCCGTCCTGCGTGAGGCGGAGAAGTTGGTGGAAAGCGGGGTGAAGGAAATCCTCGTGATCTCGCAGGATACCTCCGCCTATGGCGTGGATCGCAAGCATGACCTGCATCCGTGGAAGGGCGGCGAGGTCCGCACCCACATGGAAGATCTGAGCCGGGAGATGGCCAAGCTGGGCGCATGGGTGCGCCTGCATTACGTCTATCCCTATCCGCATGTGGACAAACTGATCCCCCATATGGGCGACAATTTGCTGCCCTATCTGGACATTCCATTTCAGCATTCGCATCCCGACGTGCTCAAACGCATGGCCCGCCCCGCCGCGTCATCCAAGACGCTGGAGCGGATCGCGACATGGCGCGACATCAATCCCCAGATCGTCCTGCGCTCCACCTTCATCGTCGGCTATCCCGGTGAGACGGAGGCGGAATTCCAGCACCTGCTCGACTGGATGGAGGAGGCGCGGCTGGATCGCGTCGGAGCCTTCAAATACGAGAACGTTACCGGCGCCCGCTCCAACACCCTGCCCGACCATGTGCCGGAGGAGGTGAAGGAAGATCGCTATGCACGGTTCATGGAGGTCGCGCAGCGTATCTCCGCGCAAAAGCTGGAGGCCAAGGTCGGCTCCATCCAGCAGGTCATCGTGGACAGCGTGGATGAGGAAGGCGCCGTTTGCCGCACCAGGGCCGACGCACCCGAAATCGACGGCAACCTGTTCATCGACGAGGGGTTCGCGGACCTCAAGCCCGGCGATTTCGTCAACGTTCAGGTGGATGAGGCCAGCGAATACGATCTGTGGGGCACCCCGGTTTGATCCGGAGCGCCACGCCCGCCGACCTGCCCGCGATTGCCGCACTGCATCTGCAAAGCTGGCGCGCGACATATGCCGAATTGCTGCCCGCCGATTATTTGAACGACGGGGCGCGCGCACAGCTTGCCGAAAAATGGACGGTCCTGCCCGAGGGGACGACCCTGGTCGCCATTCAAGGGAATCGTCTGGCGGGCTTCGTCAGCGTGGACGCGGCGAATCCGGCCTATGTGGATGCGCTGCACGTCGCAGATTTCGCGCAGGGCGCCGGACTTGGCCCGCGATTGCTGGGCGCGGCCTTCGCCCGCATCGCGAAAAACGGCGTCAGTTCCGCATATCTGTATATCGTCGCGGGCAATGAGGGGGCGCGGCGGTTTTACGAACGCCTCGGCGCGGTAGAGACCTGGCGCGGCCCGGATCCGGATTATGACTTTCCCTCGACGGCGATCCGGTTCGACTGGGCTGACATTTCCGCACTGGTCCACGCCGGCGAAGCGTCCTAGGCTTCGGTCATGTTTACCATAGAACATGAATTCGATGCGACCGTGGTGACGCTGGTCGGTGACACCGCCGCGACCGAGGACGTAACAATCACCATCTTCGACGACGGTGCGCGGGTGGAGCAGTTGGACCCGCGCACGGGCAAGGTTCAGGTGCTGATGCTGACCACCTCGCAATTGCGCGATCTGCACGCCGCTCTCGACCTGCCTGAGGGGAGTTACGCCCGTGTGGAGAAGGACTGATCCATGGTGGAGAGGACCATCGCCCCGTCATCGACCGGCGCATAACGAAACGCGTAGACATCCCTGAGGTAGTTCTGATGCACGCGCCATGGGCCACGGTCGCCCTGCATCGGCAGCGATCCGTGTGCCCGCTGAACATATCCCGACGATAGCGGCACCGCGCTGCGCAGCTTCAGATCCTGCGGTGACACCGGCGTCGCCACGGTCGCGCCCACCGCCTCCATCCGGTTCAGCAGCCGAATGACCCAACGGGCGATCAATTCGCATTTCAGCGTCCAACTCGCATTGGTATAGCCGAACATCTGCGCGAAATTCGGCACACCCGACAGCATCGCTCCCTTGTAGGAGACGTGATCGGCAAAGCGCAGCACAGCGCCGTCCAGCGACAGGGCCGCGCCGCCGCCAAGGCGCATCCGCAGCCCGGTGGCGACAACGATCACATCCGCACGGATCAGATCACCGCTTTCCATGCGAACGCCGTCCGGTGCGAACCCGGCGATCTGGCCGGTCGTGATGCTGGCCCGCCCCGTGCGCAGCGCATCGAACAGATCCCCGTCCGGCGCGAGGCACAACCGCTGTTCCCAGGGGCCGTAGGGGGCGTGGAAATCCGCCGGATCCGTCCCCGAACGCTCTGCCGCTTTCCTAGCCAGCAGCCGCCCGATGAAACCGGGCCAAAGCTGTGTCGCCTGATACGTGCCCATCCCCAGCAGGATGTTTTTCCATCTGATCGCGGCATAGGCGGCCCGTTCGGGCAGGATACGCTTCACCCTGTCCCCCAGCCTGTCGCGGGCCGGCATTCCCGCCACGTAGGAGGGGATGCGCTGAATCATGCTGACATGCGCGGCCTTTCGCGCCAGCTCCGGAACGAGGGTGATGGCGGTGGCGCCGCTGCCGATAACCGCGATCCGCTTGCCGTGCCAGTCCAACCCCTCGGGCCAATGCTGGGGATGCACCAGCGGACCGGCAAAATCCTCCTGCCCCGCAAAATCCGGCTGATACCCGGCTTCATAGTCGTAATATCCCGTACAGCCGAGCAGGAAGCGTGTGGTCAGCGTGATCTGCCCCTCCGGGGTTTGAACGCGCAACGCCCAGTGTTGCGCCACCCCGTCCCAGTTCGCCGCCAACAGCCGGTGCCCGAACCGGATCAGCCGTTCGACATCCTGCTCCCGCGCTGTGTCACGGATGTAACTCAGGATGGAGCCACCGTCGGTTATCGCCTTCTGCCCTCGCCAGGGGCGAAAGGAATACCCCAGCGTATGCATGTCGCTGTCCGAACGGATGCCGGGATAGCGAAACAGATCCCAAGTGCCGCCGATGGCATCCCGCGCCTCCAGCACAATGACGCGATCCGCGGGGCGCTTGGCGCTCAACAGGCTTGCGGCGCAAATGCCCGACAGGCCTGCGCCGACGATGATGACATCCGCGTCCGGCATCCCGGCCCCCCTTTCGGTCGCCATTTGGAGCACATTGCGACATCCGCGCAAGCGCAAGTCGATTTTGTTTCTCTTTACCCGCGAAAGGCGTCACTCTGACAAATATTGCACTGCGGGAGAGAGTTATGAGCCGGATCGTTACGTTCGCACAGCAGAAAGGCGGCGCAGGAAAGACGACCGTTCTGACGCAACTCGCCCATCATTGGCTGGCGTCCGGCCTGAAGGTCGCATTGGTCGATCTGGACCCGCAGGGATCGCTGACCCGCTGGGCCGCGATGCGATCCGACATGGCGTGTACGGCCAGTTCCGACTGGAAGGCCGGCTCCGACATCCGGGCAGCCGCACGCAAGGCCGATCTGGTGCTGGTCGATTGCCCGGGAAACGCCGATATCCTGTTGCGTGCGACGATCCGGGACAGCGATCTGGTCATCGCGCCCTCCCAGCCGTCGATGATGGACCTGTGGGCACTGGAACCGGTGCTTGAGATGGCGAAGAAGGAGAAAACGCCCCTGCGCGTTCTGCTCAACCGCGTGCCGCCGACGGGGCGCGCTGCACAGGACGCGCGAGAGGTTCTGGGGGCGGATCTGCTGGATCAGCATCTGGGAAACCGCGTGATCTTTCAGCAAGCCTTCGCGATGGGAAAGGCAGCCGCCGAACTTCAGCCCAGATCGAAGGCGGCGATCGAGGTCTCCGCCGTCGCTGCCGAAATCGACGCGATCAGCTGACGACGACCGGCGTGCCGACCTGAACGGTATAATACAGGAACTCGATATCCTCGGCCGCCAGACGAAAACAACCGGAGGATGCAGCCGTACCGACGCTGTCGGGGTTGTTGGTGCCGTGAACCGCGTAATAGGTCCAATCGAAATACAGGGCGTAACTGCCCAGCGGATTGTCCGGCGCACCACCCGGAGTGGGACGAATATCAGGGTTCTTGGCCAGCATGTCGGGCGTGGGGGACCAACTGGGATTGCGCTGCTTGCGCACGATCTCGGTGCTGCCACGCCGGGTCAGATCCTCACTGCGAGGAACGGCGGAGGCCATCACCCGGCTGATCGTTCCGCCGGGCGCCCACCAAGTCAATTGACGGGCGTCCGTCGAAAAATGCAGCCCGCCGCGCGTGATGTTTGAGAAATATGGCGACCAGTCTGCAACGGTCGCTGCCCTCGTGATCGAGGGGATCATCAATGCACCACCTGCAAGCGTTGCAAGGGCGGCTCGGCGTGAAAAGTGGGTTGCAGACATGATAAAAACCTCTGAATTACAATATGTTGACCGATGACACCCTTCATCAGCCGCTCAATGTTCAAACGCCGTGAGTTGCAATCCGGTTCCCATCGGTCTCAACTGCCCAAAATGCGGAGGGTACGGTGACAGCGATTTTCAGTGATGAGCGGTGCTTTTGGCACTCCGGCGGAAATTACGCTCTGGTCGCACCTGTCGGCGGGTTGGTTCAGCCAATGATCACTGGCGGATTGCCCGAAAACCCCGAGACAAAGCGCCGCTTGCGCAATCTGATCGAGGTCACCGGCCTGTCGCGCGATCTGGATATCCGCACCGCGCCAGAGGCAACGCAGGAGGCCTTGCGTCGGGTGCATCCCGCGGACTACCTGAACGAATTCAAACGCCTGTCCGACACTGGTGGGGGTGAGATGGGGGAGCGGACGCCCTTCGGCCCCGGCGGGTTCGAGATCGCGGCGCTGTCCACCGGGCTGGTGATCGCCGCCGTGGACGGGGTGCTGCGCGGGCATTTCGACAACGCCTATGCGCTAAGCCGCCCGCCCGGGCATCACTGTCTGCCCGATACTCCCATGGGCTATTGCTTACTGGCAAATATCGCCGTCGCCATCGAGGCGGCGAAGGCTGCCGGGTTGGCTGAACGCTTCGCCGTTGTCGATTGGGACGTGCATCATGGCAATGGGACGGAGGCTATCTTTGCCGACGACCCGAACGTTCTGACCGTCTCGCTCCATCAGGCGGCCAACTATCCCTGGACGACCGGCGGCGTGCAGACCGATGCGCGCAGCAACGTCAATATCCCATTGCCCCCGGGCGGGGGGCACGTGGCCTATACTTATGCGGTGGAGCAGGTGGTGCGCCCTGTGCTGAGCACCTTCAAACCGGACATAATAATCATCGCATGTGGCTACGACGCCAGCGGCGTGGACCCCCTGGGCCGTATGCTGGCCGGGTCCGATACCTTCGCAGCCATGACACGCAGCATGATGGAGGCAGCGGACGAGCTGTGCACCGGTCGTCTGGCCATGGCGCATGAGGGCGGATATTCCGAGGTGCACGTGCCATTCTGCGGCCACGCGGTCCTGGGCGAAATGGCGCGCAGTCAGATCGTAGCGCCGGATCCCCTCAGCCCCCGGATTACGGCACACCAACCAAATGAGCGGATGAACGCCGTGTACCGCGAACTGATCGACGAGATTGCCGTTTACAATGGTTGCCGATGAAACCGACGGTTACGATGGTTGCCGATGACATTGTCGCGCTGCCCCGTGGCTGGGCTGCGGCGGGCATTCCATCGCGACAAAGTCGTTAACGCGGCCTACTCACGACAAAGGAAACGACCATGCTGATCCTGATACCGGGACATTTATGCGACCACAGATTATACGCGCCCCAGATCGCCGAATTCGACGACGTGCATGTCGCGGACGTGACGCGCGACGACGATATCGGGGCGATGGCCGACCGGGTGCTGGCCAACGCGCCTGATCGGTTCGATCTGGGCGGATTGTCGATGGGCGGCATGGTCGCGATGGAGGTGATGGCCCGCGCCCCGGACCGGGTACGCTTCGCCTGTCTGATGGCGACCGATCCGACCGCGGCGCGCGATAAGGAAAAGGAATGGCGGGCCGGGCAACAGGCCGCGGTTCGCGCCGGCGGACTGGCGGCGTTCTCGGAGCCGTTCCAGGCGATGTTCTTCGCACACGATCCGAGCGTGGGGGAACGCCTTTCGGAAACGGTCGCGCAGATGAGCGATGCTACGGACGAGGCGACATACCACCGGCAATCGGCGGCCCTGAACGGGCGACGCGCCATGCTGGAGCATCTGGACCGCTGCACGATGCCAGTGGAGGTCATCGTCGGCACCGAGGATCGGATCTGCCCGCCGAAACTGCACGAAAGCCTTGCGCAGGCCCTGCCCGCCGCCCGCCTGACACAGATCGAGGGATGCGGCCATCTGGTCAGCCTGGAGCGCCCGGACATCGTGAACACCGCTTTGCGCCGGATATTATGAGCCGCCGCAAGACCGGGTTCACGCACGAATATTTCATGGTCCGGGTCCGGCTCGCTTGACTCGGGGCCAGCGTACACGGCACATCATTCGCAAATGCAGCATGGGAGACATCGCAATGGTCAAGAAGGTCTATGGCTCGGCGGCGGAGGCGCTGGAGGGCGTCCTGTTCGACGGGATGTTTATCGCGGCGGGGGGATTCGGCCTGTGCGGCATCCCCGAAAACCTGATCGTGGCAATCCGCGATGCGGGCCCCAAGGACCTGACAATCGCGTCGAACAATGCGGGCGTCGATGGATTCGGCCTCGGCCTGCTGCTTGAAAGCCGTCAGGTGAAAAAGATGATCGCCTCCTATGTAGGGGAAAATGCGGAATTCATGCGGCAATACCTGTCGGGCGAGTTGGAGCTGGAATTCAACCCGCAAGGCACACTGGCTGAGCGGATGCGCGCCGGCGGCGCCGGCATTCCCGGATTCTACACCAAGACCGGCGTCGGCACCGTGATCGCCGAGGGCAAGGAGGTGAAGGAATTCGACGGTCAGGATTATATCCTGGAGCGCGGAATGGTCGCGGATCTGAGCATCGTCAAGGCGTGGAAGGCGGACGATTCCGGCAACCTCGTCTTTCGCAAGACGTCGCGCAACTTCAATCCGCCCGCCGCGACCTGTGGCAAGATCTGCGTGGCTGAGGTCGAGGAGATCGTGCCCTGCGGCACCCTCAACCCCGATGAAATCCATTTGCCCGGCATTTATGTGCATCGCCTGATTCAGGGTGAGCACGAAAAGCGGATCGAACAGCGCACCGTGCGCCAGCGGGAGGAAGCATGATGTCTGCTGAAATCAAAGGTTGGGATCGCAATCAGATGGCCGCACGCGCCGCGCGTGAGCTCGAAGACGGCATGTATGTGAACCTCGGCATCGGCATCCCGACGCTGGTAGCGAATTACGTCGGCGACAAGGACATCACCCTGCAATCCGAAAACGGCATGCTGGGCATGGGGCCGTTCCCCTATGAGGGGGACGAGGACCCCGACCTGATCAATGCCGGAAAGCAGACCATTACCGAGGTAAGCCGCACATCGTATTTCGACAGCGCGCAAAGCTTCGCCATGATCCGGGGCGGCAAGATCGCGGCGGCTGTTCTGGGCGCGATGGAGGTGGCGGAAAACGGCGATCTGGCCAACTGGATGATCCCCGGCAAGCTGATCAAGGGCATGGGCGGCGCGATGGATCTGGTCGCCGGTGTCGGGCGCGTCATCGTCATCATGGACCATGCCAATAAGAAGGGGGAGAGCAAGCTGCTCAAGCAATGCACCCTGCCCCTGACGGGCAAGGGCGTGGTGGACCGGATCATCACCGGAATGGGCGTGTTCGACGTGGTCGAGGGCGGCCTGAAGGTGGTGGAAATCGCCGAGGGCATCACCATGGCCGAGATCGAGGCCGCGACCGAAGCAACCCTGGTCCCGTGATCTGCGTGGCGTCTAGCCTCTGATCTCGCAAGGCCCCGTCGCACTGACCGGCGGGGTCTCGCACAACTGCCTGGCGACATGCCATGCGGCCAGAACCCGGGGCACGTAGGCCCGCGTTTCCGCATAGAGCGGCACGCCCCCCGCCCGGGCCACGGCCCCCGGCCCGGCATTATAGGCGGCAAGGGCCAGAACCGCGTCGCCATCATGCGCTACCAGCATTTGCGACAGATAGCGTGCGCCCCCCATCACATTATCGCGCGGATCGGTCGCGTCCGCGACCTGCATCAGTTCCGCAGTTGCAGGCATCAGTTGCGTCAACCCGACCGCCCCGGCCGAACTGATCGCATCGTGCGCCCCGCCCGATTCCACCATCACCAGCGACATCAGGAACGGCAGCGACAGGCCATGCGCCGCCGCCGCGTCCTGCAACGGCGCGCGATATTGCGCCAGCAAAGCCAGAAACCGGGCCCGCGAGGGGGCCGAGTAGCGCCCGGTCGCGGCCAGCGCGCCCGCGGCCTCCATTCGTCGCGGGGCCGCTGCATTTCGATCCGGTGCCACCCCACGCCAAAACCAGTTGTCCAGATCGGCCGGACTGCGCTGAACTCCGACATTGGGCCGGGCGAACAGATCGATGACGCCGCCGCGCGGCCGCTGTGCAAGCTCGCTGGAGACGGACCTGAAAACTCCGCCCCCCTGCGCGTGGGCGGCAGAGGCGATCGTCGTCACCATGACGAACAGACAGAACGACAGGATCAGACGTGCGGGCATCAGGGATTCTCTGCAAGACGGGCATCGAACGCCCCAGTTGGCTCAATCTGCCGATTTTTTGCCGCAATTGGAATCGCTCTGGCTACCTTTGTGACAACGCGGACCATTTTCGCCACATTCCCGCCACATTTGCCCCAGATTTCCACCTATGATTGCATTTCGTCAGCGTGTGGACGAACAAATTCACGCCACAAACAGTTCGCATAGTAATCCCAGTCACCGATTAGGTTCGGCGGGCGACATTCTCAGAATCTCTTGGAGGGGATCAACATGACCAAATTCTTCAGCAAGTTCGCCAAGGACGAGTCCGGCGCCGTGACGGTCGACTGGGTCGTTCTGGCAGGCGCAGTCGTCGCCCTGGCAATCGGCGTCGTCGCGACGGTCGAGTCGGGTCTGGGCACTGCCGCGACCAATGTGGGCCTGCAACTCGAAGGCGCAGTCAGCTCCACCGCGATCGGTACAGATCAGGACCTCGGCGGCTGATAGCCAACCTCTTCTAGGTTGAAATACGAATGCCGTTCGCCTTCGTTGCGAGCGGCATTTTTATATCCTCACTGTCTGTAATACGCGTACACATGAGGGGCTCGGCCCATGCGTCTCAATACTGACTTGCGTATCTTTGCCACAGACGACACGGGCGCGGTCACAGTGGATTGGATCGTTTTATGTGGGGCGGCTATCGTGCTGGGTTTGGGTGTGCTGATCCTGATCGAACCGGGTGTGGACAACAGTACGCAAGTGGTTTCCGATGCGATCGGCACCGCAGTCGTGGATCGCACTGGTGAAAGCTTCGGAGACGAATTAGACTAGTTCACGGTCGCGATCCGAATTCTGGCCCGGAGCCACAAGATATATCGTTCGATATATCACGCATATACTGGGGGGCACTATGCGGTTTCTGTTTCTACTGTTTCTAATCGTCGGATTGGGGTTGGCTGGCTTCGCCGCCTATACCGCCAAGAACCGCTTCGATGCCTATGAGGTGCGCCTCGCACGCACGCTGGAGCTGGAAGCCCAGAAGGATTCCTATGTTACCGTCGCTGTGGCGCGCCGTGCGCTGAGCTACGGTTCCGAACTGACGCCCGAACGTGTGCTGTTCGTCAACTTTCCCACCAGAGTCGTGGATATCGTCGGCGAAAACTGGTTCCTGACCGAGGACGATCTGTTTGGCGAAGACGCGCCAAACCCCAGCCTCTTGCGCAACATGGAGATGGGCGAACCGATCAGCCGCGCCAAGATCACCGGCTTCGGGCGTGAGGCGGGCGTTGCCGCGCGTCTGGGCGAGGGGTTTCGCGCCTTCACCATCCGCGTCGATGTCGCATCGGGGGTTTCGGGCTTTCTGACTCCATCCGACAGGGTGGATGTGTTCTGGTCGGGCCGTTTCCGGGGTGAGGCCGTCACCCGCCTGATCATCGAGAATATCGACCTGATCGCCGTCGATCAGATTTCGGATCAGGACCGCAACCGCCCCGTGGTGGCCCGCACGATCACCGTTCGCGCGACCCCGCAACAGGCCGCCGTTCTGGCGCAGGCTCAGGCCTCGGGCGCATTATCGCTGTCGCTGCGTGGCATCGGGGACGTGGCTGAAACGGGTGATCTAGAGGTCAATCTGGACGATGTGGTCGGCTACGTCGCCCCCGAACCGGTCATTGCCGAGGAAATCGTGCCAGAGGTCATTGCGCCCCGTCGCACAATCACGATCCGCCGCGGATCGGACGTTTCGATCGTGAATGCGGACTGATTTATGGCCCATACAAGTAAAATCGAGCAAGCATCTGGGAAAAAAGTACTTTCCCGGGAGGTCTGCGTCATACTGACGCTATATGGACACGGATCTGTTGCTGAAATCCCATAATAGCACCGTCTTACAAGTCCTTGATTCTTGCGTTTTTTCCGATTTCAGGCAGGATCAGTGGCAAGCGCACCCGGCAGAGGTGCGACTACCAGAGGTTGTGGGTCAGGAGATATCGGCAACATGCGCTTGAGAAAGCTGATTCGAGCAAGTCTGCTCGCTAGTTTGGGTGTGCTCGCGGCGAATGTCGCCGGGGCACAGCAGCAACCTGTTCTAACCGTTCAACGCGGCGCCGTCGCACAGGCGATCAGCGTTACGGTCGATCAGGCCAGCGTTTTGCAGTCGCGTGTTGGCATCAGTGAGTTGAGTCTGGCCAATCCACGGATTGCCGATGTCGCGGTGCTGAGCGATTCCAGCCTGTATGTGCTGGGCCGCGCGCCGGGGCGCACGACGCTGACGCTGATCGGGCTCGACAACCAGTTGGTCGCGAATGTCGAAATCCGCGTCACCCCGGACCTGTCGGAATTCAAGGAACGCCTGTCCGACATCCTGCCGGGTGAGAATATCGAGGTGCGCACCGCAGGCGCCGGCATTGTCCTGTCGGGGCGGGTCTCTGGCGCGCGCAAGGTCAGTCAGGCGCTGGAGCTGGCGGAACAATATGCCCCCGATAACGTCACCAATCTGATGACGGTCGGCGGATCGCAGCAGGTGATGCTGAAGGTCCGCTTCGCGGAGGTGTCGCGCACCGTGTCCCAGAACCTCGGGCTGGGCCTGGGTATCACCGATGCGGATGGTCGTTTCGTCGGAGTATTCGGCAATGCGACGGCCCCCGCGCCGCTGGTTGGGAACGACACTGCTGGAGTGGTAATATCCTCGTCGGGGCAGTTGGGCGCGTTGTTCCAGCTTGGCGATATCGGGATCGAGATCGCGATCGACGCCTTGGAATCCGAGGGATTGCTGCGCACGCTGGCCGAACCGAACCTCGTCGCACTGTCCGGGGAGGGCGCGGAATTCCTCGCCGGCGGGGAGTATCCAGTGCCGGTCATAAATGAGGAAGGATCCGTGTCTGTCGAATTCAAACCGTTCGGCATTCAATTGGCCTTCACCCCGACCGTGGTGGATGAGGATCTGATAAATCTGCAACTGGCGGCGACCGTCAGTTCGATCAACAGCGAAATAGCCGTGACCGGCGGGGGCGGCATATCGGTCAACGGTCTGAGCACGCGCAGCACACAGACCACGGTCGAAATGCGCGACGGGCAAAGTTTCGCCATTGCCGGCCTGTTGCAGGACGATTTCACAGACTCGATCTCGCAGGTTCCGCTGCTGGGTGACTTGCCTGTTCTGGGCGCCCTGTTCCGATCCACAGAATATCGACGGCAGCAAACCGAGTTGGTCATCCTGATCACACCCTATCTGGTGTCACCCACCGACGGGCAGTTGCTCTCATTGCCCACGGACCGCGTGCAAATCCCCAACGAGCGGGAATTGTTCCTGCTGGGGCAGACAGTCGGCGGCGCGGATGCCGTGGCGGCTCAGGATTTCGAGGGGGAGTACGGTTATGTTCTGGAATAAGCTGGGGCTGATTCTTGTCGTCACCGGATTGGCTGCCTGCGACCAGGGTTCACAGCGTAACGTCCTGCCCGGCTTTGGCGCTTCGGTCGAAATGAACAACGCGGTACAAGTCGGCTATGCCGTCTCGGGCCCCAGTTTCGAGGAACTGTCCGCGCGGTTCGCAGGTCAGGTGGACGATACCATCAACTTCGCGTTCAACAGTGCGGCGCTCACCCCGCAGGCGCAGGTCACGCTGGAGCAGCAGGCCGCGTGGTTGCGCCGGACGCCGCAGGCACGGTTGCGGGTCGAGGGGCATACCGATCTGGTCGGGGGTGAGAACTACAACCTGCAACTCGGACTGCGACGCGCAGAATCAGCTGTGGATTTCCTCGTTTCGCGGGGGATCAGCAGGGAACGGCTGGACGCGATTGCCACCTTCGGCGAACAGATGCCGGTGGTCGACACGACCCAGCGTGAGGTGCTGAACCGGCGAGCTGTCACCCGAGTGGCTGGCATAGCGATAGAGCTGGCCGGCGGGGAGTTCGACGGAGCGCGCGCCGACGCGATCTATGACGCCTATGTGAACCGTCCCGTCTATACGCTCAAGATCGGCAATGGCGGTGGTGGTGGCGAGGGGGGTAGCGGTCAGGATTAACGCGCTTACGCAACAATGTCGCAAGATTTCCTCGCCGCAGCTTCGCGCAAATATTTACAAGTGTCTGCTTCCTGATAGGGTCATCAGACAGGACATAATGGATCGGAACAGGCATGCGCGTGGGGCGTAAAACCTTAGACCGCATCCGCAAGTTCTTCGGGGACTCGCAGGGGGCGATTACCGTCGAATTCGTCGTAACGTTGCCGGTTCTCCTGGCTGCGCTCGGCTTTGCGGAACAGTATGGTCAAGCAATGCAGACGCGAAATTCGCTGGATGTCGCGGCACGCGATGCCGCGCGGTTCATCAGCCGTGCGCCGCTGGACCCGACCGGAACCACCGTTCCGGACGAATTTCTGTGCAAGGCGCGGGGCATAATCGAAACCCGCATGGGCGATTCGATCAGCCTGTTCGATGGCGCGGCGGATGGAACCGAACCCCTAGGCTGCACCGGATACCACACCAATGCGGGGGGTGAGATCGCGACAAACGAGAATGGCCAGCCGATTGTCGATTCCATCTCCATCGTCTCCACCGCCACCTCTACACAGATCACTATCAAGGCCTATGCCGAGTTCGCGTTCGTCAAGTTCATTGGAATGCGCGACAACGACGCCGAATTTACCACTGAGAACGGCGTCGCTGTCTACAATTACACCGAACTGGAACAGCGCAGTTTCGCGGAGGGCATCTTCATGACCGCCACCGAAAACTGGCCGAGAACGCAATGACGCGCCTGTTGGCAAATGCGCGTCGCGCCGCTGGTCGGTTCGTCAGACGGGACCGGGGGGCCGCGTCGCTGGAATTCGTGATCGTGTTCATACCGCTGATCCTATTGATTCTGCTGATCGTTCAGGTCTCCATCGCGTATCATTGGGCGTTGAGCGCGCAAAAGGGGTTGGAGATGGCGGCACGCCTCGCGGCTGTCACGCCACCGGTTTCCACGTCGCTGACGGTGCAGACCGGACTGGGCACGCGGGTGATAAATCGCAATGTCGCGGCAGGGGCGAATGCGGGCGATGCCTGCTATCTGGGCGCGTGTGAGCCGATCCCGACGCAAGTGTGCAACGGCTCCGCCTTCATCCCGCGTGAGGATGGCAGCATGCCCGACAGCAATTGCGATCTCACCCGGTTCAAGCTGATCTACGATGAGGTCGACCGCTTCGCCTATTCGCTGGAGCTGGAGGATTTCGCGATCGCATATGAGGATGTAAATCTGGGCTCTGCCGGACAGACATACGTGCCGCTGATCGTTCTGGCCGTCAGCCCGCAATCCATGCCGATGATTCTGCGAATGTTCGACACGACGGTCGAGTTCGAAATCCCCGAGATCCTCGCCACGATCGTGGCCGAAGACCTCAGCAACTAAGGGCGGTAAGATCCGGAATGGCGCTACTCAGAAAAAAGCCGGCGACACCAGATGCCCTCGCCATCGCGCGGGAGATGGATCAGTTCGATCTGTTGATCGAGGATCTGGACAGTGAATATGGCCAAGGCTGGCTGGGCGCGGGCCTGGACGATGCGCTCACACAGATCGCGGGTCTGGACCCCGATGCGACGGAATGCGTCATCCTGGCCGTGCAGCGTGCGGATGAGGGCGAACTGGACCCGTATGTCGGCATCGTGACGGCGGCGAAGGCCCGCGGGCTGCCTGTGCTGCTGGTGGTCGAGGAATTGACAGCAACCGCCTTGCACAGGTTGGTGCGTGCCGGCGCGGACGAGTTCACGCCCTACCCGATGCCCGAGGGCGTGTTGGCAGAGACTCTGGAAAAGATGCGCGTGGCATCGCATCAGCCCGCACATGTCGGCGATATGTCGGCGCGGCGCGGGATGATCCTGCCGGTGCAGGGCATCGCGGGCGGCGTCGGGGCCACGACCCTGGCCGTCAATCTGGCATGGGAGATGGCGCAGACCCCGCGCAAGGTCTCGCGCAAGGTCTGTATCATTGATCTGAACCTGCAATTCGGGTCGGTCGCGACTTATCTGGATCTGGCCCGGCGCGAGGCGACGATGCAGTTGCTGACCGAACCACAGGGGCAGGACAAGGCCGCGATCGGCGATGCGATGGTGACCTATGGCAAGAAGCTGTCCGTCCTGACCGCCCCGCCCGATACGGTTCCCTTCGAGATTGTGGAGAACGAGGATATTCGCCGCATTCTGGATGTGGCGGCCACAACCCATGATTTCGTCATCGTGGACATGCCTTCGGTTCTGGTGGGATGGACCAGCGTCGTTCTGGAGATGGCGGAGACCTATTTCGCCGTGATGGAGCTGGACATGCGCTGCGCCCAGAACATGCTGCGGTTCCTGCGCGCGCTGAAGGCCGAGGACCTGCCGTTGGAGAAGGTGCAATACGTGATGAACCGCGCCCCCGGCGGCCTGACCGGTGGCGGCAAGGGGCGCGTCAAGCGCATGGCGGAATCGCTGGGCATCGAATACAATGTCATGTTGCCCGATGGCGGCAAGGCCGTGATGAACGCCGCCGATCAGGGTGTGCCACTCGCGGAGGGCGCTTCCGGCAATGCCTTGCGCAAGGAAGTGCGCAAGATTGCAGGGTCGCTGGCCGAATTGGCCGAGAAACAGCAGACAGACGCGATCTGAGGATCGCAGCCCGGCCGGGACGCCGGGACGAGGTTGAGGGGGGTACGGCATTGTTTTCACGTTATCAGAAGCCGGGGCAAAAACCGGGTCAGCGGGCTGCACAACCCTCGCCCCGCCCTCAGGCTTCACCCGCGCTGGAAAAGTCCGGGGTTGCGGCAACTGGCAGCGCCCCGCCTGCGGGCGCCACGACACCATCACCGAAATTGAGCAAGGCCCAGCCTGAAACGGCGGCGCAGATCGCTGAGAAGGAACGGGACGCCAAGCGCCGCGCCCGCCTGCTCGACATCCGCATGGAACTGCACCGCCGGTTGCTGGAAACCCTGAACCTCGCCGTGCTCGACAAGGTCAGTGAGGGCGATCTGCGGCGTGAGATCAGCGCGATCAGCCGCGAGGGGCTGCGCGAACAGGGCATCGTCCTGAACGCGGCCGAGGTCGAGCAGCTCAACAATGATCTGTATGACGAGGTGACGGGCCTGGGCCCGCTGGAACCGCTGCTGAAGGATCCGACCGTCAACGACATCCTCGTGAACTCGCACCGTCAGGTCTTCGTCGAGCGCAAGGGCAAGCTGCAACTGACCGATACCGTCTTCAAGGATGAGAAGCACCTGCTGCGGGTCATCGACAAGATCGTCAGCGCCGTGGGCCGGCGGGTGGATGAATCGAACCCCTATGTCGATGCGCGCCTGTCGGACGGATCACGTTTCAACGCGCTGGTCCCGCCCTGCGCGGTGGACGGCCCGCTGGTGTCGATCCGTAAATTCTCCAAGGACAAGCTGAGCATCGACGAGCTGATCGACTTCGGCGCCTTCACCGAGGAAATGGCCGCCTATCTGCAAGCGGCCGTGTCGTGCCGGCTGAACATCATCGTGTCGGGCGGTACGGGTTCGGGCAAGACGACGACATTGAACGCCCTGTCCTCGTTCATCGACAATTCCGAGCGGATCGTGACCATCGAGGATACCGCCGAACTGCAACTGCAACAGGTCCATATCGGCCGCATGGAAAGCCGCCCCCCCAATGTCGAGGGGCGCGGCGAGGTCACGCAGCGCGACCTGCTGCGCAACGCCCTGCGGATGCGCCCGGACCGGATCATCGTGGGTGAAACCCGCGGCGACGAGGTGATCGACATGTTGCAGGCCATGAACACCGGCCACGACGGCTCGATGACGACGATCCACGCGAACTCATCCCGTGACGCGATCAGCCGTCTGGAAAACATGATCGCGATGACCGGTGTGGAAATGCCGATGAGCGCCAGCCGCGCGCAAATCGCCGCGGCCGTTAACCTGGTGGTACAGGTCAGTCGTCTACAAGATGGTTCGCGCCGAATGGTCTCGGTGACGGAGCTGACAGGGATGGAGGGGGATATCGTGTCGATGCAGGAAATCTTCCGCTTCAAGCGGACCGGTCTGGATGCGGATAACATGATCCTTGGGCATTTCACCGCGACGGGCCTGCGCTCAATCCACTCGGATCGGTTCAGACAGTGGGGATATGAGCTGCCCAATTCCATCTACACTCCCGTGAAGACAGACTGATGTCGTTCGAGCCGATCATCTATGCCATGATCTTCGTCGGCGTCCTGCTGATGGTCGAAGGGGTGTACCTGCTGATCTTCGGCAAGTCGGTGCGCCTGGAAAGCAAGGTCAACCGCAGGCTGGAACTGCTGGAAAAGGGTGAGGACCCCGAGGACGTGCTGGAAACCCTGCGCGCCGAGCGGGACCAGCATCGCCGCAATTCCGGAATCCCGATCATGGCGCCGCTATACGAACGTGCGGCGCAGGCGAACATCGCGTTCACGCCGCGCGGTCTGGTGCTGGTCATCGGCATGATGGCGATCATGGTCTTCGTACTGCTGACGATCTTCTCCAGCGCGGCACTGGTTCTGCGGATCGGCATCTCGATCCTGATGGGGTTCGGCGGGGTCTACCTTTGGCTGAACAACAAGGCCAAGGCGCGCATGGCCCTGTTTGAGGAACAATTGCCCGACGCGGTGGAACTGATCGTGCGGTCCTTGCGGGTGGGGCATCCGTTCTCCTCCTCCGTCTCCATCGTGGCGCATGAGATGCCTGATCCGCTGGGCACCGAATTCGGCATCATCGCGGATGAGGCGACATATGGCATGGACATCACGGAATCGCTGGCCCGGATGGCGGAGCGTATTTCGGTCCAGGATTTGCGGTTCCTGTCGGTCGCGGTCAGCATTCAGGCGCAATCGGGCGGCAATCTGGCCGAGGTTCTGGCAGGCCTGTCGGCTGTGATCCGATCACGCTTCAAGCTGTTCCGCCGGGTCAAGGCAATCACGGCGGAGGCCCGCTGGTCCGGCTGGTTCCTCTCGGTCTTCCCTCTGCTGGCGATCATCATCATCCAGTTGGTGGAGCCGAATTATTACGACGAGGTTCAGGAAACCTCTCTGTTTACCCCGGCGGTGATCGTCGTGGGTGTGTTTCTGGTGGTCAACGTCCTGTTCATGCGGGCGATGGTCAATATCAAGGTCTGACCGATGGATGCAGTGCTCGACAAGCTCGACACGGCTTACGTGTTTCTGGAGGCGGCGCTGGGGCCGCTGGGACCGCTCTATGCCTCCATCGCGCTGATGTTGCTGATGCTGGCACTGGCCGCACCGATCGCGCTGCGCCGCCCGGCGGACCGGCTCGACCGGCTGCATGAGGACGGGGGCCATAGCGGTCAGTCCCGGCCGGGCAAGACGCGGCCAGTTCAGCAGCAGACCGGCCTGCAACTGCGCCACGATCCCGGCGCACGGGGTCTGGCCTCGCTCGCACCGTATCTGGAACCGCAGGACCAGAAGGAATTCTCGGAAATCCGGCTGAAGCTGACCCGCGCGGGCTATCGCAGCCGCTCCGCCGTTTCGACCTTCTTTTTCCTTCGGGTGACGCTGGGCATCGGGCTGCTCGGAACGGGGCTGGTGTTTTATCTGATCACGGCAGGCGACAATACCGACCTGACCAAGATGATGATGTATGTCGCGATCCCCGGTCTGATCGGCTACATGGGGCCGAATTACTGGGTCACCAAACGCCTGCAGGAACGGCAGGAGGAAATCGCCGTCGGCTTTCCCGATGCGCTGGACCTGATGCTGGTCTGCGTCGAGGCGGGCCAGTCGCTGGATCAGGCGATCCTGCGCGTGTCCGAGGAAATCCGCGTCGGCTATCCTACCCTGGCCGAGGAATTCGAGATCGTCGCGAACGAAGTGCGCGCAGGCAAGGACCGCGTCACCGTGCTGCGCGACATGGCTGAACGCTGCGGCGTGCCGGACGTGTCCAGCTTCGTCACCGTTCTGATCCAGTCCGCCAGCTTCGGCACGTCGATCGCCTCGGCGCTGCGGGTCTATGGCGCGGAAATGCGCGACAAGCGGGTCATGCGGGCGGAGGAGAAGGCCAACACCCTGCCCACGAAACTGACCCTGGGCACGATGCTGTTCACAGTGCCGCCGCTGCTGATCATTCTGGTCGGACCGTCGGTCTATGACATCCTGAACACCCTTGGCGGGTAGGGCCGTGCTGATCCTGCTGGTTATGCTGACCGCCTGCACGCCGCAGGAACCGGTTCCGCAGATGCGCAGTGTCATGCCCACCGTCTATGACGTGGATCAGGTGGACGATCCGCTGGCGACCGGACATTTGTTGATGCGGGCGGGGCAGTACGAATTGGCCCTGCGCGCCTTCACCCGCGCCTATGCAAGCGGGCAGACCGGCCCGTCAGGACAGATCGAGGCCGCGCTAGGGACCGTCAACGCACGGCTGGGCCGGTTGCGCGCAGCGAAACGGTTTCTGGAGATCGCGGTGGATAAGGCACCCGCCTCGGTCGAGGCATGGAACAATCTGGGCGTCGTCGCCCTGAGCATGCAAGACCTCGCCACGGCCCGCAACGCCTTCCAGACCGCATTCGCGTTGTCGAGCGGTTCGAACGAGGTCGCCCGCGCCAATCTGGCCCGGATCGAGGAATTGCAGGGCGACGTCGTGCCGGTATCTGACACCGCACATACGGATTTGACGCTGGTACGACAGGGATCGGGTCGGTATCTTCTGGGCGAGGGGGAGGCAGAATGAAACGCAAACTGGCGATTTTGGGCACGGCAGGGGTGATGGCGCTGAGCGCGTGCGAACCGCGCGCCCCCTTCGACCCGACGCCGCAGGCGCTCAATGCAATCGACAGCGTGAACCTGACGGAACTGATGCTGACCACCGGTGAGCCGGAGGCCGCAGTGCAGTTTTTCCGATCCTCCCTGGCGGATGAGCCGGACCGGCTGGATTTCCAGCGGGGCTATGCCATCAGCCTGACCCGCGCCGACCGAAACGACGAGGCTGTCATCGCGTTCGAGCGGCTGGACGAACAGGGCAATCTGGAGGATCGCGACCGCATCACCTATGCGCAATCGCTGGTGCGCCTGAATCAGTGGGACCGCGCCGAAGCACAATTGTCGCTCGTACGCGGCGGGGCCGAGGAATACCGCTGGAACCAGCTCAACGCCATTGTCGCGGACAATTACGAACGGTGGGATGCGGCGGACGGTTTTTATGCCAAGGCGCGCAACCTCACCTCGCAACCGGCGCCGATCCTCAACAACTGGGGCGTATCCAAGATGTCGCGCGGCGATCTGGTGGGGGCAGCGCGGCAATTTTCCGAATCCGTCCGCTACGATCCGCAAAGCTTCGGCGCGAAGAACAACCTCGCCATCGCGCGGGCGTTACAGGGCAACTACGCCCTGCCCGTCGTCCCGTTGAGCGAGGAAGAGCGGGCGCAAATCTATCACAACATGGCCCTCGTCGCGCTGCGCCAGGATCAGCCCGATATCGCGCGCGGGCTGCTGGAACTGGCGGTGGAAACACATCCGCGCCACTTCGCCGCCGCCGCGGATAAGCTGGCTGCCTTGCAAAGTGCCGTGAACAGATGACCCCGACCATAGCCCTGATTCACCTGTGTGCTGTTGCCATTCCCGCGCTGATCGCGGTCTGGACAGATTTCAGCGCCATGCGCATTCCGAACCGGATCAGTATCGCGATGCTCGCGATCTTCGTGATCGTGGTGCCGCTGACGGTGCCGCTGAGCGAAATTCCGATGCGCCTGCTGGCGGGGGGCATCGTCTTCGCCATCGGTCTGGTGCTCTATGCATTGGGGCAGATGGGCGCGGGGGATGTCAAATTCGCTGCGGCAGTCTTTCTGTTCGTCGATCCTGCGGACATGACGTTTTTCATGCGTATCCTGGGAATCATGGCGCTGACGGGTCTGCTGACCCACCGCATGGTCGGGCGGATTCCCGCTATGCGCGCGATGGCCCCCGATTGGGCGAGCTGGTCGGCAAAGGGCGTTTTCTCCTACGGGGTGGCGCTATCGGTGTCGCTGATCTTCTACCTCCTGCTGCTCGCGACGGAAATCTGAGATATGAGCGCGCTGCCACAGACCGCACCACAGGCCCCCACCCGACTGGAGGATCTGGGGCTGGACACCACGTTCGCGCGGGACCTGATGCTCAAGACCATGTTTCGGATGAGCCTTAGCCTGCCCACGGAACTGGCGCGGGCCTGCGGTGTGATGACGCCGATCATCGACGCGCTGATCGACATTGCCCGCACGCAAAACCTGATCGAGACGTTGGGAAACCGGGGGGTCGAGGCGGCCTCCGAGCTGCGCTATCAACTGACCGATCTGGGCCGCGCGCGGGCGCAGGACGCACTGGCGCAATCGGAATACTACGGAACCTTTCCGATCTCGCTCGACGCATTCGAGGCACAGAGCAAACGGCAAAGCGTTGCCGGCGCGGCAATCCGCAAGGCTCAGCTGGAGGCCGCATCGAACCATCTGGTCCTGCCGCCCGGAATGCTCGACAAATTGGGACCGGCGGTGAATTCGGGCCGTTCCATCCTGTTCTACGGCCCGCCGGGCAACGGCAAATCCGTGCTGTCCGAGGCGATCCGCGATGCGCTGGGGGATGCGGTCTTCATCCCGCATACCCTGGTCGTGTTCGGGCAGACCATCAGCCTGTTCGATCCGATCGTGCATCAGGTCATTGCCGGTCCGCAATCCGATCCCCACGCGATCAGATCACGCCCGCCATTCGACCCGCGCTATGTGATGTGCAAGCGGCCCTCGGTCATCACGGGGGGGGAACTGACGCTGGACATGCTCGATCTGGGCTACAATCCGGTCAGCCGCACCTATCAGGCACCCTTGCAGCTCAAGGCGACGGGCGGGGTGTTTATCGTTGACGATCTGGGCCGGCAACGCGAAAGCGCGCAGGCACTGATGAACCGCTGGATCGTGCCGATCGAACAACGCTACGATCTGCTGAGCCTGCAATCGGGGCAGAAGTTCACCGTGCCGTTCGACACGCTTGTGATCTTCTCCACCAACTTCGCGCCCACGGACCTGTTCGACGGTGCCGCGTTGCGGCGGATTTACTACAAGGTCAAGATCGATCGACCGGGGCAGCAGGACTTCCTCAAGATGTTCGTCATCATGTCGCGCAAGGCCGGGTTCGAACCGCGTGAGGATGTCATCACGCACATGCTGCGCAATCTGTATCCCAGCCCGAACGGGCCTTTCGCGGCCTATCATGCGCCCTTCTTGATGAGCCAGATGGGCTCGATCTGCGATTACGAGGGGATCGCGCGTGAAATGACGATCCCGTTGATGGAACGGGCGTGGGAGAACCTCTACGTCGATAGCGACTCCAGCGATGCGAAGGGAATGGGATGACCGACCGGGTTACGATCGAGATCACGGATCACGTCGCGCATGTGCGCCTGAACCGTGCGGACAAGATGAACGCGCTGGACCCCGCGATGCTGGACGGGATCGTCGCCGCGGGCGAGGCGGTGAACCGCGACGACGTGCGCGCCGTGGTGCTGTCGGGCGCGGGGCGGGCGTTCTGTGCCGGTCTGGATGTGGCGAGCTTCGGCGTGCTGGGCGCGGACCCGGCCGCCCTGTTGGATCGCACGCACGGGCGCTCGAACCTGTTTCAGCGCGTGGCGATGGTCTGGCACGAGCTGCCCATGCCGGTCATCGCAGCGGTACATCACACATGCTTCGGCGGCGGGCTGCAAATCGCGCTGGGGGCCGATATCCGCATTGCGGCCCCGGACACGCGGCTGAGCATCATGGAAATGAAATGGGGTCTTGTCCCCGACATGGGCGGCATGGTCCTGCTGCCGCGTCTGATGCGGGCCGACGTGATGAAGCGGCTGATCTACACGGGTGAGGTCTTCGCCGCGCAGCAGGCGCAGGACTGGGGGCTTGTGACGGAAATCGCGGAGGATCCGCTGGCCCGCGCGCAGGCCCTGGCGGCAGACATCGCGGGCAAGTCGCCCAGCGCCGTACGCACGGCCAAGGCCCTGTCGGAAATCGCCGCCACCCAAACGCCGGAGGAAGTCCTGCTGGCGGAATCGCGGCTTCAGGCCGATCTGATCGGCAAGCCGCATCAGATGGAGGCGGTAATGGCCAACGTTCAGAAACGTGCGCCGGTGTTTGAATGAGGCCCCCGCTGGATTAACTCCGCCCTATGGAGTTGCCCAAGTTATTCACCGACTGGTTCGCCGCAAAGGGGTGGTCGCCGCATCCGCATCAGCGTGCCCTGCTGCAGGCGGAGGCCCGCTCCACCCTGCTGATCGCCCCAACCGGTGGCGGCAAGACGCTGGCCGGGTTCCTGCCCTCGCTGGTGGAACTGGCCGCAGGGCCGCATAAGGGGATGCACACGCTCTATATCTCACCGCTCAAGGCGCTGGCCGCGGACATTCGCCGCAACCTGGATGCACCAGTGCGCGAAATGGGATTGGATCTGCGGATCGAGGATCGGACCGGCGACACCAAACAGAGCATGCGGCAACGCCAGAGGGTCGATCCGCCCCATATCCTGCTGACAACACCCGAAAGCCTGGCCCTGTTGCTGAGCTATGAGGAGGCACCGCGCATCTTCGGCGGGTTGCGGCGCGTCGTGGTCGATGAGATTCACGCCCTGGCCGAAAGCAAACGCGGCGATCAGATGACCTTGTGCCTGGAGCGGCTGGAAACCCTCGCCCCCGGCCTGCGCCGCACGGGGTTGAGCGCCACGGTCGAGGATCCGCCTGCCCTCGCCCGGTTTCTGGGCCCTGATACGCATTTGCTCGTCGCCGATCCCGGCCCGCCCGCCGATATCGAGATGCTGGAAACCGAGCAGCCGCCGCCGTGGTTCGGTCAGGGCGGGCGACATGCCGCGCGTGAGGTTCTAGAACAGATCCGCCAACACAAGATCACCATCGTCTTCATAAACACCCGCGCCCAGTCGGAGCTGTTCTTTCAGGCGCTATGGGCGGTGAACGACGAAAACCTGCCGATCGGGCTGCATCATGGCTCGCTCAGCCGCGATGCTCGCCAGCGGGTCGAGGCGGCCATGGTCAGCGGCGCGTTGCGCGCCGTCGTGGCCACCGGATCGCTGGATCTGGGCATCGATTGGGGCGATGTCGATCTGGTGATCCAGGTCGGCGCGCCCAAGAACGTCAAGCGGCTGGTCCAGCGGATCGGCCGGGCCAACCACCGCTACAACGCGCCCAGCAAGGCGCTGATCGTGCCAGCGAACCAGTTCGAGATCATCGAATGCCGTGTCGCGTTGGAGGCGGCGCGCCATGCCGATCTGGACGGCGACCCGCGCCCCGACGCGCCACTGGACGTGTTGTGCCAGCATATCCTGCTGACCGCCTGCTCCGCCCCCTTCGCGGCGGAGGCCCTGTTTGCCGAGATCAAGCGCGCCGGCGCATACCGCACCGTCAGCCGCGCCGCGTTCGAGCGGTGTCTGGATTACTGCGCCACCGGCGGCTATGCCCTGCGCGCCTATGACCGCTATCAACGGTTGGTGGAGCGGGACGGCAAGTGGCAATTGCGCGACCCGCGTGCCGCGCGTGACCTGCGAATGAATGTCGGCACCATCCTCGACCAGAACAACCTCAAGGTGGCCTATCGGCGGGGCAAGACATTGGGTGAGATCGAGGAAGGCTTCGCCAGCACGCTGGTCCCCGGCGACACCTTCCTGATCGGCGGTCAGGTGGTGAAATACGAGGGCCTGCGTGAGATGACGGTGCAGGTAAGCGCGTCGAGCGGCAAGGAACCGAAGATCGCCACCTTCGGCGGTACGAAACTGGCCATGTCCACCAGACTGGCGCACCGCCTGCTGGCCTTTCTGAACGATCGCAGTGCGTGGTCGCGCTTGCCCGATCACACCGCCGACTGGCTGGACCTGCAATCCCGGATCAGCAAAATGCCGCAAGCCGACCGCCTACTGGTTGAGACATTCAAGCGCGGGCCGCAGTTCCATTCGGTCTGGTATGCCTTTGCCGGGCGCAACGCGCATCAGACGCTGGGCATCATCCTGACCCGCCGGATGGAGGCTGCGGGGCTGGGCCCTCTCGGCTTTGTCGCCAATGATTACGCCCTGATGATCTGGGCGCTCGACCCGGTGGAGGATCCGGGCAGCTTGCTGGATCAGGGTGATCTGAGAGAGGCCCTGGACACCTGGTTTTCCGAGAACATGGTGATGAAGCGGACATTCCGCATTCCCGCCCGCGTCGCCGGACTGATCAGCCAGAACCAACCGGGTCAGCGTAAATCAGGCCGTCAGGCGACGTTTTCCACCGATATCCTCTACGATACGCTGCGCCGATACGACCCCGATCACCTGATGCTGCAGATCACCCGCGACGAGGCGATGCGCGGCATGGTCGATTTCGACCGGATCGAGGAGTTGATGGATCGGATCAAGGGGCGGGTGGACCACGTGGCCGCCCCGCATGTCACGCCCTTGAGCGCCCCGCTGATCCTTGAAGTCGGCCGCGTGCCGGTAAAGGGCGAGGCCGAGCGCCGCCTGCTGGACGAGGAAATCGGCGCGCTCCTGCGTGAGGCGAAGATCGGGCAGTAACCCGCGCGCCCGTCAGGGATCGAAACGATAGCGGTGCAGATCCGCTCCCTCGCGGCGCAGCCAGTCGCGATGCACCTGCCAGCCGGGCTTCAGCCGGTCGACGATGGCCCAGAAATCGGGGGAATGGTTCATTTCCACCAGATGCGCGACCTCATGCGCGGCGACGTAGTCCAGCACCTCGACCGGGGCCATGATCAACCGCCACGAAAACATCAGGTTGCCGTCCGAGGTGCAACTGCCCCAGCGCGAGCGGGTGTCGCGCAGGGTCAATTTTCCCGGCACCTCCCCGAGCTGGGCCGCATAGCGCGTGGTCGCGGTGGCCAGCCTGTCACGGGCCAGCCCACGCAACCAGGCGGACAGCGCACTGCCCGTCCCCGCGCGGGGAACCTCCAGCAGACCGGGTTCAGCCCGGATGCCGCGACGGCCCGTCAATTGCACGGTATGCAGCCGCCCCTCCACCGGGATCCGCGCGCCCTCGACAATGTCCACGGGTTGCGGGGTGCGCCCCAATGCGGCGCGCAACCAGTCCTCACGCTCAATCAGGAAACCATCTATCGCATGCCGCGCCACCCGGCGGGGCGCGGTCAGGATCGGGTCGCCCCCGATGGAGGGCACGCGCAACGTCAGTTGCCGCGCCTGCGTGGACCGACGCAGAACCACGGTGATCGGCGGCGATCCGATGCGCAGCACCTCGGCCATCGCGGCCTCAGGCGAACGGAGCGCGCTGCGCCTGCATGAATTCCGCGACCCTGGGCTGAATGAACTGGCGCCAGCGCGAGCCGTTGAACACGCCGTAATGCCCGACCTTGGCCTGCACGTAATGCGCCCGCTTGTCATCCGGCAGATTGGTGGCGAGCGTATGTGCCGCCTCCGTCTGACCCAGACCTGTGATGTCGTCCATCTCACCCTCGATGGTCATCAGGGCGATGTCGGTGATCGCAGATGGCGCCACCAGACGGTCGCGGTACATGTACTCGCCCGTCGCCAGCAGGCCCTTCTGGAACACCCTCTCGATGGTCTGAAGGTAGAATTCCGCCGTCATGTCCATCACGGCATTGTATTCGTCATAGAAGGTGCGGTGCTGTTCGGTACTGTCCCCGTCGCCCTTGATCAGGTTGCGGAACTGTTTGACGTGGGCATCGACATGGCGGTCCATGTTCATCGACATGAAGCCCGACAATTGCAGGAAACCGGGATAGACGCGACGCATGTATCCCTTGTTGGGAAACGGCACCGTGACGATGACGTTGTTCTCGAACCAGCTGAGCGGCCGGCCGGTGGCCAGTTCGTTGGGCTGCTTGGGGTTCTTCGTCACGTCGATCGGGGATCCCATCAGCGTGACCGAGGCCGGGCGCGCGGGGTCGCCATCCTCCGCCATCAGGGAGGCCGCGACCAGAACCGGAACACCGGGTTGGCATACGGCCAGAACGGCGGGACGCTCACCCGTGACCTTGGCGATATAGCGGCACTGCTCCATCACGTAGTCGGTATAGTCGTCCAGATCGAAGCGTCCCTGGCTCAATGGCACGTCGCGTGCGTCCACCCAATCGGTGACATAGACGTCGTGATCGGGCAGCATCTGGCGCACGGTGCCGCGCAGCAGGGTCGCGTAATGGCCCGACATGGGCGCCACGATCAGCACCGGAGTCTGATCCGCAGGCGCGTCAGGCTTGCTCATGTGCAGCAAGTCGCAAAACGGCAATGCGAACGGAACCGACTCGACCACGTCCAGGGTCTTGCCGTTCAACTCGACCGTATCGATCCCGAATTCGGGTTTCCCGTAACGTCGCGTCGCATTGATGAACATCTCACACGCGGCGGCGGTCGCACGAGCCTGATAGGTGCTGGCCATGGGATTGAAAGGCGATGTCAGCATTTGCTGGCCCATGCGCGCGGCCTGTCGCATGGGGCCCATCGCGGCGTGCGTGTACTCATAAGCGTGATATAGCATCGCCTGTCCCTCATCATTTTTTGTTTGCATCTGCGAAGGTGCGCGGAATTTCACCGCATTGCAACACATAGCTACCCTGTGTGGGGACCAAAGCCTTTGACATCAGGCCGGGCCTATGGCACGGCACCGCTTTGGATATATGAGAATGAGGGAAGTCAGATGCCGGAACCGGAATGGGGCACGAAACGTCTCTGCCCTAGCTGCACGACACGCTTCTACGATTTGAACAACGATCCGACGACCTGCCCGAACTGCGGTACGGTGCATGAGTTGTCGGCCTTTACCCTGACCAAGTCCAAAGGCGCGCGCGCCGAGGCTGCGAAAAAGGAAAAGGCCAAGGCCGCCGCGGCCGAAGAGGTCGTCGATGACGTGCTGGACGATGACGATGATTCCGATCTGGAAGCGGATGACGATACCGTTCTGGACGACGATGATGACGACGTCTCGCTGGATGAGATCGCCGAGAAGGCGAACGACAACGACGACGATTGATTCTCGCTGCCGCGATGCGGATTGATTTTCGCTATCTCGGTGGGGACTGATCTTCACCACCGCGAAGGCACCTGAGTCTTCACTGTGCGCGGGCCATAGAATATAGCGAAGACGAATGTCGTATTTTACCCTTGCGCGATACCCGCAGTCGGCCTAGACATCCGCCGGTATCGCGCAAGCGGTTCGGGGCCTTAGCTCAGCTGGGAGAGCGCCTGCATGGCATGCAGGAGGTCAGGGGTTCGATCCCCCTAGGCTCCACCAACACCCCTAGAAGCATCAGATAGTTCCGCTTTTTATCATCAGGTGTCTTGCCTCTGCCGCGCCGACGGGTGCTGTTTACCTAGAAAATCTCATGCTGCCTCGATCCACGCCCATTGCGTTCTGATCGCTTCGCAGTTCTTCCCCCTTGTCAAACCCGAGGATGGCCCATGAGCGACCATTTCTTTGTCGTGACGGGTGGCCCCGGTGCGGGCAAGACCAGCCTGATCACAGAGCTCGCCCGCTGCGGCTTCCACACGATCCCTGAATCCGGCCGCGCGATCATCCGCGAGGAGAGAGATAACGCCGGCAGCGCACTGCCCTGGGCGGACCGCGCCGCTTACGCCGAGAGCATGCTGGCGCGCGACCTTCGCGCCTATAGTTCCGCTGAGGCCATTCCAGGCCCCGTAATCTTCGATCGCGGCATTCCCGACATCCTGGGCTACCTGACGCTCTGCGCCCTCCCCGTGCCACCCCACGTCATCGCAGCGGCAAGGGCGGCCCGCTACAATCGTCGCGTCTTTCTGGCGCCTTACTGGGATGACATTTTTACGCAGGACGCGGAGCGCAAGCAGAACAGTGCCGAAGCCGAAGCAACCTGTGCGGTCATGCGCAAAACCTACGCCGCGCTCGGATACGAGATCACGGAGCTTCCGCTTGTCGACATTGAGCAGCGCGCCAATTTCGTAGCCACACAGCTGAGCTTGTAAATTCTCCAAAGTGCTACCTCAGGTCGATACGGCCTTTCAGCAGAAGTGGCAGAGCCGACACCCGCCCCCCTTACCCGACTGAAATTGTCGGGTTGACATATCTGAGCAAATCACTCAACTTCACCGCAGTCCAGCCACTCAGGCCTCGCGCCAGAGAAGCCCGAAAATCATCAGATGCGAGGGAACCCCTGATGCGGCCGCTGATCGAACGCTCGAAGACCACTCACATGAACGCACCACGCCTTTCCACTTGCCGAATTGCAGGCAGAACCGGGGGGTGGCTGTAATGTCCTTTCATGCGATCCCCCCGAAACAGACCGTGCCCAATGCTCTGCCCACTTATGCCGCGACAGACCTGACCGAGGGCCGCGACCAGGCGCAGATCGTTCTGGGCGATCAAGTCTACACCCTGCGGATCACGCGGGCCGGAAAACTGATCCTGACCAAATGACCCATGACGTTTCACATGCGCGGCGCGGCGGCGCGCCTGTCGGCTACATCACCGAGCTTGGCGGCATCGAGGCGGCAAGCGTCCTCTACCTGCGCCTCTGGTCCGACGGGGATGAGAGCCGAACCTGCGTGTCGGGCGATTTCGAGCGGTGCTTCGGCCCTGCAAATGGCGGTCGCCTTCTGGACACGTTCGGACAGCTTTGCGGTTTGTGCACCCGCCACGGTCGCCGCCCGCTGATGCTGCACGCCGTGGGCTGCCAATGCCTGGGCGGGGACGAATCGTGCTTTGCCAATTTCATCGCCACGGCGGCGGAGGGGGATCGCGACGACGCGATGTTGATCGCCACCCTTCTGGTGCGGCCGGACATGGCGCCGCTGGTCACCGCGCTCGCCACCGATTTCGGACTGGCGCTCAGGCGGATGCATCTGAGCGCCCCGCATGAGGTGGCGCAGACGGACATGCAGCCACCTACATTCCACTGAAACGACATCCCACTGACAGGAAAGCCCATGAAACGCAGTTATCTGATTCCGACCGGGATCTGCCTCGCCCTCGCCTCCCCCGCCCTGGCTGTTGAAAAGGCAGATGTGCTCGACACATATGCCGATATCGCGGCGGCGAAGTACGAGGACAGCCTGATCGCCGCGCAACGCCTGCAATCGGCGGTCGATACGCTGATCGCAAACCCATCGGCCCCGGCGCTTCAGACCGCAAAGGACGCGTGGCTTGCCGCGCGTGTGCCCTATCAGCAGACCGAAGTTTACCGCTTCGGCAACGCGATCGTGGATGATTGGGAGGGCAAGGTGAACGCCTGGCCGCTCGACGAAGGCCTGATCGATTACGTCGATGCCACCTATGGCGGGCCGACCGATGAAAACGCGTTCGCGGCGCTGAACGTCATCGCCAGCCCCGAATTCACCCTCTCCGGCACGCAGGTCGATGCCAGCGCCATCACGCCCGAATTGCTGAGCGAGACCCTGCACGAGGCCGACGGCATCGAATCGAACGTGGCCACAGGCTATCACGCGATCGAATTTCTGCTGTGGGGGCAGGATCTGAACGGGCACGAGGCCGGGGCCGGAAACCGCGCGTGGACCGACTACGCGACCGGCGATGACTGCACCAACGGCAATTGCGACCGCCGGGGCGAATATCTGAAGGCCGCGACCGATCTGCTGGTCTCCGACCTGGAATGGATGGCCGCGCAATGGGCGGACGGCGGTGCCGCCCGTGCAGCGGTGCTGAGTGATGAAACCTCCGGCCTGTCCACCATTCTGACCGGCATGGGATCGCTGTCCTATGGCGAGCAGGCAGGTGAGCGGATGCGCCTAGGCCTGATGCTGAACGACCCCGAGGAGGAGCATTCCTGCTTCGCGGACAACACGCATAACGATCACTACTATGACGGTCTGGGCGTGCAGAGCGCATATCTGGGCGAATATATCCGCATCGACGGCACGTTGGTGTCAGGTGCCTCGCTGTCCGATCTGGTGGCCGAAACCAACCCGGAGCTGGACCGTGAGATGCTGACCAAGCTGAGCACCACCATGATGGCACTGGGCCGGATCAAGACCACCGCCGAGGCAGGCTTCGCCTACGATCAGATGCTGGAGCGCGGCAACTCCGCCGGTGAGGACCTGATCATGGGCGGCGTCGAGGGGTTGATAGATCAGACCCGATCCATCGAACGTGTCGTGACGGCACTGGAACTGGACCAGATCGCCATCGAAGGTTCGGACAGTCTGGACGATCCGAACGCGGTCTTCCAATAAAGCATATGCCCGGCCGCACATCGCGGTGGCCGGGCTTCGCCTGAACATCAGGGCGGTTCGGTTGCGAACCGCCCGCATCCTTCGTAGCGGGACACGGAATGCTCACCAGATCATCGCGCCATGCCATGTTGACGTTCGGCCTTGCTCTGCTGGCAGGCTCCGCCATTCAGGCCGATATTCAGGCTGAGGATTTCCGGGCCACCCTAGGCGATCCGCACCTGAACGTCATTCCCCGCACGGCGGAGGAAACCGCACGGATTGCCGCCGTCACGGCGCTGAGCGATGATTTCACCGCCCCCGCCCGGTTCGAGCAGATGTCCGCCGGGGCCGCGACCGTGCGGGTGGTGGGCACAGCCGACGCGTTCTCGCAGCCCTCGGACAATCTGACCTTCGAGGATGAGTTGACCTTCAAGGTCGGCAACGGGCTGTTTCGCAAGTTGTGGGTCTCCGCGCCGTCCTCCACCCTCGCTTCGGACGGGCTGGGGCCGCTTTACAATGCGCGCTCATGCCAGCGCTGCCACATCAAGGACGGCCGCGGCCACCCGCCCGAGGCGGAGGACAGCAACGCAATCTCGATGTTCCTGCGCGTGTCGATCCCCGGCACGCTGGACGATCTGATACCGCAGATCGAGGGCTACATCGCCACCAGCCCGGATCCCAATTACGGCGTGCAGTTGCAGGATTTCGCGGTGCAGGGCTATCGCGCGGAATATCGCCTCGACATCAGCTATCAAGAGGAAACCGTGACCTTCCCCGACGGTCAGACGGCATCCCTGCGCCATCCGACCTATACCGCCGCCGATCTGGGCTATGGACCGCTGCACCCCGACGCGATGTTCAGCCCCCGCCTGGCGCCGCAGATGATCGGACTGGGCCTGCTGGAGGCGATTCCGACGGCGGACATTCTGGCCAATGCCGACCCCGACGACGCCAACGATGACGGCATTTCCGGGCGGCCCAACGTGGTCTGGTCCCTGGTGCACGACGAACCGATGCTGGGCCGGTTCGGGCTGAAGGCGATCGAGCCGACGGTACTGGAACAATCTGCCGGTGCCTTTGCGGGCGATATCGGCATCTCCACCCCGATCTTTCCGGCGGCGGCGGGCGAATGCACCCCCGCGCAGGTCGATTGCCGCAACGCCATTCACGGCGACGGCGACGATCGCGGCACCGAGGTAGACGCCGAGGGGCTGGAGCTGGTCGCCTTCTACAGTCGCAATCTGGGCGTTCCGGCGCGCCGCGATGTGGACGACCCGCAGGTTCTGCGCGGCAAGGAGGTGTTCTATTCCACCGGCTGTACCGCCTGCCACACGCCGTCCTTCGTAACGCACCGGTTGCGCGACCGCCCCGAGCAGAGCTTTCAGTTGATCTGGCCCTATACCGACCTGCTGTTGCACGACATGGGCGAGGGCCTAGCCGATCACCGGCCCGAGGGTCGCGCCACGGGTCGGGAATGGCGCACGCCCCCCCTGTGGGGCATCGGTTTGACGCAACAGGTCAGCGGCCATACCTATTTCCTGCATGACGGACGCGCGCGCTCGCTGCTCGAAGCGGTTCTGTGGCACGGGGGTGAGGCCGCGCCGCAGCGCGATGCCGTCATCGCCCTGCCAACCGAGGATCGCGCCGCGCTGATCGCCTTTCTGGAGAGCTTATGATTCGTATTCTTGCCGCCCTGACAATACTGACCCTGCCCACCGCCCTCGCCGCCCAGGACGATGCCGCAATAGTCGAGGATGTGGTGAACAGTCACATCCTGCCCAGGTTCGAGATGCTCGCCGAGCGTTCGGACCATCTGGCCGACATTGCGCAGGAAACATGCGAGGCGACCGCGCCCCCGCTGCGCACCGCCTATGGTGAGGCGTTCGATGCCTGGGTCGCGGCCAGCCATCTGCGGTTCGGCCCGACGGAACAGGACGACCGGGCCTTCGCGCTGGCCTTCTGGCCCGACAGCCGGGGGGCAACACCGAAGCGTCTGGCCGAACTGATCGCGGATCAGGATCCGATCGCAGATACGGCGGAGGAATATGCAGACGTTTCGATCGCGGCACGGGGATTCTACGCTCTGGAATTCCTGCTTTACGATCCTGCGATCTCCACCATGGGGGATGCGACCTATCGCTGCCAACTGGTGCGCACCGTCACACAGGATATCGCAGCGACCACAGCCTCCATTTCCCGTGACTGGCATGAGGATTACGCCGCGCGGATGCTGAACCCTGCGCCGGATGGCACCTACAGGTCCGAAAACGAGGTGCTGCGCGAATTGTTCAAATCCCTGACCACCGGGCTGGAATTCACGGCGGACACGCGCCTCAGCCGTCCGATGGGTTCATTCGATCGCCCCCGCCCCACCCGGGCCGAGGCATGGCGATCCGGCCGCTCAGCGCGGCATGTGGAACTGAGCCTGGATGCGCTCAACGACCTTGCAATCCGCATGGCGGGCGAGGGGACGGACCTTGCATCGGAGTTCAACACCGCCTTCGCCTACAGCCAGACGCGATTGGCGCGGCTGGACAATCCGACCTTCGCAGGCGTCTCAAGCGCGCAGGGCCGCCTGCGGATCGAGGTCATCGAGCAGGGCGTGCAGGCGATCCGCACCCTCGCGCGGGATGAGCTTGGCCCCCGCCTGGGCGTCGCCGCCGGCTTCAACTCGATGGACGGGGACTGAGGCGCCATGCACACAGGCAGGCGACATTTCGTCGGCGGCTTGCTGGCGGCGGGGCTGATCCCGAAACCGACCTGGGCGGATGTCGGCTCACCTGCCTATCTGGCGGCGGCGGCCTTGCCGGACGGGCGCTATGCACTGTGCGGAATCGACGCGGCGCTGGATGTCCTGTTCCAGATCCCGCTGCCGGGGCGCGGTCATGCGGCGGCGGCAAGGCCCACCCGCCCCGAGGCCGTTGCCTTCGCCCGCAGACCCGGCACCTTCGCCATCGTCATCGACTGCCTGACGGGCCGCGCAACCGCGACGCTGACCGCGCCCGAGGGGCGGCATTTCTACGGGCACGGCGCGTTTTCCGCAGATGGAAACTGGCTGTTCACTACGGAAAACGACTTCGAGGCGGGACAGGGCCGAATCGGCGTCTGGGACGTGGCCGCCGGATATCTACGCGTGGCGGAATGGTCCAGCGGCGGCATAGGCCCCCACGACATCCAGCGCCTGCCCGGCACCGACACGTTGGTCGTGGCCAATGGCGGGATCGACACGCATCCCGATAGCGGACGGGTCAAGCTGAACATTCCGACCATGGCCCCGAATCTGGCCTACATCACCGACGGCACCGTGCAGCAGATCGCCGCCCTGCCCCCGACGCTGCATAAGAATTCGATCCGGCATCTGGCGGTTTCCACGCGCGGCCAGGTCGCCTTCGCCATGCAGTGGCACGGCGGTGGGGACGTCGTGGCCCTGCTCGGCACGCATCGGCGCGGCGCATCCTCGCCCGTTCTGATGGACGCCCCGGCCGAGGCGCTGCGCGCCATGCGGGGCTATGTCGGCAGCGTCGCCTTCGCGCCCGATGATCGCCGCGTCGCCGTCACGTCGCCTCGCGGCGGACTGGTGCAGGTCTATGACACGCAGGTGGGGCATCTGATCGAGAGCCATGCGGTCGAGGATGCCAGCGGCGTGGCCCGCGCGCGCGGCGGGTTCGCAGTCACCTCGGGATTGGGCAGCTTTCACCGGATCGGCGCAGTACAGCAGTCTAGGCAGTGGTCGGGCCGATATACATGGGACAACCACCTGATCGCGATCACGTCCGATAGCGCGTGAAACCGGTACCGGCTGCCCCCGAAAGGAACTACGCCTGCAGCGTGGGGTCCGCAGGCGCAGTCACATCGGGCGGGTCTGGAGGGGGGAGTGCCCATCCGACAGCTATCAACATGAACCGAACCGGCTCACATCATGCAGCGCTGTAGGGTGACGCTGCATGATGTGGTTATAAGTATCTGTGATAACATGAACATTCCCGCAGCAACGGGACAACAAAGTCGTGAACGTTGATAAATGATTAACGCTTGAATTCAGTGAGATCCGCTCCGTGCAATCAGGGCCAAATCCGATCCGCCAAGCACGATTCAGAGGCACGATCCGGCATTTCTGCACAAGGCTAGAGCGTCCAATCCTCGATCGCGTGAAGCTGCGCATCCGACCAGCCGAAATGATGCGCGATTTCGTGGATCAGCACATGGCCGACCAGATGCTCCAGTCCGACATCGCCCCTCTCGATCCACTCCTCCAATATCGCCCGACGGTAGAGGTAGACCGTGTCGGGCCCGTACCCTTGATCCGCGACGGATTTCTCGGTCAGAGGGATGCCGCTGTAGAGGCCCGTCAGCTCGTAGGGTGAGGCGATCCCCATCTCCTCCAGCGTCTCATCATCGGCGAAATCCTCGACCCGAACGACCAGATCGGCGCACATCCGGCGCATATCTTCGGGCAAGGCTTCACGCACGGCCTGCGCCATCGCGGCGATTTCGGGCAGGCCCGGAGGCAGGATGTCGATCTGTTCCATGCCCGCACAGTACCGGGTGCGCCCATATAGGCAACATTCCCCCTTAAATGCCCCGCGCGACTGGTCTATGCAGTGGCAAGCATTTTCACAGCCGAAAGCCTGTCATGACCGTCACCCGCTTCGCCCCCTCGCCGACCGGATATCTGCATATCGGGAACCTGCGCACCGCGCTGTTCAACTGGCTGATCGCGAAGCAGCAGGGCGGCACGTTCATTCTGCGCCTCGACGATACGGATCCCGAGCGGTCCAAGCCGGAATATGCCGATGCGATCCAGCAGGATCTGGAATGGCTGGGCCTGACCTGGGATCGGATCGAGACGCAATCCAGCCGGCTGGACCGCTACGCCGACGCGGCCGACCGGATGCGCGCCGACGGGCGGCTCTATGAGGCATTCGAGACGCCCACCGAACTGGATCTGAAGCGCAAGAAGCAGCTCAACATGGGCCGCCCCCCCGTCTATGATCGCGGCGCCCTCGCCCTCAGCGACGCCGAGAAGGCAGCCCTGCGCGCGGAACGAGGCGGCCACTGGCGGTTCAAGCTGGATCACGAGCGGATCGAGTGGACGGACGGTATCCTCGGCGATATCTCCATCGATGCGGCGTCGGTGTCGGACCCGGTCCTGATCCGGGGCGACGGGCAGGTGCTCTACACCATCGCCAGCGTGGTGGACGACACCGATATGGGCATCACGGACGTGGTGCGCGGCTCGGATCACGTGACCAACACCGCGACCCAGATCCAGATCATGGCGGCGCTGGGGCATTCGCATCCGCGCTTCGCCCACCACTCGCTGCTGACCGGCCCGCAGGGTGAGGCGCTGTCGAAACGTCTGGGCACGCTGTCGCTGCGCGATCTGCGCGCGGCGGGGATCGAGCCTATGGCCCTGCTCAGCCACCTGGCGCGTCTCGGCTCCTCCGATCCGGTGGAGTTGCGCACGACGCATCAGGAACTGATCGACGGGTTCGACCTCAGCCGCTTCGGCTCCGCCCCCACGAAATTCGATGTGGACGACCTGCGCCCGCTGACCGCGCGCGTTCTGCACGCCCGCCCCTATGCCGATGTGGCCGAGGCCCTGGCCGCGCGCGGCATCGACGGCCCCAAGGCGGAGCCGTTCTGGCTGATGGCGCGCGAAAACGTTCAGGTGATCGCCGATGTCGATCCGCTGTGGGACATCGTGCAAAACGGCGCGACCCCCCTGATCGCGGAGGAGGACGCGGATTTCATCGCGGACGCCCTCGCCCATCTGCCGCCGCAACCGTGGGGTGAGACGAGCTGGTCTGACTGGGCCAACACCATGAAGGAACGCTCCGGCCGCAAGGGCAAGGCCCTGTTCATGCCCCTGCGCAAGGCGCTGTCCGGGATGGAGCGTGGACCCGACATGGCCCGGCTGATGCCACTGCTTTCCAAAGCTCCCAAGGGGAGTTAGCGTTACCTTAACCTGTGCCGCTTAGGCCTTTTGACAGCATTTTCTGTCGAGGCCCAGGATGAAGAATACGATCGCACTGCGTTTTATCGCAAGTTTCATCCTGACCGGATTGGGACTGATGGGCATCATCCTGTTCGTGTGGAGCAGCATGAACGAGGTCCGCTCTCAGGTCATCCGCTCCTCCGACAGGAGCGATTCGCTGATGCATCTGCACGATGCGCAAAGCGCGTTCGCCAACGCGGATCGGGCCTCCACCCTCGACCTGCGCCGCGAAAACCTCGATCTGCGCAGCTATGCGAACGAACAGTTCGCCCATGTCGTCGAACATCTGGGAATGATGTCGGAAATAGTGTCGATCGAAACCGACGTCACGGACCAGCTAAGCGCTCTTCGCGCGGAGGTGGTGGCCTTCAACGCCCTCTATGATGACGCCGTGGCGGTGCAGGGTGAGATCAACGCCATCGGCCTTGAGCTGCAAGCGGCTTTCTCGAGCCTCGACCCGTTGCTGTCGCGCATCTATGCCTCGGATCAGGTCGTGATCGGTGATGGTCGATTCGATATGCTGGCGGAGGTCAGTGCGACCTACGACGCTATCTGGAAGCTGATGCAAAACCCGCGTTTCCCCCACGACACCGCCCTGATGCGAACGATGGCCGGTGAACTGTCAGCGATGCTGGCCCCCATGCCCCGTCTGCGCGCGTTGGCGGGGGAGGATTTGCGCAATCGGATCGACCCCTTCGTCACCGTTCTGGAGGCCATGCAGAATGCGCTTGGTCGTCTGAGCGCACTGGACGAAAACGCCCGCGCGTTGGAGGAGCAACGGATCAACTCCGAATCGCCCGCGATCTATCGGGATTTCAGCGGAATCGTCGATCAGCTCAACACGATTCGCGCTTGGGCCGACGGTCAGGCGGTCAACACGGCGATGACCACCCGCAACACCGTCGTCCTGATCGCAATCATCAGTTTCGTGGTCCTCATGTTGATGACCCTGCTCAACATCATCTCGCTGTTACGACCTCTCAACCAGTTTCTGCGGGCCGTCCGCAATATCGCGCAGAACAAGGCCGCAGGTCAGATGCCCGGCGGCCGCAATGACGAATTCGGGCAGATGGCGACGGCGGTAACGCTCATCGACCAACGCGGGGTCGCCGGCCGCCGCATACGTGAAGCGCTCGATCGCTCCGACATGATGCTCCTGGTCGCGCATTCCGTCAGCGACGTGCTGTATGTCAGCAAACAGCTGGAGGATCTGGCCCGCGCGCACGATACGGACACGCAATACGACAACCCGCTCGCCTGGCTGGTGTCACTGGACAATGATCTGGCCCGCAAGGTGGCCAATGGGGTGGAGGCGACCGTCGCGGTGCATATCGCGGATCGCCATTATGACGCCGTCATCCGCCCGATAGCAGAGCACAACGCACGGGCCGGTTTCGTCATCCAACTTGTCGATCAGACAGCGGCGCGCACGTTGCAGCACGATATCGGCCAACTGGTGGGCCGTGTCATCGCAGGGGATTTCACCACACGTATCGCGGACAATGCCGATGGCGGCGAACTGAACGAGATCGGCCAGGACGTGAACCGCATGTGCGAAAGCTTCGAACGCGGCTTCGCCAGCGTCGCCACCACCATCGCAGCCGTGGCGCATGGCGATTTGACACACCGGATGGATGGCCAGCATGACGGCATATTCCACATCCTGCAAAGGGATGTGAACCGTTCAATCGCCACGCTGGGTGAGGTGGTGGGAGACATTACACTGACCGGCGAAGCCCTCGCCATCCATAGCGGTGAGGTCGCGGAGGAGGCCGATCAACTGTCCCGACAGACGGAGATGCAGGCCTCCGCTCTGCGCCAATGCTCTGCCACGATGCGCGAAATGGCCCGCGCGATCGCCATGACCTCCGAACGCGGCCGTGAATTGCGCGCTCTGTCCACCACGACCGCGTCCGGCGCGGTCGAGGCCGCCGATATCGCTGAGGCGGCCCGCGCCTCCATGACAGGGATCGAGAGCGCGGCCTCCCGGATGCGCGACATCGTGGCGGTCATCAACGCCATATCGTTCCAAACCAAACTCCTCGCCCTGAACGCCGCGGTCGAGGCGGCCCGCGCCGGGCATGCGGGCAGCGGATTCGCGGTCGTCGCCTCCGAGGTCAGGCATCTGGCCGACCGCGCCGCGCGATCCGCCAAAGACATTTCCGGGCTTATCTCCAACAGCATCGACCATGTCGAAAGCGGGGCGGTTCAGGTCAGTGAAACCGGGGAAAAGCTCGCGGCCATCGCGCAGTCCGTCAACGACATGAACCGTGCAATCATCGCGATTTCCACCATGTCCACGGAGCAGAGCCGCTCGGTCGAGGAGGTCACGGTCGCGATCAGCGCCATGGACGATTCCACCCAGCATCAAACCGCCCTGGCCGAAGGCGGCGCCAAGCGCGCGCGCAGCTTGCAGGACAGCGCCCAGCGGTTGCGCAAGCTGATCTCGCAGTTTCAATTGACCCCGGTTGAGGTTGAGACGCCGCAGATCGCCGCGACGGTTACGCCTCGGTCGTGATGAAGCCGCCCGATTGCCGATGCCAGAATGCCGCGTAGGTGCCCCCCGGCAGGTCGAGCAATTCGGCATGATGGCCCGATTCCACGATCCTGCCGTTTTCCATCACGACAATCCGATCCATATGCGCCAGCGTCGAAAGCCTGTGCGCCACGGCGACAACTGTGCGCCCCTGCATCAGGTCTTCGAGAGCGGACTGCACCGCCGCCTCCGTCTCCGAATCGAGGGCGGACGTCGCTTCATCCAGCATCAGCACCGGCGCATCTTTGAGGAACGCGCGGGCAATCGCGATCCGCTGCCGCTGCCCGCCGGACAAGCGAACACCACGCTCGCCCAGATGTGCCTGATATCCAGTGCGCCCGGCCGGATCGGACAAACCGACGATGAAATCATGGGCCTGCGCGCGCCGGGCTGCACGCTCGACCGCGGCGGGATCGGCGTTCGCGATTCCGTAGGAGATATTGTCGAAGGCGGAGCGGTTGAACATCGCGGTATCCTGCCGAACCATCGCGATCGCGCCGCGCAAACCGTCCTGCGTCAGGTCACGGATATCCTTTCCATCCAGGGTGATCCTCCCGCCCTCCACATCGTAGAGCCGCAGCAGCAGCGACAGCGCGGTGGATTTCCCCGCCCCCGACCGTCCCACCAAGCCGACCTTCTGCCCGGCGGCGATATGCAGGTCGAGCCCGTCAAGGCCACCGCCGTCCGGCCTGCCATAGCCGAAGCTGACATCGTGAAACGCGATCTCACCCGCCACCGGACCGGGGGGAACGGCACCGTCGCGATCCGGCAGGTCATGCGCGGGTGCGAGGGTATTCATGCCGTTCTCGATCTCACCTATATTGGCGAAAATCCCCATCGCGACGAAGCTGATCCAGCCCGACATCTGCCCCAGACGGGTGGAGAGCAGGCCCGCGATAGCGATGTCGCCGGGCGTCGCTTCCCCGCTTTGCCAGAACCAGACGGAGCATCCGATCAGGGCGACCGGCAACAGACCTCCCAGCAGGCTCAGCCCCCCGCGGAACGCGACCGAAATCGCGCCGAAATCCATTGATTTGTCGCGCAGCGTTCCCATCGCCCTCTCAGCCGCGCGCTCCTCGCTCGCGCCTGTGGCAAACAGCCTGACGGTCGCCATGTTGGACAGCACGTCGACCAGCTGCCCCGACAGCGCCGCCCGCGCCCCGGCCCGCGCGCGGGAACGCTGGCGCACCTTGGGCAGAAAGTAGCGGACGTACAGTACGTAGATCGCGAACCATCCCGCCAGCACCAGTCCCAGTCGGGGTGAGACCTGAATCAGCACCAACAGCGATCCCATCAGAACGGAGAACGCAAACGCCAGCGAGTTCACGATTTCCGAAAGGATCGAGCCGATGGCCGATACGGTCTGCATCTGTTTTTGCGCGATCCGTCCCGCGAAATCGTTCTCGAAAAAGCGCAAGGACTGTCCCATCGTGTGACGGTTCAGCCGCGCCATCGCCAGCGTCGTGGCATTTGGCCCGACGGACAGCGAATTCAGCGCCGAGGTCAGCGTAACCAGCATCGGACGCAGCAGCACGAAAAACGCCCCCGCGCCCAGCAACAGCCCGGCATTGCGGGCGAAGAATGCCTCGCCCCCCTGTGCCACCGCCAGATCGACGATGTGCCCGACCAGCCACGCGGCAACCGCCTCGCTAATGCCCAGCGCCAGCCCGAACAGAGCGGTGATCGCCACCACGCGCCCCGATCCGGCCAGCGCCCAGCGCAGGAACGCGCCCAAGGTTTGCGGGGGCGGCCCGTCCGCCGGTGCGAAGGGCGCGATCAGGTTGGCAAAGAACGCCTTCATTTCGACGCCGCGTTCAAAAATCCGCCCGATTGGCGCGACCAGAATCCGGCATACAACCCACCTTGCGCGATCAGCGCGTCGTGGGTTCCCTCCTCGACGATCCGACCTGTATCCAGCACGACGATGCGATCCATCGCGGCGATGGTGGACAGGCGGTGTGCGATAGCAATGACGGTCTTGCCCTCCATCAACCCATACAGGGCGTCCTGAATGACGGCCTCGACCTCACTGTCCAGGGCCGAGGTCGCCTCGTCCAGAATCAGGATCGGCGCGTCCTTCAGCACGACACGGGCCAGTGCGATCCGCTGTCTTTGCCCACCGGACAGTTTGACGCCGCGTTCCCCGACATGCGCATCATAGCCGGTGCGCCCGTTCATATCCCCCAGATCGAGGATGAATTCATGCGCCTCCACCCGCTTGGCCGCAGCGATGATCTCAGCCTCGGTCGCGTCGGCGGAGCCATAGCGGATGTTTTCGCGGACCGACCGGTGCAACAGCGAGGTATCCTGCGTCACCATCCCCACCGATTGGCGCAGACTGTCCTGTGTGACATCCGCCAACGATTGCCCGTCCAGCGTGATGCGGCCGGATTCCGCGTCATGAAACCGCAACAGCAGGTTGACCAGCGTGGACTTGCCCGCGCCGGATCGCCCGACCAGACCCACCCGTTCCCCCGGACGGATCGTCAGGTTCACGCGGTCTAGCCCCCCGGCTTCGCGTCCGTAATGGTGACTGACGTCGTGAAACGCGATTTCGCCGCCTTTCAGGTGCAGGGGGCTGGCATCCGGTGCGTCGGTCAGGTCGATGGGCTGGGCAATCGTCTCCATCCCCTCACGCACGACGCCGAGATTCTGGAAGAATGACGACAGTGCCCACATGATCCAGCCCGTCATCGAATTCAGCCGCAGCACCAGCGCAGAGGCGGCGGCCACCGTCCCGACCGTTCCGATCCCCTGTTGCCACAGCGCGATGGACCATCCGATGACCGCGACGATCAGAAGGCCGTTGATCAGCAATAACCCCAGCTCCATCGCTGTAATCAGCCGCATCTGCACCTGAAACTTGTCCCGGGCATGTTCGATGGCCTCACCGGCAAAGGCTTCTTCCTCACGCGTGTGGGCGAACAGCTTGACGGTCTGGATGTTGGTGTAGCTGTCCACGATCCGGCCTGTAATGGCGGATCGGGCGTCGGAAAAATCCTTGGATGCGCGTCCGATGCGCGGAATGACAACGATGCACAGCACGATATAGGCCAGCCCCCACGCGGCCAGTGGCAGCATAAGCCGCGGATCGGTGCCGCCCAGCAGCAGCAGCGCCCCGATCAGATAGATCACCGCATAGACCAGCGCGTCGAAGATCTGGAACACCGCCTCGCCCGTGGCGGGGGCCGTCTGCATCACCCGGTTGGCGATCCGTCCGGCGAAATCGCCCTGAAACCAAGCGACCGATTGTCGCAGAACATGCCTGTGTGAGCGCCAGCGCACCAGCGTGGCGATATTGGGCAGCAGCGCCTGGTTCAGCAGCATCGCGTTTAGCATCTGTGCAATGGGTCGCAGCAGCAGGATGAACGCCGCGATCAGACCCAGTTCGACCCCGTGATCGCTGAGAAAGGCCGTCGGACCGCTGACCTCCAGCAGGTCAACCACCCGGCCTGTATAGAAAATCAACCCGATCTCGACCACGGTAACGGCGAATGTGGTCAGTAGGGTCCACATCAGGACGCTGCGGAAGGGCCGCATGTAATCCGCAAGGAAGGGCCACAAACGTGTCGGTGGCACGTCGTCGTCGGGATAGGGCTGGTAGGGGTCCACCAGCTTCTCAAAGAAGCGAAACATGGAATAATTCCTCGGCGGGACGGCACGGGACGCGCGACCCGCAGACCCAGTTAACCTATGTCCTGTGACGCGGAGGACAACCGCGTTGCGCCCCTTCCCTTGAACCTTGCCGCACAAAGGATGAAAATCCGCCCGAAACGACCAGGTGAGACATCCGAAAATGGACATGACAGACGAAAAACGCCGAGCGGCGGACTGGTTTCGCAGCTTGCGCGACCGGATTTGCGATGCATTCGAGGGGTTGGAGGATGCTCAGACCTCGGGACCGTTCGCTGACCTGGCCCCCGGGCGGTTCGAGCGCAAGCCGACGAAACGCCATTCCGATGATGGTTCGGATGCCGGCGGCGGTGAGATGCGCGTCATGCGCGGCGGCCGTTGTTTCGAAAAGGTCGGCGTCAACATCTCCGAGGTCTACGGCACCCTGGCCCCACCGGCACAGCGGGCCATGGCCGCGCGCAAGGATATGCCCGGCATGGCCGAGGATCCCCGATTCTGGGCCTCCGGCATCAGCCTGGTCGCGCATATGCGCAGCCCCAAGGTGCCCGCCGTACACATGAACACCCGCATGTTCTGGACCCCGCATGGCTGGTGGTTCGGGGGCGGATCGGATCTGAACCCGATGGTCGAGGTGCCGCAGGATACCGCGTTCTTTCATGCGCAACAGCAGGCCGCCTGCGACCCGCACGGCGCCGATCTGTACCCGCGCTACAAGGCATGGGCCGATGAGTATTTCATGATCCGCCACTGGAACGAGGCGCGCGGCGTCGGCGGCATCTTCTACGACGATCATTGCTCAGGCGATTGGAACGCCGATTTCGCCTTTACCCAGGATGTCGGACGGGCCTTTCTGAAGGCGTTCGTGCCGATTGTGGAAAATCGGATGTTCGAGGAGTGGACCCAGGCTGACCGCGATCACCAGCTGTTCCGGCGCGGGCGCTACGCGGAGTTCAATCTGGTCTATGACCGGGGCACGACCTTCGGCTTGCAGACAGGCCACAACCCCGAGGCCGTCTTGATGAGCCTGCCGCCGCTGGCCGCATGGCCATGAGGATCGCCATCCTCGGCTGGGGCTCCCTGATCTGGGATATCGAGATCCTCGCCCCCCACGTGACCGGCGCATGGCAGATGCGCGGCGGGCCAGACCTCCCGATGGAATTCTCGCGCGTTTCGGCCAAGCGCAAGATGGGGCTGGCGGTTTGCCTGGACCCGCAGGACGGTGCCCTGTGCCCCACCCACGCCATCCGCTCCACCCGCACGCAGGTGGCGCAAGCGGCGGTCGATCTGGCGGAGCGTGAGCGCGCACCGCTGGACCGGATCGGCTGGGCCACGGCGACCGACGCCTTCGGTCGCCTGCCACAGGTCAATGACCGGGTGATGGAATGGTGCGCGACGGGCGATTACGATGCCGCCATCTGGACCGATCTGGAGCCGAATTTCCACGAGGCACCGCGCGACCCCTTTACCGTGGCGGGTGCGATCGCCTATCTCAAAACCTTGCAGGGCGACCAGATCGAGGAGGCGCACCGCTATATTCAGGAGGCCCCGGCCACCACGATGACCCCCTTGCGCCGCGCCCTGGCAGCGGACCCGTGGTGGGCCTCGCTCAAAGCAGGACCAGCACAGCGGACAGGGCCATAGCCCCCGACATCACGGTCATGAAGACCCGCCACAGCGCCTCATCCGCCAGCAGACGCCCCAGCAGGTGCCCGGCGCTGGTCCAGAACAAGCAGACGCCCAGGTTGATGGCTGAGAACGCCAGTGCCAGCGCCAGCCCCGCCCCCACCGGTCCCTGATCCGCGACGAAGGACGATGCCGCCAGCGCAACGGCCCAGACCTTGGGGTTGACCCACTGGAACAGCACCGCCTGCACGAAGGTAAAGGGCCTCTGCGCACTCTGTGCCCTCGGCGCGCGGGTGGCGCGGTACAGGCTGTGGGCCAGATGCAGGATCCACATCATCGCCATGCCCTTCAGCACGACGGTCAGCATGGGCACGGCCATGATCGCGGCCCCCAGCCCCAGCCCGGTCAGCCCCGCCGTGATCCCCACACCGATGGCCACGCCGAGGATATGCGGAACCGTCGCGCGAAACCCGAACCGCGCCCCCGATGCCGTCAGCAGGATCACGTTCGGCCCGGGTGAGAACAGACCGACGAAAACGAAGAAGGCCAGCGAGGCCGGAATCAAGCGCCCGGCCTCAGATCCGCGAAGATCAGCCCCACCACGGTCAACACGATCAGCCCCGCCATTACCGCGTTGAATGCCAGCATCCGCCCGCGTGTGGACAGGAACCGTTGCAGCGCCGCGCCGAAGCCTGCCCAGCCATTGGCGGATGTCAGCCCCACCAGCAGATAGATGCCCGCGACCAGCCCTGCCTCGCGCACCGGGTCCACTCCGGTCACGAATTGCGAGATCATCGAGACGGCCATCACCCACGCCTTGGGGTTGATCCATTGAAAGGCACTGGCCTGCAGGAACGTCCACGGCTTCGCCGCGCCCTGATCGGTTCCGGGCGGTTTCGCGTTCAGGGTCTTCCACGCGATCCGCAGCAGCAGCGCCGCGCCGATCCAGCGCAGGATCTCACCGATCAGGGGCTGCGCCTCGAACACCTGCCCCAGTCCCAGCGCCATGACGAAGCACATCACTGGAAAGCCGACCGCCACCCCCATCGCGTGGGGCAGCGTGGCGCGAAACCCGAACCGCGCCCCGGATGAGGCGAGCATCGCGTTGTTCGGCCCCGGCGTCCAGACGGTGCCGGCGGCCAGTGCCACGATGGCGATGATGGTCTCGATGGTCACGGGCAGGCTCCGGTCGTTGCGGACCAGACCTTCGCGGGCCGCGCGGGGCGCGTCAACGTTCAGTTTGTATCGTTACGGCAGGTCCGGCGGCGGGCGCATCGCGTCCAGCAGGGCGGCGCGGTCGGGGGTGAAATCGCGCCTGATCCAGTGCTCCTCCAGCCGGCGCAACTCCGCCCCCAGCGCGCTGCCGGGGCGGTAAGGGGGCATTAAGTCTGCCGCCGCCAGCGGAAATCGCGCGCGCCCGCCCCGGTCGCAATCCCGGCGCAGGTCGGCGGAGGGCATGGCATCGGCCCACGCCGCCTCGACCAACGCCGCGTCCAGCGCGATGTCCGCACCGGCGCGATAGGCCCGTTCGGCGGTGGTCGCCGGGGTGCCCAGCATTTGCTGCGCCTGCGTCAGGGCCTTGCGATCCGCGTTGGACAGACGCCAGCCCGAACTGTCGCCCCCCAGCGCCAACAGGCGGCGGCGCCAGCGCGGGGCGGCGTCCAGCGCAGCCTCCGCCCTTTGCAACGGCGGCAAGTGCTGCGGCTGCGCGCCGGGCAGAACGCTCTGCAATATGCCGGCGGCGTCCATCTCCGCCACGGCGCGGGCCGGGGCGGGGGCCTGCAACAGCTTGCACATCTCGCCGGTCACACGCTCCACCGACAAGCGGGAGATCCCATCGCGCGAAGCGGCACACGCGGCCAGCCCCTCCGCATCCGCCGGGCCGGAGGCATAGATCGCGGTAAAGCGAAAGAACCGCAGGATGCGCAGGTAATCCTCCGCGATGCGCGCACTTGCGTCACCGATGAAGCGGACCCTGCCCGCCAGCGCATCGGGCAAGCCGCCCAGCGGGTCGATCACTTGCCCGTCCGCACCGGCATAAAGCGCGTTCATCGTGAAGTCGCGCCGCGCCGCGTCCTGCGCAATATCGTGCGAAAACGCGACGGTGGCATGGCGGCCCGTGGTGCGCACATCGCGGCGGAATGTCGTGACCTCATGCGCGACACCCTGCGCCACGATGGTCACCGTGCCGTGGTCCAGACCTGTGGGGATCGCCTTCAGCCCTGCGGCCTTCGCCTGCGCCATCACGGTTTCGGGCAAGGCCGGTGTGGCGATATCCAGATCTCCGATCGGGCGGCCCTGCACCGCGTTGCGCACCGATCCACCGACGAACAACGCGGGACCCGCCGCGCCGCCCGCCACGCGCAGAACCAGTTGCGAGCGTGGCGCGGTGATCCAGTCAGATGTCAGTCGCATTTACCATGTCCGACAGGGCCTTCAGGATCCGGGCGGTCGCGCCCCAGATGTAGTACGGCCCGTAGGGCATCGCGTAATAGCTGCGCACATGCCCGCGCCACTGCCGCGTATGCACCTGACAACGCGCGGGATCGACCAGATGGGCCAGCGGCACCTCGAACACTTCCTCGACCTCTCCGGGGTCGGAACGCGGCGTGAAATCCGGCGCGACCAGCCCGATATAGGGATGCATCCGAAACCCCGTTACCGTCTCATGCTGGGGCAGTTCACCGAACAGCTCGACCTGCGAGGGGGCGAGGCCGATTTCCTCGGATGCCTCACGCAGGGCAGCGGCCAGCGGGCCATCGTCACCGGCATCGACCTTGCCGCCGGGAAAGGCAACCTGCCCCGGATGGTGCCGCAGTTGAGAGGACCGCCGCGTCAGGATCACCCGCACCCGTCCCCCGCGCACCACCAACGGGCAGAGCACGGCCGCCGGACGCAGGGTCCGCCCCTCGGGCAGGGCTGCGCGGAACTGCGCGTTCAGATCGAAGTCAGACGAGCCCGCCGGAATCCCCCGTGCCAGCGCCCTGCGCACCTGTTCCAGGTCGCGATTTGCCTGATCTGCTTGCTCCATGCGCCTGTGATGGCCTAGCTTGGGCACCGACACAAGAGGAGCGGCACCTTGCGCATCTATCTGGCGATCCTGCTGTTGCTGGCCGCACCCGCGATGGCTCAGCACAAGAACCCCGTCCACGCCCTCGCCTTTCAGGCGCTCAAGGACATTCAGCGGCGCAGCGTCGAGGAAAGCCGGGAATATTGCGGCTATATCGCCTATGATACCGATGGTGTCCTGCGCGCCACCCGCGCCGCGCCCGGAACCCATGCAAGCTGCCTGATCAAGAACGTGCCCGATGGCTGGACGGTCGTCGCCTCCTATCACAGCCACGGTGCCTGGACGCAGGAATACGATGACGAGGTCCCCTCCCCCATCGACGTGTATTCGGACATGGATTCGCAGACAGACGGCTATGTCGGCACGCCGGGCGGGCGGATCTGGGTGTTCGACTGGCGTCGCCGCGTGGCGCAGCAGCTTTGCGGGCTGGGCTGCCTGTATCAGGATCCGGCCTTTACCACACGTGGCAGCAGATCCGTGCCGGAACGCTATACGCTGGACCAGTTGCTGAACCGGTTCGGAGAGTGATCGCGCGCGCGGTGCCGGGCATCGCGCGCGCCTTTGGCCTGACCCATGCCTAGCTGGCGGGGCGGCCCGGCCAGCTGGGCTTGGCCGCCTGCGCTGCGGCCTCGGCGGCCTCGGGATCGGCCTCGAATCCCAGAACCTGCGCGGGCAATTCGTAATGCGCCCCGCAGAACTGGCAATCGGCCGTGACGGTGCCGTTATCGGTGGTCATGTGGCTGACATCCTTGCTGGAATACATCGACATGGTCTGCACCACCTTCGCCGCCGAACAGGTGCAGCCGAACTTGACCGATTGCGCGTCGAAGACACGCGGCGTCTCCTCATGGAACAGGCGCACCAGCAACTGATCCGGCGTCACATGCGGCCCGACCAGTTCCATCAATTCGGTCGTCTCCAACAGCATCGTGACGCGGTTCCAGTCTTCCTCCGCGTCGCGCCCGATCAGATCGTTCGCGCCCAGCAGACCGCCCTCGCCCGAGCCTTCCTCACCCGTGACGTGACTGCCTGCGGGCGGCATGTGCTGAAGCATGATACCACCGCCGCGCCAGGTTTCACCCTCGGCCTCGACCTGTTGGGCCGCACCCAGCACGAAGCGGGTCGGCAACTGCTCGGACTGTGCGAAATACGTCTCCGCACATGCGGCGAGGGATCCGCCCGCCAGCGGCGTGATGCCCTGATAGGGCTGCATCCCCTCGCCCTGATCTATGATGACCGCGAACATGCCCTTGCCGATCTGCGGAAATCCGGGACCGTCTTGCAGACGATCCTCATCATAGCTGGCATAGGCGCGAACCTGTCCCGGCTCCCCCGCCTTGGCCGGGGCGAAGTAATCCGTCGCGATCAGGCGCAGCGGCCCGTCACCGCGAATCTGCAACGACAACCGCCAGCGCAGTTTCATCGTCTGCCCGATCATCGCGGTCAGCAGGACGGCCTGCGCCACCTGCTCGGACACGTTGGACGGGTAGTCGTGCTGCCCCAGAATATTGTCGAGCGAGTGGTCCAATCGCGCGATCCGGCCGCGCATGTCGGATGCATCGAGCTGAAACGGCAGGATGGAATCATCCCAGGCGATGGTTGCGGCGGTGCTCATTCTCTCACTCCGGGCTTTTCACATGAGGATGCGACATAGTACTCAGACCGGGGCAATGTAACCCCTGTGAGGCGGGAGCAGAATATGCGCAGGTTCGGCGAAGCGATAAAGAGCGGTCAGGCCTATGCCGATCGCCCCGGTGCCTATGCCATCATCGCGGATGGCGCGTGGCTGCTGCTGGCGCGCACCACCGTCAGGGATCAGACGCTTCTGCTGCCCGGCGGCGGCATCGACAAGGGGGAGCATCCTCTGGCCGGTCTGCACCGCGAGGTGATCGAGGAAACCGGCTGGCGCGTCGCACGGCCCCGGCGGCTGGGCGCGTATCAACGCTATGTCTTCATGCCGGAATATGGCTGGTGGGCGCACAAGATCTGCGCAGTCTACCTGTGCCATCCGGTCCGCCAACTGGCCCCGCCGACGGAACCCGATCACTTCCCCGTCTGGATGCGCGCGACGGATGCCGCCGAGCGCCTCAGCGTCGGGGCGGAACGGCACTTCGTAAGGCGCCAGTTCCGTATCTGAGGTTCAGGATTTGAGCCTGTAGCCCGTCGCGAAGAACCGCCAGCAGATCGCCGCGATTACCGCGCAGACGCCGACGCAGACCAATACACCCAGCCACGGTGAGCTGTCCGACTGCCCCAGCACGCCGTAGCGGAACCCGTCGATCACATAGAACACCGGATTTGCGTGGCTGATGATCGACATCGCGGGCGGCAGCGTTTCCAGCGAATAGAACGTGCCCGACAGAAAGCTGAGCGGCGTCACGATGAAGTTGGTGATCGCCGCCATCTGATCGAACTTCTCGGCATAGATACCTGCCAGAATGCCCACCAGGCTCATCATCGTGGCGCCCAGCAGCACGAAAACCAGCGTCCAGATCGGGTTGGCGGGCCAGACCCCCGCGAACGGAAAGACGACCAGCGCCACCGCGACCGCCACCAGCGCACCGCGCGCGACACCTCCCGCGACATAGCCCAGCATGATCTCGGAGGCGGACAGCGGCGGCATCAGCGTATCGACGATATTGCCCTGCACCTTGGATATCACGATGGAGGAGGAGGTGTTGGCAAACGCGTTCTGGATCACGGTCATCATCACGATGCCCGGCGCCAGGAACTGCGCGAAGGGCATTCCCATCACGTCGCCGCGCCGGTCGCCCAGCGCCAGCACGAAGATCAGCATGAACAACAGCGCCGTCGCCATCGGCGCGGCCAGAGTCTGCGTCCAGACGCTGGTGAACCGGCGAATCTCACGCAGGGCCAGCGTCTGCGTTCCCAGCGTATTCCAGCGGCCAAAACGGCGTTCGCCCATCGGGCGGTTGTCGATCGCGGTCATGAAGTCCTCTCAGGGCATCCCGGCCCCTTGTATCCGGGGGGCCTGACGCCATACTATGCAGTCAGTGAATTGATATGAAGATATCACCAGCGGTCATATGGGCCGCGTTTTTGTTTTTGACAGACCCAAGGAAGGCGTGAGCGATGTCCTGGACCGATGAGCGTGTGGAAATCCTCAAGCAGATGTGGGCCGAAGGCAAGTCCGCCTCGGTGATTGCAAAGGAATTGGGCGGTGTCACGCGCAACGCCGTGATCGGCAAGGTGCATCGCCTCGGCCTGTCGAATCGGACCGCGGCACCTGCCGCCGCCGCCAAGACCACGCCCGAGCCTGAGGCCGTGAAGCCGCCCCCCCCGCGGGAGCCGGAGGCGAAAAAGCCCGAACCTGCCCCGCAGGCCGCCGCCGCCCCCAAGCCGGTGGAAAAGCCCGCGAACCTGCCGATTCCGCCGCGCAAGCCGATCATCACCGCCGGTCAGCCCCTGCCGCCGCAACCCTCCGCCAATGAGATCAGCGCCGAGGCTCTGGCGAATCTGGCCGAGGTGGAGAAGCGCGCCCGCAAGCTGACCCTGATGCAGTTGACCGAGCGGACTTGCAAATGGCCCATCGGTGATCCCGCGACGGAGGAATTCTGGTTCTGCGGCCTGCCCTGCCAACCCGGAAAGCCCTATTGCGAGGCGCATACCGCCGTCGCGTTCCAGCCGATGTCCTCGCGCCGCGACCGCCGCTCCGCCAGCCGCTGATGCGGCCGCCGGTCCCTGTCCTGCGCAGCTTCGATACGGGGCGGGCGCGGGACTTCTGGATCGGCTACCTGGGGGTTGAGATTGCGTGGGAGCACCGCTTCGCCCCTGACCTACCGCTTTATATGGCGCGCACGGCGGTCCGGAAAAATGGACGGTTTCGCGTGCGAAACCTACCATTTTAATCAATAACTTAACCTATCGTTAAGCCTCAGCTTGCCCGCGCATGTGCCACTGCTGAATATGTCTCATCCAGCGCATATCCGGCGGAACGGACCGTGCGCACCGGATCCTGTTCGCCGCGCCGGTTCAGCGCCTTGCGCAGACGACCGACATGCACGTCCACCGTGCGAATCTCGACATAAACATCGTGGCCCCAAACGCGGTCCAGCAACTGCTCGCGGCTGAATACCCGGCCCGGACGTTGCATCAGCACGTCGAGCAGACGAAATTCCGTCGGGCCCAGATGCACGTCCCGCTTGCCACGACGCACGCGGCACGTCTCCCGGTCCAGCACGATATCGGCGAAGGTGGCGACATCGCCCGCCACGCCCGGACGGGAGCGGCGCAGAACCGCCCGCATTCGCGCCACCAGTTCCGTCATCGAAAACGGCTTGGTCAGATAGTCGTCGGCACCGGTTTCCAGGCCGCGCACCCTGTCCTCTTCCTCACCCCGTGCGGTCAGCATGATGATGGGAATATCCTTGGTCTGCGTGCGCGCGCGCACCTGACGGCAAATCTCCACGCCGGATACATTCGGCAGCATCCAGTCGAGCAGGATGATATCGGGCGCGTCCTCCTCGACCATGTACAGCGCGTCTTCGCCATCCATCGCGAGGCAGACGTCAAAGCCCTCCTTGCTGAGGTTGTAGCTCAACAATTCGCTGAGCGCCTGTTCATCCTCGACCACCAAAACCTTGGCCATGTCGCCTCTCCCCTTAGTAGCCTTCGAGCCCCAGCGGCTCCCCCTTGGGGCGGTCATCGCCCAGGGGCGTTCCCTCGACGATGTAATAGATCGTCTCCGCCAGATGGGTGGAGTGGTCGCCGATCCGTTCCAGATTCTTGGCCACGAACAGCAATTGCGAGCCCAGACCGATGGTCCGGGGATCCTCCATCATGTAGGTGACGACCTCACGGAAGATGGAGTTGTACATCTCGTCCACCTCCACGTCCCGTTTCCAGACGGAGACGGCCAGCGCGGTATCCCTGGAGGTGAAGGCGTCCAGCACCTCCGTCAACTGGCCCAGCGTCTGGTTGCCCATGCGCACGATGGAGGAGGACAGCTTGACCGGGCGCGCATTGGCCAGATAGACGGCGCGGCGCGCAATGTTCTTGCTCAGATCGCCCACACGCTCCAACGTCGAGGCCATCTTCAGCGCGGAGATCAGCAGCCGCAAATCGCCGGCCATCGGTTGGCGCAGGGCGATGACGCGGGTGGCCAGGTTTTCGACCTCCATCTCGATCGCGTCCAGCCGCTTGTCGCGGGCGATGACCTCCTGCGCCATCTGGGCATCGCGGTTCTTCACCGCCTCCAGTGCGCCCGAAAGCATCTCCTCCGCGATGCCGCCCATTTCCGAAATGCGCGCCTGCACGGCGATCAGATCGTCGTCGAAAGAAGATACGATATGCGGACCCATGACGCGCCCTCCTGCAATGAGATCAGCCGAAACGGCCAGTAATGTAATCCTGCGTGCGTTTGTCCACCGGATTGGTGAAAATCTGGTTGGTGTCGCCATGTTCCGCGATAACGCCCAGGTGGAAGAACGCCGTTTTTTGGCTGACCCGCGCGGCCTGCTGCATCGAGTGCGTGACGATGACCACCGCGAAATCCTGGCGAAGCTCGTCTATCAGCTCCTCGATCTGCGCGGTGGCGATGGGGTCGAGCGCGGAGCACGGCTCATCCATCAGCAGGACCTCCGGCGCGGTGGCGATGGCGCGGGCGATGCACAGGCGCTGCTGCTGACCGCCGGACAGGCCGGTTCCCGGCTGATCCAGACGGTCCTTGACCTCGTTCCAGATGGCGGCGCGGCGCAGCGATTTCTCAACCACCTCGTCCAGTTCCGCCTTGTTGTTGACCAGCCCGTGAATGCGCGGGCCATAGGCGATGTTGTCGAAGATGGATTTGGGGAACGGATTCGGTTTCTGGAACACCATCCCGACGCGGGCGCGCAGCGTCACGGGATCGACGGAACTGTGGTAGATATCGTCGCCGTCCAGCAGGATCTGCCCCGTTACGCGGCAACTGTCGATCGTGTCGTTCATCCGGTTCAGGCACCGCAGGAACGTGGACTTGCCACAGCCCGATGGGCCGATGAAGGCCGTGACCGTGTTGTTGAGGATGTCGATGTCCACGTCCTTGATCGCGTGCGTCGCGCCATAAAACACGTCCACCCCGCGTGAGGCGATCTTGGTTTCACGATCCTGAAGGTCTTGTTCGGTCATGCGCATATTCGTCATATCTGGGTTTCCTTCGGCCATGGCGTCCTACCAACGCCGCTCGAAACGTTTGCGGAGGAACACAGCGAATGCGTTCATGAGTACTAGGAAAGCGAGCAGCACACAAATCGCCGCGGCGGTACGCGCCTCGAATGCGCGCTCGGGGAAGTCGGACCAGCGAAAGACCTGAACCGGCAGAACCGTCGCCGGATCCGTGACGGAGGTGGGCACGTCCACGATGAACGCCACCATCCCGATCAGGATCAGGGGGGCGGTCTCTCCCAAGGCCTGTGCCATGCCGATGATCGTTCCGGTCAGGATACCCGGCATCGCCAGCGGCAGAACGTGGTGAAAGGCGGTCTGCAAGTTCGACGCGCCCAGCCCCAGCGCCGCATCGCGGATCGAGGGCGGGACGGCCCGGATCGCCGCCCGGCTGGCGATGATGATCGTTGGCAGGGTCATCAGGGCCAGCACGATGCCGCCCGCGATGGGCGCGGATCGCGGCACGCCGAAGAAGCCCAGGAACACCGCCAGACCCAGCAGACCGAACACGATGGAGGGCACGGCCGCCAGATTGTTGATGTTCACCTCAACGAAATCGGTGAAGCGGTTGCGGGGGGCGAACTCCTCCAGATAGATCGCGGCTAGGGTTCCGATGGGAAAGGCCAGCAGGAAGGTGACCAGCATCGTCCAGAACGAGCCGACGGCCGCCCCCCAGATGCCCGCACGTTCCGCATCCCGGCTGTCGCTGGCGGTGAAGAAACGCCAGTTGAACACCTGTTCCACGGCACCCTGGTTGCGCAATTCCTCGATCCAGACGATTTGATCGTCCGAGAACTTGCGCGCGCTTTCGGGCACCGGCTGCACCAGCATTTCATAATCGGGATTGTTCAGATCGCGGCTGTCCAGCGGCGCGATGATCGTCGCCTCGGCCACGTCCGGGCCGACCATCGTCGCCTTGAGCCAGCCGCCGTTCAGCCTGAACAGCAGGCTTTCGTTATCCTCGGTCAACTCCTCGAACCCGTCGGATGCCATCGCGCGGTCGCGCAGATCGTCGGCCTCCTCCTGAAGCGCGTCGCGCGCGGCCTCGCGGCGGGCGGCCTCCTCGATGGCGGCGGTGCGTTCCTCGGTGGTTTCGGCGATATCGGCACGGCGCAGGAATTCGATGCGACCAAGCTCCTGCCGGGCGGCCTCACGCCAGCGTCGCTCGGCCAGGGCCAGCAGATCGTTCTGCACGTCCGCGAAGACATCCGCGAAGACGGGCTGTGTCGCCTCGACCAGCACGGTATCCTCACCCGTTGCGGTGAATCGCAGTGGTGAGGACAGATCGGGCGTTTGCAGCGTGCCGTAATCCCCCTTGATATAAAGGTCCGCCACGTCCGAGGCCAGCATCCGCACATCCACGGTCTGTCCGATCAGGGCGGGATTTTCGACCACCATGTCGCGCAGGTCGAACCCGGCGGCGTTCGAATAGAGATCCCCCAGTTCACGGCGTGGTGTGCGCCCGGAAACATAGTCGAACCTGTCACGAAATGCGTCGCGCACGAAGTTTTCGTAATCGCCGCGCCGAATGCTCTGCGGGTCGGAGGGATCGACGCCCAGCTCCTCCGCCGACAGGGTCAACGGCAAGGTGATGTAGCTCTCGCTGAGGGCGTAGCGGGCATTGCCCACCACCGACCACATCAGCGTGACCAGCGCCAGACCGGCGATGACGATCGCGCCGATGCCGTACATCTTGAGCCGGGTTTCGGCGGCGCGCCGTTTGCGCAGGCGACGCTTGGACGCGTCGGATCCGTGCAGGGCGCTCAGTTCGTTCATGGCGACCATGATGCGGTCTCCCTCAATCGTACATTTCGCGGTAGCGGCGCACGATGCGCAAGGCCACCACGTTCAGCAGGAGCGTCACGCAAAACAGCGTGAAGCCCAGCGCGAAGACAGGACCGGAGGCCGTCTCCAGATCGGTATCGCCGGTATAAAGCATGACAATCTGCACGGTGACGGTGGTCACGGCCTCCAACGGGTTCCACGTCAGATTGGCCCCCTGACCGGCGGCCATCACCACGATCATCGTTTCCCCCACCGCGCGGGACACGCCCAGCAGGACGGCGGACACGATCCCGGGCAGCGCGGCGGGCAGCACCACCTGGCGGATCGTCTCCGCCTTGGTGGCGCCCAGCCCGTAGGAGCCGTCGCGCAGGCTTTGCGGTACGGAATTGATCACGTCATCCGACAGGGAGGAGATGAACGGGATAATCATGATCCCCATCACCGTGCCCGCCGCCAGCGCCGAGGAACTGTCCACGCTCAACCCCAGGAAGTTCCCGGCGTCGCGGATCGCGGGGGCCACGGTGATCGCGGCGAAGAAGCCGTAGACCACCGTCGGCACCCCTGCGAGGATTTCGAGCATCGGCTTGGCCCAGGCGCGGGTCGCCTTGCTGGCGAAATCCGAGAGATATACGGCGGCGAACAGGCCGACCGGCACCGCGACCAGCATCGCGATGATGGTAATCATGAACGTGCCCGCGAACAGCGGCACGGCGCCGACCTTGTCTGGATCCAGCTTGCCCGCGCTGACGCCGGACAGCGGCGACCAGGTGGTGCCGAACAGGAACTTGTGCACCTGCCAGTCGATCTTTCCGAAGAAGTTTATCGTCTCGAAAATCAGGCTCAGCACGATGCCGATCGTCGTCAGGATCGCGATGATCGCGCAGATCATCAGGATCGCGCGGATAATGTTCTCGGACCGGTTGCGCGCACGCCAGTCCGCGTCGATCCGGCCAAATGTCAGGGCGGCGGCGGCAGCAGCGGCGGCCATGGACAGAACCGACGTCACGACGACGCGCCATGTGTCCATCACGCGGATCGTCTCGGCCAGCGTGGTTCGCACCTCACCCGTGGCGGAGGAGATCCCGCCATTGGCCAGTTGGTGTGCATCGGAAAGGATCAGCTGCTTTTCGATCTGTGCCAGACCGGGACGGGCGTCCTCGATGATCGAGAAATAGATACGCTCATTCAGCAGGGCCCATGCCTCGCCCACGATCAGCAGGGTGGCGATGCCGGCGATCAGCACCCACAGCAGCGAATACGTGCCGTGATAGCTGGGCCGTGAATGCAGCCGGGCCAGATTGCCCCCCGCGACGGAGACGGCGCGCGACCGCGACATGCCGTATCCCGCCACAGCCAGAAACAAAATCGCCACAAAACTCGCGGTCAGCACCATGCCGTCTTCTCCATTCCTGCCGGACCCACCGACCGTTCCCGAAAAGCCGGGCCGAAAAGCGGGGCCGGAACGTGGGGCCAGAAATTGGGGACAGGGACGCGCGCGCCCCTGTCCGTCATCTTACTTCAATCGCATACGCGACATGAAATCAGAAGTCTTGTGTCGTCAGCACAGTGCGGTTCGCGACATTGCTCTGCGTCGTTTCCAGCTCATCCTCGGGCAGCGGGATCAGGCCCAGATCAAGCAGGGAGCCGTCTTCGCCGATCATGTCCTCGGACACGAACAGCTCGGCATATTCCGCGATGCCCGGAACGACGCCGATATGTGCGTCCTTGATGTAGAAATACATCGAGCGTGCGACCGGATAATCCGCATCGGCGATGGCGTCGAAGGTCGGCTCAACCCCGTTGATCAGCGATCCCTGGATCACGTCGCTGTTCTGGTCGAGGAACGAGAAGCCGAACACACCGACGGCCTGCGGGTTCGCTTCGAGGCGCGACACGATCAGGTTGTCGTTCTCACCCGCGTCGACATAGACGCCATCCTCGCGGATATGGGCGGAGTTTTCGCAGTTCGCGCCGGAAATCGTCTCGCATCCGGCTTCCATCACCAGTTCCTCGAACGCATCACGCGTACCGGAGGACGGCGGCGGTCCCAGAACCTCGATCTCAACTGCGGGCAGCGAGGGGTCGATCTCATTCCACATCGTGGGCAGGGGGCCGTCGGCGGCCAGCGCCTGCCAGATCTGCCCGGTGGTCAGATTGTAGACGGGGGCTTCGCTGGAATTGGCCAGCACGATGCCGTCATAGCCGATCTTCACTTCGATCACGCCGGTCACGCCGTTCTCGGAGCAGGTTTCCAGCTCGGACGGCTTGATCCGGCGCGAGGCGTTGGTCATGTCCGGGTTCTCGACGCCGACACCGGCGCAGAACAGGCGGATACCGCCACCCGAGCCGGTCGATTCCACGATCGGGGTCTGGAAGTCGGTGACGTTTCCGAAACGCTCGGCCACAGCGGTGGAGAAGGGGAACACCGTGGAGGAACCGACGATCTGAATTTGATCGCGCGACTGGGCGTTCGCGGTGACAGCGGCGACCATGCCGACAGTCGTGAGCGCGAGGATGCTTGATTTTTTCACAGTGAGAAACTCCGCTATTCGGGTCTGGGACCCATTCGTTATGCGACAATGCTGCCACTCGAAACCCTCGGCGACAACCGAAGTCGGGGTTTGTCTAACAGCAGGCCATATCGGAAATATGACAGTTCATGGCGTTGATTTTGCATGGAATAAGCCAGACTCACGCCGCCTCGTCCTGCGTATGCAACGGCAACCATGCGGTAAAGGTGCTGCCCAGACCCTGAACTGACGCGACGTCCAGTTCCCCGCCATGCCGCGCGAGGATGTGCTTCACGATGGCAAGGCCCAGCCCCGTGCCGCCCTGCGCCCTGCTCTGCTTGGCGTTGACCCGGTAGAAACGTTCGGTCAGGCGGGGCAGGTGTTCGCGACCGATCCCCGGGCCGTCGTCGCTGACCCCCACGCCGATCATGCCGGGAAACCGCGAATCGGCTTCGGTGCGGAAAACCCTGACCGTGCCGCCCTCGCCCCCGTATTTCAGCGCGTTCTCTATCAGGTTGCTGAGCACCTGCCCGATCTGATCGCGATCCGCGACGATCCCGGCGGTTTCCTGTCCGAACGTGACCTGCAACGTTGCCTTGCGCCGCTGGGCCAGGGGCTGCATCCCATCCGTAACCTCAAGCACGATCCGCGACAGATCGCAGGGCGTCGTCGGGGTGGAGCGGGCATCCATCTCGATCCGGCTGAGCGACATCAGGTCCTCTACCAGCCGCTGCATTCGCGCCGCCTGTTGCGACATGATGTCGAGGAAATGAATGCGGGCGGCCTCATCATCGCGGGCGTGGCCTTGCAGCGTTTCGATATACCCGATGATCGAGGCGAGCGGTGTGCGCAATTCGTGGCTGGCATTGGCGATGAAATCCGTTCGCATCCGCTCCGTCGCCATGCGCCGCGTCTCATCCGACAACTGGACGAGGACTTGCTGGCCCGCGCCGAATTCCTGATCCGCCTCCATCTGTCGCATCTGCGCCAGAAGATGTGTCTCGATCCCGGCGAAGAACGTGGTGAAGGTCACCGTCTGCTCCGCCGTGCCCTGCATCACTTGCGCCACGCCATCAACGAAGGCGGGTGCCCGAAACAGCGAGGCATAATGGACGCCCTGTTCCAGCCGGGGCAGCATCGTGCGCGTCGCCGTATTGGCGTAGACAATGCGCCCGCGCGCGTCGATCAGGAACAGCGGGCTGGGGATGCGTTCCAGCAGATGCCGCCCGACCCCGCGCGGCAAGGCACCGGATGACTTGGGGGCGCTGGTCGTGGGTTCGTCATCGACGTCCGGCGCCAGAATTGCGAACACCGCGATGCCCGACAGCCCGCTTATCGCGATCAAGACCATCGCGCCCAGGGTCGGCACGCCCCAAGCGACGACCAGTCCGCCCATCACGGTGCAGACCAGCACTACGGCGATTCGGCGCCACCCTCGTATCGTCATCGGGTCTCCTCGTGTAAGGTGGCCTTGCCAAATGCCCGCGACGGCGATGCCGCTTTGCATCGGGCGGGACCATCGCTATCTAACGCAGTGATTTGACGCAACGGTGACGAGATGATCCGCTATACCCTCAAATGCAGTGCCGGGCACCGCTTCGAAAGCTGGTTCGCTGACAGTGGCACCTATGACCGCCTGGCCGGGGCCGGGCATGTGTCCTGTGCGATCTGCGGCGATGACGATGTGGTCAAGGCGATGATGGCCCCCCGTGTGAGCGCGGCGGAGGAAGAGAGCGCGCCGCTGACCGCGAACCGGTCGCCGGCCGAGATTGCCCTGCGCGCGCTGCGCGAAAAGGTCGAGGCCGAAAGCGACTATGTAGGCAAGACCTTCGCGAGCGAGGCCCGCCGCATTCATGACGGCGAAAGCGACGAACGCCCGATCTGGGGTGAGGCCACGCAGGCGGAGGCGAAGGCCCTGATCGACGACGGCATTCCGGTGGCCCCCCTGCCCTTCGGCCCGCGAAAGACGCACTGAGCGCGCGATTGCTTGCCCATTGCCGCGCGACACGCTAAGTACCGCGCGGATTTTCCGGCCCGCCGTTCAGGGCAAATATCAATACGTCAGGATACGCCTCATGCCCCGCCTCGTGATGAAATTCGGCGGCACTTCGGTCGCCGATCTGGACCGCATCAGGAACGCCGCCCTCAAGGTCAAGCGGGAGATCGACGCAGGCTACGACGTTGCCGTCGTCGTGTCTGCCATGTCGGGCAAGACCAATGAGCTGGTCGGTTGGGTGCGCGATGCCGCCGCCCCGGCGGGCAGCAATTCCGCCGGGTTCTATGATGCCCGCGAATATGACAGCGTCGTCGCCTCGGGTGAGCAGGTGACGGCGGGCCTGATGGCGCTGACCTTGCAGCAGATGGGCATTGACGCGCGGTCCTGGCTGGGATGGCAGGTGCCGGTGCGCACGTCCTCCGCCCACGGCGTCGCGCGGATCGAGGGCATCGACACCGCCAATCTGGACGCGAAATTCGCTGAGGGCACCCATGCGGTGATCGCCGGTTTTCAGGGGCTGAGCGCCGAGGGCCGGATCACCACACTGGGTCGGGGCGGGTCCGACACCACCGCCGTCGCCTTTGCCGCCGCGCTGGGCGCGGAACGCTGCGACATCTATACCGATGTGGACGGCGTCTATACCACCGATCCGCGCATCACCAAGAAGGCCCGCAAGCTGGACCGCATCGCCTATGAGGAGATGCTGGAGCTTGCCAGCCTCGGCGCGAAGGTGCTTCAGGTCCGCTCGGTCGAGCTGGCCATGGCCCACAAGGTCCGCCTCGCCGTGCGGTCCAGTTTTTCCGACGAGCCCGGAACGCTCGTCTGCGATGAGGATGAAATCATGGAATCCAACGTCATCTCCGGTGTCGCCTACAGCCGCGACGAGGCGAAGATCACCCTGCTGCACCTGGCCGACAGCCCCGGCATCGCGGCCAGCGTCTTCGGCCCGCTGGCGGATGCGGGCGTGAATGTGGACATGATCATCCAGAACATCTCGGAGGAAGGGTATACCGACATCACCTTCTCCTGCCCGGTGGATGACGTCGCCCGCGCAACGGCTGCGGTCGAGGCAGGCAAGACGGCCGGCACCATCTCCTATGACGATCTGGTGGTGGATACCGATTGCGCCAAGATCTCCATCGTCGGCATCGGAATGCGCTCCCATGCCGGTGTCGCCGGAAAGATGTTCCGCGCGCTGGCCAATGACGGCGTGAACATCAAGGTCATCACGACGAGCGAGATCAAGGTCTCCGTCCTGGTGGACCGCAAATACATGGAGCTGGCCGTGCAGGCGCTGCACGACACGTTCGAGCTGCACAAGGTCGGGTGATCCTTCGCTGAAGCCCTCGCCGTGATCCTGCGGGGGCTTCAGCCGAACCAGCGGATATCGGCGCATTCCGTGCGGTCATTTATAGGCGCGTTCCGCGCGGCGATCATTTCTCGCGCTGTGACTTTGGCTACACTTGGCGGGACTTATCGCCCTTCACGTCATCCATTCGCGGCCCTATAGTCCCCACAACTAGAACGAGCGTATGGTGAGCCCGAGATGAACACCCCTACACGCGGTGCCTCTTCGAGGGTGTTGCTGCAAAAGCTGCGTGACGTTCTCGCCAATCGTGAGGGCGGGCAGGAACGGCTCGACATCATGGTCCGGGTGATCGCCGAAACGATGGACACCGAAGTGTGCTCGATCTACCTGCGTTGCGACGAACGCACGCTGGAGTTGTGCGCAACGGAAGGGCTCAACCCCGAGGCTGTGCATCAGACCCGGATGCGGTTCGGCCAGGGTCTGGTGGGCCGGGTCGCGGAACACGGTCAGGCGGTCAACACCGCCGATGCGCCGCGCACCCCGGGGTTTCGCTACATGCCCGAAACCAGCGAGGAAATCTATTCCGGCTTTCTGGGCGTGCCGATCCAGCGGCTTGGCGAATCACTGGGCGTGCTGGTCGTTCAGAACAAGTCGGTCCGCAAATTTTCCGAGGACGACCTGCACGGGCTGGAGGTCGTGGCGATGGTGATCGCCGAAATGGCGGAGGCCGGGGCCTTCACCTCCAGCGGCGATCTGGGGGGGATTGCCCCGCCCCATTCCAGCCCGGTCTTCTTTCGCGGCATCCAGGGGCAGGAGGGGGTCGCCGAAGGGGTCGTCCATCTGCACGATCCGCACATCGTCATCACGAACCCCGTCAGCGACGACCCCGAGGCCGAACATCGCCGCCTGCACGACGCCCTGCACAGATTGCACGGCGAAGTGGACCGGATGCTCGACACCGGCGCGGTCGATGAGGCGGGCGAGGCGGCCGAGGTCCTGCACACCTATGCGATGTTCGCCCGCGATCGCGGCTGGATCACCCGGATAGAGGACGGCATCCGCGAAGGTCTGGCCGCCGAGGTCTCGGTCGAGAAGGAACAGGCCAGCATTCGCAAACGCATGTCGCACATGACCGATCCCTATCTGCGCGAACGCTTTCACGATCTGGACGATCTGTCCTATCGCCTGCTGCGACTGCTTTCGGGGCAGCGCGACGACCGGTTCGACATTCCCGACAATGCGGTGCTGGTCGCCCGCAATATCGGCCCGGCGGAACTGCTGGACTATGGCAACCGGCTTTGCGGTATCGTGCTGGAACAGGGGGCCGTCAGTTCGCACGCGGTGATCGTGGCGCGCGCGCTGGCGATCCCGCTGGTTCTGCAAGCCGGACGCATCACGCGGGAGGCGCTGGAGGGCGACCCGATCCTGATCGACGGCGACACCGGGTTCGTCCATCTGCGCCCCGAGGACAGCGTGCGCAGCGCCTTTCGCGAAAAGATGGCCATGCGCGCCGAAGCGCAGGAAAAATACGCCACGCTGCGCGAACTTCCGGCGCAGGCCCTGTGCGGGACGATTGTGTCGCTGCACATGAATGCGGGCCTGATGGCGGATCTGCCCTCGCTGGTGAGCAGCGGCGCGGAGGGGGTGGGACTGTACCGCACCGAGTTGCAATTCCTCGTCCGCTCCAAGGTGCCCCGCCGGGCGGAGCAGGCGGCGCTCTATTCGCGGATTCTGGATTCCGGGCGCGGCAAGCGCGTGGTTTTTCGCACGCTGGACATCGGCTCGGACAAGGTGCTGCCCTACATGCGCCCCACGGATGAGCCGAACCCGGCGATGGGCTGGCGCGCGATCCGCCTCGGCCTCGACCGGCGCGGGGTGATGCGGATGCAGGTGCAAAGTCTGCTGCGCGGCGCGAACGGGCGTCCGCTGTCGGTGATGTTTCCCATGGTCGCACAGCTCGACGAATTCCTTGAGGCCCGCAAGCTGGTCTTCGATGAGGCCGCGCGTGAGGTTTCCATGGGTCATGTCGCGCCGCAATCGCTGGAGGTCGGCGCGATGCTGGAGACGCCCAGCCTGGCCTTCGCGCCCGACGCATTTTTCGAGATCGTCGATTTCGTCTCGATCGGGGGCAACGATCTGAAACAGTTCTTCTTTGCCGCGGACCGCGAGAACGAGCGCGTCCGGCGCCGCTATGACACGCTGAACGTCAGCTACTTGACCTTCATCGGCCAGATCGTCGAGCGTTGCGACCGCCACGACACGCCGGTCAGTTTCTGCGGCGAGGATGCCGGCCGCCCGATCGAGGCATTGTGCCTGTCGGCGATGGGGTTGCGCAATCTGTCGATGCGTCCAGCCTCCATCGGGCCGGTCAAGCATCTGCTGCGCCGCTGCGATCTGGATGAGGTCCGCGCCGTGATAGACGACGCCTGCGCCAGCGGCGCGCAAAGCGTGCGCCCCGCCATCGAGGATTGGCTGTACCGCAACAACATCACGCTGTGATCCGCAGGGGCCGGTGCGCCCGAACGCATCCATACCCGATCAGCCGCACCTACATGGCAGGGCGGTGTCGCACTTGCTGAAAACCCGTCACATGGCTAGATAGCCCCATGACAGAACCGACCCCAGACAGCCCGCTGAAAATCGGAACCCGTGGATCGCCGCTCGCCCTAGCGCAGGCGCATGAGGTGCGTGGACGCCTCGCCACCGCGCATTCCCTGCCCGAGGATTGCTTCGCCATCACGGTGATTCAGACCACCGGCGACGCCGTGCAGGACCGCCCGTTGAGCGAGATCGGCGGCAAGGGCCTGTTCACCAAGGAACTCGAAGCCGCGCTGATCGACCGCCGCATCGACATTGCCGTACATTCGACCAAGGACGTGGCGAACCTTTTGCCTGACGGCCTGACGCTCAGCACGTTCCTGCCGCGTGAGGACGTGCGCGACAGCTTCATCTCCCGCAAATATGCGACATTCGACGCGCTGCCGCAGGGTTCGGTCGTGGGGACCTCCTCGATCCGGCGTCGGGCGCAGATGGCCGCACGGCGCCCCGACCTGCGGTTCGTGGAGTTTCGCGGCAACGTGCAGACCCGGCTGGCCAAGCTGGATGCCGGTCTGGCCGTTGCGACCCTGCTGGCCTGTGCGGGGCTGAACCGCCTGGGACAGACGGACCTTCTCAACCCGATCCCCCCCGAAACCATGCTGCCCGCCGTGGCGCAGGGCGCGATCTCGATCGAACAGCGGGCGGACGACGCGCAGGCAAGCGCCCTGCTCGCCCCGCTGAACGACGCCGACAGTGCGCTGGTCGTCGCGGTGGAGCGGGCCTTTCTGGCCGAGCTGGACGGATCGTGCCGCACGCCCATCGGCGGGCTGGCGCAGATGCAGGACGGGCACGTGACCCTGCGCGGCGAAATCCTGAAGCCTGACGGCTCTATCACGCATTCCGACACATGGCGCGCGCCTTGCGCCGATGCGGTGGAGATGGGGGCGGCAGCCGGGCGCGAATTGCTGCGCCGCGCCGGGCCGGGATTTTTGTGACAGGGATTTCTGTGACAGGGCCTTTTGTGACCGGGACTTCTGCGACGCGGGTTCTGCTGACCCGTCCGACCGCGCAATCGCAGGATTTCGCGCAGGCGCTGGGGCCCGGTTTCGGGGTTCTGACCTCCCCCTTGCTGGAGATCCGGTTTCTGAACCCGGTGGTGGATACGGGCCACGCCCGGGCGGTGGTGTTCACCTCCACCAACGGGGTGGCGGGGTGGCGGCGGCGGGACGGCGACTGCACCCTGCCGGCCTTTTGCGTCGGAGCGCGCACGGCGCAGGCTGCACAGGCCGCGGGGTTCCCCATCCCCGCGACGGCCCCGACACTCACCGCGCTGGTGCCCCATTTGCGTGACCAAACCGGCGGCCCCCTGCTGCACATTCGCGGCACCCATGTCTCCGCTGAACTGGCAGACCTGTTGCCGGATCGCCAGATCGCCACCTGCATCGTCTATGAGGCGGAAGCGCGCCCGCTGTCGCCCGACGCTCATCATGCGTTGGAGGCTGGGGAAATCGACGCGATCCCGGTCTTTTCCCCGCGAACCGCCGCCCGATTGCTGGCCGAACGCACGGATCGCTGGCGGCTGGACGCGACGCGCCTGATCGCCATCAGCCCCGCAACCGCCCGAATTCTGGCCCCGTTAGCATCAAAGGGCGTGGAAACGTCGCCCACCCCTGATACCAACGGTCTGCTTGCGTTGCTGCACCGCAAGAGCGCACAATGTTAAGGCTTGCCGCTTTCGCAGGCTGACCTAGCTTGAATTGCATCCACCGCCGCGCCTATCGAGAGTTTTTGCCATGTCCGACCCCAAGCGCCCCGACCAGCAGCACGATACCGACGACAAGGTCGACGGTGCCGAGACAAATCTGCCCGATGTCGAGGATGCCGAACTGGTCGAGACGCCGGACACCCCTCCGGCCAAGACGGACCCGCTGGTGATCCCGGACGATGACAATTCGGACGACGAAGTGCAGGACGATGAGACGCAGGAGGACATCATCGCGGGCGGGGCGGATACCGTTCCTGGCGACACCGTCCCCGGCGACGTGAGCGCGGATGACGGTTCCCCTGATGACGATGCAGACGACACGCCGCAGGATGACGCTGATTCCGTCATTCCCGGTGCCACCGCAGCCGCCGCGACCACGCCGTGGGGCGGCGCGCCGGCCGATGTGAACGCGCGCTCGACCTCCGATCCGGCCAGCCCCAGCTACGTCGCGCCTGATGCGTCCTCATCCGACGGCATGTCACCGGATGATGAATATCATGAGGATACAGGCTCCGTCGCGGGGCGTGTTCTGTTCTGGCTGTTCCTGCTGGTGGCGGGTGCGGTGCTGATCCTTTGGGGCGGGCCCAAGGTCGCACCCAACCTGCCATCCGGCCTTGCCCCGGTCGCCGAATGGCTGACCCCCGGCCAGCGGGCCGCGCAAATGCAGGTGGAGGAGATGGAGGCCCGGCTGAACGCCCGGATCGACACGCTCGACACCGGTTTGACGCCCGAGGGGGTGGATGAGCGCATCGACACCGCCGTGGTCGAGAGCGAACAGCGGAGCGCCGAATCGATCACCGCGCTCAGCGCACAGGTTAACGATTTGTCCGATCAGGTCGCCGCCGCCGACAGTGCCGCAATCGAGGAACGTCTGGCTCAGGTCGAAACCCGGCTGGAGGGCATCACCGCGGAGATGTCGTCGCTGCGCAGCGACCTGACCGGCCTTGCAGCCGGTGAGGGCGGCATCACCGGCCAGAACGCGGCCGAGATCGACGCCTTCACCGCCGCGCTGGAGGGGCTACAGGCCGAACTGGATTCGATTTCCGCGCGCAACGGGGCACTGGATCAGCGGATCGACGAGGTTGCCGCCACGGCGGAACGTCAGCTCGCCACCGCGCGTGAGGAAGTCGCCGCCGCGCAGGCCGAGGCCGAGGCGCAGGTCGCCGTCGCCTCCGAACAGGCGGCCATGACCGCGCTGGCAAATGCCCTCGACACCGGGGAGCCGTTCGAGGAACCGCTCGCTGAACTCGCTGAACAGGTCGAGATCCCGGCCCCCCTGCCCGAACTGGCACCCACCGGTGTGCCGACCCAGGTCGCGCTGGAAACCAGCTTCCCCGAGGTTGCGCGTCAGGCCATCCGCGCCGAAATCGCACCGGGTGAGGACGACAACATCCTGTCCAGCGCCAGCGCTTTCCTGCGCTCCCGCGTTGCTGGACGCTCGCTGGTCGAACGTGAAGGCGACGATGCCGACGCCATCCTCTCACGAGTTGAGGCGCGTCTGCGTCGGGGCAATCTGGAGGCGGCACTGACCGAGGCGGAGCAGCTGTCCGGCGCCCCTGCCGAAACTCTCTCGTCATGGACCGCGGACCTGCGCGCGCGTCATGATGCCCTTTCCGCATACCGCACCCTGGCCGAACGTCTGGACGCCGATAACTGAATTCCCGAGGAAACGCTTAGATGCTCTGGTCCCTGCTCAAAATCATTCTTTTCGTCGCTCTCATCACGGCGGCCGCTTTCGGTGTGATCTATGTGATGGATCAGGACGGCGGTCTGACCCTCGCCGTGGGCGGGCGCGAATATCCCTTCGAGCCGATCGAGGTGCTGGTCGTTCTGGCCATCGCAATGATCCTCTTCCTGATCGTGCTGAAACTCGTGGGGCTTCTGATCGCGGTGCTGCGGTTCCTGACGGGGGATGAGACGGCGCTGTCGCGCTTTTTCGACCGCAACAGGGAACGTCGCGGGTTCAACGCCCTGGCCGAGGCGATGATGCTGAACGCCTCGGGCGATGGCAAGAACGCGTTGAGCCGTGCGCGCAAGGCCGACAAGCTGCTCGACCGCCCCGAACTGACCCGCCTCGTCACCGCGCAGGCGGCGGAGGAAGCGGGTGAGCGGCATCTGGCCGAGGAACAGTACAAGGCCATGCTCTCCGATGGGCGCACGCGGTTCGTGGGCATTCATGGCCTGATGCGTCAACGCCTCGCCAAGGGGGAAACGGAAACCGCGCTGAAACTGGCCGAGCGTGCCTTTTCGATCCGGCCCCGGCATGAGGGGCTTCTGAGCACGCTGTTCACCTTGCAAACAGAACAGGCCGAATGGGACGGCGCGCGCCGTACCCTGGCCGCGCAGGTCAAGGCCAGCGCCCTGCCCCGTGACGTTGCAAACCGGCGCGACGCGATGCTGACCCTCGCCTCCGCACGGGAGCGGATCGCCGTGGACGATGCAGGCCCCGCCGGGGATGCCGCGCTTGAGGCGCACCGCCTGACGCCCGGACATGTTCCCGCCTCCGTCACCGCCTCGCGCGTGCATCTGCATCGCAACAGCCCCCGCGCCGCGCAGCGTACCTTGCTCAAGACATGGAAGATCGCGCCGCACCCCGATCTGGCAGCAGCCTTTGCCGCGCTTGTCCCGGATGAGGATCCCTCTGCACGGCGCAAGCGGTTCGAGCCCTTGCTTCAGGCGCATCCCGATCACCCGGAGACCAGGATGCTCAAGGCCGAGCTGGCCATCGCGGATGAGGATTTCCCCGCAGCGCGCCGTGCAATGGGCGATCTGGCGACGACAGCCCCGACCACACGCGCGCTGGCGATCATGGCCGCCGTCGAACGCGGCGAAGGGGCCGACGACAAGGTCGTGCGCGGCTGGCTGGCCAAGGCGCTGACCGCATCTCAGGGGCCGCAATGGGTCTGCACGAATTGCCGCGCCACCCACGCCGAATGGTCCGCGACCTGTTCCAACTGCGACGCCTTCGACACAATCGACTGGCTCGAACTGTCGCAACCTTCCGCCAGCCGGACCGACAGTGCGGCGATGCTGCCCGTTATCACCGGAATTCTCGGTTCCGACGCGCAGGATGAGGGCTCCCCGATTGAGTCTGAGGAGCACTCCGTATCTGAAGGGTCCACAGCCGAAGAGACAGGGACCGTTCCGCCTGAGACCAATCCGATGACGGGCGATATCGACGGTGCCGCAATGGACGAAACCGATCTGGCCGCCGCCGCCGCGCGCAAGGAAACGGAACCCGCGAAATCGGCCTGATTTCTCTTGCGCAGATCACGCGCAATCGCTAATCACGGCCCGTCGCCGCAGTAGCTCAGTTGGTAGAGCACATCATTCGTAATGATGGGGTCGGGGGTTCGAATCCCTTCTGCGGCACCACTTTTCACTTGTGAAACGTCAGACGACTTTGACATTTACGTCAACAACTGGCCCAGTTTTTTGGAAACGGCATAGCTGACCTTCGCGCCGGTCGCGGCGAAGGTCTCAAAAGAGCCCTCTTTGACCGATGCTGCTACGCAGCGAATGTCTGCTGTCACAAGACGATCAAAAACCTCCAACAAGACCTTAAGGCCTTGGGTTTCGAATAGGGCCTTTGATAGTCTCCAATGAGGTGGTTTGCGTATGGCCCAAAATAAGAGGGTTTTTGGAGCATCATTGAAGCCCGACTGTGCGGGCAAGGCTGTCTTGGTGGCCCTCACGCATAACCAAGAGGATCATAACAATAATAGGAAAATCAACATGAGCAAAGCAATCAATCTGGCCGAAAAACTTGAGACATTTAAGGAACATTGGTCGCCACGCACTCTTTCAGAGTTCAATGGCCATGACATCATGGTCGTGAAAGTTGAGGGTGAGTTTAATTGGCATGTTCACGAAGAAACCGACGATTTTTTCCTTGTCTTACGAGGCGAGCTCGACATTGAAATGCGGGACGAAACGGTAACGTTGCGTGCCGGGGAAGTTTACGTTGTTCCAAGAGGAATTGAGCATAGAACGGTTGCGAAGCAGGAAGCGCACCTGCTTCTGATTGAGCCATCCGGAACGCCCAATACTGGGGATGTCTCTACGGCGGCCAAGCGGATGCTCGCGTAAGAACCGCGTGACCTTTGGGCTCCCTCCGATTTTCGCTGTGCCTGTACAGATCTTCCCAAAAACCACCATTTTCTGAACGGTTCGCCGAACCGGACATTGATACACGTTCATCCAAGGTCGGCTTTTTCCCGCACTTCATAGGGATAGGTCTCGGTGAAGGTCCGGTCTGGGTCAGTAATGCATGACGCGATTCATTGATAGGATTCAGAAAACCCACTGCAACGAGCCAAAGGTACGCGACGTTCCAGATCACTTTGGCTCCACTACCCCTCTGAGATGCAATCGCATTTCGTCATCCGGCGGGCCGACCCCACGGTCAGCTCAGCAATTTGCGAAGCCCGTTGCGGATTGCGTCGTTGCTGAACGGTTTTTGCAGCACGGGCACATCCTCGCTGACGTCCATCTTGGCGCCGACTTCGCCATAGCCTGTGGTCAGCATGAACGGAACGCCCTGTTCCGCCAGCATGCGGGCGACGGGGGCGCTTGTCTCCGTGCCGAGGTTGACGTCGAGCAGCGCGACATCGACCGTAACCCGGCCCAGCAGATCCAGCGCGGCGGCGTTGTTGCCGACCAGATAGACCTCCTTCGCGCCCAGTTCCTGCAATATGCCCTCGGCATCCATGCCGATAATCATGTTGTCCTCGACGATCATGGCGATGCCGATATCCAGCCGGGTATCGCGGGCTACGGCGTCCTGTGCGGCGCGGTCGCTACCGATTTCGGTGCGGATCGTCGCGATCTGCGGTTGCGGGATGTACAGCGTCGCCTCGACCCCGGTCAGATCGTAGCGCATCTGCGCGCGGCCGTGCAGTTCGTGTGGAATAGACCGGTCGATGATCGCAGTGCCGAAACCGTGGCGCAGGGGCGCCTGCACGATCGGGCCGTCATGTTCCTTCCACACGATCGTGACGCCGCCGTCCTGCTCATGCGTCAGGTCGATGATGATGCGACCGGCAGGTACGCTCAACGCGCCGTATTTGACCGAATTGGTCAGCAACTCATGCATCACCAGCGCCAGGGTCGAGAATGCCAGCGGTCGCAGCATGGGGTCGGGGCCGTCAATTGTCAGGCGGCTCTCATCGCCCAGAAATCCCTTCGCCTCGGCCATTACCAGGCCGTGGAACGAGGCGGGCTCCCACTGTTTTGTGGTCAACTGGTCGTGCGCGCGGGCCAGGGCGTAGACCCGCCCGCCCAGAACCTCGGTGAAATCCGCGACGGATGTCTTGCCCGATGCGCTCTGCGCGATCAGACCCCGGATCAGATTTAGCATGTTACGGACGCGGTGGTTCAGTTCCGCTATCAGCAATTCCTGCCGCTCATGGGCACGGTCGCGATCCTGCGAGGCGCTGTCGGTCAGGCGCAGGATGATCTCGATCAACGTGGTGCGCATCGATTCCGCGGCCCGCAACTCGGCCTCGGTCCATGGTTGGCTGGTGCCGCGCACGACCTCCTGCCAGGCGGCGAAGCTCTTGCGCGGGGTCAGGCGTGCGCCGTTGGGACCGGGTGTCACCGGCTTGTCCGGGTTACCGGCCCACACCACCGTGCGCGCGATTTCGCGCCGGAACAGGACGAAATAGTCGCGCGGGGTGCGCGAAACCGGAATCGCGAGGATACCTGCGATATCGGGGCCCAGTTCCTCGGCCTCGGGATAGACCTTCGCCAATTCCGATGTGGCGTAGATCGAGCTGGCCTGCGTGGTGTTCAGAAACCGCTGCAGTTTTCCGAAAGCCTCGGCTGTGGGGGCCAGACCGCGCGACTGGAAACTGCCCCCGATGGTGGCGATGGCGCCGTCCCAAGGGATCACATCGGCAATCGCATTGGTGAATGCGTCGAAATTCTCCGCCAGGGGTGTGCCCTCAACGACCTGCGACATCAGCTGGTCGTGAACGGAGCGCGCGCGCTCAAGCTGGGTCTGTTCTTCATCGCTCAACTTCTGGTCCAGGACGAACGACAGCACCAGACCGAACATTTCGACTGCGGAACGGGTTTCGTAGCTGAGCGTGCGCGGGCTCATGTGGTGGCAGGCGATCAGCCCCCACAACTTGCCCCGCCGCAGCACGGAAACGGACATGGAAGCACCGACCCCCATGTTGCGCAGATATTCCAGATGGATCGGCGACACGGCCCGCAAGCTGGACATCGACATGTCGAGCGGAGCGCCGTCCGGTCCACGCTCAGGCAGGACCTGCGATCTGGGGCCATCGACATCCGCGATGATCCGCAGCAGGGAGCGTTCGTACAGCGCCCGCGCTTGTTTGGGAATGTCGGATGCCGGATAGCGCAGACCTTTGAATGCCTCCAGATCGGGGCGGGTGACCTCGGCCACGACCTCACCCGAATCGTCATCAGCGAACTTGTACAACATGATCCGGTCGAATCCGGTCAGCGCCCGCATGTTGCGCACCGCCAGATCGAGCAGTTGGGCGGGGGATTGCGCGCCGTTCAGCCGGTCGATCATCGGCCGCACGAGCGAGGCCTGATCGCCTGCCCCCCGGGTCATGCTGCGCTCGAACTCCAGCACGATGGAACGACCCGACATGTGGATCGCCACATCCATGGGAACCGATGCCTGCGCCACGTCGAGGTGGAAGAGCCGCTCAACCGCGTCCGCACCGGCCAGAACTTGCAACCGACCGCGAATGTCATGCAGCGCGGTGGGGTTCAGCAGCCGCGACAGCGGGCCACCGATGATATCTTGCGGGTTCACATCGAAAAACCGGCCCACATTGTCAGAAACATGGGTGATGTTCCAATCGTGGGACACCGCGATCAAGCAACCGAAATCCTGCACATGGCCCAATTGGTGGATCGGCTCACGTTCACAATTCGTCAGATCGACATCTTGCGGTTGCAGGTTTTCGTCACTCATCGTCATGGGTCTTTTCCCCCGGCTCCAGCGCCTCGAAGGCCCGGACATACACATCGAACGCGTCCAACGCCCCGGCAATAACCGCAGCGCCGTTCGTTTTGGAATTCATTTCCGTCAGTTGGTATAGCAGAGCCTTCCACATGCCGAGTCCCGTTGGTGCGGTAAGATAGCGGTCCGCGCCCAGAATTGAGGGATCGGTGGATTTCGCGTGATGCCGCTTCAGCACCTGCGCCCCCAGTCTGGACCCGGCGATAACGTAGTAGGCCCCCAGCGCACCGTTCGCGTCCAGATGCAGGCCCCCGGCGGGCGGGGGGTCGGGCTGCACGCCCAGATATGACAGATCGCCCGTGATCGCATCACGCAGCGGGGTGCAGGACGGCAGCGGCACGCTGTCCAGAACGGGCGCAAGCGTCTGAAGCGCCGAGGCGCTGCCCCGCAGGAACGTCACCAACCCCGAACGGGTCGCCACGTCCAGCGCCATGATGCGCGTGTCGAGCCTGAGATGCGCCGGTCCGGTCGCATGGCGCAGATCGTCGCGCAGATTGCCGGTCAAATCCTGGGAGGGTGCAAAGGTGAGTGCCATATCCGAACGTCTGGTGCTTCCCGCGCAAAAACAGAAGAGAACCATCTCGACACTCTTGGACACTTTTGCATAGCTCGGACGGTCACATGTTTTTGGGGAAGACACAAGCCGCCGTACATCGTAGCCAAGGGTTCCTTCCTCTGGTCAAGCTGCGGTCCCCTGGCGGACGTTCTCTCGGCCTACCCTTCCTTTCGGCTTACCCTTCCTCACGGTCCCGCCCTTCTCAGGATACGCTGCATGCTCGTTTTCATACTGTCGCTGGCCAACTTTGCCATCGGGATGGGCGTGTTCGTCGCCATCGGGCTGCTGTTGCCGATACGGCAGGCCTTCGGGCTGGATGAAACGCAATCCGGTCTGATCCTGACGATCTATGCGGTTACCTATGCCATCGGCTCCCCCGTTCTGGTGGCGCTGACGGGGGCACGGTCACGCCGCAACGTCCTGCTGATCGGGCTGGGCATATTCGCCCTGTCCGCCATCATGATCGCGCTGGCCCCCACGGCGCAGGTTCTGTTCGGCGCACGGGCACTGTCCGCGCTGGGGGCCGGAATGGTCACGCCGGTCACTGCCGGGGTTGCGGCCTCAATCAGCGCGCCGGAACGACAGGGCAAGGTCATGGCCACGGTGTTCGCCGGGCTGACCTTCGCGCAGGTGCTGGGGGTGCCGGCGGGCACGTGGATCGGCTACACCTTCGGCTGGCAATCGGCCTTCTGGCTTGTCGCCGTGCTCAGCATCGTATGCATAGCGGGCATTGCGCGGTTCGTGCCCCACGACTTGCCGTTCGAGGTCACGGGCCTGCACAGCCTGGGTGAGGCGCTGGCAAACTGGCGCGGGCTGCTGGTCATCGGGTTCACCACCAGCTTTCTGGGCTCAATCTACGTTATCTACACCAATATCGCGCCGTTGCTGGAATCGCGCATGGGCTACGAACGTGACGGCATCACGTTCCTGCTGATCCTGTTCGGGTTGGGGGCGGTCGTGGGCAACTACCTGGGCGGATGGATGGCGGACCGGGTCGGACCGCTGCGCACCCTCGGCACGCTGTGTCTGTTGCAAATCGCGATCATGCCCGCTTTCAGCTTCCTGCCCTATGCGGACTGGATGCTGGCGGGCGTCATGATCCTGTTCGCCGTGGCCGGGTGGTCCTTCGTCGCGGGGCAACAGGTGCGCGTCGTGCGCATGTCCGGCAACCCGCCCACGGTCAGTCTGGCCCTGAACGCGGCGGCGATCTATCTGGGGGCGACCATCGGTTCCTCGATCGGGGCGTTGGCGATCGGGGCGCTGGGGCCGGATTCGCTGGGCCTGATCGGCGCGGGGGTCGCCGTGATCGCCCTGCTGCACCTGCTGCTGTCCCACAGGGTCGCACATCGCGGTTGAGACGGCCAAACCCCGCGACTGGCCTTGTCGCGGAGCCGTTTTCGCCACGTCTGCCCACATCGCGTTCGCCATCACCGGGTCGCAAATATCGGCTTGCTGACCCGGGTCGCGCGATCAGGTATTGAACAGGAAGTGCAGAACGTCGCCATCCGCGACGGTATAGGCCTTTCCCTCGGCGCGCATCTTGCCTGCTTCCTTGGCTTTCTGTTCGCCGCCAAGGGTCACGAAATCGTCATAGGCAATGGTTTCCGCCCGGATGAAGCCGCGTTCGAAATCGCCGTGGATCACGCCTGCGGCCTGCGGTGCCCTAGTGCCCTCGTGAATGGTCCAGGCGCGCGCTTCCTTCGGCCCGACGGTGAAATATGTCTGCAGGTTCAGCAGGCCGTAGCCCGCGCGGATCAACCGGTCCAGACCGGCCTCCTCCAACCCCATATCGTCGAGGAACTCGTTACGCTCCGCATCGTCGAGCTGGCTGATCTCCTCCTCGATCGCGGCGGAGATCACGACGGAGACAGCGCCCTGCGCCGCCGCCATTTCCGCCACCCTGGCGGATTGGGCATTGCCCTGCGCGGCCGAGGATTCCTCCACATTGCAAACATACAGGACCGGCTTCGCGCTGAGCAGTTGCAGCATGTCCCAGGCCTTGCGCTCATCCTCGTCCACCTCGACTGTGCGGGCGGGGCGGCCCTCGTCGATTGCGGCCTTGGCCTTGGCCAACAGCTCGACCTGAGCCTTGGCATCCTTGTCGCCGCTCTTGATCTTGCGTTGCAGATTGGAAAGCCGCTTCTCGATGCTCTCCAGATCGGCGAGCATCAGTTCCGTCTCGATCACCTCGGCATCCGCGACGGGATCGACGCGGCCGTCCACATGGGTGATGTCGTCATCCTCGAAACAGCGCAGCACGTGGGCGATGGCATCGGTTTCGCGAATATTGGCCAGGAACTGGTTGCCCAGCCCCTCCCCCTTGCTGGCGCCCTTTACCAGACCGGCAATGTCCACGAAGGTCAGGCGGGCGGGGATCACGCTTTTCGATTGCGCGATGGCAGCCAGCTTGTTCAGGCGCTCATCGGGCACCGAAACCTCACCGACATTCGGCTCGATGGTACAGAATGGAAAGTTCGCCGCCTGCGCCGCCGCCGTGCGCGTCAGCGCGTTGAAGAGCGTCGATTTGCCCACATTGGGCAGGCCCACGATACCACATTTGAAACCCATGTTCCTGCTCCTTGACCCGGAATGACCGGCTTCACTAAGGCCGTGTGGCCATGTCGGTCAAGCCCGCGCGCCGCGCCGTTCCCGCGGGGTGATGCCAAATATCCGCGTCGCGGGCTCTCACCACCTCTTTCCTTCGCCGCCGCGCCGCGCCACTCTCGCGCCAAAGGAGCGAGTCGCATGGCACCCAAGGACAACCACCCCCCCACCACGGAAATGCAGGCCCTGGATGCCGCGCATCACATCCATCCGTTTTCGGACACCGCCCAGATGCGGGCCAAGGGCGCGCGCGTCATCACACAGGCCGATGGCTGCTGGCTGACGGACAGCGAGGGCAAGCGCATCCTGGACGGTATGGCGGGGCTGTGGTGCGTGAATATCGGCTATGGCCGGCACGAACTGGCCGAGGTGGCAGCCCGCCAGATGCAGCAGCTTCCCTTCTACAACACCTTCTTCATGACCACGCACCCGCCCGCCGTGGCCCTGTCCGCGAAGCTGGCGCAGATCGCCCCGGGCGACAAGAACCGGGTGTTCTATGCCGGTTCGGGGTCCGAGGCGAACGACACCAACATTCGCCTCGTCCGCCATTACTGGGCGTTGATGGGCAAGCCGAACAAGCGGACGATCATCGCGCGCAAGAACGGCTATCACGGCTCGACCATGGGGGCGGCATCGCTGGGCGGCATGGCCGGAATGCACGCACAGGGCGGGATGCCGATCCCCGATATCGTGCATATCGACCAGCCGCACTGGTGGGCCGAGGGCGGCGATCATTCGCCCGAGGAGTTCGGCCGCATCCGCGCCGCGCAACTCGACCAGATGATCGACCAACTGGGGCAGGACAATGTCGGTGCCTTCATCGCGGAACCCGTTCAGGGCGCGGGCGGCGTCATCGTTCCGCCCGAAACCTACTGGCCCGAAATCTCTCGCATCTGCCGGGAGCGTGACATCCTGCTGATCGCGGATGAGGTGATCTGCGGCTTCGGGCGGACAGGCAACTGGTTCGGCTCACAGACCTACGACATCGACCCCGACATCATGACCATCGCCAAGGGGTTGTCGTCAGGCTATCAGCCCATCGGCGGGTCAATCATCCGCGAAAGCGTGGCGCAGGTCATCGAGGACGGCGGCGAGTTCAACCACGGCTACACATATTCCTCGCACCCTGTCGCGGCGGCGGTCGCGTTGGAGAATATCCGTATTCTTGAGGAAGAAGGCATCGTCGATCGGGTTCGCGACCATACCGGGCCGTATCTGAAGAAAAAATGGTCCTCCCTCGCCGATCATCCGATGGTGGGTGAGGCGCGGATGGTCGGCATGATGGGCGCGCTGGAGCTGACACCCGACGCGCCCGCCCGCGCGGCCTTCGCGAATGAGGGGACGGTCGGCCTGATGACCCGCGACCGCTGCTTCGCCAATGGTCTGGTCATGCGTCATGTGGGCGACAAGATGATCATCTCGCCGCCGCTGACCATCGCGGATTCCGAGATCGACACCCTGGTCGAGCTTGCGTGGAAATCCCTGGATGAGGGGATGGCCACGGCCAAGGCCGAGGGGGCGTTCACCGCGTGAACCTGCTCTACGCCAACGACATTCCGGGGACCTATCCACCCAGTTGGTATGCCGACACGGCGGTCCCGCGCCCCATTGCCACGCCGCTGGACCGCGACATCCAGACCGAGGTCGCCGTGGTCGGCGCCGGGTATACCGGGCTCAGCGCGGCGCTGCATCTGGCGCAGGCCGGGCGGCAAGTCGTTCTGGTCGATGCGCACCGCGTCGGATGGGGGGCGTCGGGGCGCAATGGCGGGCAGATCGGATCGGGGCAACGCATCGACCAGCCCGAGCTGGAGGAAAGCCTGGGCCACGACATGGCGCGCGACCTGTGGGCCATCGGGCAGGACGCGCGCGACTTGGTCAAATCCCTGATTGCCAGGCACGCGATCCCCTGCGACCTGACCCCCGGCATCACCTATACCGATCACCGTCAACGCTACGCCGCTGGCACCCGCGCCTATGTCGAGCATATGAACCGTCACTACGACACGGCGCTGCAATACCTCGACGCCGGGGCGGTGCGCGAACGGCTGGGAACGCAGGCTTATTACTCGGGCCTGCACGACCCGGACGGGGCGCATCTGCATCCGCTGAACTACGCGCTGGGTCTGGCCACAGCGGCGCGCACCGCTGGCGTGACGATACATGAGAACACGCCCGTCACGGCGCGCGATGGCCGCGTCCTGCAAACCCCCGGCGGCCAGATCACCGCCGATCACGTCGTTCTGGCCTGCAATGGCTATCTGGGCGGGCTGGACGATCAGGTTTCGCGCCATGTCATGCCGATCAACAATTACATCGTCGCGACCGAACCGCTGGACGAGGCGCTGGCCCGCGAACTGATTCCCCACAACGAGGCCGTGGCCGACAGCAAGTTCGTGGTGAACTATTTCCGCCTCAGCCGGGACAACCGGATGCTGTTCGGTGGTGGCGAGAGCTATTCCTACCGCTTTCCCCGCGATCTGGCCGCGAAGGCACGAAAGCCGATGATCGAGATCTTTCCCCAGCTTGCCGACGCGAAGATCACCCACGCATGGGGCGGAACGCTGGCGATCACCCTGTCGCGGCTGCCCTACCTGCGGCGATTGCAGGACGGGGTGATGTCCGCCTCGGGCTATTCGGGGCACGGCGTCGCACTGGCCACGCTGTCCGGCGCGCTGATGGCCGAGGCGATCACCGGCGACAGTCCCCGCTTCGACACGATGGCCCGCCTTGCGCATCGTGCCTTTCCCGGACCGCGCCGCTGGCGCACACCGCTGCTGGCCCTCGCGATGAGCTGGTACGCCCTGCGCGACCGCCTCTGATCGGGTAGCAACCTTGCCGGCAAGCGACTCTGCCCGGCAGCCTGGGCCCGCACAGTCTGAGCCAGCAAAGGTTAACTTGACCTTTCGACCTGCGCACGATTGGCTCACCGTGACGCAGCCGCCGACCGGGCAGATTGCCACTGCCGCATGGGGCGGGCCGCTGACCTGACCGGGATGAAGCCTGCACGACACTCACAGGCGCGGCACGGACAGGCGGTGTCGGCAGAAAAATTTGGAAACGCAGGAAGGGCACGCTCATGCGATTGAAGGACAAGACGGCCATCATCACCGGCGGTGCGTCCGGTTTCGGCGCCGGCATCGCGCGGAAATTCGCAACCGAGGGGGCCCGGATCATCATCGCGGATATCGACAGCGACGCCGCGCAGGCCGTCGCGGGCGAACTGGGCTGCGATGCCATTCAGGTCGATATCGGTGAGGCGGACAGCGTGGCGCGACTGGCGACCGAGGCGCACGCGATCTTCGGCACGCCGGATATCCTCATCAACAATGCAGGCGTCACCCATCTGCCCAAACCGATGGAGGAGGTGACGGAGGACGAATTCGACCGCGTTCTGCGGGTCAACGTCAAGTCGATCTACCTGACCGCGCGCGCCTTCGTCCCTGATATGAAGATCCGTGGATCGGGCGTTTTCATCAATGTCGCCTCCACCGCCGGGGTCAGCCCGCGCCCCAACCTCAACTGGTACAATGCCTCAAAGGGCTGGGTCATCACCGCCACCAAGGCGATGGCGGTCGAGCTGGCCCCGTTCGGCATCCGCGTCAACGCGTTGAACCCCGTGGCGGGGGAAACGCCCTTGCTCAAAAGCTTCATGGGGGAGGATACGCCGGAGATGCGCGCAAAATTCCTCGCCACCATTCCGCTCGGCCGGTTTTCCACGCCCGAGGATATGGGAAATGCCGCCTGCTTCCTGGCCTCGGACGAGGCGAGCATGATTACGGGTGTCGCGATGGAGGTGGACGGTGGTCGCTGCATTTGAACCCGGCCCGCGCAATCTGATCACCGATGTGGAGGGGCTGCGCGTCGGCAACGCGCAGGACGACACCGTTCGGACCGGCTGCACCGTCCTGCTGGGGGATGCGCCGCTGACCTGCGGTGTGCATGTGATGGGCGGTGCCCCCGGCACGCGGGAGACGGACCTGCTGGCGCCGGACAAATCGGTGCAGGCGGTCGATGCGCTGGTGCTGTCGGGGGGCTCTGCCTTCGGTCTGGATGCCGGGGCGGGGGTGATGGACGCGCTGGCGGCGGACGGGCGCGGATTTTGCGTCGGACCGGCGCGCGTACCGATCGTGCCCGCCGCGATCCTGTTCGATCTGATCAATGGGGGCGACAAATCGTGGAGCGTGAACCCCTATCGTGCCCTGGGCGCGATGGCGTATCGGCAGGCGGGGGCCGAGTTCGCCCTCGGCTCGACCGGGGCCGGAACGGGTGCCATCGCTGGACGGTTGAAGGGCGGGCTGGGATCGGCCTCACTTCGATTGCCCTCGGGGCATGTCGTGGGGGCCGTGGTGGCGGTAAATTCGCTGGGCAATGTAACCAGTGACGGGCGGCGGTTCTGGGCGGCCCCGTTCGAGATCGGGGAGGAATTCGGCGGATTGGGCACCGGGGCCCCGCCCTCGCTCGCCGATACGTTCCGCACCAAGGCGGAGGTCTTCGAGCGCGCCAACACCACCATCGCCATTGTCGCAACGGATGCGACCCTCGACAAGGCCGGGTGCACCCGCATGGCGGTTGCGGCGCATGATGGCATGGCACGAGCGATCGTACCGTCGCATACGCCGATGGATGGCGATCTGGTCTTCGCCGCGGCGACAGGGGCGAAGGACGCGGCGGATCCGCTGCTTCTAGGCCATGCCGCAGCGATCTGTCTGGCCCGCGCGATAGCACGGGGCGTGTACGCGGCCCGTGCCGCGCCCGGCGATATCGTGCCGGCCTGGGTAGACCTCACGACTTGACACAGGCCGTCCGTTCAGGCCCCTGAGCGGCACGAACGGACGGGAGGTGGGTATGGCGACACTTGCACCACAGGCGCAGAGGCGTTTTGGCCGGTTTATGAGGTCCCTTTCCATGGGCGCGGCGCTGCTCGGCGGACTGGTGCTGGCCGGGATTGCGGGAATGACCGTGATTTCCGTCATCGGGCGGGCGCTGGCGGGGTACGGGCTGGGCCCGGTGCGGGGCGATTTCGAGCTGGTCCAGATCGGCTGCGCCATCGCGGTGTTCAGCTTCCTGCCATGGTGCCAGATCAGACGGGGCCACGTGACCGTCGATCTGCTGGTCGAGCGGTTTTCCCCGCGTGTGCAGGCCGCGCTGCGCCTGTTGGGCGACATCGCGTTGGGCGCGGTCGCGGTTCTGATGGCACGGCAGCTTTGGGCGGGCATGATTGACAAGTTCTGTGCCGACCCGTCGGACCCCCTGTTCGGCTGGTTGTGGAACATGACCGGCATCGCCCAGCCCTATTGCTGGGTCGAGGCGACATATGAGTTGAACCTGCCCGTCTGGTGGGGCTACACGGCCGGATCGCTGGGGGCGGGGCTATTCGCGGTGGTGACGCTGCATTCCGTCTGGCAATCCCTGAACGAGGTACTGCGATGAGCGGGGTGGAGCTTGCCATACTCGGCTTCGTGGCCATGCTGGGCATGATCGCGATACGCATCCCGATTGCAGCGGCGATGGCGATTACCGGCTTCGTGGGCGTGTGGATCCTGCGCGGCTCCCCCGATCCGATGATGAACCTGCTCAAGAGCGTGACTTGGGACGCCTTCGCCTCCTACTCGCTCAGCATTGTGCCGCTGTTCCTGCTGATGGGGCAGTTCGCGTCGAAATCCGGCATGTCCGAACGGTTGTTCCGCGCCACTGCGGACTGGCTGGGCCACCGGCCCGGCGGCATCGCGATCGCGGCGGTGGGGGCCTGCGCCGGATTCGGCGCGGTTTCGGGGTCTTCGCTGGCCACGGCCTCGACCATGGGGCAGGTCGCCCTACCCGAGATGAAGAGATACGGCTATTCCGACGCGCTGGCGACCGGCGTGCTGGCGGCGGGCGGAACGCTGGGCATCCTGATACCGCCTTCGATCATTCTGGTAATCTACGCCATTCTGACCGAACAGAATATCGAGAAGATGTTCGCGGCGGCGATCCTGCCGGGATTGCTGGCGGTGGCGGGATATATCCTCGTCGTCATGATTTATGTCGCGCTGCGGCCCGATGCGGCCCAGCGGATGCCGCGCCAGCCATGGGCCGTGCGCCGGTCATCGCTGGTTCGGGTCTGGCCGGTGGTGGCCGTCTTCGTGCTGGTGATCGGTGGGATCGCGGCTGACTGGAACTGGCTGAAACCGGGGAGACAGGCGCTGTTCACCCCGATCGAGGGGGCGGCGGTCGGCGCGGTTCTGACGGGATTATACGGTCTGCTGACCGGCGGCCTGGACAGGCGCAGCTTTACCGCCAGCATTCTGGAGGCGGCGCAGGCGACGGGCATGATCTACCTCATCCTGTTTGGGGCACAGGTGTTCAACACCTTCCTCGCCTTTACCCGAACACCTCAGGCGCTGGCCGATTGGGTGGTGACCGCAGGGTTCAGCCCGATGGTGGTGTTGCTTCTGATGCTGGCGACATATCTGATCTTCGGCTGTGTCATGGATTCGCTGAGCATGATTTTGCTGACGATCCCGATTTTCTTCCCCATCGTGCAAAGCCTCGAATTCGGGCTGACCCCTGATGAGACGGCGATCTGGTTCGGGATACTGGTGTTGATCGTGGTGGAGGTCGGGCTGATAACACCGCCCGTGGGGATGAATTTGTTCATCATCAACGCATTGGCGCGGGAGGTTCCGATAAGGCGCACCTATGCCGGTGTCATGCCCTTCGTGATCAGCGATCTGATCCGGGTGGCGGTACTGATCGCATCGCCCTGGCTCAGCCTGGTGCTGGTCCGCGCGATGTAGTCAGAGCTGGGGTATATGGGGGCAGACATGGCCGGGCGGCGTGCGCCCGGCCATGGAAAACTCAGCCCTGAAAACTCAGTTGGCGGCGTCTTGCGCGGCATCCTCGATGGCGTTGCCACCCTGCTGAATATCCTCACCGGCGCCGGCTACGGTGTTGCAGCCTGCCAAAACGGCGGCGGCCAGAACGAAGCTGGAGATGGTTGCAGTGATCTTGGACATTTTAGTCTCCTCGGTCTTGGTTGAAAAACTCGGTCTTGGTTGAAAATCAGGCGCTGCGAATGTCGACCATCGCAGCCAGTGTTGCGCCATCGGTCAGGCCCGGTTCATCCTCACGCATTTGAAGCATATCGGCAAGACGCGCGCGCGCACGGTTCACGCGGCTTTTGACAGTCCCCACGGCGCAATCGCAAATCTCCGCTGCCTCGTCATAGGACATACCCGCAGCACCGACGAGCATCAGGCTTTCCCTTTGATCGGGGGGCAAGGTCTCAAACGCCTTGCGGAAATCCGAAAGCTCCATCACGCCGTCCTGCGCGGGCTTTACGCTCAACCGTTCGGTATAGACGCCGTCAACGTCCTCCACTTCCCACTTCTGCTTGCGCTTTCCCGAATAGAAAGTGTTGCGCAGGATCGTGAAAAGCCAGGCACGCAGGTTGGTGCCTTCCTTGAATTTTTCCTTGTTCGACAATGCCTTGACGATGGTGTCCTGCACCAGATCGTCGGCGCGGGCATGTTCGCGGGTAAGCGATCGCCCGAAAGCTCGAAGGTCGGGAACCAGGTTCACGACGCCCTCCTCGAAGGTCATATCAGCCATCTGCCGCACCGCCATTGCCCGGCTGGGCTTTTTCACGCAGTTGCGCGACGAGGTTGGCGAGCTGGTCGGACATGGGTTCGTTCATGCTTTCCTCGTAGACCTTCTTGAGGTTGGCCTCGATCCGCCGCTCGCTGTCGTTGTTCATCTTCGAATCCTGTCCCGTCATGGCGGCCTGTCCCGTTTTTTCTTATCGCCTACATGTTTGACCGCCACGTGTACGGCTCTACACTCACAACGACAAGTTAGGGCAGTTCGTTCCAAAGGAAACGCCTGACTTCGCAACCTTCTTGAATTCCGGGGGACGGACATGAGCATGAACGACAAAATTGGTGAGGTGTTGCCAGAACTGCGACGCTACGCGCGCGCCTTGTGCGGATCGCAACACGCGGGCGACGCCTACGCGGCCGCGACGCTGGAGGCGATCCTGGCGGATCCCAGCGTGATGGAGCAGGGCGGCGACCCCAAACGCACCCTGTTCGAGGTATTCGGCGGCATCTGGCGCTCCACCGGGGCGGATGTTTCAAGCGATACCGGCGAAGGCTCCGCGCGGGAGGCCGTGATGCAGGGCCGCCTGTCCACCCTGACCCCGCGCACGCGTGAGGCCCTGCTGCTGCGCTTGCTGGAGGATTTCGGCCATGGCGACATCGCCCGGATCATGCGCGTTTCCAGCGACGAGGCGCAGGAGCTGGTCGAGATCGGCATGTCCGAACTGGAAAGCGAGCAACGATCGCGCGTGCTGATCATCGAGGATGAGCCGCTGATTGCGATGGACCTCAGCAATATCGTGGAGGGGTTGGGGCATGATGTCATCTCCGTCGCGCGCACCCATGCCGAGGCGATTGCCGCGGTGAACGACCTGACGCCGGATCTGATCCTGGCCGATGTGCGTCTGGCCGATGGGTCCAGCGGGATCGAGGCGGTGGACGAGATTCTGGAGGCCAGCGGCGCCGACATGCCGGTGATCTTCATCACCGCCTATCCCCAGCGCCTGCTGACGGGGGAACGTCGCGAGCCTGCCTTCGTCATCACCAAACCGTTCGAGGAGCGCAAGCTGCGCGTGCTGATCGACCAGGCGCTGTTTTTCCGCATGTTGCCCGAAACACAGGCCTAGGTCTCTGCCAACCGCAACACCTGCGATGATAACAAGCAGACAATCACACCGGCGAAATTCCGCCGGTGTGACCCTACGCGAATGTGTGCGGAACTTGTAGCCGCACAGCAGTCGGGTTCGCACGTTTGATGGTGCATCGTAGCGTTGATCTGAATAGGGTTTATCACAGACCCAAATGTATCGGAGCGTTCCCTGGTGTTGCGAATTCTGACCTCCCTGCTGATCGTTCTGACTGTTGCCGCCTGTGGAAAGGACGACCTGGGCTTCGTCGTGCCTCCGACCGCGGAAAGCGTCGATTACACGGTCACGCTGACCGGCGCCCCGACACAGGATGTCATCGATCTGGCCGAGGAGACGCTGCAACTCTACCGGCGGCAGGAGGACGGCGCCGCCTCGCCCGCCTTTCTGCGGCGGCGCGCGGACAACGATATCGACACGCTGAAATCGCTTCTGCAATCCGAGGGGTACTACACCCCCGAAGTTACACGCGTCGTGACCGGCGGCACAGATGACGAGGTTCTGAATGTCGAACTGATCATCATGCCGGGCACGGCCTATGAATTGCGCGAACATGCCTTCGATCTGAACGGCAGCGTCACCCAGCCGACCCTGCCCGCACCCGCCGAACTGGGGTCTCCGATAGGGGAACGGGCGCAAGCGATCCTGATACTGGAGGCCGAGGACGCCGCCATCGCCACCTTGCGCGGTGAGGGCTACGCCTATGCGCGCTATGTCGATCGGGAGGCCGTCGCCGACCCTGCGGATGGCAGCGTAACCGTTCGCTCGGTCATAGATGCCGGACAACCCCACACCTTCGGCTCCGTCAGCTATGTCGGGTTGAGCGCGGTCGAGGAGGAATATCTCGACACCTATATCACCTGGCAGCCAGGTCAGGTCTATGATGCGCTGACCCTCGCGGAATTTCAGCAGGACCTCGTGCGGACGGAACTGTTCAACACCGTCACCGCGGAACCACCCGAGGAATCGCCCGGTACCTCCGCCCTGCCGATCACGGTGACGGTGGATGAGCGCAAGCCGCGCACCGGCACTGTCGGACTGCGGTTCGACACGGATGTTGGCGTCACCCTGAATGCCTCGCTGGAGCATCGCAATCTGCTGGGCCGCAATGAAAATAGCCTGTTCGAGGTTGAACTTGGCACTGAGAACAGCTCGGCCGGGCTGAGTTTCCGCATCCCGCAATTCGGGCGCGACGGGCAGGTCCTGACCCTGGCCACGAAATATGCCAATATCGACGAGGATGCCTATAGCGGCGACATCTTCACCATCGGTGCCGGGGTGGAGCGGGAGTTGAGCGAGGAGTGGCGCGCGGGCGCATCCACCATTCTGGAAGTATCCGACGTGGTCGAAGATGGCGTCGATACCGAAATCTCCGTTCTGGGGTTCCCGCTGTTCGCGGCCTATGACAATACCGGCGACCCGCTGGACCCGCGCGAAGGCATTCGCGGGCGGCTGACCCTCTCACCCTTCGGGGGGGAGGTGGACGGCGACAGCGTGTCCTTCGTGCGGATCGACGGGCGCATCGCGAACTATTTGCCGCTGAATGAGGAACAGACATTCGTCCTGGCCTCACGCCTGCGCATCGGCTCGATCATTGCGGAAGACGTGTTCGACGTGCCGATCACCCGGCGCCTGTTCGCCGGGGGCGGCGGATCGGTGCGTGGCTACGCCAGCCGCTCGCTGGGCCCCGAGGATTCCAACGGCGATGCGCGCGGCGGTCTGTCTGCGGTCGAGATCGGAACCGAATTGCGTTTTCCCGTCCGGGGCGATCTGGGCGGCGTGGTTTTTGCCGAGGCAGGGAAGGTCTCCGACAATGTGTCGCCGGAATTCGACGATCTGCGCGCGGCCATGGGGTTGGGCGTGCGGTACTACTCACCCATCGGGCCTGTACGGGCCGATTTCGCCTTCCCCCTCGATCCCGACGCGGATGAGGACGGGTTCCAGTTCTACCTCGCAATCGGGCAGGCCTTTTGATGCGTATTCTGACCACCCTGCTGATCTGGCTGACGCTGAACCTTCCCGCCATGGCCCAGACCTCGATCTTCGATCTGGACAACCGGCTGGTGCAATTCGCGCTGAGCCAGATTTCCTCACCCGGCAGTTTCGAGATTACCGCTGATCTGGTCGAGGACGCCGAGGGCGCGACCCGTCTGAACGGGGTGGAGATCTCCGACGGCACCGGCGTCTGGCTGACCATCGAACAGTTGGTGGTGGATTGGAATTCCTCAGCCATTCTGCGCGGACAACTGGATCTGGAACGGATCATCATTCGCGGTCTGGACATGCAGCGCGCGCCATCGCCCAACGCCGAGGCGCCCGAGCTGGACGTGCAACCGACGCAGGGCACCCCGTCGCCTTTCGACTGGCCCCGCGCGCCCATTCCGATAATCCTCGACCAGATGACGCTGGAGGATATCCGCATCGGACCCGACGTTCTGGGGCAGAGCCTGACATTCGACGGTCAGGGTTCGGCCCGCGATCAGGGTGACGAGCAGCGACTGGAACTGACCATTACCCGGACCGACGATATCGACGGGGAAATCGCCCTGATCTATTTGCGTGATTTCGCGGCGGAAACGCTGGGCGTGGATCTGGTCGCGCGTGAATCCGCAGGCGGCGTCGTCGCCATGCTTGCAGGTTTTCCCGAGGACAGCGCCAGTGCCGTGCAACTCAGCGGCAACGGCCCGCGCGACAATTGGCAACTGACCTTCGACGCCGAAACCGACGACGTGTTCGAGGCGGAGGGCGCGGCCGTGGTCAGCTATGTCGAACCGCTGGGTGTCACGGCGGATTTCGTCCTGGTTCCCGGGCCGGAAATGTCCCCCTCCATCCGCGCCGTAACTGGTGAGCGTGCGGAACTGGATGTCGCGATCGTGCAGGGCGCGGATCGCGTGCTGCGCATCGACGCGCTGGAACTGGACAGCCCGGCCCTGCAACTCAACGGCACCGGCAGTTTCGATCTGACGACGCAGGCCAGCGATCTGGCGATCAGGGTGGAGGGAAACCGCGAATTGTCCAACCTGGTCGATGGCGTGGCCTTCGCGGGGTTCACCTTCGAGGGGCAGGTCACTGGCCCGCCCGATGACCTGACCGCACAGGGGCAGAGCGCGCTGATCGACTTCCAGTCCGCGCTGGTCGATGCCGAGCGTGTAACCCTGACCCTGAACGCCCGTCGTCTGGACGAACGGCTGCGCTTCACCGCCGACGGCACCGGAACCGGTCTGCGGCTGGATCAGGTCGATGCCGACACGCTGGGCGAGGCGACCCTGCGCATAGATGTGGTGCAGGAGGGGGAGCTGGTGGAGCTGAACACCGCCCGTCTGGACAGCCCGCTGATTTCCTTCTCCGCTGAGGGGCGCACCGATCTGGCCTTTCAGAATGCCGACCTGTCCATCGATCTGTCCACCGACAGCGTGGCGCCGATTGCCCGGTCCTACGGGCAGGAGGCCACAGGCGAACTGGCGCTGATCGGGCGCGTACAGCGCAACGAGGGCGTTCTGGACGGTCGCCTGTCCGGGCGCATCGCGGATTTCCGCAGCCCGCCCGCCGATCTGGAGCGTTTCGATCTGGTGGTCGAACTCGGCCAGCAGGGTGAGGATATCAGCATCAATCTGGACGGCACCGCCACCGGGCTGCGTCTTGATGAGCTGGAGGCAGGTCTGATCGGACCCGCTGAAATCGAGGGCCAGGCCACCCTCGGCGCACAAACCCTGACGCTCAACAGTTTCACCCTGCGCTCCATCCCGCTCGACGTTGATCTGAGCGCCACGCAGGAGCGTGGAACAGGCCTCGCGCAGTTTGAGGCGCGGGTCCAGACCCAGGAGGCGGAACCGTTCGCGCAGGCCTACGGCATCGACGCCTCGGGGCGGCTGGATCTGCGGGCCGAGGGAACGGTATCCGAAGGTGTCCTATCCGCCACCACGACGGCGCAGGTGCTGGAGCCGCGCTTCGCTGACATCGCCCGTGCCGATCGGCTGAACCTGAATGCCAGCGTGGTGGGCGGGGCCGAGGCGGGCTATACCGTGCGCGGTGCGCTGAATGCCGAACGGTTGAGCGCCATGGACGTATCCGCCGACGTCATCGGGCCCGTGCGGCTGGAAACGGAGCTGCTGTTCGCGGACGGAGTGCTCGACCTGCAACGCATCGACCTGACCAGCCGCGCCGTGGATGCGACGGGCGCGGCGCAATACGCCATTGATGGCGGCGATCTGTCGGCCAGGCTGGATGCCGAGGTGCCGCGCCTCGCCCCTCTCGCCGAGGCTTTCGGCCAACCGCTCGAAGGGGCGCTGACCCTCACGGCGGAGGTCGCGCGCATTGACGATGTGATCGACGCTGAGGTTCAGATGGACCTGCGCGGCGGTGCCTATGGTGAGCTTGCCGATATCGCAGCCGCCGAGATTCGGCTGAACCTGGACGGCCCGCTCGACGATTATACCGTCGCCGCGAATGCCGAAATGGCGGGCCTGCGCCTGGACAGGCTGACGCCCGAAATCCTCGGCCCCGTCACGCTGGACGCCACTGCGCGGATTACCGATTCCGCTTTGGTCACCGCTGAGGCCGGCCTGACCTCTGACGCGTTGAGCGGCACCCTGACGCCGCGTGAGGGCGGGCAGGTGCTGGACTATGCCCTGCGCTCGACCAACATCGCCAATCTGGCCCGCGCCTACGATATTCAGGCCAGCGGTGTGCTGCGGGCTGAGGGCACAGTCTCGCTGGGCGAACCGATGCGGATCGACGGATCGGCCGGTGTGCGCGGGTTGAGCGTGGCAGGAACGCCGCTGGGCACCATCGCACTGGAACATGAGGTCGTGCTGGGCGACGACATCGCGGCGAATATCGCCCTGATCGGCAGCGATGGCACGCTGGCGAACACAGATGTCTCGGCTGATATCGCGCTGTCGGACGGAACGCTGACCTTGCGCGACCTCGACGGCACGCTGGTTGGGCAACGGCTGTCTGGACGCGCCGATGTCGATCTGGCGACCTTGCTGACGGAGGCGACGCTGGATCTGTCGCGCGCCGATCTGTCGCTGATCCCGCTGGCCGATCTGGACGGCACGGGTTCGGGGCGTATCACCCTGACTCCGCGCGGCGGGCGGCAGGATGCGACTGTATCGCTGAACCTCAACGGTGCCGGAACCGGTGCGATCACGGCAGCCAGCACCAGCATCGAAGCCGACGCTACCGATCTGCTCGGGGGCGATCCGGGTATTGCCGCCGATGTGGCGGTAGAGGGGCTCGACCTTGGTGCCGCGCAGATCACAACGGCGGATATCGACGCGAACGGTCGCCTCTCGGATCTGACGGTCGGCGTTGCGGCTACGGGTACGGCACTGGAAAAACCGCTGACGCTGGACACGCGCGCGCAGGTCGCAATGCAGGGCGGGGCGACAAATGTCAGCGTCTCCGCGCTGAACACGACGTTGGGCGACGCACGGATTTCGCTGGAGCGCCCGCTGCAACTGTCCATTGCGGGCGGTGCTGTGCGAGCCGATGATATCGCGATCCGCCTGCCCGGCGCAGGAATGCTGACCGGATCCGTGCAATTGATCGGGGGCGGTCTGGTCGGATCGCTGCAGGCGAACGGGGTAGATCTTGAAACGTTGGTTGAGGAACTGGGCGTGTCCGTCGTGGCCGGGCGTCTGGACGCGACAGCGCAGTTCGACACCCGCCCGTCGCGCGCCAGTGCCACGCTGAACGGAACGCTGGTGAATTTCGTAGGCTCCGACGTGCTGGAGGAAGGGCTGACAGTCGATGCCGTCTTCGAAGCCGACTGGAACGGCCGGGTCGTGGATGCGGGGGTGATCGTCAACGGGGGCTTCGAGGAACCTTTCCAGATCGAGGCATCGGTGCCGCTGGTCGCCCGTGCGGGCAGCCCGATTCCGCAGCCCGCGATGAATCAACCGCTCAGCGCGACGGTCCGGTGGGCGGGCGAAGTGCGCCCGTTATGGGCATTCGTACCGGCACCGGGCCAAATCCTGTCTGGCCGCGGCACGCTGGATCTGGACGTGGACGGCACGCTCGCCTCGCCGCGCGTTGGTGGCAACGTGTCACTGTCCGATGGACGGTACGAGAATCTGGATCTGGGCCTGATCCTGACGGAACTGACAATCATCAGCGATATCGACCCGAACGGCAATCTGGGCTTCGTCGTGCAGGGCAGCGATGGCGGGCAAGGCTTCGTGTCGGGCACGTTGAACCTGGACACCGGCGACGGCCCGCTGACCCTGGTGTCCGAGTTCGTGGCGGAGGACGCCGTTCTGATCCGCCGCGATGACCTGACCGCGCAGATCAGCGGCACGGTCGGCGTCAACGGGCCGCTCAGGGCGCTTGACGTGGCCGGAGAGCTGAACGTGGATCGGGCCGAATTCCGGCTGGTCAACGCCACCCCGCCCGAGATCGTCACCCTTGGCGACGTGCACATCATCGGTGAGCCGGAGGAGGAGGAGGAGAGGAGCGCTCCGACCTCCATCAGCCTGAACATCGACGTTCGCGCGGCAGACGGCCTGTTCGTGCGGGGCCGGGGGCTGGAATCGGAATGGGCCTTGGCGCTGGACGTGCGCGGCACCGCCGCATCGCCCCGGATCACTGGTCAGATCGAGCGGTTGCGCGGCACCTTCTCGCTTATCGGGCGAAGCTTCGATCTGGAGGAAGGCGTCATCACCTTCGACGGCGGGGCGAATATCGACCCGCGCCTGAACATCGTTCTCAGCCGTACCGATGACGATCTGACGGGACAGATCATCATTTCCGGGTCCGCCAGCGATCCGCAGATCGACTTTGCCTCGCAACCCGCCCTGCCGCAGGAGGAGGTTCTGCCCCAACTTCTGTTCGGCCAATCGCAACAAAGCCTCAACGCAGGTCAGGCGCTGCAACTCGCATCGGGCCTAGCGACATTGCTGTCCGGCAACAGTGGTCCGTTCGACGTCGCCCGGGGCGCCCTGGGCGTGGATGTGCTGCAACTCGATGCGGGCAGCGGGGGTGACGGTTCCAGCCTGACCGTGGGCAAGACGTTGAGCCAGGGCGTGTTCATCGGCGCGGAAACCGCACTGGACGGATCGGGAGAGAGCACCGTGGTGATCGAGTTGGACGTCATTCGCAACGTGGTGATCGACGCCCGAATCGCGGCCGGGTCGGGATCGTCATCGGTGGGGATCAGCTATTCCCGCGATTTCTGAGGACATCGCGCGGAACGCGCGGTGCCTGCCGGGATCAGCGCACCCGCGCCCCGCCGAAACGGACAGGACTGACACGTCGTTCCCACTCCGCCTCCGCGGCGAAGCGGTATTCGGATGCGGGCCGACCGCCGCGCCTGCTGGTTTGCGCGCCCGTCGGCTCGATCAGGCCGGATTGCATCATCATCCTGCGAAAGTTCTGCTTGTGCAGCAACTGGCCAGATACCGCCTCCGCCGCGCTTTGCAATTCAAACAGGGTGAACGTCTCACGCATCAACTCGAACAGGACGGGACGGTATTTCAGCTTCGCCCGCAGACGCCCGATGCCGGTCGCGAGGATACGCCGGTGATCGCGCGGCATGGGGCGGCCCGTGCCTGCGAGCTCTGCCGGAACAGGCTGCCCGCGATCATTGAAATATTCCGCCACCAGACCCGCTTCATACAGCAGTTCGTAGCGCTCCAGCACCAGCTCGTCGCGCCAGGGATGCCCCTCCAGCCCGAAGGACAGCCGCAACCGGTCCCGCTTGTTTGAGGTATTTGCCCATTGGCGCAGGCGCGGCTCCAACAGGTCGGTCAGGGTCGGCGGCACCCCCTCGCGCCGATCCTCCCACGGGAAGAACTGCGCCCAGGCGCGCCAGTCCTGCCCCTTCAGCCGTTCGCGCCCCGGCACGATGGCCAGATACCCGATGGAGACGTGATGCGCCCCCTCACCCCCGGCGCGATCGCCAAAGGTGTAGAGCTGCTCGACATGCGACAGGGTATGGCCTGTATCGCTTTCGACCCAGTCACGCAGCGACATCTCCAACGTGCCGTGGCGTTCGGGATCAAAGGCCCGCGTCGGCAGCTCCGGTCCCGGCAGGGTCAGCACATGCGGAACGGCGCGGTGCTCCCCCTCGATCACGCCGACCAGCACGGCGCTGAGGCCCAGTTCGATCTCCCGGCTCACATCGCGGCCATATGCTGTGCGAATCGATCCAGAAAGGCATCCTTCACCACGCTGGGCGGGCGCAGGTCGATGCGGATCGCTTCAGCCGGTTTGTGACGCGGTGCCCCGAACAGGCGGTTCGCCTCCGCTTTCGTGAAGCCCGCGATGCGCACTGCCTCCGCCCAGGCGGAGATCCTGTCGGCCCGCTTGATCCGCTGCTTGACCGTCATCGGGATCACCGGCGGCAGGCCAAAGCGCTGATGCACCGCCGCCGTCAACCGCATGTCCATCGCCTTGTATCCCGGCCCGACAGCGGATTTCACGGGTGAGATCATGTCACCGATCACGTATTCGGGCGCATCGTGCAGCAAGGCCGCCAGCCGCCATCTGGCCGGGCTTTTGGGATTCATCTCATGAAACAGATCATCTACCAGCAGGGAATGTTCGGCGACGGAATAGGGCCATTCGCCCCGCGTCTGTCCGTTCCACCGCGCGACGAAGGCCAGACCGTGCGCTATATCCTCGATCTCCACGTCCAGTGGCGAGGGATCCAGCAGATCCAGCCTGCGTCCCGACAGCATCCGTTGCCAAGCCCGTTCCGTCATATCACCTCCTGCGGCATCGTCTGCATTGTGAGACGTGGCCGCTTTTGCTATGTGCGCGTCAAGTATGAATTAAGGGAGCCGCAGGTTATGGCCAACGATTACGTCGTCAAGGATATCTCTCTCGCCGATTACGGGCGCAAGGAACTCGACATCGCGGAGACGGAAATGCCGGGGCTTATGGCCTGCCGCACCGAGTTCGGTGAGAGCAAGCCGCTCAAGGGTGCGCGCATCGTCGGATCGCTGCACATGACGATCCAGACCGCGGTTCTGATCGAGACTCTGGTGGAGCTGGGCGCCGATGTCCGCTGGGCCTCGTGCAACATCTTCTCGACGCAGGATCACGCGGCGGCGGCGATCGCGGCGGGCGGCACACCGGTCTTCGCGGTCAAGGGCCAGACGCTGGAGGAGCATTGGGATTACCTCGACAAGTCCTTCATGTTTGCCGAAGGCGCGAACATGATCCTGGACGATGGCGGCGACGCCACGCTCTATGTCCTGCTGGGCGCGCGGGTCGAAGCGGGTGAGACGGACCTGATCGAGGTTCCCACCTCGGAGGAGGAGGAGGCAATCTTCGCCCAGATCAAGAAGCGCATGGCCGAGACCCCCGGCTTCTTCACCAAGACGCGCGACGCCATCGTCGGCGTGTCCGAGGAAACCACCACCGGCGTCCACCGCCTGTACGATCTGCACAAGAAGGGCCAGCTGCCCTTCCCCGCGATCAACGTAAACGACAGCGTGACCAAGTCGAAATTCGACAACAAATATGGCTGCAAGGAATCCCTGGTCGATGGCATCCGCCGCGCGACCGATACGATGATGGCGGGCAAGGTCGCCGTGGTCTGCGGTTACGGCGACGTGGGCAAGGGCTCCGCCGCGTCGCTGGCCGGTGCGGGTGCACGGGTCAAGGTGACGGAGGTCGATCCGATCTGCGCCTTGCAGGCGGCGATGGACGGCTTCGAGGTCGTGACGCTGGAGGACGCGGTGAAAACCGCCGACGTCTTCGTCACCACCACCGGCAACAAGGACGTCATCCGCATCGAACACATGCGTGAGATGAAGGACATGGCGATCGTCGGCAATATCGGGCACTTCGACAACGAGATTCAGGTCGCCGCCCTCAAGAACCACAAGTGGACCAACATCAAGGACCAGGTGGACATGATCGAGATGCCCTCCGGCTCCCGCATCATCCTGCTGTCCCAGGGCCGCCTGCTGAACCTGGGCAACGCAACTGGCCACCCGTCCTTCGTGATGTCCGCGTCCTTCACCAACCAGGTGCTGGCGCAGATCGAGCTGTGGACCAAGGGCGACGAGTACCAGCCCGGCGTCTACATCCTGCCCAAGCATCTGGATGAGAAGGTCGCAAGGCTCCACCTCGACCGCATCGGCGTGAAATTGTCGAAGCTGAGCGACGAGCAGGCAGGCTATATCGGCGTCAGCGCGGATGGGCCGTTCAAGCCGGAGCATTATCGATACTGAGGTTCAGGTATCGGTGAAGATTGGGAGGCCCTGCCGGAAACGGTGGGGTCTCACATCTGAAATAGAGCACTCTACGATTTCTTACACAGTCTTTAATAAAAACATCTAGGGCCGCTTATCTGGATGAACCCAACCACTAGGTGGGGAGTATTCTTTTGGTCGTCTGGCAGGAGGTTTGCCAATCAGTATCTCTGGCATTACGCATTTCTCAATATGTTCAAGCGTAAGTTTAATTTTGGCATCTGCGTATTTCGCAATATGAGATGATGGCTTTCGGTTGGGCGGAGCAACAGTCGTGAATTTCTTCTCCGGAAATTTTTCCTTAAATAATTTTGCAGTAGCAGACTGGTCAGAATCCTGAGTGATAAGATATATATGATCGACCTTATCCAAGAACGCATCACTCAAAAGATGAATAGCCACATTAATGTCACCAGCTTTTTCAGTGGGTTTCTTCCATGAACTACCACAGCTCCTGCAACTTGCATCTTCGTGAACGTAGTGCCCTAGCTGCACATCAACGCCTTTAATTTTCATTGCATTTACAAATTGTTGGTGCCGCCATTTTTTCTGATCATCTGGGTAATAAGCAGTGCAATAACAAACTTTTACCAGCTGTTCCGTTTGACTTGGGATAATAATTTCGCCCAATTTCCAGTAGTCAGCCCACTTAAGATGTGGCTCACCAAGGTCATCAACCGCGTGATATAAATTGAAGCCATCGATATACAAACCCGCTCGAATTTTCAAAAATCACCCTTGATTCCACCGCAGATTACGGCTATATTATTTTCATCAACGCGATGTGGTACGCCACTAGCACACCCCTGGTTTCGGCTGGGGGTTCGTTGTTTTTAGCCTCTATTTTTCCAACTTGCCAGCTAAATCCATTAGGATATAGCGTTGTTATCAAGTCAAAATAGCAGTCAGCAATTGAACTAATATTTTTGTTTGTTTAATTACTCACCCCAACCCAAATCACATGCCGCGCCCCGCGCTTTCTCCCGGCGCGCACCCCAATCTCCTCCACCGCAAACCCCGCCGCCTGCATCCGTTTCGCAAATCGCTTGTCGGGATGGGCTGACCAGATGGCCAGCACGCCGCCGGGGGTGAGGGCGGAGCGGGCCGCGTGGAGGCCGGCTTCGCTGTACAACTCGTCATTGTCCGCGCGGGTCAGGCCGTCCGGTCCGTTGTCCACATCCAGCAGGATCGCGTCATAGCCTCCCCCCTCCATGAGGCGGGCGACGTCGCCCAGCCGGACCTGCACCCCTGACAGGCAATCGCCGAAGACGGGCTGCATATGCTCGGTCGCCCAGCGGATCAGTTGGGGCACGATCTCGGCCACCTCGATCCGCGCGTCGGGGGCGACCTGTTGCAGGGCGCGCAGGGTGAAGCCCATGCCCAGACCGCCGATCAGGACCCGTGGGGCCGCGCGCCCCAACCGCTCCATGGCCAGTGTCGCCAGCGCCTCCTCAGACCCGGACAGGCGCGAGTTCATCAACTCGTTCCCGCCCTGCAGTCGGATGGAAAATTCCGTGCCGCGCTGGAACAGCCGCAACACCTCCCCCTCGGGCGTGGTGGCGGTGTCGAGCAGTTTCCAAGGCAGCATGGCGCATTCCTTTCAGATATGCGCCCCGGTCTACGCTGCCTGCGACTGGGCCTGCAACTCCGCCAGAACCTCACCCGCGATCTGGAACGAGCGGATTCGCGCCGCGTGGTCGTGGATCATGCCCGTCACCATCAACTCATCCGGTTTGAACGTGTCGATCAGGGTGGCCAGTTGCCGCTTGACCGTTTCGCGCGATCCGTTGGCGGAACATCCCAACATCTGGTTCACCTGCCCCATCACCGCGGGCGGCACCTCTGACAGATCATGCGTCGGGCGCGGCAGCCTGCCCGGTCGGCCCGTGCGCATCCGCGCGAAGGAGAGGATTTGCGAGGAGCGCAGATACTCCGCCTCCGCGTCCGTCTCCGCCGCGCAGACGCCCGCCGCCATCATCGCGTAGGGTTTCGCCAATGTGGCCGAGGGACGGAAGGTCGCGCGGTAGGTCTCCAACGCCTGCTCCAGCATCGCGGGTGCGAAATGCGAGGCGAAGGCATAGGGCAACCCCAGATAGGCCGCCAGTTGCGCCCCATACAGGCTGGAGCCGAGGATCCAGACCGGCACATGCGTCCCCGCCCCCGGAACGGCCTGCACCTGCGCCCCGGCGGGCGGGTCGCCCAGATAGCCGATCAATTCCTGCACATCCTGCGGGAAGCTGTCCTCCGGTGCCATGTGACGCCGCAGCGCCCGCGCGGTGGGCATGTCGGTGCCGGGCGCGCGGCCAAGGCCGAGGTCGATGCGGTCGGGATACAGCGTGGCCAGCGTGCCGAATTGCTCCGCGATGACCAGCGGCGCGTGATTGGGCAGCATGACGCCCCCGGCCCCCACGCGAATTGTCTGCGTCGCGCCTGCGACATGGCCGATCACAACCGAGGTGGCAGCCGATGCGATGCCCGGAATATTGTGATGTTCCGCCAGCCAGAAGCGGTGATAGCCCGAGGCCTCCGCCGTCTGGGCCAGCTTGACGGTGTTGGACAGGGCGGTCGCGATGGTGTCCCCTTCGGGCACGGGCGACAGGTCCAGCAGGGAAAAATGGTGCATTGAAATCTCCGATCCGGGTTTCCCTTCAGATAGGAGACGCGGGGGCTCCTATCAATGCGCGGCCCCCTCCCGCACCAACAGATCAGCGAGGCCGGCGCGATAATCGGGATATTTCAGTACGACGCCGAGGTCGCGCTTGATCCGGTCGTTCCGCACCTTCTTGCTCTCAGCGTAGAAGCTGCGGGCCATGGGGGTCATCTCGGCATCCTCGATCCGCACAGCTTCGGGCACGGGCAGGTCGAGCAGGTTTGCGGCGTGGGCGATAACCTCCTGCGGGGGGGCGGGATCGTCGTCACAGACATTGTAGATCGCACTCCTTTCGCAAGCATCGGGATCGGGCCGCGCGATGGAGGCGGCGAGCACCTGCGCGATATCCTCGACATGGATGCGGGAGAAGACCTGCCCCGGCTTGATGATCCGCCGTGCGGTGCCGGCGCGAACCTTGACAAACGGGCCGCGACCGGGGCCGTAGATCCCGGCGAGGCGGAAGATATGCAACGGCAAGCCCAGTTCCGCCCACGCCCCCTCCGCCCTGACCCGCGCGCGCCCGCGTTTCGTGGCAGGCTTCAGCGCGGAGGATTCGTCCACCCAGTCACCGCCCCGGTCGCCATAGACCCCCGTCGTGGACAGATAGCCCACCCACTGCGCCGGGGCGTGGCGCAGGGTATCGGCATAGGCGTCCAGCACCGGATCGCCGTCACCTGGCGCCACAGAACTCAGGATATGCGTCGCCCCCAGGATCAGTGGCGACAGATCGGTGCCCGGCCAGACGACTGCCTCCAGCCCCTCGCCACGCAGGGCCGCGGCTTTTTCCTCGGTCCGGGTGGTGCCGATGACGCGAAATCCGTCGAGCTGGGGAACCAGCGCGCGGGCGGAAAATCCGTGGCCGATGGACAGGAGCGTTTTCATGGGTGCACCTCGTGGCAGGGAGGGGAGCCTCCACCGGGGATAACTGGAAATCTCACGATGACAACCTTTGCATGGCCCAGCGGGCGGCGTCTGCAACGGCGGCGTCGGGATCGTCGGTCAGCGCCTGCGCGCAGCGCCGCAGATCGGGGCGGGCGGAATTGCCGATGGCATAGAGCACGTTTCGCACGAACCGATCCCGCCCGATCCGCTTGATCGGGGAGCCGGAGAAAACTTCGCGAAATGTCGCATCCGTCAGTTGGGCCAGATCGTCGAGGCGCGGTGCCACCAGTTCCACCCGCGCCCAGTAGCCGGCATCGCGCGCGTCCTGCGCGAATTTGTTCCACGGACACACGGCCAGGCAATCGTCGCAGCCATAGATGCGGTTGCCCATCTTTTCGCGCAGGTCCAGCGGCACCGGCCCCTTATGCTCGATCGTCAGGTAGGAGATGCAACGCCGCGCATCCAGCCGGAACGGCGCGGGAAACGCATTGGTCGGACATATGTCAAGGCAGGCGGTACACGATCCGCATTTCTCGATCTCGGGCGCGTCACGCTCCAGTTCCAGCGTGGTGAAGATCGAGCCGAGGAAGAACCAGTTGCCAAGCTGACGGCTGAGCAGATTGGTGTGTTTGCCCTGCCATCCCAGCCCCGCCGCCTGCGCCAGCGGTTTTTCCATCACCGGGGCGGTGTCCACGAAGACCTTGATCTGGCAGCCGGATTGCTCGACCAGCCAGCGGCCCAGACGCTTTAGCCGTTTCTTGACCAGATCGTGGTAATCCTTGTTGCGGGCATAGACGCTGATCGCGCCGATTTCCGGCTGCTCCAACAGGCCAAGCGGGTCCACGTCAGGGGTATAGGGTTCGGCCAGCATGATGACGCTGCGCGCCTCGGGCCACAGGGTCGCCGGGTTGCCGCGCCATTCCGCACGGTCCGCCATCCAGGCCATCTGGCCGTGCATATCCTCGGCCAGGAACTGCCCCAGACGGCCCGCCGCCTGCGGGATCGCGTCCGGCGCGCACACGCCCATGCGCGCAAAACCCTGCGCCTCCGCCTCGGCCCTGATCCGGGCCGCGTCCATCAGAAATCCAGATCGGCGTAATGCGGTGGTGGTGGCATTCCCGGCACCGCATCGGCCAGAATCGCGCGAAAGGCCGGACGCGACTTGATGCGCGCGTACCAATCCTTGACGTTATCCGAGCGGCCCCAGTCCACATCGTCCACGTAATCGAGGCACGAAAGATGCGCCGCCGCCGCGAAATCCGCGATGGTCAGCGTATCGCCCGCCAGCCAGCGCCGCTGGTCCGTCAGCCAATCCAGATAATCCAGGTGGAACTTGATGTTCGACACCCCCTCGCGGATTCGCGCGCTTTCGGGATAGCCGGATTTCTTGAGCTTTTTCGTGACCCGTTCGTAGAGCAGATTGACCGTCACCTCATGATGGAACTTGTCGTCAAACCAGTTGGCCAGACGGCGTGCCTCCGCCCGCTCCGCCGGGGTGTTGGGCAGCAGCTTCGGCTCCGGCACGGTTTCATCCAGATATTCGCAGATCGCGCCGGAATCGCTGAGCGTCAGGCCGTCGATTTGCAGCACGGGAACCTGCGACGCCGGGTTGAGAAGCAGAAATTCCATCCGCCGCTCCCACGGTTTTTCCTCTACCAGCTCCACCTCGATACGCTTTTCAGCGAGCACGAGCCGGACCTTGCGGGAGAATGGCGACAACGGGAGGTGGTGCAATCTACGCATGATGACTTTCGGGGTATGACACTGCGCACAGGTATGCCCGCACCCGTGGGGGGGCATCAACACCCGCGATGCAATTCCTGCGCGAAATCTTTGCCCTTACCCTTCCCCCAGGCACGCCAGACCGCCATTCGCGCGCAGGGTTGCCGCGCCACCCGCGATGGCACGGCCCCGGTCGCGCACGAAATCCGAGGGGCGGGCCGGGTCACGGGTGCGTGGCGCGGGCAGAATCGCTGCGATGCGCGCCGCCTGCGTCGGGCTGAGATCGGCGGCGGACACGCCGAACCAGTGATGCGCCGCGGCCTCCACCCCGAACACGCCCGGTCCCGTTTCCGCCACGTTGAGGTAGACCTCGACGATCCGCCGTTTGGGCCATGTCGCCTCGATCAGCAGGGTGATTGCCGCCTCCAACCCCTTGCGTGTCCAGCTTGCGTCCTGCCAGAGGTAGACGTTCTTGGCCACTTGCTGAGAGATGGTGGAACCGCCACGCCGGCGTTCATCCTGCATCGCATCGCGGATCGCCTGCATGTCCAACCCGAAATGCGTGCAGAACCGCGCGTCCTCCGCCGCGAGGACGGCGGCGGGCATCGGGCCGGACCGCTCGAAATCCACCCAATCGCGCTGCATCCCCCCCTGCGCGCGCCACTGAACCAGTTGCGTATGCGTAATCGGAGGCACGACCCATCGGCCTGCAATCACGATGAGGGCAGCGAGCAGGAACAGGCGCAGCGTCCAGCGCAGGACAAATCGGAACAGGCGTTTCATGACCTCTTGCTAGCGACCTTTACTGGCAGAGGCGATAGCCCCCGTTCCGCTGTGCGATATCCATATGCAGGTGGTCGGCATGGGCCGCGTTGGCCCCCGGTCCCAGAACGGTCGTGAAATACAGGCAGGACGTGGCCCGTACCGCACGTTGGAAGGCCTCCTCGATGGTGTGGTCGTCCATGCGCGGCTCAACCGGGATTGGGTCGCCCTCCTCGAACTGGAACGACATGATGTCGATCGCGTTGCCGAAGGCGTGTTCGGACAGTTTTCCGGTGGGCAGGTTGTTGCGGCGGCGACAGGTATAGCTGCCCCCTAAGGCCATTGCGGTCAGCCTGCTGCGGGTGCTCAGAACCTCTGCCGCCGGAACCACGTGTTGCGCGACCCACTGTCCCAAGGCCGCCGCTGTTTCGCATCGCACGGTCGCGGTGGGGCGTAAGTGGACCCCCGGAACGATCTCGCTGACGATGACGGGCCGCGCGATACCGCAATCGGCATCATCGGCGGTAATGGCGGCGTCCTCTACAGTGAACACGGTGCCAAGGGACGCAAGCTGCGCCGTGCAGGCCGCGAAGGTGGCATTATCCTCCATCAGTTGCAGGTACATGCCCAAGTCGCGCGGCGGCTCCTCTGCCTCCACTTCCTCGCTGTCCCCGGCATCGGCCAGGCTTTCGGATAGCGGGCTTTCAGAAAGGGGGGCTGTGTTTTCGGGCAGCAGGTCGTCCAGGCGGTCCTCCGGATCGGGGCGCGGTTCGGGCATGGGGGCCGTTTCCGGCGGCGGCGTATTGTCCAGGTCCTGCGCCGCGACAGGCAGGGCCAGAAGGCTGCTCAGCAAGATGACGCGGATCATTCGACGAATTCCACTTCGATACCGGTATCAACCATATGGGCCAGTTCACGCGCGTCCCAATTGGTCATCCGGACACATCCGTGCGACGCCTCTTCGTACAGTTTGGCAGGGCTGGCGGTGCCGTGGATTCCGTAGGTCGGCTTGCTCAGGTCGATCCAGACCAGTCCCACCGGGCCATTGGGGCCGGGCGGCAGGATCAACGGTTCGGTGTTGTCGTCCTGCTGAAAGTTCACATCGGGGCGGTAGGTATAGTTCGGCTCGACCGCCACGGCGTCCACCCTATGCAGACCACTGGGTGAGGGCAGCGTGCGCGAGCCCACGGCGACCGGGTAGGAGGCTACCACCCCACCCTGCCCATCATAGGCCCGCAGGCGACGCTCGGAAATCTCGATGCGCGCGACCTCTTCCTCCAGCGAGGGGCCGGGGTCCACGACGGTAATCGCTTCGCCCTGGGTGAACGTCGCATCGGGGTTCAGGTCGCGCAGGAAATCCTCATCCATGTGAAACCGCTCGGCGATCCCCTCGGCCACATGCTCGAACCCCAGCCAGTCCAGCTGTGCCTTTCGCGCGTAATCGTCGGGCAGGTCAGGCGTGATCTGCGTATCCTCGTGCGTGATGACATAGGTCATCGTGATCCCGGTCGCCATGCTGCCACCGAGGCCGATCCAGACTTCCTCATCCAGCAAGCCGTCCACGATCAGCCCCTCACGGTGTTCGTAAGCACGGATGGCACTTTCCGACATGGCTCCCTTGTAGCCGTCGATGATACCGGGTGAAATTCCGGCGCGGTCCAGCAAAACCTGCACCCTGACCGTCAGCGCCGATTGGCCGTCGGCCAGGGGCGCGCCCGTAAATTGCGCCGCCTCAATCTCCTCCACCGTGGGGGTCGCCGGCATCGACGAGGCCTGTGCGGTCACCGCTTGTAGAGTGGCCGTGTGGGTGGGGGCCGCCAGCACAGGGCCGACCGGGGTCAGCGATGCCAGGAGCAAGGGAATATGGCGCATGAAAACCTCATCACATTGAAATGCCGTGATGAAACGCGCCGAGCGTCCTGAACGATCCATCCCTGTCAGTGGTCGCGGTCGTCCAACCCTGCCATGAACCGGATCACCGGATTGCGCTGCGCCTGATCGGTCGTCACACCGACCCGCAGGGCCCAGCGTGCGCATACCGGAAACAAAATGCCGATAAAGGCCGTGACGACAGCGATCGAACCGAACCCCTGAAACAAGGCATTCGCCAGCGCATTTGCCTCCCGCGACCACCAGATCAACCCCAGCGCCGCGATCGGAACCGAAACCGCGATCACCGCCAGGCTGATCCGGGTGCGCCGCCTCATGCCGAACGCCAGCGATTCGCGATGGGATACCGCCGATCCAGCCAGAAGGCCCGTGTGGTCAGTCGCGTTCCGGGGGCGGACTGGAACCGCTTGTATTCCGCGATGTAGAGTAGGTTCTCGATCCGCTTGACCGTTTCCAGATCATGCCCGGCGGCGACGCAATCCCCGACAGACTGCTCCCCCTCGATCAGACGTTCCAGGATATCGTCGAGCACTTCGTAGGGCGGCAGCGAATCCTCGTCCTTCTGATCCTCACGCAATTCGGCGCTGGGTGGTTTGTCGATGATGCGGGGGGGGATCACCTCCCCGCCATTGCCCTTCATCCACGCGGGATCGTGGTTGGCGTTGCGCCAGCGGCACGTGTCGAACACCCGCATCTTGTACAGGTCCTTCAGCGGATTGTAGCCGCCCGCCATGTCGCCGTAGATCGTGGCGTAGCCCACCGCGACCTCGGACTTGTTGCCGGTGGTCAGCAGCATCTCACCGAACTTGTTGGACAGCGCCATCAGCAACAGGCCGCGCAATCGGGACTGGATGTTCTCCTCCGTCAGGCCGGGCTCGGTTCCTGCGAACAGCGGCGCCAGAGCCTCCGTCACGGCGGCGCGGGGGCCATTGATGGGAACGTAGTCGTAGCGGCAGCCCAGCGCCTTGGCGCAGGCCTCCGCATCCTCCAGCGAATGGGGCGAAGTGTATTCCGAAGGCAGCATCACGCAGCGCACATTGTCCGGTCCCAGCGCGTCGGCGGCAATGGCCGCGGTCAGCGCTGAATCGACACCGCCGGACATGCCCAGCAGCGCCTTCTTGAACCCGGTCTTGGCGAAGTAGTCGCGCACGCTCTCGACCATGGCGCGGTAATCCAGTGCGTAATCGCCGGGCAGCGTGATCTTGTCATCGCTGATGCAGCGCACGCCGTCCGCGCCGCGCGCGAACTCCACCGTCTGCACCACCGCATCGAATGCCGGCATCAGCACCGCCAGCGCACCGCCGGGGTTCAGCACGAAGGACGTGCCGTCGAACACCTGATCGTCCTGACCGCCCACCATATTCAGATAGGCCAGCGGCAGACCGCTTTCGACCACGCGGGCGACCATGTGGTTCATCCGCCGTTCATGCTTGGCCCGATGATAGGGGGAGCCGTTGGGAACGAACAGCATCTCCGCGCCGGATTCCTCCAACGTTTCGGTTGGGCCGACATGCCAGGCGTCCTCGCAGATCGGAATGCCTATGCGCCAACCCCGGATCGCGACGGGGCCTTGTGGCTCAGCCGGGTGATAGACACGTTTCTCATCGAAGACGCTGTCATTGGGCAGCGCCTGCTTCTTGACGACGGCGGTGACCTTGCCCCCGTCCAGAATCCAGTAGGCGTTGTAGAGGTTGGTGCCCTCGACATAGGGCGCGCCGATGCCCAGCGCGGGGCCGCCCGCCAGTTCATGCGCCAGCGCCTCGACCCGCGCCATCACATCCTCGACGAAGGCGGGTTTGCGGCCCAGATCCATCGTTTGATAGCCGGTTGCGAACATCTCGGGCAGCGCGACCAGATCGGCGCCTGCACGCGCACCGGCGGCATGGGCCTGACGCGCCTGCGCGATGTTGCCCGCCAGATCGCCCACCACGGGATTCAGTTGCGCCAGCGTCAGTCTGAACGTATCGGCCATGTCGCATTCCATCCCGCAATTTCGCATCTACAGGGCCGCATATCGCGTGCGGGCCTGCCCGTGCAAGTCCGCAGCCCGACACGTGCGCCGCCCTGATCCGGATATGGCCCTGAAATGGCGCTGACATTGCCCGAATCCATTGTTGTCAGGTTCCACCGTTGGACATACTGTCCGGGGCAACAGGCCGATGACGCTGGCCACAATCGTAAAGGGGCCGGGATCCGTCGATCCCGCGCATATGACAGATGAAAATACGGGTTTCGCAATTTGCTCTTGGCCTCGGGCTCGTCGCATTCGGAACGATGGCCGCGCAGGCGCAATCCGACGGATCGGTGGAGACCAAGCAATACGATACCGGCGGCGTCTATGAGGGGGAGTTCAAGGACGGGCTTCAACACGGTCAGGGCACCTACCGCCTGCCCAACGGCTACGAGTATACCGGCAACTGGGTCGAGGGGCAGATCGAGGGGGACGGCGTCGCCCAATTCCCCAATGGCTCGATCTATACCGGGCAGTTCCTCAACGGTCAGCCGCATGGTCAGGGCTCCATCGTGTTCTCGGACGGCGGCACATATGAGGGGGAATGGGTCGACAGCGTGATTTCGGGCACCGGCGTCGCGGTCTATGCCAACGAAGTCCGCTACGAGGGGGAATTCCAAAACTCCGTGCATCACGGCACCGGCACGATGGTCTCTCCCAACGGGTACCGCTACGAGGGGACCTGGGTCGATGGCACCAAGGACGGCACCGGAAAGATCACCTATCCCGACGGCGCGGTCTATGAGGGCGATATCGTGCGCGGCATACGCGAGGGCGAAGGATCCCTGATCCTGCCCGACGGGTTGAGCTATACCGGGCAATGGTCCGACAACCAGATCAACGGTGAGGGCGTGCTGACCCAGCCCAATGGCGACATCTACGAGGGCACGCTGGTCGATGGTCAGCGTCAGGGCACCGGCATCGCGACCTATGCCAACGGTGACATCTACGAAGGTGAATTCGCGGGCGACCTGCGCCATGGCACCGGCACGTTCCAGGGCATCGACGGCTACGTCTACGAGGGCGACTGGGTCGAGGGCCGGATCGAGGGTACGGGCCTCGTCCGCTATCCCGACGGCTCGGTCTACGAGGGCGAATTCCTCAACGACCTCAGCCATGGCACCGGCACCATCACCTATCCCGACGGATCGTCCTATTCGGGCGAATGGCGCGAAGGCGTGATCGAGGGTGAGGGCATCGCGAAATACGACAACGGCCTGGTCTACGAGGGGTCGTTCCTCAACGCGCGCAACCACGGCTACGGCACGATGACCTATGATGACGGCTATCAATATGCCGGCGAATGGCAGGATGGGCTGCGCCATGGCGAGGGTGTGGCCACCTATGCCGACGGCACGATCTACACCGGCACCTTCGTGAACGGGCAGCGTGAGGGCGAGGGCACCATCACCATGCCAGACGGCTTCGAATACGTTGGCGGTTGGGCCGCTGGCGAAATCGACGGACAGGGCACCGCCAAATATCCCAACGGCGACCTGTACGAAGGGTTCTTCGTCGCCGGTCAGCGTCAGGGACGCGGCCTTATGACCTATGCCTCGGGCGAAACCTATGACGGCTATTGGGTCGAGGGGGAACAGGCCACCGTGGACGAGGCCGAGGCCGCAGGCGTTTCCGTCCAGAACTGATCCCCACGATTGACGCGAAAGGGCCGCCCGACCGGGGCGGCCCTTATCGTTTCTAGCTATGCCTCAAGGTTCCAGAACATCCCGCCGCAGGCATCTTGTTGAAAGATGCGCCTCCGGCGGGGATATTTTGGGAAAGTGAACCGCTCAGCTGGCCGCGCGCAACTGCGCCAGCAACCGGTCCGAGGCATATCCGTCCGGCACCAGACCGTTCGCCGTCTGGAACCGACGGATCGCCGCCTGTGAGTTCGGGCCGATCAGGCCATCCGTGCCTTGCGTGTCATAGCCCAGCGCGGTCAGGCGCTGCTGCACCTCTCGCCGGTCGCTGCGCGTCAGGGGCAGCACATCCTGCGGCCAGCTCGCCTGGACACCGGGCCCGCCATAGATGCGGTCACCCAGCAAGCCGATCGCCAGGGCATAGCTGTCCGAATTGTTGTACCGCTTGATCACGTTGAAGTTCGGATAGGTCAGGAACACCGGTCCCCCGGCGCCAGCAGGGGCCAGCAGTGCCGCCGCGCCGTGATCGGGCAGTGCCGCGCCGCCATAGGTTCGCACGCCGACCTCGTTCCAGAATACGGCTGGCCTGCGGACGTTCGGATCGACCAGTGTCCAGTTGAAACCGTCCGGCAGACGGACCTCCATCCCCCAGGGCTGACCGGGGGTCCACCCCTCCTGCCGCAGGTAATGCGCGGCGGAGGCGAGCGCGTCGGTCGGATCCTCCGCCCAGATGTTGCGCCGCCCGTCCCCGTCAAAATCCTGCGCATAGGCGTGGAAGCTCGACGGCATGAATTGCGTGTGCCCCATGGCACCGGCCCACGACCCGACCAGTTCCGAAGGCCGCGCGTCGCCGTCCTGAACGATGCGCATGGTTGCGATCAACTCCCGCTCCGCCCAGTCGCGGCGCCGCCCCTCGAACGCCAGGGTCGCCAGTGAAGCCGCCACCGGGAAATCACCGCGCACCGCGCCGTAGGCTGTCTCCATTCCCCAGATAGCGAGGAAAGCGCGGGTGTCGGTGCCGTATCGCGCCTCGATAGCGCGCAGAGTTTCGGCGCGGGCCGCAGCTTCACGTTGTCCGTTGGCGACGCGTGTATCCGAAACGGCGGTGTCCAGATATTCCCAGATCGGGCGGACAAATTCCGGTTGCGCGCCGTCCAGTTCCTCGACCCGGCTCGACGGCTCGATCCCGGCCATGGTCGCGTCGAAGACCTGGGGCGTTATGCCCTCGTTCAGGGCGCGGGTGCGAAACTCCGCCCGCCACTGCGCGAACGATGCCGCTCGCGCCTGACGCTCCGCCAGCGGCTCACGCGGTTGTGGGGGGGTGGCTGTCATGACCGCACCCGAGGTTTGCGCTGTGGCGTTGCCGGTTGGCCCGCCGCATCCCGCAACAAAGGCCGCACTGGCCAACAGGGCGATCCGCCAGCCGTTCGTTCGCACGATATCCCTAGGCATTCCAGTCGCTCGCACCGTGTTCGCCCGCATGTTGTCACTCCATTGAAATACATAACTCTATCAAATCAATTGCCGCCCAGCAGGCCGCGCAGCAAGCCTTCGACCACGTCACCCAGGTTCTGATCCACCTGGCGGATCGTCCTTTCGATTTGGCCGCCGCCCTGATTGCCGCCACCCTGATTGCCAACCGAAGCGGTCGGTGGGGGCGCTTGCGGCACAAAGGGCACCACCACGGGCAAGGTCGATGGCGGCAACCCCTCATGCACGTTCTGCATCGTCCGCTTCCAAATTTCGGCGGGCAGTCCGCCACCCGTCACACCCGTCAGGGGCGTGTTGTCGTCATATCCCATCCAGACGCCGACAACATAATCGCCCGAGAAACCGATGAACCACGCATCGCGCGCCGCGTCCGTCGTGCCGGACTTTCCCGCGACAGACCGGTCGCCCAGTGCTGCACGGTTGCCGGTTCCGTAAGGTGCCTCGATCACCTGGCTCATCATCCAAGTCACATAGCCGGCCGTCCGCTCCGAGATCGCGCGGTGGCCCAGTTCGGGCGCGGCGGATAACAGGACGTCGCCATCATGCCTTAGACGAACCTGCGTCAGCCCGTATGGTTCCGCCCGACGTCCCCGGTTGAGGAAGGTGGCATAGGCCCCCGTCAGATCCAGCAAGGTCGTCTCGGATGCGCCCAGCGCCAGTGCAGGGCTGTTGGTCAGGTCGCTGTCCAGGCCCATTTCATGCGCGGTCTGGATGACCTTCTCACGCCCTGTCTGCTCGGATACGCGCACGGCGACCGTGTTGGTCGAACGGGCAAGTGCCTCGCTCAGGGTAATCGGTCCGCGATAGGTGCGGCTGTAGTTCTGCGGGCTCCACGCGCCCGATCCCGGAATATTGATCGTCAGCGGCGCATCGTTGATGCGATCGCTGGGGTCCATCCCGGCCTCGATCGCGGCGGCGTAGACGAAGGGCTTGAACGCCGATCCGGGCTGCCGCAACGCCTGCGTCGCCCGGTTGAAAGTGCCTGCCCCCCCGATTGCGCGCCCGCCGACCATACCGCGAACGGCCCCGTCCGCGCTCAGAACCACGATGGCCGCCTGCGCCTCGGACCCGTCACGAACAAGGTCGTCAAAGACGGAGACCAAGGCCCGTTCCGCGCCGCGCTGAATGGCGGGGTCGAAGGTGGTGGCGATCTCCACATCCTCACGCGAGTCCTCGATCAGAAATTCGGGCCCGTCCTCCATCACCCAATCGGCGAAATAGCCACCGGCGCGGCGCTGCGCCTCCGCGCTCAACACGGCGGGGTTGTTGCGGGCCTGTGCGTATTGCGTATCGTCGATATAGCCCTGATCGTGCATCAGCCGCAGGATGACCTGACTGCGGTTCTGCGCCCGCGACAGGTCGCGCGTCGGCGCGAAGCGACTGGGCGCGGTCAGCAATCCTGCAAGCATGGCGGATTGCGGCACGTCCACCTGCCGGGCACTGATGCCGAAATAACGTTGTGCCGCCGCCTCGAACCCATTGGCCGAGGCCCCCAGATAAGCCCGGTTCATGTATATGGAGAGGATCTCCTCCTTCGAATAGGCCAGCTCCAGCGCCAGGGCGTAGGGGATCTCCAGTATCTTGCGACGCCACGTCGTCTCATCGCTGAGGAAGACCAGCTTCGCGACCTGCTGCGTGATGGTGGAGCCGCCATGCCCCTGCAACGGCCCGCGCCCCTCGCTCATATTGATGCGGATCGCACCGACAATGCCGCGCGGGCTGATGCCCAGATGTCTGTAGAACCGCTTGTCCTCGGTCGCGATGACCGCGTTGATCAGGTCATCGCTCATCTGCGAGGCCCTCACCACCCCGCCCTGCTCACCCCGCCACGCGAAAATCTCGCCGTTACGGTCCAGCATGGCGACCGAGCCGCGTTCGCGCCCGTCCAGCAATGTCTCCGCCGGGGGGAGCTGCATGTAGAAATAGAGCACGACCACAGCAGACGCCAAGGCGACCAGCCCGAGCAGGCGCAGGACGATTTTTCCGATCAGCCGGAACGCACCTCCGAACAGGCGGGACAGAAAGGGTTTGCGCGCGCGCTTTCGTGTCGAAGGCTTGGTCTGTTTGCTGCTCATAAGTCCGTGTTTATCCGGGAGGGTGTGAATTCCTGTTCTCGTCAACCTAATACGTGCGCTGGGAATTGCGAAGGCGTCCTTACCGTTCTGGACGGCAAAGTTGCGTTTGCGGTTTGCCTAATTTTTGATCGGCAATTTTTTGCTGATGTTTTTTTGCGCAGATTTCTGCCGTTCATTTGAACGTCGCCGTTTCCGGATGGCGGATTTCCGCTGGCCACAGGCAAAACAGCGCCTCCGATGAAGTTGGCACGGTTCTTGCATATTGATCCCCGACGACTACAGATCAACAACGAGGGATCGCAATGAAGCTCATCATCGCCGTCATCAAGCCTTTCAAGCTGGAGGAGGTGCGCGAGGCGCTCACCACCATCGGCGTGCAAGGGCTCATGGTATCCGAAGTCAAAGGCTACGGCCGCCAGGCGGGACACACCGAAATCTATCGCGGCGCGGAATATGTCGTGAATTTCGTGCCAAAAGTGAAGTTGGAGATGGTGGTCGAAGACTCCATCGCGGACAGGGCCATCGAAACCCTCTCCTCCACCGCCAAGACCGGCAAGATCGGCGACGGCAAGATCTTCGTGCTCGATGTCGAGCAGGCCATTCGCGTGCGCACCGGTGAAACCGGCGCCGACGCCATCTGAACCAGATTCGATCTGACCAGACTACAAGAGGGACCAGACAGAAATGACCAAATTGCTTAAACTCGGTGTCGCGGGGGCCACGACCCTGCTGTGCGCCACGCCCGCGCTGGCACAGGATGCCGCCGCCGATCCCAGCCCCTATATCCTGACCACGCTGCTGTTTCTCGTCGGCGGCTTTCTGGTGTTCTGGATGGCCGCGGGCTTCGCGATGCTGGAGGCCGGCCTCGTCCGGTCCAAGAACGTCACGACGCAGCTGACCAAGAACATCTCGCTGTTCGCCATCGCGTCGATCATGTACTGGCTCGTCGGGTTCAACCTGATGTATCCGGGCGACGCCTGGACCGTCGCGGGTATCGTCGGCGCGTTCTTCCCCACCGCGTTGGAGCCTGTGGGCCTTGCCGCGGCGGATGCGACGCTCGACTATGCCTCCGTCGGCTCCGACTTCTTCTTCCAGTTGATGTTCTGCGCCACCACCGCGTCGATCGTGTCCGGCACATTGGCCGAGCGGATCAAGCTGTGGCCGTTCCTGATCTTCGTGGTCGTGCTGACCGGCTTCATCTATCCGATCGAGGCATCCTGGCAGTGGGGCGGCGGTTTCCTGAGCGAGATGGGCTTCTCCGACTTCGCAGGCTCGACGCTGGTCCATGCGGCAGGCGGCTTCGCGGCGCTGGCCGGTGCACTGATCCTCGGCCCGCGTATCGGCAAGTACGGCCCCGACGGTCGGGTGGTTCCGATGCTCGGCTCCAACATGCCGCTGGCAACGCTGGGTACGTTCATCCTGTGGCTCGGCTGGTTCGGGTTCAACGGCGGTTCGCAGCTGGCCATGGGCACCGTGGGTGACGTGACCGACATCTCGCGCATCTTCGCCAACACCAACATGGCAGCTGCCGCAGGTGCGGTCGTCGCCCTGATCCTGACGCAAGTCGTCTATGGCAAGGTCGATCTGACCATGGTGCTGAACGGCGCGCTGGCCGGTCTGGTGTCGATCACGGCGGAGCCTCTGGCCCCCTCGCTGTTCATGGCGCTGATCGTTGGCGGTATCGGTGGCGTGATCGTGGTGTTCACCGTTCCGATGCTAGACAAGCTGAAGATCGACGACGTGGTCGGTGCCATCCCGGTTCACCTGATTGCCGGCATCTGGGGCACCATGGCCGTGCCGCTGACCAATGACGGGACCAGCTTCGTGACGCAGGCGATTGGCGTCATCTCCATCGGTCTGTTCGTCTTCATCGTCAGCTACATCGTCTGGACAATCCTGAAGGTCACGATGGGCATCCGCGTCGATGAGGAATCCGAGATCGTAGGCCTCGATGCGACCGAAATGGGCATGGAAGCCTATCCCGAATTCACCAAGGGCTAAGCCCCGGTGCCCGTGCGGCGGCCCGCGCCGCCGCACGGAAACTTTCCCCGAGTGAACTTCACCAGAGGTTCATTTCCAACTGACCCGGCGCATCAGCGTCGGGTCTTTTTTATTAGAACATGCGGAACGCCAGTTCAGGCCATCAGCCCGCGAATATGCCCCGGCACATCGCGCGCGTCCACCACTGCCGACCGCACCAGCCAGTCGAAATGCGCGGTCAGGGATTTCACCCGTTCGACCTCACGAAACGCCAGATAGCATTGCCCGACATAGACCACCGCCAGATTCGGCCCGAAGACCGTGACGGGTGAGCTGAAGACCTTGCGTGCGTCGAACAGGAAGATCCGCAATCGCGGCAGCATCCGCTCGCAATGATCGGCGAGGAATTCCAACTGCTCGAACCGCATGTCCCTGTCCGCGTCGCGGTAATAGGAGGTGCCTGCCGCACAGGCCTCGATCTCATGCAGGGGGATGGCGATTTCGTAATCGTACACCCCCTCCGACAACAAAGCGCGCTGGTCGCGCATCGCTGTGAAGGCCTCGGGTGTCTGCCGTTCCGCGAAGGAGGCATATTCCCACCGCAACATGCGTTCCGTTTTCAATATGTCAGGCAGGGTCGCGGGAACGTGGCGGACCTTGTAACCGGCGGCCTCCTGATGCCATTCCAGCAACTGCGCATCGGCGGAGCTACGCTCAGCCGGGCTTAACGACATCGCGGCGGCGACAATGTCGCCTGGGGTTTCCGGCCTGTTTGTCAGCCCCAGCAGCCAATCGGTGCTGACGCTCAACACGTCGGCCACGTCGGCCGCCAGTTGGGCATTGGGCAGGCGCGGATGATCGTCCTTGAGCAGTTGCCCGATGGTCGAGCGATCCACCTGCGTGGCGCGCGACAATCCGCTTTTCGTTATGTCTGCCCGCAGCATCGCCTGATGCAATCTATCGCGGAAGATCGCTGCGCGCTCACGCTTGTCCATTACGGTCCACTTTGCAGATAAAATACAGCATTACAGAGATTACGCAGCAAACTCACCAAATGTCCAACCCGGCGAAGCTGCGATAGCCAGTGCCTGAAGAAACCCACGCCTGAAGAAACTAAGGAGACCCACCATGGACAGCACGATCAGACTCTTCACCAAGGCAATAACCTGGCAAGCCGCCGGACTGGTGTCGATGATGCTGATCGGCTTCCTGTTTACCGGATCGCTGCTAGCGGGCGGCGGCATCGCCATCGTCGGGTGCGTGGTCGGGTTCATCGCGTATTTCGTGCACGAGATGATCTGGTCCAGAATCGCATGGGGGCGAGGATTGCCCCCCGCCCCCACATCGGTTTCCGGTGCGGCCTCGACTCACAATCCGTGATAATGCGCCAGCGGGCCGGACAGGGCCTCATCCACCATATCGGGTGAGAATCGCCCCTCCACATGCGGCAGCATGTCGGTGGCCAGAACCTTGCCCAGTTCCACACCCCATTGGTCGAAGCTGTTCACGCCCCAGAACACCCCCTCGGTAAAGCAGCGCGCCTCGGCCAGTGCGATGATCCGGCCCAGGGTGCGCGGCGACAGCTCGCGGTACATCAGCAGGGTCGAGGGGCGGTTGCCGGGGAAGGTGCGATGCGGTGCCAGTTCGCGCGCCTCGACCGGGCCCATGCCGCCCTCGATCATCAGATCCTCGGCCTCCTTCTCAGACCGGCCATAGGCCAGCGCCTGCGACTGGGCGAAGCAATTGGCGATCAGGATCTTCTGCATATGCTCGAATCCCTCGGCCACGGGCTTGGCGGCGATCATGAATTCCAGCGGTTGCGGCGTCGGGCTTTGATGCAGCATCTGGAAATAGGCGTGCTGGGCGTTGGTTCCTGCACTGCCCCACACGACGGGGGAGGTGGCGACATCGACCTCATCCCCCTCAACCGTCACGCGCTTGCCGTTGGATTCCATGTCGAGCTGTTGCAGATATTGCGGCAACGTCGCCAGCCGGGTGTCATAGGGCACGACGCAGCGGGTCGGATACCCACAGCCATTGCGATGCCAGACCCCGACGCACGCCATCAGCACCGGCAGGTTCTGCCCCAGGGGCGCGGTGCGGAAATGCTCGTCCACTTCATGCGCACCGGCCAGAAACTCACCGAATTTCTGCGGGCCCAGCCCGATCATCAGGGGCAATCCGATGGGCGACCAGACGGAGAACCGCCCCCCGACCCAATCGGCAAAGCCAAAGCACCGCTGCGCCGGAATGCCGAACTGCTCCGCCGCCGCGTCGGGCTTGGTGGTCAGGGCGGCGAAATGCACGCTGGCATCCGCAACCTCATCCTGCATGCGGGCCAGCGCCATCTTGGCGGTTTCCATCGTCTCGATCGTGCCGAAGGATTTGGAGGCGATGATGAACAATGTCCTGCTCAGATCGCAGGTTTGAAACACCTGGTTCAGCGCGGCACCGTCCACGTTCGACACGAAATGCAGGCGCGGCCCGTCCATGTCCGCGACCAGCGCCTCGGCCACCAGAACGGGGCCGAGGTCAGAGCCGCCGATGCCGATATTCACCACATCGGTGAACGCCCCGGCGGCGGCGGCGTATTCCCCCGCCCGCACGGCGTCGGCAAAGGCATAGCAGGCCGCGCGGCTGTCCAGCACCGTCGCGGCGATATCCTCGTCATCCGCCATCATCCGGGTGCCCTCGGGCATGCGCAGCGCGGTGTGCAGGACGCGCCGCCCCTCGGTGACGTTGATCTTCTCACCGGAATACATCGCCTCGCGGATTAGCTCGAACTCCCGCTCCTCCAGCATGTCGAACAGGCCCTCACGGGCATCGTCCGTCATCTGGGTCCGGGAATAATCGAACAGCATGTCGTCGAACGTGGCGGAAAACCCCAGGAACCGGTCCTCATCCTGCAATTCCGCGATGGTGGGACCGAAGGTCGCCTTCAGTTCATTCCAGTTCATCCGTTCACTCCAAGCTTGATATCCAGGCCGATGTCCAGCGTACCTGCCGCCATCGTGATTTTCGAGGTCGAGATATAATCGACACCGGTTTCGCCGATGGCGCGTATGGTGTTCAGATCGACATTGCCCGACGCCTCCAACACCGCGCCACGGCCCATCGCCACGGCCTCTCGCAGGGTATCGGTATCCATGTTGTCGAGCAGCACGATCGTCGCGCCCGCATCCAGTGCGGCGCGGAACTGATCCAGCGTATCGACCTCGACCTCCACCGCCATCAGATGCCCGACATAGCCCTTGGCGCGGGCCACGGCCTGCGCCACACCGCCGCAAACCGCGATATGGTTGTCCTTGATGAGGATGGCATCGTCCAGACCGTAGCGATGCGAGGTTCCGCCGCCGCAGCGCACGGCGTATTTCTCGAACGCGCGCAGGCCCGGTGTTGTCTTGCGCGTGCACACGACCCGCGCATTTGTGCCCTGCAATTCGGCCACGAAACGCGCGGTATGCGTGGCGATGCCCGACATGTGCATCAGGAAGTTCAGGGCCACCCGTTCCGCCCCCATGACGGACCGGCCGTTGCCGGTGATCCGGGCGATGTCCTGTCCGGCCTGCACGCGATCGCCATCCGCGACCAGCGCCTCGAACTGTGTGCTGGCATCCAGCGCCGCGAAGGCCGCGCGCGCCACGTCCAGCCCCGAAACGATGCCGTCCTGCCGTACGTTCATCACAGCCTCGGCCCGGATATCGGGCGCGATCGTGGCGAGTGAGGTTACATCCCCCGCCTGGCCCAGATCCTCCAGCAAGGCGGCCTCAACCGCGTTGCGCAGCAGGGGCGCGGGCAGAACGGGCAGGTACGGCTTGCGCATCGAAACACCTCATGTTGTCTGGCAGTACGAAGGAGATCGCGATGCACCCCAGATATCACGAAGTACATGCCGCAATCACGTCCCTGTGTGAAGGGGAAGACGACCCCATCGCCCTGATGGCGACCGTGACGTGTGAGTTGCATCACCATTTCGCGCATTTTCACTGGACCGGCTTTTACCGGGTCGTCGGCGCGGATGTGCTTAAGATCGGGCCCTATCAGGGCGGGCACGGCTGTCTGGTCATCCCGTTTTCCCGTGGCGTCTGCGGTGCGGCGGCCCGTTCGGGGCAAACCCAGCTTGTCTCGGACGTAGAGGCGTTTCCCGGCCACATTGCCTGCGCCGCCAGCACCCGCTCCGAAATCGTCGTCCCGGTCTATTCCTCCGGCAGGCTGATCGCGGTGTTCGACGTGGACAGCAATGATCCCGATGCCTTTGACGAGGATGATCGCGACGCACTCGAATCGATTCTGGCGGAGGTTTTCGGACCGCTGCCCTGACTGGCTTGCTGGAGGTTGAAAACTGGCTGCGACCATAGATTGCGCAGCGCGCATTGTTTGTGAATTTTTCTTGCGTGGGCAGAATTTCATGCTATATCTCTTCGCAGATGCAGCAGGAGGCACCCATGCTTGACCACGGCTCGAACTTGCCCAAGGGCACCATCGTTATAGAGGAACTCGAAATCGGCATGTCCCGATCCGTGGGCAAAACGATAGGCATGGAAGAAATCGAAGCGTTCGCGGCGCTTAGCACTGATCACAACCCCGTTCATCTGGATGAGGATTACGCCCGCGACACCATTTTCGAAGGCCGCATCGCCCATGGAATGCTGACCGCCGGGCTGATTTCGGCCGTGATAGGGGAGCAGTTGCCCGGTCACGGAACGGTCTATCTGGGTCAAAGCCTCAAGTTCATGGCCCCCGTGCGCCCCGGCGATCATGTCGAGGCGACAGTGACTGTCGCGGCCATTGATTACGCCAAACGCCGTGTCACGCTTGATTGCGCCGCCCGCGTGGGCGATACCGTGGTCCTCAAGGGTGAAGCGATCGTGCTGGCACCTTCCGCGAAATTCGACTGAGACCAGCCGGTCCGCCCGGCATTATCCGGGTAAAACATGCAGCGTTACCAAAGCCTTGATGTGCCTCAAATCGCGCGCGGAGCCTCCGTCGCGATGGGCAATTTCGATGGCCTGCACCTTGGCCACCAATCCGTGCTCGATCTGGCGCGCCGGCCTGACATGCCGCTGGGCGTGGTGACATTCGAGCCGCACCCGCGTGAGGTCTTCGCCCCCGACGCCCCTCCGTTCCGGCTGATGAACGCGACTTCGCGCGCGCACCGGCTGGAAAAGCTCGGCGTCGAATACCTATACGAAATTCCGTTCGACCGGGCGCTGGCCGACCTCACTCCGCAAGCCTTCATGGATGAGGTGCTGATCGCCCGGCTTGGCATCGCCCATCTGGTTGTCGGTGCCGATTTCCGCTTTGGCAAATCGCGCAAGGGCAGCACGGACACCCTGTCACAGGCACCGTTCGCGCTGACCATTGCCCCCCTGCTCGAAGGATCGGACGGCGCGGTTTCCTCCACCGCGATCCGAACCGCCCTCAGCGAGGGTCGGCCCACCGATGCCGCCGCGATGCTGGGACACTGGCACCGGATCGAGGGCGTGGTTGAGCACGGCTTCAAACGCGGGCGAGAGATGGGATTTCCGACGGCGAACATCTCCATGGCCGGGCTGCATCTGCCGGCCTTCGGCATCTATGCCTGCCGGGTGGATGTTCGCGACGGCCCGCACAGCGGAACCTACGACGCCATCGCCTCGCTCGGCTCACGCCCGACATTCGGGGACAACGCCCCGAATCTGGAGGTGATGCTGCTCGACTTCTCGGGTGATCTTTACGGCGAGGAACTGTCCGTTGCCCTCATGCATTTCCAGCGTCCGGAACTGAAATTCGACGGCATGGAGCCGCTGATCGCCCAGATGCACCGGGATGTCGAAGAAACGCGCAGGCTTCTGTCCTGACAGGGCGGGGCACCCACTGGCGGCATCGACACCGGGCCTGTATAGCGGCCACATGACACACCGCCCGAAGTTCTGGACCCTGCCGCTCGACGCACTGACCCGCCCCGAATGGGAGGCGCTGTGCGATGGCTGCGGCAAGTGCTGCCTGCTGAAGCTGGAGGATGAGGACACCGGCGGCGTCGCCTACACAGACATCGCCTGCCGCCTGTTCGATCCCGCGACCTGTCGCTGCGGCAACTACGCCCTGCGAAAGCAACTGGTGCCGGGCTGTGTCGTGCTCGACGCGGAGACCCTGCCCCAGATTGCGCACTGGATGCCGCAGACCTGCGCCTATCGCCTGCGGCATGAGGGCAAGCCGATCCCCGATTGGCACCCCCTGATGACCGGCGACACAGAAAGCGTCGCACAGGCCGGCCATTCGATGGCTGGACGCACTGTTGCGGAATTCGAGGTCGATGAGGAAGAATACGAAGAACACATTGTGGAGGATCTTTCATGAATTTCGCCTCCGACAATTCCGGCCCGGCACACCCCAAGGTGTGGGAGGCGCTGACCCGCGCCGATCAGGGCTATGCCATGCCCTATGGCAACGATCCGCTGAGCCTATCGGTCGCGGATCGCCTGCGCGCGCTGTTCGATGTGCCTGACGCGGCGGTGGTGCTGGCGGCGACGGGAACCGCGGCGAATGCACTGGCGCTGGCTTGCCTATGCCCGCCCTGGGGGCGCATCTACTGCCACCGGCAGGCCCATATCGAGGAGGACGAGGGCGGCGCGCCGGAATTCTTCATCGGCGGTGGCAAGCTGACCCTGATGGACGGCGCGCATGGCCGCTTCACGGCGGAAACGTTGAGCCGTGCCATTGCTGAAACGCCCAACGGCATCCACTCCGTCCCGCCTGCAATCGTGTCGCTGTCCAATCTCAGCGAGGCAGGCACCCTGTGGCCATTAGCCGAAATAGCCGAGGTGGTCGGGATTGCGCATCGCGCGGGCATGGCGGTGCATCTGGACGGGGCGCGACTGTCCAACGCGATGGTGGCGGGCGGCTATACCCCGGCGGAGCTGATGCGCACAGGACTGGACGCCGTGGTTTTCGGCGGAACCAAGAACGGATTGCCGGGGGTCGAGGCGGTGATCCTGCGCGACGGCACGAAGCAGCAGGAGCTGGAGCGGCGGCGCAAGCGTGGCGGGCATCTGCTTTCCAAGCATCGCTACCTCGCCGCGCAGATGGACGCCTATCTGACGCATGATCTGTGGCGCGAACTGGCGGGCGCGGCCAACGATGCCGCCGCGCGACTGGCCAGCGCCATCGGGACCGAGGCGCTGATACATCCGGTCGAGGGCAACCAGATCTTCTGCCGCCTGTCGCGGGCCGCGCACCAGCGTCTGCACGCGGCGGGCGCGCAGTATTACCTGATCCCCGAGGCCTCGCTGGAGGGGGACGCGCACCAATTGCTGAGCGCGCGCCTCGTGTGCAACTGGGCCACAACGCAGGACCAGATCGACGCCTTCAGCGCCCTGCTCTAGAACATCTGCCGGATCAGGGCCGCGACCTCCGCCGGGTGGCTGATCGGCACCATATGCCCCGCGCCCGCCACCAGATGCGGTCGCGTGCTGAGCCGGCTGGCGATCTTCTCACATATGACGAGGGCGGAATTACGCGTCTGCGCACCGGCAATCACCTGCACCGGGCAAGGCAGCGAGGCGATCTGATCCAGCGTGATCTGATCCTTGTCGCGCCCGGTGACATCGTCAACGCTGGAAGCAACGAAATCCATCCGCGCGACGGAATAGTCACGCACGCTCTGCGGCATGTCATCCCAGGCCACACCACTGCCCCACAGGGCCATGAACTCCTTCGCAGCGCGCTCCGCGTCCCCTTTGGCGACGGCATCGACATAATGCGACGTGGCGGCCTCCTCAGCGATCGCGACCGGGTCGTCATCGTCCAGCAGATAGAACATCATCGGTTCGATCAGGGTGACGCTGGCCACGGCCTCGGGTCGGTCCAGCGCGGTGCGCAGAACGACGCCGCCACCGAACGAGTGCCCGACCAGATGCGCGGGACCCTCGCCCAGCACTTCGAGCATCGCATCCGCGGCCTGCCGTCGCGGACGCCGCGTGTGATCGGTGTCCGACTTGCCGTGACCGGGCAGGTCTAGAGCCTCGGCCCGGACCTCACCCAGATGGCTCAACATGCCACGCCAAGCCCCCGAATGCGCCAGCGAGCAGTGGGAGAGCAGGACACGGGGTCCAGACGATCCGGTTTTGTGCAGTCCGGTCTGCGCACCGCCCAGCATCATGCCTCACACTCCGGTCCGATATGCCCGTCGCTGGCCCGTACAACGCGTGCCTCCTGATAGGCCACGTGAATCCAGCGCGGCTCCGACGTCTCGTCATAGATATGCGCGGTACAGATCAGGCGGTTGTCGCGCGTCTGCTCAAAGGCCTGCGCGGGGCCGATCGCGGCCACCACATCGCGAAACGACATGCCGCTGCGCACCCGCTCCACCTGACTGTCCGACCCAAGCGTGAGGGGCGCACATGCCGCCAGCATCAACGGGGCCGCGATACAGCCCTGCCGCAGACCCGTCGCGGCATTTGCAAAATCCCCCCGCATCAGCCCGTCACCGCCAGATGAGCGTCCAGATACGGCAACCGGTCCTGTCCCCAGAACACCTCGTTGCCATGCACATAGGTCGGCGCGCCGAACACGTTCGCGGCCAACGCTTCATCCGTGTTGCGCTCATAGATATCCAGCGCCGATTGCAGGTCACGCTGCGCGATCCCCGCGTCGAAGCCCGCGGCGGTCAGACAGGTCTCGATCACGTCCTCGCGCGCGATGTCTTGCTCCCGTGCCCAGCAGGCCGACAGGATCTCGAAGCTCAGCTTGCCGACATCTCCTCTGGAATGCTCATGCGCGAATTCCTGCGCGTAGATGATCGCCGCCGCGGCGCGCTTGGGGTCCGTGGGCCAGTGCAGCGGCTGGGGATTTACCGGCAGGTTGTTCATCCGGGCGATTCGCGCGATTTCCTGCAAACGGTAGCTCTGACGTGAGGGATGACGCTTTCCCGGCGGCTGGGTGCCATGCTCGGCAAAGACGCGGAACAGATCGAATGGCTTGTAATTCACGCTGGCGCCGTGCTTTTGGGCGATCTCCTCCAGTTTCGTTCCCGCAAGATAGGTAAAGGGCGAAAGGGGGAAGAGGTAGTAGTCGATCTGTGTCATGTGCCGCTCCGATTCGTGACGTTTCCTCAGATAGGCTTTGCATAGCGCGTACTCAATGATATTGCCCGCCCATAACGTGCCACAGAGGTTTCCCATGCCGTTCAAGAGGACTGCCCCGATGAAATCCGACATCAACCTGAAGCTCATATCCGGAAACGCGAACAAGGAGCTGGCCGGCAACATCGCCCGGCGGATGACGGTCTATCGCGGCGCCCCCGTGAACCTGGCCAACGCGCGGGTCGAACGGTTCAACGACAAGGAGATCTTTGTCGAGGTTTTCGACAATGTCCGCGATGAAGACATGTTCATCATCCAGTCCACGTCCAATCCGGCGAACGACAACCTGATGGAACTGCTGATCATGGCGGATGCGCTGCGCAGATCCTCCGCCCAGCGGGTGACGGCGGTGATTCCCTATTTTGGATATGCACGGCAGGACCGACGCACCGCCGCGCGCACGCCGATCTCGGCCAAGCTGGTGGCAAACCTGATCGCGCAGGCCGGCGTTGACCGCGTTCTGACGATGGACCTGCATGCGGGCCAGATTCAGGGCTTCTTCGACATTCCGGTGGACAACCTCTATGCCGCCCCGGTTTTCGCGCTCGACATCAAGCAGCAATTCCCCGACCTGAGCGAGGTCACCGTCGTCTCCCCCGATGTGGGCGGTGTGGCGCGGGCCCGCGAATTGGCCAAGCGGATCGGTGCCGGACTTGCCATCGTGGACAAACGGCGCTCCAAACCCGGTGAGATCGAGGAGATGATGATCATCGGTGACGTGAAGGATCGCGTCTGCATCATCGTGGACGACATCTGCGACACCGCCGGCACCCTGTGCAAAGCCGCCGAACTGTTGCAGCAGGAGGGCGGCGCCAAGGAGGTTCACGCCTATATCTCGCACGGCGTCCTGTCCGGCCCCGCCGTGGGGCGCATCGCCGGTTCGGTCCTGAAATCGCTGGTCGTCACGGACTCGATCGAGCAGCCCCAGCCCGTGCAGGATGAGCCGCGCATCCGGGTCGTGCCCATCGGCCCGATGTTCGCGCAGGCGATCCTCAACATCTCGAACGGATCCAGCGTGTCATCGCTGTTCAATGAGGACACCCTCGGCCCGATTTACGAGGCATTCTATCCGATGAAGTGAGGCGCGATGCCGACACCTTTTGATCCGCAGGTCCTGCTCACCAGACCGCTGATGGCGATCCTGTCCAGCGTTTCGTCCGACGCAACGCCGTGCAACGCGCCGGTCTGGTTTCTGTGGGAGGATGACGCCCTGTGGATGCTGGGAAGCGAGGACAGCAGTTCCGTCCGCCGTTTGACCTCCCGCCCCGCCTGCGCGGTAGAGATCACCGAGTTCGATCCGGCGGTGGGAATCCTGTTGCACCTCGGCTTGCGCGGCAGCGCCAACATCGAGCCGAACGACCCCGCGCGGTTCCGGCGCCTGCTGAACCGCTATCTGGGCAAGGCGTCCGATTGGAACCAGTGGTTCGTGGATAATATTGCACGGATCGACGATCCGGCGGGGCGGTTCATACGGTTGCGCCCCGACAGCATGTTCACCAACAATGTGTCGTATTTCCGCAGCGGGCCCGATCTGGCCTGGCCCTGAGCCGAGATTGCTGACCCGTCAAACGTCCCATTTCTCATCCGGGTCGTCCAGCGGCCCCAGCGCCTGCCAGTCGATCCCCAGGCGCGCGATGCGCGTATCGTCCCAGACGCTGACCGCCATGACGAAGCCCGTCTCGCTGATCTCCTCCGCCCGAATGTTGAGCCTGAGATAGGTATCGGAATGGGCGTCGATCAGGGTGGGCGACAGATGCACCACCGGGATCGAGGCGAAGGCCCCGCCGAACGCGACCGGTTTTTCCACCCGACGCTCCCCCAGACCGTCCCACATATCCGTGGCATCGGACCAGTGATCGAACATCGTCACGAACCCTTCCGCGACGCCCAGCCAATTTGTGTCAATTCTTCTCATATCAACGCTTTAACGAAAAAACCCCGCCGGATCGACGGGGTTTTTAGGTAGTCTGCACCATGGCTCAAATATTGGGCGTGATACCCAATTGCTGCGCCAAAAACCGTGCGTGGTTCACGCGCTGGTTCATGGTGATATGGATGTCTGCGGGCGCGTCGAGTGCTGCCTTCTCGGCCGCGTCGATTACCCGTTCGATCCAGTCGGTCGTGACGTCGGCACGCAGGGATGCCTGCTCTGCCAACACGGTCAGACCGTCGGGACCGATTTCTGCGAAACCGCCGGTCACGACGTAATCGTGAACCTCACCGCCCTCATGCACTGTCATGAAACCGGGACGCAGAAGGGTCAGTGTCGGGACGTGATTCGGCATGACCGTCATCTCGCCCTCTTCACCGTGAAGCTGAACGCGCGTGACCTGAGCGGAGTGGAGGCTCCGCTCGGGGCTGACGAGATCGAACTGCATCGTATCGGCCATCATAGCCTCCTGTTCGGTGCGGTTTCAGGCTGACCCCGAAACCGCGACAGAGTTCATCAGGCCGCGGCGGCGGCCATCTTCTCGGCCTTGGCGATCACGTCCGCGATGCCACCGACCATATAGAACGCACCCTCGGGCAGGTGATCGTATTCGCCCGCCACAACGGCCTTGAACGACGCGATCGTGTCCTCCAGCGGGACCTGAACGCCCGGCGAACCGGTGAACACTTCGGCCACGTCGAAGGGCTGCGACAGAAAGCGCTGGATTTTCCGCGCGCGGGTCACGGTCAGCTTGTCCTCTTCGGACAGTTCGTCCATGCCCAGGATCGCGATGATGTCCTGCAGCGACTTGTACCGCTGAAGCATCTGCTGAACGTCGACGGCAACCTGATAGTGCTCCTCACCCACGACCTGCGGGTCGAGGATACGCGAGGTGGAATCGAGCGGATCAACCGCAGGATAGATGCCCAGCTCGGAGATCGCACGCGACAGAACCGTGGTCGCATCGAGGTGCGCGAACGAGGTCGCAGGCGCCGGATCGGTCAAATCGTCCGCAGGCACGTAGATCGCCTGAACCGAGGTAATCGACCCCGCCTTGGTGGAGGTGATCCGCTCCTGCATCTGGCCCATATCGGTCGCCAGCGTCGGCTGATAGCCCACGGCGGAGGGGATACGACCCAGAAGTGCGGACACCTCGGAACCGGCCTGCGTGAAGCGGAAGATGTTGTCCACGAAGAACAGAACGTCCGTGCCCGACTGGTCGCGGAACTGCTCTGCCATGGTCAGGCCGGACAGTGCCACACGCATACGCGCACCCGGAGGCTCGTTCATCTGGCCGTAAACCAGTGCCACCTTGGATTTCGTCAGGTCTTCGGCGTTGATGACGCCGGACTCGATGAATTCGTAGTAGAGATCGTTGCCCTCACGGGTCCGCTCCCCCACGCCGGCGAACACGGAATAGCCCGAGTGCACCTTCGCGATGTTGTTGATCAGCTCCTGAATCAGAACCGTCTTGCCCACGCCGGCACCGCCGAACAGGCCGATCTTACCACCCTTGGAATAGGGGGCGAGAAGGTCGATCACCTTGATGCCCGTGACCAGGATGTCCGAGGAGGTGGACTGTGCCTCGAATGTAGGCGCCTCACCGTGGATCGAGCGATACTCGGTCACGTTGACCTCACCCTTTTCGTCCACAGGCTCACCCACCACGTTCATGATGCGGCCCAGGGTGCCTTCACCCACGGGAACCTGGATGGAGGCCCCGGTATCGGTGACCTCCTGACCGCGCACCAGACCTTCGGTCGCGGCCATCGCCACGGTCCGAACGGTGCTTTCGCCCAGATGCTGTGCCACTTCGAGCACCAGCCGCTGGCCGTTATTGTCGCAGGTCAATGCGTTGAGGATCTCGGGCAGGTGGTCGTCGAATTGAACGTCGACGACCGCGCCGATCACCTGGGTGATTTTGCCGACAGCATTTGCCATGTCTGTTTCTCCAGTCGTCAGAGCGCCTCAGCGCCCGAAATGATTTCGATAAGCTCGTTGGTGATCGCAGCCTGACGTGTCCGGTTGAACTGGATGGTCAGGTCGTCGATCATCTCGCCCGCGTTGCGCGTCGCGTTGTCCATGGCGGACATCCGCGCGCCCTGTTCGGAGGCGGCGTTTTCGAGCAGAGCGGTGAAGATCTGCGTCGCGACGGAACGCGGCAGCAGATCCGCGAGGATCGCGTCCTCCTCGGGTTCGTAATCGTAGAGCGCGCCGCTATCGGCACCCTCCTCGACCACGGCCGGGATGATCTGCTGCGCGGTCGGGCGCTGGGTGATCACGTTCTCGAAGGCCGAGAAGAACAGCGTGGCCACGTCGAAATCACCCTGTGCGAAGCGGGACAGAACGTCATCGGCAATTTCCGAAGCGTTGTCGTAGCCGACACGCTTCACCCCCGACAGATCGACGTGATCGACCATCAGTTCACCGTAATCGCGACGCAATTGCTCCCGCCCCTTTTTTCCGACCGTGATGATCTGGACGGTTTTGCCATCGGCCAGCAGCTTGCGGATATGGGTCCGCGCCAGCTTGACGATGTTGGTATTGAAACCACCGCACAGACCACGTTCGGACGTGGCAACGATCAACAGATGGGTCTGGTCGGACCCGGTGCCGCGCAGCAGCATCGGGGCGGACGCGGAATTCTTCGCGCCCGCAGCCAGGTTGCCCAGCACGGCCTCCATGCGCTCGGCATAGGGGCGTGCAGCCTCCGCCGCTTCCTGCGCACGGCGCAGTTTTGCGGCAGCGACCATCTGCATCGCCTTGGTAATCTTCCGCGTCGATTTGACTGATTCGATGCGGATTTTCAGGTCCTTGAGGCTCGGCATATGCCTTGCTCCCTTCCCTTAACTATCTGCGACGGATCAGGCGAACGACTTCTTGAAGCTGTCGAGCACCGACTTGATCTTTTCTTCCAGATCACCGGCGACCTTGCGATCGTTGTCCCGGATATCGTTCAGCAGATCCGCGTGGTGGTTCCGCAGTTCCGACAGAAGACCCATCTCGAACGGCTTGACCTGATTGACGGCCAGGTCATCGAGATAACCCTTCGTACCGGCATAGATCACGATGACCTGCTCCGCATTGGTCAGCGGCGAATATTGCGCCTGCTTGAGCAATTCGGTCAGACGTGCACCGCGGTTCAGCAGCTTTTGAGTGGACGCGTCGAGGTCGGAGCCGAACTGGGCGAAGGCCGCCATTTCGCGGTACTGCGCCAGTTCCAGCTTGATCGAGCCTGCAACCGACTTCATCGCCTTCGTCTGTGCGGCGGAGCCGACGCGCGAAACCGACAGACCGGTGTTCACCGCGGGGCGGATGCCCTGGTAGAACAGTTCCGTCTCAAGGAAAATCTGGCCGTCGGTGATCGAGATCACGTTGGTCGGGATGAACGCGGACACGTCGCCGCCCTGCGTTTCAATGATCGGCAGTGCCGTCAGCGAGCCCGCGCCGTTGTCCTCGTTCAGCTTCGCCGAACGCTCCAGCAGGCGAGAGTGCAGGTAGAAAACGTCACCCGGATACGCTTCACGGCCCGGCGGGCGACGCAGAAGCAGGGACATCTGACGATAGGCGACCGCCTGCTTGGACAGATCATCATAGATGATCAGGCCGTGCATGCCGTTGTCGCGGAAATACTCGGCCATCGCGGTGGCGGAATAGGGGGCGAGGAACTGCATCGGCGCAGGCTCGGACGCGGTGGAGGCCACGACGATGGAATATTCCATCGCGCCGTTCTCCTCCAGCTTCTTCACCAGCTGGGCCACGGTGGATCGCTTCTGACCCACGGCGTTGTAGATGCAGTACAGCTTCTTGCTCTCGTCGTCGCCAGCCGCCTCGTTATAGGACTTCTGGTTCAGGATCGCGTCGAGCGCCACGGCGGACTTGCCGGTCTGGCGGTCGCCGATGATCAGCTCACGCTGGCCACGACCGACGGGGATCAGCGCGTCGATGGACTTGAGGCCCGTCAGCATCGGCTCGTGTACCGATTTACGGGGGATGATGCCAGGCGCCTTGACGTCCGCGATGCGACGCTCGGTCGCCTCGATCGGGCCCTTGCCGTCCAGCGGGTTGCCCAGCGCATCGACGACGCGGCCCAGCAGGCCCTTGCCGACGGGCACGTCCACGATGGACTTGGTGCGCTTGACGGTGTCGCCTTCCTTGATCTTGGAGTCGGAGCCGAAGATCACGATACCGACATTGTCGATTTCGAGGTTCAGCGCCATACCCCGGATACCACCCGGGAACTCGACCATTTCGCCCGCCTGGACGTTGTCGAGGCCGTGCGCACGCGCGATGCCGTCACCGACGCTGAGCACGCGGCCCACTTCGGCGACTTCGGCGTCCTGTCCGAAATTCTTGATCTGGTCCTTGAGGATCGCAGAGATTTCCGCGGCTTGGATTGCCATTATCCGACCTCTTTCATTACGTTTTTCATGGCGGCGAGCTTCGAAGCGATCGAGGTGTCGATCATCTTCGAGCCTACCTTGACGATGAGACCGCCGATGATCTTCTCATCGACTGTCGTGTTCAGTGTCACGTCACGGCCGACGGAGGCCTTGAGCGATGCGGAGAGCGCGTCGAGCTGTTCCGAGGACAGCGGCGTCGCAGATGTAACCTCTGCCGTGACCTCACCGCGCGCATCGGCGGCCAGCGCCTTTACGGCGGCGATCACGTCCGGCAGCACGAATAGGCGACGGCGCGAAGCCATCAGCTCCAGTCCGTTGCTGACCGTATTGCCGAGCGACATGGCCTGCGCCAGTGCACGCATGGCGTTTTGCTGGTCCGTACGGCTGTAGACCGGCGAGGAGATCAACTCCCGCAGGTCGGCGCTTTCGGCCAATGCGGATTCGATCGCGGTCAGGTCGGCTTCGACCTGCGCGACGGAATCGTCTTCCTGTGCGAGCTCGAACAGAGCCGTCGCGTAGCGTCCCGCGATTCCGGAGACATGGGCGGATGCTGTTGCCAAGGGGGCACCCCATTCTTGAGCAGACCATCGGGCATGACCGACGGGCCGCAGTGATTCATGACCGGCCGGTTGGGCGGCCTGCGGATGAAACTGGGCGGGTGATAGCAGAGCATTTCGCACAGGGCAATATAATCAAAAGCCTGAACCGCAATTGGACTTCTCAGCAACTACAAACCCTTAGCCTAAATGCAGGTCATATAACGCAGTTTCGCCCCATGAATCCGGGTGATTTATGTCGCAGTTGCACAGCAGCAGCGTGCGATTCAGGGCGAATCCGCAACACTTCGCCCCGCGCGACCCGGTTCCGGCACGCCCAGACCGCTCAATATGCTGATGGTCGTGCGGGCCTCGCGTTTCTTGCCCCGTGGCAGGGCATGAACCTGTTTGACGGCCTCCACCACCAATGCGCCAGCCAGACGGTGCGCGCGCAACCGCACGCCTAACCGCTCCGCCGTTCCCTGCATCCGCAACATGCCGCGCCTGTGCGAAGGGGGCAGATACAACGCCGCCTCACGTACCAGCGGTTCGAACCGATGCGCGCGAAGCTGGGTGTCGAGCTGTCCGAAACTGTAGGGCCGCCCGTGGCCGAAGGGAGTGACGTCGCGCTGCGCCCACATGCCGGTGCGGTTCGGCACGATGAAGATCACGCGCCCCCCCGGCGCCAGAACGCGCCAGATCTCCTCCAGCAAGGCGCCGGGGCGTTCACATGTTTCCAACCCGTGGGCGACAACGATCCGGTCGATGGAGCCTGCCTGCGCGGGCCAGTGCGTCTCCTGCACCAGCGCGCTGAGATTCGGCAGCCCCGGCGGCCACGGCATCACGCCCTGCGGCGCGGGCATGAAGCTCATCAGCCGGTCCGCCTCGGCCATGAAGGGTCGCAGGAACGGCGCGGCGAAGCCATAGCCCACCACGCTTTGCCCGCTGACATCGGGCCACATACCACGCAGACAGCGCTGCAGCGCTGATTGCGCGCCGCGCCCCAGACGGGTGCGATAGTAGAAAGCCTTCAAATCGACGACATCGAGATGCATTGCGCTATCTGCCCTGATGACACAGTTTCAAGATGACACTAGCCAAGGAAGGAGCCTCGCACCATGGCCCTCGACATTCAGACCGTTCCCTGTCTTTCGGACAACTACGCCTACATTCTGCGCGACGCCGCGACCGGCACCGTCGCCATCGTCGATGTACCCGAAGCCGCACCCCTGATTGCGGCGCTGGACGCGCGGGGGCTCGACCTCGACATGATCCTGCTGACCCATCACCACGACGACCACATTCAGGGGGTGGAGGAACTGCGCAGCAAATACGGCTGCAAGGTTATCGGCGGCAAGGCCGACGCCCACCGCCTGCCGACGCTGGATCAGGCCGTGGAGGAAGGCGACACCGTCACCGTCGGGGAAAGCGAGGGCCACGTGCTCGACGTATCGGGGCACACGGTCGGGCACATCGCGTTCCACTTCCCCGATTCCGATGCGGTGTTTTCCGCCGACAGCCTGATGGCGCTGGGATGCGGGCGGCTGTTTGAGGGGGACGGCCCGATGATGTGGGCCTCCATGCAGAAATTCCTCAACATGCCCGACAGCACCATCGTCTATTCCGGTCACGAATACACGCAGAGCAATGCGAAATTCGCGCTCAGCATCGAAGCCGACAATCACGACCTGATCGCGCGGGCCGCGCGCATAGACGAGGCGCGGCAACGCAACATGCCCACGGTCCCTTCTTCGTTGGCCGAGGAGAAGGCCACGAACCCGTTCCTGCGCGCACATATCGCCAGCGTGAAATCCGCCGTCGGCATGCCGGACGCCACCGATGCCGAGGTCTTTACCGAGGTGCGCAACCGCAAGGACAATTTCTAGGATCCAGCGAACGCCCGCGACGGGTCCGTCGCGGGCGTTCGTAGAAGACAACGTAGAAATAGCTGGACCGACCCCGTAGCGGAGACCCCGATGTTGAGCAGGGCACAAGCATTCGTCAGCCGATTGTGGGCAGCGGCCCCCATCGCGACGATCATCCTGTCGCTGGCGCTGGCGGGGACATTCTTCTTCGGCGTGCGGACCGTGCTGTTCTGGCAGGATCGCGCCATCAAGGTTCAGCAGGAGCAAGACCTGGCGGACTGGATGACGCCCCGCTACGTCGCGCGGTCGTGGCGGGTGCCGCCTGCCGTGATCCTCGAGGCGCTGAATGCACCGGTGCCACCCCCAGACGGCCCGATGACCCTGGCCGAACTGGCAGAGTTTCGCGGCGTGCCGGTCGAGCAGGTCATCGCAGAGGCGCAATCGGCCATCGCCGCATTCCGTGAGGGCACCCCCCGCGATACGCCAACAGGCAACGGCAGGACGCGCCGGGATGACTGAAACGATCGTCGAACTGATAACGGATTACGGCATCTATGTAATCTTTGCCTCGGCATTTCTGTCATGTCTCGCCCTGCCGATCCCCACATCGCTGATGATGCTGACCGGCGGCGCGTTTGTCGCCTCGGGCGATCTGGATGCGTGGCCTGTAGGGTTGTCCGCGCTGGCCGGGGCCATTCTGGGCGATCAGACAGGATATCTGATCGGCCGGGTCGGCGGCGGGACGCTGGTGGCGCGGTTGTCACGATCCCCCACGCGGGCTGCGGTGCTGAAACGGGCCACCGATCTGGTGGATCGCCGGGGCGGCATGGGGGTTTTCCTGTCCACTTGGGCTGTTGCGCCGCTGGGACCTTGGGTGAATTTCATCGCGGGCGCGACCGGGCTGAGCTGGCTGCGTTTCACCGTAGGAGATATTCTGGGGGAGGTGATCTGGGTCACGGTCTATATTGGATTGGGTTACACCTTCATGGATCACGTGACCGTCGTGGCCCAGATCATGACCGATATCGTCGGGCTGGTGGTGACGCTGGTTCTGGCGGCGGCGGCGACCCTGTGGATCAGGGGTGTCCTGCGCGCGAAGGCAAAGGCGCGGGCCGGGCGCCTCTAACTGCGCCCGAACAGCCTCTCGATGTCCTTCATCTTCAGCTCCACATATGTGGGACGGCCGTGGTTGCACTGGCCGGAATGGGGGGTCGCCTCCATCTCTCGCAGCAGGGCGTTCATCTCCTCCGCCTGCATCCGCCGCCCGGTACGGACCGAGCCATGGCAGGCGATCCGCGACAGGATCGCGTCCAGCTTGTCAGCGATCCGGGTGGTGGTGCCCTGGTCCGCCAACTCGTCGCAGATGTCCGTCAGCAGGGCCTTGCCGTCCACCTGTCCCAGCGCGGCCGGGACCGACTGGATGGCGACCGCGCCTGCGCCGAATGCCTCGATATCCAGACCGACCGCCGACAGGGTTTCGCGTGCATCGGCCAGTCGCGCCAGATCATCGGCGGGCAAGTCCACGATATCGGGGATCAGCAAGGCTTGCGACGGAACGGATCGCGCCGCCGCCTGCGCCTTCAGCCGCTCGTAGACCAGCCGTTCATGCGCGGCATGGGCATCGACCAGAACCATGCCGTCCGGGGTCTGCGCGACGATGTAATTCTCATGCAACTGCGCCCGTGCCACACCCAGCGGATAGGCCGGGGTTTCCTCAACCTGATCGGGCACGGCGGGGGCAGGCTCCGTCCGCGCGCCGGCCCAGCCGCTGCCATCGTCAGCGAAGCCGGTCGGGGCGGGCTGCACAGAATAGGGGGCGGGCCGGTCACCCAAGGACGGGCGATCCATCTGATAGATACGGGGCTGCGCGGCAGCCTCTGGCCGCATCGCGCCCAGCGTCGCATCCGCCACCGTGGTCGAAGCACGATGCCCTGCCTCCGCCAGGGCCTGTCGCAGACCGGACACGATCAATCCGCGCACCAGCCCGGGTTCACGAAAGCGGACCTCCGTCTTGGCCGGATGCACGTTCACGTCCACCTCGGACGGGGGGCAGGTCAGGAACAGGCACACCGCCGGATGCCGGTCCCGGCTGAGGAAATCGGAATAGGCACCGCGCAGCGCACCGGTCAGTTGCTTGTCACGCACGGGCCGCCCGTTGACGAACAGGAACTGCGCGACCGCCGCACCCCGGCTATAGGTCGGCAATGCGGCGAAGCCGGTCATGGTGATGCCCTGCCGCACGGCGTCGATTTCGATGGCGTTGGTTCGGAAATCCCGGCCCAGAACCGCCTCCATCCGCGCGGCGGGATCGGCCCGTTCGGCGGAATAGATCACCCGGCCCTCACCGCCGCCGGAAACGTCGCGCAGCGATATGGCGACGGCGGGCGCGGACAGGCTCAACCGTTTGACCACCTCGGATATGGCCTGCAATTCCGCCCGGTCGGTGCGCAGGAATTTCAGGCGTGCGGGCGTGGCGTGGAACAGGTCGCGCACCTCCACCACCGTGCCGCCGCGCAGGGTGCAGGGCACCGGATCGGCAAGGGCACCGCCATTGACCGAAATCTCCCACGCCTCCGCCCCGGCGACGCGGCTGGACAGACGCAACCGGGCGACCGCCCCGATGGAGGGCAGCGCCTCACCCCGAAACCCGAACGAGCGGATGTTGACCAGATCGTCACCGTCCAGCTTGGACGTGGCATGACGGCACAATGCGAGGGCCAATTCCCCCCGCGCGATGCCATGCCCGTCATCCGTGACCCGGATCAGCGTCTTTCCCCCGTCCGCCACGGCGATCGAAATCCGGCTGGCGCCAGCGTCCAGCGCATTTTCCAGCAGTTCCTTGACCGCGCTCGCGGGCCTTTCGACAACCTCCCCAGCGGCGATCCGATTGGATTCAGTCGGGTCGAGCTGCCGAATTGCGCGGCGTTCAGCATCTATGTTGCGGTCCTGATTTGTCATGAGACTAAATCTAGCATTCCTCATGCGAGTCGCCCACCCGGAACATGCGCGAAACAATCGCAAAGATTGACGTTACGTAAGCAGTCACATTATTGCGCATTCCTGCGTCGCATGTGGATTCGTGGCTTTCCTATCGTGCGATGACGTGTCACATAATTCTCACCCCAGCCTTGCGAGGAGACATGCCCATGAAAATCGGCGCGATCAAGGAAACCTGGCCCGGAGAGGCACGTGTGGCAATGACACCGCAAAGTGTCGCTGCCCTGGCCAAACTCGGACACGACTGCGTCATCGAAGCCGGTGCCGGCGCGGCTGCCCGCTTCAACGACGCCGATTACACTGCGGCAGGGGCGGAGGTTCTGCCCGACGCCGCTGCCGTCTATGCCGCCGCTGACGTGATCAGCAAGGTCCGCGCGCCCGACGATGCGGAAATCGGATACATCCGAGCAGGACAGACGATCATCTCGTTCATCTGGCCGGCTCAGAACCCCGAGCTTCTGGATACGCTCAAGGGCAAGGGCGCGACTGTGATCGCGATGGACATGGTGCCGCGAATCTCACGCGCGCAGAAGATGGACGCCCTGTCCTCCATGGCCAATATCGGCGGCTACCGCGCCGTGGTCGAGGCGTCGAACAATTTCGGACGGTTCTTTACCGGCCAGATCACCGCGGCGGGCAAGGTGCCCCCGGCGAAGGTTCTGGTGGTCGGTGCCGGTGTCGCCGGTCTGGCGGCCATCGGTGCGGCGACCTCGATGGGCGCGATCACCTATGCTTTCGACGTGCGCCCCGAAGTGGCCGAGCAAATCGAATCGATGGGCGCGGAATTCGTCTTCCTCGACTTCGACGAACAGCAGACCGATGGCGCGGAGACCGGCGGCTACGCGGCTCCCTCCTCACCTGAATTCCGCGAAAAGCAGCTTCAGAAGTTCCGTGAGCTGGCACCGGACGTGGACATCGTCATCACCACGGCCCTAATCCCCGGACGCGATGCGCCGGTGTTGTGGACCAAGGATATGGTCGAGGCGATGAAGCCCGGCTCCGTCATCGTGGATCTGGCCGCCGAGCGTGGTGGCAACTGCGAGCTGACCGTCGAGAACGAGAAGATCGAATCCGACAACGGTGTCACGATCATCGGCTACACCGATCTGCCCAGCCGCATGGCGACGCAGTCCTCGACCCTCTACGCGACCAACATCCGTCACATGATGGACGATCTGACTCCTGAGAATGACGGCGTGATCGTGCACAACATGGAGGACGACGTGATCCGGGGCGCCACCGTGGTGCACGGGAACGAAATCACCTTCCCGCCGCCCCCGCCGAAAACCAAGGCAATCGCGGCCGCAAAACCCAAGGCTCCCGAAAAGACCGCCGAGGAAAAGCTGGCGGAGGCAGCCGCCACCGCGCGCAAGAATGGCCGGATGCAAATGGCGGCACTGGTCGGCGGGGGCCTGCTGCTGTTGCTGATCGGGGCCATCGCGCCTGCCAGCTTCATGGCGCATTTCATCGTCTTCGTGCTGGCCTGCTTCATCGGCTATCAGGTGATCTGGTCCGTGACGGCGGCGCTGCACACGCCGCTGATGGCCGTGACCAACGCGATTTCGTCGATCATCATCATCGGGGCGATGCTGCAAATCGGCTCGGGCGAGGGGTGGGCCGTCGTGCTGGCCGCCATCGCGGTGCTGATCGCCTCCATCAACATCGTCGGGGGTTTCATGGTGACGCGCCGTATGCTCGCCATGTTCCAGAAGAGCTGAGGAAACGACAATGAACACCGGACTGATCTCCGCGGCCTATGTCGTCGCGGCAATTCTCTTCATCCTGTCGCTGGCGGGGCTGAGCAATCAGGAAAGCTCCAAGAAGGGCGTGATCTACGGCATGGTGGGGATGGCGCTGGCCGTTGTCGCCACCTTCTTTGCCGAGGCGACGGGCCATTACTGGGTGCTGATCCCTGCCTTGCTGATCGGCGGGGCCATCGGCTCCTATATCGCCATCAAGGTCGAGATGACCGGGATGCCGCAACTGGTTGCCGCGATGCACTCGCTCGTCGGACTGGCGGCGGTCTTCATCGGCGTGAACACCATCATCGACCCGCCGCTGAAGGTGGGTATCGAGTTCGGCATCATGGAGGTAGAGGTGTTCCTCGGCGTCTTCATCGGCGCCGTGACCTTCACCGGGTCCGTGGTGGCCTATGGCAAGCTGGCGGGTCAGATCGACGGCAAGGCGCTGATCCTGCCGTTCCGGCATGGCCTCAACATCGGCCTGGTCGTGCTGTCGATCCTGATCGGCTATTCCTTCGCCGCGTCCAACGGCGTGAACGACGCAGGCCTGATGCAGGACGCATCGACCTGGCAGTTGTGGCTGGTGGCCATTCTGGCGGGCGTGCTGGGCTGGCATCTGGTGATGGCCATCGGCGGCGCGGACATGCCGGTCGTGGTCTCGATGCTCAACAGCTATTCTGGCTGGGCGGCGGCGGCCATCGGCTTCACGCTGGGCAATGACCTGCTGATCGTCACGGGCGCGCTGGTCGGATCGTCGGGTGCGATCCTCAGCTATATCATGTGCAAGGCGATGAACCGGAACTTCCTGTCCGTGATCCTCGGCGGTTTCGGCGGTGCCTCCGGCCCCGCGATGGAGATCGACGGAGAGATGATCGGAACCGACGCGGATCATGTGGCCGCGGCGCTGGACGAGGCGGACAGCATCGTCATTGTGCCGGGCTATGGCCTCGCCGTCGCACAGGCACAGCAGGCGGTCAGTGAATTGACACGCAAGCTGCGCGCGCAGGGCAAGGAGGTCCGCTTCGCCATCCACCCCGTCGCCGGTCGCCTGCCCGGCCACATGAACGTGTTGCTGGCGGAGGCGAAGGTGCCCTACGACATCGTGCTGGAAATGGATGAGATCAACGACGACTTCCCCAATACGGACGTTGTCATGATCATCGGCGCGAACGACATCGTGAACCCCGCCGCGCAGGAGGATCCCAACTCCCCCATCGCCGGTATGCCGGTTCTGGAGGTGTGGAAGGCCAAGCAGGTCTTCATCTCCAAGCGCGGTCAGGGCACCGGCTATTCCGGCATCGAGAACCCGCTGTTCTTCAAGGAGAACAGCAGGATGTTCTACGGCGACGCGAAGGCCTCGCTCGACGCGCTGCTGGGTCGGATCAGCTGATCGCGACGCTTATTATGCTAAAGGCCCGGCGGGAAACTGCCGGGCCTTTTCATGTCGGACGTGTGGGTTTGCGGTTTGCACGGACGTCCGACGTTCAGGTCGTGCTCGTGGGCGCCGCGCGCGAATTAGCAGGACTTTCGCCGTGTTGATCGCCTTGGAGTTCTGGCCCCGGCCAAGCTCACTCGGCGGGTTCCAGAAGCCTCTCTTGCTGGCTTGTCGCGTGGACAGGAATATTGTCGATGAGCCGCACTCCGTCCAGCCATGCGGCCACGAAGATCCGGCCAGGCCGGTCGGCGGTGGTCAGCACCGTAAGGTCGGGATCGCCTCTAAGCTCCAGGTAGTCGATCTCCCCCAGACCCGCCTTTGTCAGACGCGACCGGGCACCTTGCAGCGCGGTCTCGATGGGGGAGCCTTCGCTGATCTCGATCGCGGCCTGCGACAGGGTTTCGCGGATGATCGGTGCGACGACACGCGCGCCCGCGCTTAGCCGAAGGTTGCGCGAGGACATGGCCAAACCGTCGTCCTCTCGAACCGTTGGACACCCCACGATTGTGGTCTTCAGATCAAGGTCTTGCGCAAGACGGCGTACCACCTGCAATTGCTGATAGTCCTTTTCACCGAAGAACGCCTGATCGGCATCCGTCTGCAACAGCAGTTTTGCCACCACCGTGGCCACCCCGTCGAAATGCCCCGGCCGCGTCGCACCGCAGAGCGCTTCGCTGACACCGGTCACCGACACCGTGGTGGCGAAGCCTTCGGGATACATCTGCGCGCCATCGGGAACGTAGAGGATGTCAGCACCATAAGGGGCTAGTTTTTCCGCGTCGCTGTGTTCGGTTCGGGGATATTTCGCCAGATCCTCAGGGCTGTTGAACTGCTTCGGATTTACGAACAGTGTGACGATCACTCTGTCGGTCGCGGCGCAAGCGGCCTCGACCAAGCTGAGGTGCCCGGCATGTAACGCGCCCATGGTCGGCACGACGCCGATGGTCTTTCCCTCGCGCCGCCAGCCTTCGGTCAGGGCGCGAAGCTCGGCCTTGGTGCGGATGATGTTCACGAACCGCTCCTTTCATCGACAAAGACATGTTCGGCGGCGGGGAAGCTGCGTGCGCGGACTTCCTCGGCATAGGTCCGGATCGCGCCGGCGGCATCGGCGGCGAGGTGGGCGTAGCGCTTGACGAATTTCGGCTTGAAGGCGTCGAAGAGGCCCAGCATATCGTCGATCACGAGGATCTGACCGTCGCATCCGGCCGAGGCCCCGATGCCGACCGTGGGAATCGCGATCTCCGCCGTGATCTCATCCGCCAATACGGCAGGCACCTTTTCCAGAACGACCGAGAAGGCCCCAGCCTCTGCCACCGCACGCGCGTCATCGCGGATCCGGTCGGCATCGCTGCCCTTGCCCTGTACCTTGTAACCGCCAAGCGCGTTTACCGCCTGCGGAGTCAGGCCGATATGAGCCATCACCGGAATGCCACGATCGACGATGAAGCGGATCGTTTCAGCCATGTGCCGCCCGCCCTCGAGCTTTACCGCGCCGGCCCCGGTTTCGGCCATCAGCCGGGCCGCGTTGCGAAAAGCCTGCGCCGGGCTTTCTTCGTAGCTGGCAAAGGGCATGTCCACGACCATCAGGGCACGATCCAGCCCGCGCGCCACCGCGCGGCCATGCATGATCATCATTTCCATCGTGACGTTCAACGTCGAGGACATGCCGTGCAAGACCATGCCGACGCTGTCGCCCACCAGAACCAGATCGCATTCCCGATCGGCAAGCTGGGCCACCGGGGTGGTATAGGCGGTCAGACAGACCAGCGGGCTGCCCCCCTTGCGGGCACGGATATCCGATGCGGTGAGGGATTTTTGTGGGGCGGATTGGCTCATTCTGGTCCTCCGACGAAGCAGGGAACAAATATCGTCCCTTGCGATACTGCGCAAGTGCAGCGCAACTTAGTTATAGCCGACGGCGACGATGCGTAATATTGTTTAGATCAGAAATCTAGGCCGAGATCGAATCTTCAGGCCGAATGCGGCGGCCTTTCACATGTAGCCCGACATGTTGAAAACCAGGGTTTAAATATCCATACCAGCGGTCGGAACCCGATGCCGCCGCAGTCGCCTCACCCACGACGTGCAGGCGAAAATGCGATCTGCAATTTCGCCTGCACTTTTTCAGGTCACGCCAGAAGCACGTCGCCGTAGGTCTCCCGCAACTTGTTCTTCAGAACCTTGCCCGTTGCGTTTCGCGGCAGTTGATCCACGAAAACAACGGCATCGGGGATCTGCCACTTGGCGACCTTGTCTGTGAAGAAGGCGATCAGATCCTCCTCGGAGACGTTCGTTTCAGCCGCCCTGACGGACACGAGGATCGGGCGTTCGTCCCACTTCTCATGCCGCGCGGCGATGGCGGCGGCATCCGCGATACCTGGATGACCAACGGCGATGCCCTCAAGTTCGACGGTGGAGATCCATTCGCCCCCCGACTTGATGATGTCCTTGGACCGATCCCGGATCGTCATGAACCCATCGGCATCGATCGAGGCCACATCGCCGGTCTCAAACCATCCGTCCGGCTCCAACGTCGTACCGGGTTCCGCGCCGAAATAATTCTCCACGACCCAGTGTCCACGTATGCGCAGATTGCCCTGGGCTGACCCGTCCTCGGGCAGGGAGGCGCCTTCGTCGTCCACGATCTTGAGTTCCACACCATAGGGCGGGCGCCCCTGGCTTTCGCGAATTCTCGCCTGCTCTTCCTCGGTCATGCCTGCATGACGCTCAAGCAAGGCGTTTGCAGTCCCCAGAGGCGAGGTTTCGGTCATACCCCAGGCGTGTACGACCTCCGCGCCATATTTGTCGCGGAACTCCGCGATCATCGAAGGCGGGCATGCCGACCCGCCGACCACGGTTCTTTTCAGCGTCTCGGCGCTGGACCCGAGCTTCTCCAGCGAGGCAAGCAGCCCTTGCCAGATCGTCGGAACACCCAGTGCCACCGTCACGCCCTCGTCGTCGATCAGCCGGGCGAGGCTGTCCCCATCCAGACCTGGCCCCGGCAGCACCAGCTTCGCCCCGACCATCGCCGCCGCATAGGGAATGCCCCAGGCGTTGACGTGGAACATCGGAACGACCGGCATCATCACTTCGCGCGCTGAAATGTTCAGCGTGTCGGGCAGCGCCGCGCCCATGGAATGCAGGACAGTGGACCGATGGGAATAGAGCACGCCCTTGGGGTTTCCCGTGGTTCCCGAAGTATAGCACAGGCTGGATGCGTCGGTTTCGTCCACATCCACCCAATCGGCATTTTCATCCCCAGTGGCCAGGAAATCCTCGTAAAATACGAGGCCGGGGATCTTGCTTGCCGCCTCCTCATCATGCTCCGACATAAGGACGAACGTGTCGACAGTCGTCAGCTGCTCCCGGATCCCTGCGATGATTGGCAGGAACGTCTTGTCGAAGAAGATGACCCGGTCTTCCGCGTGGTTGATGATATAGACAAGCTGTTCGGGGAAGAGGCGCGGATTGATCGTGTGGCACACCATGCCGCTGCACGAAATGCCAAAGTAGCACTCCAGATGCCGCGCATTGTTCCACGCGACCGTCGCCACGCGATCCCCCTTGAACAGCCCCAGTTTCGTCAATGCGGAGCCGAGTTTGCGCGCGCGATCGGAAATGCCTTTCCATGTCGTTCGTGTCTTCGTGCCATCCGTTTCCACTGACACGATCTGGGTGTCTGCATGGTAGCGGGCACCATGGTCGATCAGGGAATGGATTGTCAGTGGCATCGCCATCATTTGTCCGCGCATTTGGCTTCCTCATTGGATTCGGTGTCTTGGGTCTGATCGTTCTGGAAAGCCTGAAAGCTGCTGGTCGCGGCTTGCAGTTTCGTGCAGCAAACGCCATCGCATCCGTGGCAGGGCTCTGTCTTTTTTCGCTTTTCACTGTGCTCAGGCAACGGACCGGCTCCGCTCCAGAACGCGCACCTGCCCCAGAATGATCTCCGCCGCGTTCTCGGCAATGACCATGGTGGGGGCGTTGGTGTTTCCGGCGACGAGGCTTGGCATGATGGACGCATCCACCACCCGCAGGCCCGACACACCGCGGACTTTCAGTTCGGGATCGACAACCGACTCCTTGTCCGCGCCCATCCGGCAGGTGCCGACCGGGTGATAGATCGTCTCGGCGCCTTCGCGGATGAATGCCGCGATTTCAGCGTCGGTTTGCACCGACTTTCCGGGTTGGACCTCGTATTTGCTATGCGCAGACATTGCCGGAGCTTCGAGTATCCTGCGCGCCGCCTTGAATGCGGCGATCATGGTTTCCATGTCTTCCGGGTCGCTCAGATAATTCGGCTGAATCAGCGGATCGTCCATCGGATCCGGGCTTTTCAGACCGATATAACCCCGGCTTTTGGGCAGGACATCGCAGATGTGCAGGGTATAGCCATAGCCGAAAGCGATCTTGCGGCCGTGATCCTTCAGATAGGTCGGCAGGAAGTGAAACTGCACGTTCGGCCTGTCGCGATCGGGCGACGATTTGATGAAGCCCCCGCTTTCCGCCACATTCGACGTCATGAAGCCCTTGCGCCTGAAGATGTAGGAGAACAATCCGCCAATGCCACGCGCCAAAAAGCTGGGCGCCACACCGATCGGGCGGCGGGAGCTTGCGGCATGCATGATCGTGACATCCAGATGGTCGGCCAGGTTCTTGCCAACCTCGGGAAGCTCGTGAACCACCGAAAGACCGTGCCGCTTGATTTCTGCGGGATCCCCGATACCGGACAGCAGCAGTAGCTGTGGGGAGTTTATGGCCCCGCCGGACAGGATCACCTCCCCGCCATCATTCAGTCGCAGTTGGCGATAGTCGCCCCCGATCCGCAAGGTGACACCGGTTGCTGTCTTGTCCTCCATGACGACCCGCGTGACGCGGGCATCGGTGAAGACTTCGAGGTTGGCCCGGGATTCAGCGCCCCGCAGAAATGCCTGCGCCGAGCTCCAGCGCCGTCCGTCCTTTTGCGTGACCTGGTACATGCCCAGGCCCTCCTGAGCGCCGCTGTTGAAATCGCCGTTATGCGGGATTTGCAGTTCGCGTCCGGCCTGCACGAAATCGCGGCTCAGCGGGTTTGCGGTTTGCAGTTCACTGACGGAAAGCTCACCGCCCTTGCCGTGGGTGTCGGTTGCCCCGAAGCGGTGGTTGTCCTCGATCCGCTTGAACAACTCGGTCATGCGGTCCCAACCCCACAGATCCGTGCCTGCCTCCGACGCCCAATAGTCGTAATCGTCCTTGTGCCCCCGAATATAGACCATGGCGTTGATGGAGGATGAGCCGCCCAACGTCTTGCCACGGGGCCAGAACAGCTGGCGGCCATTCAGGTGCTCCTGCGGTTCAGTGTCGAATGCCCAGTTCAGTTTCTTGCTGTTGGCCAGCAAGGCGATCCCCAGCGGCATGTGTATCAGCGGGTTTTTATCCTTTGGGCCCGCTTCGATAAGCGCGACGCGTTTTGACGGGTCTGCCGACAGGCGGTTGGCCAGCACGCAACCGGCGGATCCGGCACCGACGATGATATAATCGTACATTTTTTCTCTCCCTGTGGGTTCGGAGCGGCGCTTAGCCGAGCACCCGGACCACGATATTGATAAGGCGGCGTACAAACCCCGTGTAAGGCGGGAAAAGCATGTGCGTGATGGAATGCTTTTCCTCCAGCACGGCCTTCTCATGGGAAAAGGCCTTGAAGCCGTATTCGCCATGCGCAGCCCCGATGCCGGAGTTGTTGACGCCGCCAAATGGTAGATTCGGATGCAGGAAATGCACCACGGTCAGGTTGATGCCCACCGCACCGGACGAGGTGCGCGTAATGATCTGTTCCGCGAAACCCTTGCTCTTGTCGAAGATATAAAGGGCCAGCGGCTTGGGGTTTGCGTTGATCTTGTCGATGACCTTGTCCAGATCGACATATTCGATGATCGGCAGGATCGGTCCGAACAGCTCTTCGCGGGTGATTTCCATGTCGTCCGAGATTTCGGAAATCAGGGTCGGGGCGATGAAATTCTGGCTGGCATCGGTCTGACCGCCCTGAAGGATGCTTGCGCCTTTGGTGCGGGCATCTTCGATCAGGTTGCGAAGCCGGTCAAAGTGCCGCTCATTCACGATCCGGCAATAGTCGGGCGTCGTTTTCTGCGCCTCGGGCGTCTTTCCATAGACCCGGCCAATCTCTGACCGGATTGCCGCCTTGAAATCCGCCGACACATCGCGGTGCACATACACATGGTCCGGTGCGATGCAGGTCTGCCCATTATTTGCGAACTTGCCCCAGACGATGTTTCGGGCGGCCTTCTTGATATTGGCATTCGGGCCGACGATAGTGGGCGACTTGCCGCCAAGCTCCAGTGTGACCGATGTCAGGTTCTTCGCCGCGGCCTGCATGACGACCTTGCCGATTGCCGGGCTGCCGGTGAAGAAAATGTGGTCGAAAGGCAGGGAAAGAAGCTCCTGCGAGACGGCGGCGTCGCCTTCGATGACCTTGACCAGATCCGGCGTAAAGGCTTCCTCCACGATGTCGATCACGACCCGCGACGCATTCGGCGTCATCTCGGACGGCTTGATGATGGCGCTGTTGCCCGCCGCGATGGCAGAGACGAGCGGCCCGAGCGAAAGGTTCACCGGATAATTCCACGGCGCGATGATCAGGCAGACACCCTTGGCCTCGGGGCGAACCCGTCCCTTGGTGCCCAGCACGCCCAGTGTCGCGTGCGCGCGCTTGCCGCGCATCCACGATTTCAGGTGGTGCTTGGTGTGCCGGATTTCCTGAAGGACGGGAAAGATCTCGGTCAACTTCACTTCTTCGGCGGGTTTGCGAAAATCAGCGGCGCAGGCGGCGATAATCTTGCCCTCGTTCCGCTTGACGGCTTCGGCCAGGCGATCCAGCTGCGCGATGCGCGCCTTGCGGTCAAAACTGGCCCGGCGGGCAAGCTGAGCCCGCGTCTGGGCGTCAAATGCGGCCCGGATGTCTGCCGCGCTGGTTGTGCTACCAGGAAATGATGCAATCTGATTCATGCCAACTCTCCTATTTCTCTTCGTAGAGGACATAATCCTCTTTCGTGGCGCCACAGTCGGGGCAGCACCAATCATCGGGGATCTGGCTGAACAGCGTTCCCGGTGGAAAACCTTCGTGTTCGTCGCCAACGGCCTCATCATAGATATGACCGCAGGTGATGCAGAGCCATTTGCGATAGGCCGTTCCCGCCGACTGCTCCACCGGCGCAGGCTGCGGCGCGGCAGAGAGGGCAGCCACGGGGGCGGGGGCCTGGGTGGGCTCCGGAGCCGAGGCGGGTGCAGGCGCTGGTGCGGCAGGGGCCGCAGCCATGGCGGCTGGCGCAGGGGCGGGTGCGGGTTCCGGGGTCGGCGCGGAAGCAACGACCTGAACGGGCGCAGCCGCCACCGACGCTGCGCCGCCGATCAGGACAAAATCCTGCTTGTCGCGCACAGCGCAATCGGGGCACGCAAAATCGTCGGGCACTTGTGACCAGGGTGTTCCCGGCGGGAAACCTTCATGCGGATGCCCCAGACTCTCATCATAGGTGTATCCGCAGTCGGGGCATTGATATGTCGCCATCGTTCATTCCTCCCTTACCCATGCACACCAAGGGGCGAGCATGCGCGTCTTGTTCTTTTTTTCTGTAGGTTCTTCCTGCGGCCCTGCCCTCGGGTAAGGGCAGGGTGCTATCGGCAGGTTGGGGCTGGCCCGGTCCGGGCCAACGCCTGTGTGCAACGCGGTGCCTGAATTTTATTCGGCAGGCACAGCGGAGGCTTGCGCAGGGGCAACGGATCCGAACTTGCGCTCATAATAGTCGTGCATGCCCGGTTCGATCTGGATCTTGCTCAGATCACCTTTGGCCCATTCCAGGACGCGGTGATCCATGATCGAGCGGAACCAAGACGGTATCAGGGCCGCGAAGAACATTCCCGGATAGCCCGAGGGCAGTGCCGGCAGGTCCTTGAAGTCACGCAACGATTGATAGGACCGCGTGGGATGCGCGTGGTGATCCGAGTGCCGCTGCAGGTGGAACAGGATCAGGTTCGACATGATGTGGTTCGAGTTCCACGAATGATACGGCTTTTGATGCTCGTACTTGCCGTTGGGCATCTTTTCACGCAGCAGGCCATAGTGCTCGATGTAGTTGGCCGAAGTGAGCTGCCACCATCCGTACGCCATTTGAATGGGCAGGAAGACCAGCATGATCGGTCCGAAGAACGCCAGCAGCCCGGCATAGAGGATCACAGTAAGGACCAGTGGCTGAAGGATCTCGTTGTCGAGAGTCCAGGCGCTTTTGCCGGTTCTTTTCAGGCGAACATCCTCAAGCTCCCACGCGCGTTTGAAAGCACCGGGAATTTCGCGGGTCGAGAAGGAATAGATACTCTCCCCCATTCTCGATGTTGCGGGATCGTTCGGGGTCGCCACATCGCGGTGGTGGCCCTTGTTGTGCTCGATGAAGAAATGGCCGTACCCGACGACGGCCAGAACCAGCTTGGCCATCCAGCGGTCGAAGGTTTCCTTTTTGTGGCCCAGTTCATGCCCGGTGTTCAGGGCCAAGCCGTTGACAATACCCAAGGACAGAGCCAGCACGATGAACTCCAGCGCATTGACCTGTTGGGTCGCAACCCACCAGCAGGACCCGATCAAGGCCGCGTAGTGCATGGGCACTGTAAGATAGGTGAGCACACGGTAGTAGCGATCCTTCTCAAGATCGGGCACGGCGGATTCGGGGGGGTTGGAAAAGTCCTCACCGAACATCGCGTCCAGCAGCGGCACCGCCAGATACCACAGAATAAGAACCGTACCGTACCAGATGCTCCACCCGGTTACCGATACCAGATAAAGTCCGATCAGCGGCGTTGCCGGCCACAATACGGACAAAGGCCAGAAGTACCTCTTCTTATCGACATATTTTTCACCGGTTCCGGTCTCAGCCGTCCCCGCTTCATTCAGATTCGTCATCAGCCTGTTCCTCCCTTGAAGGCGATCATTGCGTCTGGCGGCGGAAGTTCGTGCGTTCCGCATCGTTCTTTCCCGCAGTCAGACATTGCACAAATCAATCGCCGCGCCCCCGATTCCCCGCAACTACACGTTCGTGTAGTTTCGGGATTTGTGTGGTAAAGCTATGAGTTAGGACGCGGACGATACATCACTTCGGGGAGGGAATGATGATCACGACCTCCGATGAAGATTCCAAGGATATATCCGGCTTTCTGCAACGGATGAGCATTCGCCAGCGAAGGTTGATCCGTGGCTGCCTGAAGCGTGACAGGCTGGACTTTGCCGGGCATCCCGGCGCGAAATGCCTTCTGTTCAGGGCACCCCGCGGATTTGGCAAATCGGTTCAGGTGGCCTTGTGCGCCCAGACGGCGATCGACCGTGGCGAGGATTGCATCTATCTGGATCTGTCCTCCTTCTGGCAGGACGGTGCGTCCGAGACCGAGCTTATCGCCAGCGCGATCGTCGGGGTTCTGGCCCCTCGGGAGCTTGCCGGCAAGCCGCGCGGGCGCAGTATGAAGACCGTCGCGCTGCACCTTCTTCTGGATCACGAAAAGCCCGTCACGATCTGTCTGGATGGCGTCACGGATTCCCCCACGATCCAGAGGTTCCTGAAAACGCTCACCCTGGAAACACCGGAAACCGCGCGACTGGTGGTGAGCCAGCGCTTTCCCGGTAAGTTGCTTTCCCTGTCGGTTCTGCCGGACGTGGTGATGATCGGCCCGGCCGAGTTGAATTTTACCCTCGACGAGGCATGCTCAATTCTGCCGCTGGAGGCTGACCGCGCCGAAGAGATATTCGACATGACAGAGGGCTGGCCGCTTCTTTGCGCATTGGCCGGCAAATCGAATACGTCGAGCGAGGCGATCATCCACCTGCCCGAGATTCAGTCCTATTTCGAAACCGACGTGCTGGCACAGATCACGCAGCCGCTTCGCGATTGCCTGGTCAACGCCGCCTGGCTGGAGAAAATCACCGCCGAAGCCAGCGACTATGTATTCAAGGTCGAGGATTCAGCTCACAAACTGGCTGAACTTGCATCCCGCCACGGGCTGTTGACCAGCAGCGTGGACCAGCCGAACCGCTACGAAATGAACCGCGCCCTGCAAGGGTATCTGCGCAATCGCTTCGTTGAGAAAACCGGGGCGCGCCGCTCGTATTTTCTCAAACGCATCGCGTTCTGGCACTGGCGAAGGAGAGAGTACCGCGTAGTGGTCGCGGTCGGTCTGCGGGCCCATGATCACAGTTGGGCTCAAAGGCTTACCGACCAGGCTCTGCTCGACCTTGCCCTCCGGCAGGGGGAGATAGAGGCGTTGACGACTTGGTTCACCGGCATCTCCCGCAACAAGCTGCTTCAGTCGCCCTCGGTGGCGATCGGCTATGCCTGGGTGCTGTATTTCAGTCAACGCGCGCACGAAGCGCAGGATCTGCTCGACAGACTGGCGGCCTTCCGGGTTTCCGCCCCCACAGGGCAGGAGGACCCGAATGGATGGGCTGAACTGGTCCGTGCCATTGGTCTGGCAACCCATGATGAGATGAAGGAAAGCGACGAACGTTGCGCGGTCTGGATTGAGACCTATGGATTGACCAACCCTGTCGGGCGGGCCGCGGCAGAGACGTGCCGCGCATTCATCGCCGCTTCCGACAGGCGTTTCGCACTTCTTTCAGATCACATCGCCTCTGCCACGGTGGTGAGCGGTGCCGTCAGTCAGCGCTACGCGTTCGGTTGGCTCGCTGCCGCGCAGGTTCTGGCCTTGCAGCTGACCGGCGACATCCATGGCGCGCGCAACGAAATTCGGCGCGCACAGGAAAACGAGGACGTGGCCTATGAACGAACGCCGTTCGTCAAGGGGATGATCGCCTCGCTGGAGCTTCCGATTCTGGCCGAAGACGGGTCGATCACACCCACCGAAAACACCGTGCAGGAGGCTTTGAACTTTGCGCTCCATTTCGGCGTGACAGATGTCGTCTGGAGCACCGTGCGAAGCGCGGCCGAAATCTATATTCGGCAGGGCGACAAATCACGGGCCTTCCTGCTGTTGGAGCGGTGCCGCCTGCTGGCGAAAGAGCGCGGGCTGAAGCGGCTGGACATGCTGGTTCGGCTGGGCACCGAAGTCTTTGCCATGGGAACCCGGACCAGAACCCCTCTGACCGAGGAGTCCCTACCGGCGGACGAAGACCTGCAATTTCTGGCAAACCAGAACCGCGCCATTCAGGCGGAAATCGCGTTGCTGCAAGCCTCCAGATTCTTGCGTGATCGCAAGTTGGGCCTGGCCGAAAGGCACGCGCGCAAGGCGATTTCGGATTTCACTGCCGTAAGGGACCAGATCGGGGAAATTCGGGCGCAATATACCCTGGCGGCCACGCTTCACCTGATGGGTGAGGAGAAGCAGGCGCTGAAACGAATTGCCGAAGCCAATCACATGACGCAACAACTGGGCTGCTTCAGAGCGCTGATAAACAGGCGCCATTTCCTGCGGGTCATTTCCCCGGAGACGAGACCTTTGCTCAATAAAACGGCAGCCGAAATTCCCGTGATCGCGAAACCGGTGAACGACGAACCGGGCAATCAGCGCCGAAACATGGATAGCTCCGCCCCGATCAGCCAGAAACAGGTCGGTGTCCTGCAAAACGCGGCGCTCGGTCTGAGCAACAAGGAAATTGCAGCGCGCCTGCACGTCACCGAAGACACGGTGAAGTGGCACTTCAGGAAAATCATGCAGGGCCTCAAGGCAGGCAACCGCACCGAAGCTGTCCTGATCGCACGGTCGCTCGGCCTTATTTAACAAACCACCGGGAGGAACAAAAATGGACACAACGGTCATCATCGGCAACGGAGTCGCCGGCACGAATGCCGCCGCAGCCTTGCGCAAAAACGGATACGAAGGCGCGATAAAGCTGATTGGTGAGGAGGTCGCGCTGCCCTATCAACGCCCGCCGCTGTCCAAAATCTGGCTGCGTGAGCCGGCCAGGCCCAACCCGACCCCGATACGCCCCCTGCGATTTTTCGAGGACAATCGCATCGAGCTGATGCGGGCGCGAAAGGTCGTCGGCATCGACAGGACCGCGCGGGAGATCCGCTTCTCCGATGGGAAAACGACGAAATTCGATACCCTGATCCTTGCAACAGGGGCGTCGCCGCGCCGTCTCGACATGCATGCGGATCTGAAGGGCGTTCACTATCTCAGAGGTCTCGGCGATTCAGCGCAGCTGCGGGGCGCCCTGACCCGCGCCGACTGTCGCAATATCGCAATCATTGGTGCGGGTGTCATCGGCCTCGAAGTGGCCTCCGCCGCGATCGAGATGGGGAAAACCGTTACGGTTATAGAATCTGCCGCACGCGCCATGGCCCGCGTCGCCTCCCCCGCAACAACCAATTTCGTCACTCAAAAGCTGACGGATGCCGGCGTCCAATTCCTGTTCAACAGGAAAATCGAAGGGTTCGGTGCCGACAATCACCACGTTTCCTCAGTCAATCTTAGCGATGGGGCTGAGGTGAAGGCCGATCTGGTGTTTGTAGGCATCGGCGCCGCCCCCAATGTCGAGCTGGCCCAAGCCGCGGGGCTGGACTGTGACAATGGCATTTGCGTCGATGAGGATATGCGAACATCCGACCCCGGCATATTCGCAATCGGCGATTGTGCCCGCAGTGACAGCAAGTTCGCGCCTGGAAAACTGCGCATGGAAACCGTTCACAATGCAACCACGCAGGCGCAGATTGCGGCGGCAGCCATCTGCAACAAGGACCGTCCCGCCCCTGTGCCACACCGGTTCTGGTCCGATCTCAAGGGAATGAAGGTTCAGGCCATTGGAATAGCAGCCGGTTACGATCTGGTGCGAAGCAATGCGTCGCAGGATCCCCTCTCGCTGGAGGTGCACCTGAAAAGCGGCGACCGCCTTGTCGCGGCCGAGGTCGTGAACCTTCCCACGCGTCAGGCGGCCCTGGCGAAAGCAATCTCGCCCATGGTTTCGACAAGTGCCGAGTGAGGACAAGCCACAATTGGGACGCTGAGACTACCAAAGGGATACAGCCTCCTTACAGAATTGGTCCTCTACCTCTGTGTGGGCATTCAACTGGCGGCACCGGAATTTCCAGTGCCGCCTTTCAGGAAAAACCAACTGACGGATAGAACAGCTAAAGCATAGACTTCGGCATCATCACCGAAAGGCATATGCGCTCTCTTTGCCTCCGATATTGCTACACAATAGGTTCCCAAACCCACAGGCAGCTTGGTTGTGCCGTTCAGAGGGACTGTTGCATTGAACATGCGAGCTTTCTTCCAGTCTTTGGCTTTTGAGGCCGCCCATGCCGCGTCAATCACCATTCAAACGTTACCGTTTTCCGCGTGCCGCTGGCTTTCGCGTCGCTTGATCAGATGTTCACGACAGTTCCATCCTTGCGGGTGAGCATGGCTCGAGCCGCGGGTGCCAGCGCGAGAAGGGCTGGGGCACGATCTTCGCCAGCCACAAAGATTGCGGTTGCCAGTGCATCGGCGTCCATCGCGCGCGGCGCTATCACCACGACCTCGGCCAAACTGTTAGCGCTGAGCCCTGTAGCCGGATCGAAAATGTGGTGGTTTTTTCCGGCGGGATCAAACACCGTGCCATAGCCACCTGAAGTCGCAGATGACTGGTCGACGAGGTCAATGCTTCGCCCAGTGCCTCCTTGCGAATCTTTCAAACCCACCCGCCACGGACGACCGTCAGGGTGGGGACCCAACACACGCGTTTCGCCCAGTTCCACCACGACATGATCGAAACCCTCGTTGCGCAGGAGGTCTGCGACCACGTCGGTCACGTAGCCCTGCGCTATGCCGTTGAGGGTGACCCCCATTCGGGGCGAGGCCAAGCGCACTTTGCGGCCGGTGAGATCGATCTTGCGATAGTCGACGACGCGGCGTGCCGCCGCCAAGGGCCCGGGCGGCGGACCCTCTGGATCGGCGGTGTGCCTGAAGTGATTTTCGTATAGGGTCCAGAGCGGCTGCACGCTGGGATCGAAGGCGCCGCCACTGACATCTGCAAGGGCACGGGCCCGTTCCAATACGTTGGTCATGTCCCGTGAGGCATCGGCGAGCGCGCCATCGCGGTTGAGGCGCGAGATTTCGCTGTCGGGCCGGTAAAGGCTGAACACGGCTTCAAGCCTAAGCACTTCGGATACCATACGCGCCAATGTGCGCTTTGCGTGGCCCGCATTGGAATGCCAAAGCTGCATCGAGGCCTCGGCTCCGAGAGCCTCGCCATACCAGTAGTGAAACACGGGCTGCGGACCCCACATGCGCAATGCCGCGACGCCCAGGGGTATGGCGGCCGACCCAGCCAGAATAGTGAGCACTTGGCGCCGGGAGGGACGCTGACGGTGCACGGGAGGGGGAAAATCAGGCGTGGTCATTGCTGTTCCTCTAAGCGTCTGCCGGCGCCGTCGCGCCGTTGGGACTGAGAACCAGGGGCTTTTGAACGCTGGTCCCTGCGGCCCGTTCGCGCTGCTTTCTGGTCTTGGCCAACGGCGGGCAACGATGATCGTCATGGTACTCGACCTGGCAGTCCAGGCACTGGAAGCACTCGGCCATGACGATCTTGCCGCTGCGCTCAATTGCCTTGACCGGGCACGAGAGTTCGCACAGGTGGCAGCCGCCAACGCCGCATTCGGGTCGGCGCTTGAGAAATTCGAACACGTGCAACCGATCCCCCAGCGCCAGCACCCCGCCAAGGGGGCACAGGAAGCGGCAGAAGAACCGCTCGGTGAAAAGGCCTATCACCAGCAAGACGACCGCGTAGGTGACATAGGGCCATGGTCGCGTGAAAGCCGAGATGATCGCAGTCTTGAAGGGTTCGACCTCTTCGACAGCAGCCAATGCTTCGGGCGCCACGAAGGCCGCGCCGATGATGACGGCGGCCAAGCCGTACTTGGGCAGCCACATCCAGCGTTGTTGCTGTTGGGATGGATTCCACACAGGCAGGCGCACGAACCGCGCGATCTTCGAGGTCAGTTCCTGCAAGGCTCCGAACGGACACAACCATCCGCAGAACACACCCCGCCCGATCAGGAACAGGGAGAGCAGAACATAGAGCGAAATTACGACGATCAGCGGCTCGGCAAGGTAGAAACCGAGGTCGGCGCCATCAAACGGCCCCCTCACGTAGTTGACGATATGAACGATCGAAAGTTGCCCACCGGCGATCCAGCCCAGCCACACCAGAGTGAAGGTGAGGAACGCAGGCCTTAGCCAGCGATGGAGCTGGCGGTTGCGGGCGAGCTGCTGCTGGAAAACGAAGATCAGGGTGAGAACCGTGAGGGCAGCCGCAAGGATGCCGAGTTCAAGACCGGATTCCAGCCAGGCTTCCGCCCAGGGGGGCAAGGGCTCCACATAGGGCATGAGCACGGCTTGCTCGGGAAGCTGGTAAGACACCGGAAATTGCACCGTATGCTCGACGCCTGCCGCATCAACCGCCTGCACGAAATAGCGAATCTCGAAAGGCGCCAGCGGATCGAAGCCGGAACTCAATGCAATGGTGAACAGACCCGAGTTGCGGAGCATAGGGCCGCCCGCACGTTGCACGGTCTGGCCGACACGCTGGAAATCCTTCTCGAAGAAGTCGATGGCAAGATCGCCCTGCACCAGTTGGAGACGATCGAACTTGTGATCGCTTTCGGCGGAGCGGTACTGGGTCCCGAGGAAGTCGTAATATCCTCCCGACATCACGGCTAGCATGACAACATCGTCCGGTGCAGGCTCGACGAACTCGCCGAAGTCGCTGGCGCGAATGACATTGCGGCCGATGAGTGCCGGGGTCACCAGCGCGACGACGAGCTCTGTATAGCGATCGCTATCCGAGCGCGCCCGCTCGAAGGGGATGTCTAGGTCGGTAGGTGTAACGCCCGCCTTCGAGAATGCCTCCCGGATGTCGCCGAAAGAGATCAGCTCATCGGAAACCGCCCCCATTTCGAGGAGCTGGTCCCAATCGAGAAACCCGTAATCGAGTCGATTGAGCGTGGGCTCGGTGATCAGCGGGCGCGGATCGTTGATGCGCATGATGACCCGACCGGCATCCATGATGCCAGCGCGCATGTTGCGGGCCGAAACCGTCGTGCCCTGCACGAAGTCCGGCGGCAGCGGGGCTGGCGTGGCCTCGTCGACAGGATATTCGATATGAGCGTCCAAGAAGTCGCCAAGCCGCTGGACCCGGTCGGGGAAGCCCCTGAGATAGGGATCGTGGTGTCTGATGACCCTGGCACCGGTTAGTTGGCCGGCCATGTCCATACCGATGATGGCATCGAATGGCCTCGATGAGTAGCCGCGCGCGCGCACCACGTCGAGGGTTGAGAAAAGATAACCAATCTGCTCTTGCCCGCGAAAGACGCGGGTATACGACGGCGTACCTTCGGAGGGTTCGAACCGGTCGGCATCCGAAAAGAATTCTTGGACAAGGGCAGGACTGGCACGCCCTTCGAGCAGCCGGGCATCTTGCGCCCAAGCCGTGCTCGATGCGAGCACGATCACCAGAATTGCAACCCAGGCCAGCAAGAAAGCTGAGCAATACCTTACTTTCCGAAAGATCATATCTGCCGCCTTGCGCCCATAGAAAACGCCGCGCTTCAGCTCTTGTTGCTAGTTGAGGGCGGCTCTAGGGACGAGTCGGTGTCCCATGGCATCGTGGTGATACACAACTGGTTCGGTCCGACCCGAACAGCTTCTCTGTCCGCCCGGCTCACCCTTCATGGCTAGCAGGCAAAGTCAGGATGACCAAGAAAAAAGTCAGGATGGCCGAGGAAAGAGAGTGTTTGGTTAGCTCGACTTGGGTGCGGTCGTAGGTTGGCTGGTGGGTTGTATTTTGCGCAATCCACTTTAACAATTACATTGCGGGGGTTTGACGAGCCGAACGTCCCTGTCGCGAAGCTTGGAGTGGCCGGGCTTCATACCTCCCGGAGGGAATTTGCCCACTGCGACCGCGATTATTCTTGGGGTGATGATGGTCAAGGCCGATGCGCGCCGATCTTCGGCGTTCCAGAGATTCACTGATTTCGTGCGAAAGGGTGCGGTGTTTGGCAGCGCCCTGGCGGCTTTGAGCATGACGCTCTGCCCGACTGTCGCCCAGGCCCAGGCCCAGACCGAGCCGCTCAGCCAGATTCATATCGGCGTCATTCTTCCCTCCACGAGCGAGGGCACAGAGCTCGACCATGCGGTGGCGCAAGCAGCACAACAGGGCGTGGTGCTTGCCACCGAAGAGTTCACGCAGAACGCTACGATGTTCGGCATCGATTTCGCGGTCGTCACGGCCGAGGCCGAAGGCCCCGATGTCATCGCGGCAGCAGAAGACCTGCTCGCGGGCGGCGACGTCTTTGCCATTGCAGGAGGTTTTGATGCCGAAGAAGGCCGTCTCCTCAGCCAATGGGCCAACGAGAATACCGTGCCCTTCGTCAACCTGTTTGCCTCCGATGACCGGCTGCGCAACGAGCTGTGTGCTGCGACCAGCTTCCACGTCGCGCCCAGCAGCGCCATGTATCTCGATGCCCTGACAGGCTGGTATGTGCGCGCCGGTCTGCGCAACTGGTTTGTGGTCCGGAGCGAGGATGAAGAGTCGGCCGCGCAATATGAGAGGCTCGGTCGGGCTCTCAGCGAACGGCATTTCGGCGCACGCGAGGTGGGACACGCCGTTTTGACTCCCGGGGTGGGCCTCCAGGACGACGCCCTGGACGCCATAGCAGGCTCGGGCGCGGATGTGGTGGTTTTGCTTTCCCCGGCGCAGGATCAGCTCGACGCCCTGGTGCGTTTGGAGAAGCGAAATCTCGACCTCTTGGTCACGGGCTTTCCCCATCCACAAACACAGACGCGCACATTTTTCGCCGCGTCGCGCGACGCGGCACCCGTACTCGGCGTGGGCATGCGGGCGCTCGCCTGGGAGCCTACGCTGGACGCCTATGGCGCGCGCGAACTCAATGCCCGCTACATGGACCGGTGGGACCAGCCGATGGAGAGTGCGGCCTGGGCCGGCTACCAGGGGATCAAGGTTCTCTTCGAGTCTGCAATGTTCAGCAGCAGCACGGAAGTGGAGCCGGTGTTGAGCTACCTGGCGGCGCCTGGTTCAGTTTTCGACGTCTGGAAGGGGATTGGAACTTCGTTCCGGCCTTGGGATCACCAGTTGCGACAACCACTTTATCTCAGCAAGATCGATCCCGCTGCGACCGAGACGCGGTTGCTCGGGCAATTGGTGGGAGAACTCCCCGCCATCTATATGCCCGGAACCGAACCGGTGGAGCGGCTTGACCAAATCGGCGATCTGCCCGGTCAGAGCCAATGTCGGCTTTGACCCCCATACTTTCACCCAGGAGGGAACGAATGACGCATTCTACGAGGCGAAAGCGCATTGGCGCATCGGTGGGAGTGGCAATCGGAGCGTTGTTGGCGGCACTGCCGGCAACGGCACAGGAGGACAGCTATCGGGTCTATGTCGCCAACGAGTTCGGCGCCGACATCACCGTGATTGACACTGCAACCGATGAGGTGGTGCAAACCATCACCATTTCCGACCGTCCCGGCGAAGTTCGGCCGCGCGGCATGGCGGTGTCGCCAAATGGAGAAACCATCTATCTGTCCGTCAGTGACTTCTACCCCGAACGCGAAGCGCCAGAAGACAAGATCCTAGCGGTCAACGTCGAGACCAACGAAGCTGCCGGCGAGTTCCGGGCGGGCGGCAATCCCGAACGCATCGCCGTGTCGCCTGATGGCACGCAGATTTGGGCATCGCTCGAAGCGTTGGCACAGGGCGCTGGATATGACGTGGCCACGGGCGAGAGGTTCGCCGTTCACCGGGTCGGCGTCGAAGCGGAAGGCGTTGCCGTCAGTCCCGACAACAAATGGGTCTATGTCACGGCAGAGGCTACCCACACCGTCACCATCATTGATATCGCAGCCAACAAGGTGGTGAAGCACCTGCTGGTGGGCAACCGCCCCCGCGTTGTGGAATTCTCGACCGACGGCAAGCGTGCCTATGTGTCCGCAGAGATTGGCGGCGTCATCTCGGTGATCGATACCGAACAGCAGGTGGTGACGGACACCATCAATCTGGGACTCGATTCACGGCCGGTAGAGGTGGCGGTGGCACCGGATGGCAAGCGCCTTTATGTGGCTGGCGGCGGCACCAGCGCCGTTTATGTGATCGACACGGAAAGCAACGAAGTGATCGAGACAATCACCGAGCGAATGGGGCGGCGCCCCTGGGGCATCGCCATCACCCCGGATGGCCAGCGAGTCTACACTGCCAACGGCCTGTCCGATAGTGTCTCGGTGATCGATACATCGACGCTGCAGGTCATCAACAATATCCCGGCGGGCCGCGGTGCCCATTCGGTGGAAATCGGGGTGGTACCGGCCAATGACTAGGCGCGCCTTGCTCTTTCCCGTGCTTGCTATGGGATCCATGCTGGTGCCGGCCACCAGCTTCGCACAATACGCCAGCAGCCCGTTCTATGATCATACCGTTGCCCTGAGCCAGGCCTATGGCATCGAGGCGGTGGTTTTGCGGCTTGATCTGGCGACGGAGTTTTCGGCACCCTATGACGACGAACTCGCCGAAACCATCGAGGGAGTGACCGGCCCTGACTATGCCCGGTTCAAGGGGACGCTTGAACAGCAGGATCCGACCCTTGCCGCCGATCTCGCCGCGGCGCTCGACGAAGTGGTGGAAACTGTCGAGGCGGGCAATGATGTCACCGAGGCGGTGGCTACAGCACGAGAATTGCTGGCCAAGGCATATGCGGCGATAATCCCTGCAGAGGTGCGCGACACGGATGCCTTTATGGGCGGTGTGATGATCAACCTCCTCCTGGCCGAGGGCGGCGTTGCCGAAGGCTACGAGGAGGCTGTGGAAAACGCCGAACCCTGGGAATATCCCATAGGCTGGGCAGCGCTGCAGCGCGTCAAGGCCCTGTGGGCCGATGTGGCCGCAGCTGCCACGCCGCAGCAACTCGAGGACGGCGAGGAGATGCTTGCCCAACTTGATACGCTCTATCCGCAGGCGGAGCCGCCGGAGTCGGTGGTGGCGGTGGTGGGCCTCAACCCGGAAGAAGCTGAAAGCCCCTCGCAGCGGCTCGGGGGCATCCTTGAAACAGTGGTCAATGCAGACCTTTACCCGGGACGGAAGTTGCCCCGCCTGGCGGCCCACTTGGCCACGGTAACAAAGGAGGCGTGCGCCGCCTATGCCGAGCAGCCCGAGATTGCCGCGGAAACGATCTACGCTGTGCACGATCTTTACGACGCCCACCTTGCCGACGTCGCCGGCCTCTTCGCCCCTGAGGCCGAAGAACAGGCCGGAACATCGTTTGCCGCTCTGATCAGTGCTGACGACGATGACGACGAAAGAGATGCAGAGGCGGCCGGCATCCCCGAGGAGGAGGAAGAAAAAGGAGAAGAACAGCGTAGCGCCGCGGAGAGTTGTGCGCAAATCACGGAAACCTTGATAGAGTTGAGAACCGCCTTGGGCGGCTAACGGGAGTATCGGAGTGGGCACAGCTGTCGCCGCCACGGGTGTAAGCTATCGCTATGGCGACCACGTTGCCGTGGACGATCTGAACCTGACAGTGGAGAAGGGCGAGTTTTTTGCCATTCTCGGTCCCAATGGCGCCGGTAAAACGACCTTCCTCAACATGCTGATGACGGTTACCCGCCCGCAGTCCGGGCGGGTAACTATCATGGGACATGACGTGGTTACCGATACGACCGAGGTCAGGCGCGCCTTGGGTGTGGTATTCCAGGATCCTGCACTCGATGACCGACTAACGGCGCGGGAAAATCTCGACATCCACGCGGTCCTTTACGCGCTACCGAGGAAAGAGCGGGGCAATGTGGTGGATCGGGCACTGAAGTGGGCCGAACTCGACCACGTGCAGTCTCGTGCCGTCCGCACGTTTTCCGGGGGTATGAAGCGCCGGCTCGAGCTTGCCCGGGCGCTGATGCACAAACCGTCCTTGCTGCTGCTTGACGAGCCGACGATCGGCCTTGATCCGCAAGGAAGACGCCACCTTTGGGAGCGTATCACGAGCCTGCGCGAGCAGGGCATGACGGTGGTGATGTCCACCCATAACCTGATCGAGGCCGAATCCTGTCACCGCGTGGCCATCATCGACAAGGGGCGACTTATCGCGACCGGCGCGCCTGCCGCACTGATCGCGGAGCTGGGGTCGTCCACCGCAAGCCTTGAGGATGTGTTCATCGCCCACACCGGTAAGCAACTGTTCGACGACAGCGCCACCGGGCGAGACGGGATGATGAGTTTTGCGCGGCAGGGAGGAGAATTTACCCGGTGAGGAAAAATTCAGCGAACTTCCTGCGTATCGACGTGGGCGTAATCGGTATCATGTGGAAGCGAGAGATGTTGCGGTACATGCGCGATCGCTCGCAGATCTTTGGGGCAATATCTCGAACCCTACTCTGGCTGGTAATCCTCGGTTACGGTCTGGGAGCCGCGTTGCGCGAGATCGAGGGCTACAGCTACGCCCAATATATCCTGCCGGGCGTGGTGACGCTCAATATCCTGTTCAGTTCCTTGCAATGCGCCATATCCTTGGTCTGGGACCGGGAGGTGGGACTGCTGCGCTCAGTCATCATTTCTCCAGCGTCCATGCTGTCAGTGACCCTGGGAAAGCTGTTTGGGGGCGCAACCATCGCCACGCTGCAGGGCGCCATTCCGCTGCTGCTGATCCCGTTCCTTGACCTTCGCACGACGCCCCTTGCGCTAGGTTCTGCGCTCGTCGTGATGTTTTTCATGGGGATCGCCCTCACGGCGTTCGGCATCATCATCGCGTCACGCATGAAGACATTCGAGGGCTTCGGAGCCATATCCAACGGCATCATCCAGCCGCTGTATTTCCTGTCCGGCTCTATTTTCCCGCTGCGCGGCGTCATCGGCGGCGTGGGCTTCCTCGACATCCCGACCCATCTACGCGACGAGTTGCGGCAACTGGGGATCTTCGCCATCGGTGGCGGGTGGGTGGTCCAGTTGCCGTTCTTCATCCAGGTGCTGGTCTACATCAACCCGGTCAGCTATCAGCTCGACCTGTTACGCTATGTGCTGCTCAACTTCGAGCAACTGCCGCTGGCGGCCGATCTGGCGGTAACCTTTGGCCTTGCTCCGGTTCTAGCAGTTCTGGCTGCCTGGTCTGTGGAGCGGATGTTGCGCAAACGGCAATAAAACGGGCCGGCGGGCTTCACGATCAATCCTCTTCGGGACCATCGCCAAGGCTGTCCAACCACGAAGCTGTATCGCTTCCGGGCTGTTCCACTGGCAGGCTGCCGGCGTAGCGGCCGATGGCGATGCGCGTGGGAAGCTCCCGTTCCCGCCAAACGACATCATTATCGACCTCCACCACCGCCAGTGGCTGCCGCAACTGATGATCCCAGGGCCGGAAAGACACGCCCGGACCCTTGGCCAGATCAAAGGTGGTCGCCGGATCCTCCAGATAGGCAATCATGGCGCTGGCTTCGGTGGAGCCGGTCGCCAGCACCGTGTCAACGATGATCTTGATGGCGTGGTAGGCCGCCCAGGCGGTCGGGTCGGCAGGCTCCGCGTAACGCGCGCGCACCTGAAGGTTGAAGTCCTCGGCGCCCGCCCGGGTATCCGTGGCCTCCCAAAGGGCCAAATGGTACTGCGGATTGAGCACAGGCAGCCGGTTGCGGGATGCGGCGAAGAAATCACGGGTCTGGGTTATGGTGTGGGGGAAGTTGAGAACGGGTGTGGTGATGCCCTGCTCTTCCATTTGAACCATCAGCGGAAACAGATCCAGATAGTCGACCAGCACGAAAATGACGTCTGCCTCAACCTCCGCCATCTCTTCCACTTGCGAATAATAGACCGGAATGGCCGGCGGCACACCCAAACTTTTGACGATCGTACAACCGGCTTTGCTTGCGGCGCGCTCTGCGCGTGCGGCCAGGGCCATGCCGTGATCGTCGGTCCCGGCGGAGACAATCCAACGTGTCAGGCCTTCTCGCGCTGCGAGTTGTCCCATGGCGTCCAGATACATGGCGTCGCTGGCTTCGATGTGGAAGAGGTATGGGCTCAGTGCCTCCCGGCGAAAGGCGTCCGAGGTTTCCCCGATGTTGAAGAACGGGATTTTAGCGCGCGCGGCGATGTCGGCAAGCACTTGGGCCTGGCCCTCGCCTACGCCTCCAACCAGGGCGTGAATATTGCCGGTCTCGACCAGGCGCTCCCCGGCTCTGATGGCGACATCCGCCGTGGGCGACGTCGTGAACAGGACATCGAGAGATGCCCCCTGCGATTCAACAGCTGTTCCAAGCTGAGTCTCGGCCAACAGGGCGCCTATCCGGCCAGCGGTGCCAATGTAATCGTTGACCGAAGCCCGCACGAAGGAGTCACCGGTCTTGGTTGGAAACACGGTGCCGATGCGGATGTCAGGGGCACGCGCGGCGGTTGCGCGCGTGCCTGTGAAAAGGCCGGCCGCGGCAACGCTCGTGCCGGCGGCGAGGAAACGGCGCCGGGTTATCATTGTCATTGTTGCGGCTCCTGGATCGAGATGGAAGGACGCGGTAAGGGCAGCGTCGGTACGTGATACTGGGCCAGCACGGCATAGATATCGTCCCAACGGCGCGCCAGCGCATCGTCCAGAAGGTCGCGCAACTCCGTATCGCCGGAGCGCACCGCGATGATGATCGAGTGGTACATGGGGGTGAAAGGAATATCGAATTCGGGGACTGGAGTCACCTTGAGCGGCGGATCTTTTAAGGCGGCGAAATAACCTCCGATCGGCCCCCATGGCACGGCCACGTCGATCTCGCCGCCCGCCACTGAATCGATAAGACTGGAGAATCGGGCAGCGGAATTGCTGCCGGAAGCCTCCGAGCTCGAGGTAATGCGGTTGAGCAGTCCGCGCCGCGATAATGCAAGATACGAACTGGTCCCTTCGGACGTAGTGCCCAGTCGAAGTTCGCCCAGTATTGGATCGTCGAACGTGGCGATGTCGTAACCCTCGCCTTCGCGATAAACAAATGCATACGGACTGCGATAATAGGCAATCGTGGGGGTGACACCTTCAGTGCCGTCAGGAACGCCGATCATCATGTCGCAATTGCCTTCGCGCAGCTGTTCGGGGATCATACTGGCTGTCAGGGTCCACCACTGGTAGGTGAGCTCGGCGCCCAGCTCGTCTGCCAGGATCGCTGCGATCTTGTTTTCGTAACCCTCTTCAGCGCTGTTGGTCAGGGGCATGTAATCGGGGTCGGCGCAGACCCGCATCTCCCAAGCGGCGGCGAATGGCGCCGTCGCCACCTGTGCCACGATTAGCGCGGCGACAAGGCAGAGCCTCCTGAGTGCCCGACCGGCCGGGCGGCAGGAATGAAACTGGTCTGGAAAGTTCATCTGTCTTTCGGCTCACTTTCGATGACGTGAGAGCGGTCCCACAAGAGTCGTCAGCCATTTTGGTATCGGCAAGACCCATTTCGGTTGGGCCTGACGAAATCGCCCGGCGGGTGTGAAGCGCGCCGGGCGAACAGAGCTTATTCAGTCAGACTCCAAGGGCCGGATGACCCTAGTCGGCCAGCTTGAAGACATAGAGCGTGCTGCCTTCGCGCTGATAGCGGTTAACGGAATCGGGCTCTGCGTCTGCAGCCACCGCCATCATGTTGGGGCGAGCAGAAGCAACGAACGCAATACGTTGCTTGCCATCTGGGCCGAGAAACGTCACCGGAGAAGCAGATGACTGCGTACCGGTACGGAATTCCCAGACCACTTCGCCGTTCTGGGCATTGATGGCGCGGAAGACACCCTTGTCATCACCACCAACAAATAGCAGGCCGCCCGCCGTGGCCATGATCGGATCCTGAGTTGGCTGGACGTAGTCGATGCTCCAGACCGTCTCGCCGGTGACCGGGTCGTTGGCCTGCAACTGGTTCTTGACGTCGGTCTCATTGCCTTCGCGATCACGCCAGAATTTCTCACCGGCCCATTCGAATAAGGTGTAGGATTCAGTTGCCGGGTAGGCATACTGACCTTCAACCACGCGCATGGAGCGGCAGCCAAATTGGACACTGGTGTAAAGCAGGCCGGTCTGGGGTGAATAGGCATCGTTCTCCCAGTTACGAGCTGCAATCGTCGGGCAGACAACCGCTTCTGTGCCCGAAGGACCGTCAACCGGTTCGTCGGGATATAGCTCGGCTTCTTCTTCGAGAAGAGCTATCTGCTCTTCGGTCAGCGCATTTGCATCGGTGTACTTAAGGCGATCCTCGGCGTCGGTGAACATCAGCACATCGCGATTGTACCTCGGGCTACCGGTCTCCGTGTCCACGCCCTCGAAGATGTTCTGGTATACGAACGGCCAGGGGTCGTTCAGGATTTCACCGGTCAGGCGATCCCATACGTAGAAGTATCCGTTGCGAGCGGCACGAATGATCGTCTTTCGGTCAGCGCCGTCGATGTTGATATCGGCGAGAACCGGAGCGCTCGGCTCGTCGAGGTCCCAAGCGTCTTGTGGGCTGAGATTGTAGGCCCAGATCAGCTCGCCTGTTGTCGCGTCACGTGCCAGCATCGAAGCGCAATAATTATTTCGGTAGGACTGGACGGTGCCCGTCTCATCGATATCTATTTCTCCCCAAGGACGACGGTAGTCCGGGTTCCACGGGGAGCAGTTGGACGTGGCGTAGTAAAATAACTTCGCATCGGGATCGTAGGTAAAATAGCCCCACACGGAACCGCCGCCATTCTTCCAGCTGTCCTCCATCCAGGAAGCTTCGGCCGGATCTTCAATCTTGTCAAAGTCATAGAACGGGCTGAACCGGTCGCCAATGCCAACTTCGGCGTTCGGTCCCATGCTATAGAAGCGCCAAGCCTTTTCGCCGGTGTCGATATCGTAGGCAGTGATGTAGCCGCGCACGCCATACTCGCCACCGGCCATGCCGGTGATGTAGAGGTTATCGACGATCAGACCGTTACCAACCATGCTTTCAGCGTTGTCGATGTCGGTATTCTGCACGTCCCATTCCAGTTCGCCCGTTTCTGCGTCGAGCGCATAGATATGGCCATCAAGGGACTGAAAGAAAATCTTTCCTTCGGCATAGTTGGCGCCGCGGGTCTGGGCGCCGCAGCAGGCGACGGGAACAATCGTATCGAGGTTGGAATCGTCGGCACGGAACTCCCACTTGATGGCACCCTGCTCGTTGATGTCGAGGGCGTATACGCGGTTCGGCTTGGGCGTCACCACATACATGGTGTCCCCGACGACCAAGGGGGGGGCCTGCGCCTCGTCTGACACGCCGAGCTGGAATGTCCATTCCACTTGCAGGTCATCGACGTTATCCAAGGTAACCTGATCGAGCAGACTGTAGTTCTGACCAGAATAGGTGATGTTAGGCATCACGTTATTTGCAGGATCAGCGGAAAGTGTAAGCACGTTTTCATTGGCGTTGGCCACACCGGCCCCCACCAAGGCAATTGCCGCCAAAGACACGCATGTCTTCAGCAGCCTTGGAATCCCTATTGTCATAATATCCTCCCTGCCACATAGGCTGCGGCAAACTCCCTACGCCGTGCCCCGCCGTTTGATTGCAGCTTTGTGAGGCAACTGAGACTATTCGCCAACGTAGCGTAAGTTTTGCAGATGGTTGTTGCAAATGCAAGTATTCCAGAAAGGCCGCCAGCGGCATCGGCAACTTGTTTGGGGTGTCGTGGCTGGTTAAATGTTTTCGATGAGCACTTCATCCATCATGCTCCGCCTGAAAGGTTACCTCTTCCCACACGAAATCGCCGCCTATCCATTGTGACGGACAAGTTGCTCCGCCATTTCAAGCCTATCCACGAGCTCGCACGAACGCGGATCATCGCGCACACAAGGGTTTGAACAAGCCTACACAAAGGCGCGAGAAAGTGATGGGCCGGTTCAAATCGCCTCATAGGCACAGAGGTTTCTCGCCTCTCACGATCAGGCAAACACGATCTTCCGCCCCCGACGTTATCGGATCTCCGCAATCTCTTACCGCCACGCTAGGGCCGAAGCTTTCGACCTCTGAAATATCTATGCAGCGGAAATGGCCGCTTGAGAACCCGGGGATTCGCCTCTCTCAATCACGCTACAACAGGTGGCAATGCCAGTCCCGCTACTTCGCGTCCCGTTAAGACTCTTCCTGCCTGCTCACACAATCTTATCTCGATTGCGCAAGGATAGCCGCTTACTCTCTTGCATCCAGTCCCGGCCCCGTGGCGACACCCATCTTTTCGAGTGCACGGGTGGTGAAGCTGAGGTCTGTGATGTCCTCATACGAAATCACGGGGACGTCCACGAAATCGGGGTTGGCGTAGATGAAATCCATCGTCTTTGTGAGTTCCGTCGGATTCATGCAGCCATTGATGCACCAGCGCGTTTCGTTGAGACCCGCAGTCCGCTCGAGATTGTCGCGCGTCAGGTCCGGTCGCGCAGCAGCAGCCATATCGACCCAGCCTTCCGGATCGGCCTGCAAGGCGCGCGAGGCTTCGATGATGGCATCGGTGAACCGCTGGATCGCCTCTTCCTTTTCATCGATTGTGCTTTCCAGCGCGACGATAAACTTTGAAAGCGCCGGGGAGCGTCTGGTAAACTCGTCGGGCGTCACCAGAACATGGATGCCCTCTATGGTCTCGATCGAAGCATAGGTGCCGAACGATACGGTCGTCGCGTCCACCTGACCGGCCGCCAGCGCCTGAACGCGCACATCAGGCGATCCGATTGCAACATAGGCGGGCTCCTCTGCGTTCATTCCGTAGGCCCGCAGCACAGCGGAGGTCAGCTCATGATCAAGACTGCCATAGTCGTTGATCGCAAAGCTGCGGCCCACGAGTTCCTCGACCGTCGTGATATCGGTCTGGGCGGCGATCAGAAATGAGATACCGTTTGAAACGGAGGCGAACCCGCGCACCTTCACGTCATTCTCGGCGCGCAGGCGGATGGCAGTATCAATGGTGATATAGGACAGGTCGACCGCACCGGAATAGAGCGCCGCAGCAGCTTGAGGCGTGCCGTCGACAGCCACGAAAGTGACATTCACCCCGTGCCGCTCGAAATAACCCAACTCGTCGGCGAGGCGGAAGACCGAGGCGGTCGTTGTGTTGAAATTGGCAATATCGGCGGCAGTCGCAATACTGAGATCCAGCACCTCCCGTTCTTGCGCATGAAGGCTGCCGGTCAGAGCAATGATGGCAGTGCCAGTGAGGATAGCAACGCGGATCGAGGACAGGGTGGACCTAAGCATAATAATCTCCTTGTGACCGTTCGGGGCACTGCATGTTGCGGGACGGGCGGCCTCAGGCCACAGGGTCAAAGACCGGAAATGGCATGAAATCCTCGCTCAGAACAGAAGCAACCTGGTCGTGGCCCATCCATCCACGGATCAGGGTCGAATAGATACGGCGAAAATCAGTCGTGAACTTGAGGTTGCCGTCATCGAGGTCAGTCAAGCTGGGCGGCGCGCCATAATGGCCCCCGACCACCGGCTTGCCGATGATGAAGACCGGCCCGGCCGTGCCGTGGTCGGTGCCATGACCGGTGTTTTCGATCACGCGGCGGCCAAACTCGCTGAACACCATCACCACGACATCGTCGCCGCGGCCCTGACGCTCCATGTCGGCGACGAAAGCGGTGATGTGGTCGGAGGTGTAGGACCACAGCCGCGCATGGGTATCCGCCTGGAAGACATGGGTATCGAAGGCGTTATTCCGAAAGGGCACATAATAAACCTGTGTGGGGAAATCCGCCGCAATCAGCGCCGCCACCCGTTCCAGACCGAAGGGGACCAAGCCATAGTCTACAGGCGTTCTGTATGAATGCCAGGCTTCGCGCACCAGCTGCTCGGAGCTGCTGGCGCTTGCCGCGATGTCCATCAGGTAATTGAGCGTGGGGTTTTCTCTGTTGTTGTCGCGGCGGTCGAGGGAGGCCATCACTTCGGCCTCGGCATGATGCATCTGACGGGTGAACTTGTCGGGGTCATCAAAAACCAGGGGCACATGATTCATGGCCCGAACGGCAAGCGATTGATGATCGTCGATGTTGACAAGAAGATTCTGGTTATGCCCCGTCGGGTCGATTGCATCGGCAAGACGGCCGAGCCAGCCGTAAGCCTCGCCACTGTTCGGCGCCCCGGTCTGCCAGAAGGCCATGGACGAGAAATGCGAGAACGAGGGCTGATCATAGCCGACGCCGTGCATGATGCCCATCTGTCCGTCTTTAAACAGGCGCTCAAACCCGCTCATCGTCTGCTGAAAGCCGAAGTGACCATCAAGGCCGATCAGGTTTTCCTTGCGGATTGCGAGGTGCGGCCGCGCCCGATAATAGGCGTCGTCGCCATGGGGGATCACCGTGTTGAGCCCGTCATTGCCGCCCGACAATTCAACGATCACCAGAATACGATTGCTGGTGTCCTTGCCGGTGACCTTGGACCAGACGGGCGAGGTGCTGATCCCCCCTGCCCCCTCGAGCACAATGCTGTCGTAACCGGCTCGGATCAGCCCCTCACGTTCGCTTTTGGTCAGCTTCGGTGTCTTGGCCATCTGACGCCTTTCTCTGCCAATTCAGGCAATCTGATATTGCGGTGCGCTCATGATCCCGTGCACCACGAGGCGAAGCGGTTGTTCCATATAGCTCTCTGCTTCAGCGAGGCTGTCGGTGCCGAGTTCGTCCTTCAACAGCCTGACCAGCGCGTCTCGCACAGGCGTGGCAAGGGGAATCCGTAAGAACCTGGCCGCCAGCACATCGACAGCGTCCGCCGCCGAAGCAGCACCTGCCGCATCCACCATCGCCGACAGGTTGAACTGCGCCGCGCCGCGCGGGGTCGGCTTGACGCGGCGCATCGCCTCCTGCCAGCCCACAAGGCTGCCATAGCGGGTGTTGTAGGTCTCGCGGATGCCCGCCGCCTTGCTGGGCGAGGCGCCCTCCTCCATCGTGGCGGCTGTGATCTCCATCCCGGCAGTGATGTTACGATTGGTGCGCTGCACGACAGTGCCAGGGTCCAGATTGGGATCGGCAAAGCTGATCATGTCCGCAAACAGCACGGACTGCGCGAAATTGGCCCGCTCGAACAGCAATCCCGGCGTGATCCAGGCCCGCCCCTCGCCCCAACCGGCCACCGTGGGAGGATACAGTAGCACCTGCCCCAGTGTCCTGCCAACGGCGTTCGGATCGGGCACACCGGGCAGTTCCGCAACCCCCAGCTTGCGGTAGGTCGAGACGATCAACTCAGTGGGCGACTTGATATGCGTCGCCACCGATGGCGCGCTGTGGAAATCCTCGGACAGAAACAGAACGCGCAGAAAAGGCGTGATCTGGTAGTCGTTGTCGCGTAGCAGCGCGCCAAGCCTATCTGCCAGATCTGGCGAAATCTCGGTTCGCACAAAGAAGCGATAGATCTTTGAGGCGATGTAGATTGCCGTCTGCTCCTGCTTCAGGATGATCCGCAGGATGTCTTCGCCGTCCAGATGACCCGTCTGCCCCAGAAACCGCTTTTCCCCACTGTCATGTTTGGTGGCGTCAAAAAAAAAGCTGAGATCGTCGTTGCCCCAGCCCGTAAATGCACGCGCAGCCTCGCGGATGTCATCCTCGGTGTAATTGCCCACCCCCATGGTGAACAGCTCCATGACCTCGCGACCGAAATTCTCGTTCGGCGCACCCTTCACATTCTGCGCCGCATCCAAAAAGATCAACATCGCCGGATCTTTTGAGACTGCCCCCAGCAGATCGCCAAAACGACCCAGAGCGCCCGCACGCATCATGTCGATCTGCTGCCGTATCTTGCGGTAATCACGAACCTTTTCGTCACTGGTGGCAAAGTGCCCATGCCAGAACAGCGTCATCTTCTCTTGCAAGGGGTGAGGGCTGCGCACCATCCGGTCGATCCACCAGAAGGCCAGGCGGCGTGTCTCCAGAATCGTGGCTCGCAACCAGTAGAAAAAACGATCCGTCACGGGTTGCAGCGGACGCAAGCCACCAGGCTTCACCTTCACGCCCATCGCCTCGCCGGTACGTTCGGCCAGTTCCGTCGCAGCTGGACGGCTGGGCGGAAAATTCTTTAGTGTCGGATCCCAGAGACCAGATTCCACGAATTCTGGAAGATTGCGAGTATCACCGCCTTGCAGCATCGCATCCACAGCTTCGCGCGGTGTCATTGCAGTAAACCGTGCAATCTCGTCGGGAGTACCCCCAAACCCAGCCCGCTCTAACAGGTGCGCAGCGCGTTCGGAAGTCCAGTCACTGTCGTCTATCGGGTCCAACGACTCGATCTGCGGCATCCCCATCAGACTGTCTCCTCCCCCCACTCGTCAAAGCGCAACCTCAGAGATATCAGTTACGCCATCTGCGGTCGTTCAATCCTTATGATTGGGGTCAACTATAAGTCTGTAAGGTTCGCTCCGCTGTCAAGGGCGCCCGCCAGCTCTTCGAGTGTAGCACCCTCGCCCGCCATGGCATAAATGCGATCCCACAGATGCCGCCTCAGTTCGGCAAAAGCGGGGAGCGCACGGTGATCGCCCGTCCAGCGCGGTTGAGGTAGATCCACATCGATAATCTCGTCGACCCGCCCCGGTCGCGGCTTGAGCAGGATGATACGCTGAGACAGAAGGATCGCCTCGTCAATATCATGGGTCACAAAGACAATTGCCATCCGACGCCGCGCCCACATCCGCAAAAGCTCGCCCCGCAGCGTTTCGCGCGTCATTGCATCGACTGCGGCAAAAGGTTCATCCATCAGGAGGACTTCAGGTTCAACCGCCAGTGCACGCGCAAGGCCAACACGCTGTTGCATCCCTCCCGAAAGCTCGTGCGGATGAGCGTCAGCGAAATCTCGAAGGCCTACTGCGCCCAAGAGCGCCATAGCCCGCTCTGACCGAGCCTGTCGCGACAGGCCGCGCAGGGCCAGTACAAATTCAATATTACCCGCGATGGTCCGCCACGGCAGCAAGCGGGGGGACTGAAACACCATGGCAATATCGGAACTGAACATCGGGGGGCAACCTCTGATCAGAACTTCGCCGGAATCCGGTGTTGTCAGCCCGTTGATCAGACGCAACAGCGTCGTCTTTCCACAACCACTTGGCCCCACAAGGCTCACAAACTCTCCCGGGCGGATGTCGAATGAGATGTCCTCAAGCGCCCCGACCCGCCCGTCCTTGAACGACTTGCTGAGCTGGCGAATGGTAATCAGCGCTTCCGTCATTCCGAACGGCCATCCGCCTGCGACGAAAATCGCCATCGGGCGAGCCTTCGCTCCGCGACGCGCAGCGCTCCGGTGATGAGAGTGCCAAGCACCATGAGCACAATCACCACCGCGAAATATCGATCCATCTGGAATCGGTTGCCCGCCGCAACCAGAAGGCCGCCCAGCCCCGATTGAGCCATCGTAAGCTCGGCGATCACGGTACCCACTATACTGATCGCCGCACCGATACGCAGCCCGCTCAAGATTGACGGCAGCGCGTCGGGCACCATCACTTGCCAGAACAGGACTCGCCGCCCCGCCCCGAAGGATTGCGCCATTTCAGTAAGTTCACGATTGGCATTGGCAATCCCGGCGGTGGTGTTGATGAGGATCGGAAAGACCGCCGCATTCCACACCAACACCACCTTTGCCTCGGTATAAAGTCCGAACCAGACGATGATGAGGGGAATGAACGCCGCCCCAGGTGTGGAATTCATCGCATTCACGAACGGGTCCAGGACCCGCCCCAGGAACGGGAACCCGCCAAGGATGATCCCCACCAAGATCCCGGTCGTCGAGGCCAGCAGAAAGCCCAGTCCCAGGACGGTCAGCGATTCACCCAGAGCATGGGGGATGGTTCCGTCTCCCCACATAACCATAGCCTGCTGCAAAACTGCAGCGGGGCGCGGCATGACGAGATTGCCTGCCGCCGCGTTCAAGACGTGCATCCCCACTACCAGCAGGATCGCGATGATAACCCAAGACGCCCAGACGACGCCACGTGCCTTGAGGCGCGCCCGATGTTTTGACCGTGCGCTCGCCTCGGCTGCATAGGACGATGCCGCCGCATCTGACTCTAACTTGGGTGTCACTCGGTCGAGCCCGCGTTCACCGATTTCCAATACTCTGCTCTCATAGCCACCGTGTCTGGCGCCCCCCGTTTCTTCGCATTATACCGCTTCTACTCCAAAACCCAAAAGTTGTCGTGGGTTCTGACGCGGAAGTTTTTCCACTCGTGCAGGATGATCTCACGCAAGAATACATACACGGCATCGGCAAACTGTTTCTGAAGCGTCGAACATCGCTCGCACCAGGGATTGAACAACCGATCGGAAGCATCGCATCGACACACAAGACGACGAGAAAAGACCATGGGTCACTTCAAATCTCCGCGCCAAGCACAGAGATTTCTGTCCGTTCAGGATCAGACCGCAACCTTGTTTCGTGCGAAACGTCATCGCCTCTCCGCAATATCCTATCGCTACTCCCGGGCTGGTGCGTTCAGCCTGTGGACCGACCATGCTGCTGAAGTGACCGCATGATTGTGACGCCGGAGTTGATAACATCGCGAAAGAATAAGCTGACAAAGCCCGCCGAAGTCGCCTCAATCAGACTTGGGCAACAAGACCCCTTGCAGGCGATAAAGGGCTGGTTCAAACTCAAGCCAGAGCTGTTCAAGAAACAGCCATACTGCCTGCCGGGATGTGACCGCCTAGCAACTGTATTTCTTAGCCAGTTTGAATGGCCCATTTTTGCCGAGCTTTGCAGAGCGCATGATCGTATGTGAGTAAACCGGTTTGGGATGCAGAGCGCGCCGCAGGCGAGTTTTCGATTTTGCCAGCCAAAAATCTCATCTAAGCTGATTTCCAAGATGCAGATGGAGGATAGTGCATGAAAAATAGGATCAATACTAAACTGGCTTCGATTCTGGTTGCCGGCATGTTGGCAACCAGCGCGGTTTCGGCGCAGGAAGGGGCGACAAGCCAAGATGAAGCACTCACGACGCTTGTTGAACAAGGCGAACAGCTTTTCATTGACTATTGCGCCGTCTGTCACGGTGACAATGGTGAAGGCGGAGCCGGGCCGGCCCTGTTGAAGAACGCGAAAGTAGAGAGCCGCTCGGCGCTGGTTTTCCAGATCCTATTCGGAGCGACGGACCACGGCATGCCTCCGTTTGCTTCCGTGCTAACGGACGAGGAGATCGCCGCCATAGCGACCTATGTGCGAAACTCATGGGATAACGAGTACGGCATAGTCCTAGCGCGCTCGGTTGAGATGCGTCGCCCGGCGCAACCTGAGAGCGAAGGCGAGGCGGAAGCCACGACGAACTAAGAGTTCTCGCGCCCAATCGGCAGCGCAGACGCATTTTTGGAGTCGGCCGGCATGAGCCGGCCGTTTTTGTTTCGAGCGTCATTATCCAGGTTTGCTGTCGGCGGAATAAGCGGTGAAGTGGTCCCAAAAAACTGGACAGTCGTCCAAGGTGTATCCCAGACCTTTGAAGGGATACGAGAATGCCGAAGTGCCGGAAGTTTACGGACCAGTTTAAAGGCCAAGGCCGCGTTGGAAGCGTTGCGTGGCTACAAGGCATACAGGAGATCGCGGCGAAGCATCATGTGCATCCGAACCAGGTCAGCACATGGAAGCGTTAGGCTGTCGAAGGCATGGCCGATGTGTTTGCGCGTGGCGGCAAGCCGGAAGGGCCGACAGAAGCAGAAATCAAGGAACTCCATGCCAAGATTGGGAGGCTGGCCGTCGAGAACGATTTTTGTCCGAAGGGTTGAAGCGGTGAGCCCCTCAACCTCACGATTGGCCTCACGGATCGCATCGGACCCGGTGGCGCAAGTTGTCGAATACGCAACTAGATTACAAAGGCTTGTGGCGGACAGACAGGGATTCGAACCCTGGAGACGGTCTCCCGCCTACACGCTTTCCAGGCGTGCGCCTTCGACCACTCGGCCACCTGTCCGTTGGGGCGGGTTATACCGATGCGACGGCGAAGCGCAAGGGCCTTGCGCGGCCTTTGTCACCCTTCGAGATGCACAGTCACGCGCCTGTTGCGGCGGCCCTTTTTTTCCACCTTGCCCAAACGCACGGGTCCGATCTCCGCCGTGCGCCGCACATGTGTGCCGCCACAGGGCTGTAGGTCCACCTGCTCCACCGTTCCACCAATCCGTATCAGACGCACCCGTCCCGAACCGCGCGGCGGTTGAACGGACATCGTCTTGACCAGTTCGGGGTTGGCATCCAGCTCCGCCTCACTGATCCAGTCCTCGGTTACTTCGTGATCTGCGGCGATCAGCGCGTTCAGGCTGTCCTGCAAGGCCTGCTTGTCCTCGGGCGCGTCCGGCATGTCGAAATCGAGCCGCCCTTTCTCCGTTCCGATACTGCCGCCGCTCACCGGCAGGGGAATCACCACGGACAGCAGATGCAGCGCCGTGTGCACCCGCATGTGGGCATAGCGCCGCTGCCAGTCCAGCGATTGCAGCACCGTAGCGCCGACCGGCGGCATTGTGGCCCCCGTGTCCGGGATCAGGAGGATATCGTCCCCCTCGCCCTTGCTGGCGGTCGTGATGGGCGTGCTGCCACCATCCCACTCCAGAACGCCCCCGTCGCCGGGTTGCCCGCCCCCGGTCGGATAGAAGATCGAGCGGTCCAGTACGATCCCGTCATCGCTTGCCGACACGACCCGGCCCTCGGCTTCGCGCAAATAGGCGTCGGCGCGGAAGAGAGGCTCGGTCACGTCACATCCTCGAACACCTCGGGAATGTCATCACGGCTTTCGACCAGCCAATGCGGCACCGGCAGCTCCTTGGAGCGCAGGAATTCCGGGTTGTAGAGCTTGGAGCCGTAGCGTGTGCCGTAATCGCACAGGATGGTCACGATGGTATGGCCCGGCCCCATCTCACGCGCCATGCGCATCGCGCCCGCCACGTTCACGCCGGATGAGCCGCCCAGGCACAGGCCCTCATGCTCCAACAGATCGAACGCGATGGGCACGGCCTCGCTGTCGGGAATGTTGAAGGCCATGTCCGGGGTGAAGCCTTCGAGGTTAGCCGTGATACGCCCCTGACCGATCCCCTCGGTTATGGACGAACCGGAGGAAGCCAGTTCACCATGCGCGTAATACTCAAACAGGGCGGAGCCGTCCGGATCCGCGATGGCGATCTTCACGCCCTTGGGCTGCAACGCCATGCCGACACCGGCAAGCGTGCCGCCCGACCCGACGGAGCATACGAAGCCGTTCACCTTGCCGTCGGTCTGCTCCCAGATCTCGGGACCGGTGGTTTCCAGATGCGCCTGGCGGTTGGCGGTGTTGTCGAACTGGTTGGCCCAGATTGCGCCGTTCGGCTCGGTCCGGGCCAGCGCCTCGGCCAGACGCTGGGAATAGCGCACGTAGTTGTTGGGATTTTTGTAGGGCACGGCAGGCACCTCGACCAGCTCCGCGCCGGCCAGCCGCAGCATGTCCTTTTTTTCCTGACTCTGCGTTTCGGGAATCACGATGACCGAGCGGAACCCCATCGCCGCGCCCACCAGGCTCAACCCGATGCCGGTATTGCCCGCCGTCCCCTCGACAATGGTGCCGCCGGGCCGCAGATCGCCGCGCGCGACCGCGTCGCGGATCATGTAGAGCGCGGGCCGGTCCTTGACCGACTGGCCGGGGTTGAGGAACTCGGCCTTGCCCCAAATCTCGCATCCGGTGGCCTCACTGGCCTGACGCAGCCGGATCAGCGGCGTGTTTCCGATGCTCTCTGGCAGGTTTTCGTACACGTTGCGCATGGCAGGCTCCCCAATCTTTGCCCTCAGAACCTAGAGCCTCCTCGCCCGACCATCAAGCGCACCGGACCTTTCACTTTCGTCAAATATCCCCGCCGGAGGCCCCCACCTCACCCCCAGGCGGACCGCAGACGATCATGATGGATCAGCAGATGCTGGATCAGAACGATCAGCGGCCCGTTCTCAACCTCGCCCGAGGTCAGAGCATCGCGCAGATCCGCGACATCCAGCAGAACCGAACGAATATCCTCATGCTCCGTATCCAGCCCGTGCACACCACCCGCCTGCGACAGGTCGGCCTCGGCGATATAGCAGCTCATCTGCTCGGTCAGGCAGCCGGGGCTGGAATAGAAGGGCGACAGGGCGTCCATGCGCCCGATGGTCAGGCCGGCTTCCTCCTCCGCCTCGCGCCGAGCGGTCTGTTCGGCGGTTTCGATGGTGTCGATGCGCCCGGCAATCGGCTCCAGCAACCATGGCACCTGCGCGCCTCGTGCCAGGGGCGCGGGGCGGAACTGCTCGATCATCAGCACCCGATCCGTGCGCGGGTCCCATGGCAGCACGGCGACCGCATCGCCGCTGGCGAAAACCGCCCGATCCATCGGCCCCTGCATTTGACCGGCGAAGGTCCGGTGGCTCAGCCGCAGATCCTCGACAGCGAAATAATCCACATAGGGTCTTTTGATCCGCTCGACCTCCACATCCTCGCGGCTCAATCCGCTGCGGTGGATCACGGCGGGGCGTTCCGCGCGGGCGCGTGCACGGGCATAGGCGCGAAAGCGGATGCCGGGCCAGATACGATCCACATCCTTATCCGGCACCTGCCCGTACAGCGCCATCAGCTCACGCGCGCATTCGACGAAGGCGGCCTGCTGCTTTCGCGCCCATCCTTCGAAATCCCACGATCCGCCGATTTTCAGATGATCGCCCCGCACGAAAAAGACCTCTGCCTCGCGTGGTCCGTCTGCCGTGTGCACGGTGCGGGTTTCCAGCGCATAGTCGAACTCGTCCTCGAAATAGCGCAACCGCTCGACCGCGCCCTGCGGCAGGTTTGAGGCCAGTACACCTCGCGCCATCGCACCCTGGCGCGCCACGATGACCGGATAATCCTCGCCCAGAACCTCCACCACCGCGTGATCGGGCAGCGTCGCCTCACTCGCGTCGATGACCTCCGCGTATGGTCCCATCACAGTGTCGAACGTTTCGGCATCGCGCAGCGTGCCGTAGAAAAACAGGTGGCGGGTCATGGCGGGCGTCCTCGTTCGGTTCGACCCCGCGATAGCCCAGACAAAAAACTTTGTCGAAACGTTATTGTGGTTGATCCACCCGCCTCGGGACGACGTAAAAGGGGGGTAAAGAAAACGACCGGAATGTGCGCATAATGACCAGCCACCTGCCTTCTGACGCTATGCTCGCCGCCTTCGCGTCCGGCACCGCGACGCCGGGCGTGGATTTACTGATGCGAAGCCATCTGGCCATCGCGCCGCATTGCGCGGAGCGGCTCGACCTGATGCAGGATGTCGGGGGGGCCTTGCTGCACGACGCGCCCGCCGTGTCCCTGGCAAAGGACGCGCTGAACCGCACGCTGACCCGCCTCGACACACTGGAAGCGGAGCAGCCCGAGGACACCGCTCCCGAACCGCTGGGCATCCTGCCTGCCCCCCTGGCCGCCGTTCTGGGGCGACCGGTAGACGATTTGCACTGGCAGTTCCGCCTGCCCGGCCTGCACGAATACGTTCTCGAAGGCTATTCCGAGGGGGAGGACGTTTCCCTGCTGCGCGCGCGGCCAGGCGCGGGGATGCTGCAACACACCCATCATGGTGAGGAAGCGACCCTGATCCTGTCAGGTGAAATGACCGACGGCGACACCGTCCTGCGGCGCGGCGACATCGCGGAGGCGGACGGCGATCATGACCACCGCCCCCGAATTACGGGAGACGGAATATGTTACTGTCTGATCGTGATGTCGGGAAAGATGCGCTTCACCGGCCCGTTCTCCCGTGCGCTGAACCTGTTCACATGATCCTGTCGCGCCGCACGCTCATGTCCATTGGTGTTGCCGCCCTGGCCATGCCATCCGTGGCCCGGGCGCAGACGGCGTCGCGCCGCTATCGTCTGGATCGTGCGGGCAGCGAGATTGGAACCCACGACATCAGCATCAGCCGCTCCGGCGATACGATGACGGTGGATGTCAGCATCGCGATCGCGGTGCGAGTTCTGGGCCTCGTCGCCTATCGCTATGAGATGACGAGCCGCGAAATCTGGCAAAATGGCATGTTACGAAGCATTCGGTCGCGCAGTGACAATAACGGGGATGCGACCTTCGTGAACGCCGATCGGTCCGGGTCTGTGATTCGCATAGACGGCTCCGCATTCGCGGGCACTGCGGATGCAGGCGTCGGCACGACAAGCTATTGGAACCCGGCCATTCTGGATCGCCCCGTCTGGATCAGCACGCAGGGCGGCACCCCGCTCGACATTCGCGCCACCCGGACGGGCACGGCCAGTTACCCGGTATCGGGCGGCACCGTGGCGACGACGGCCTATGCGCTGGGGGCGGAGCTTCCCGCCACAGTCCACTACACCGCATCAGGGGAATGGGCCGGCAGCACGTTTGACGCCCGCGGATCGCAGGTCACCTATATCGCCGACAGTCTCAGCCCAGCCTTTGCCGAAATCTGGAGTGAATCATGAGTGTGTTTTCCAAGGTCATGACCCCCGATGACGGTGTCGCATGGGTGACGGGTGCGTCGGGCGGCATCGGGCGCGCGACGGTGTTGAAACTGGCGCAGGCCGGCTGGACGATCCACGCCACCGCGCGGGGCGAGGACGACCTGAACACCCTGGCGGCGGAGGGTCCGGCAGGTCGTATCATCCCCACCCCCGGCGACGTCACCGATGCCGAGCAGATGGCGCAGATCGTGGCGCGGATCACGGCGGAGCGTCCCCTCGCGCTCGCCTTGCTGAACGCTGGGGTCTACACGCCGATGCGTGCCAATGATTTCGATGCAGCCACCGCTGCGAAAATGTGGCGCGTCAATCTGGAGGGCGTCTCCAACTGTACCGATCCGGTGTTGAAGACGATGATCGCTCAGGGGACCGGGCATCTGGCCGTAACCGCCTCCGTCGCAGGCTATCGCGGGCTGCCAGACGCAGCGGTCTATTCCGGCACCAAGGCCGCGCTGATCGCCTATTGCGAGGCGCTGGCCATGGATCTCGAAGATCTCGGCGTGCGGATTTCCGTCATCAACCCCGGCTTCGTCGATACAGAGGCGACCGCCGTCAATGAATTCGACATGCCGTTCCTGATGCAACCGCAGGACGCGGCGGCGCGGATCGTCGCGGGCCTGGGCAAACCGGGATTCGAAATCGCATTCCCCACCCGGTTCGAGATATTGCTCAAGACCTTCGGCCTGCTTCCCAACCGCGCCTATATCGCCGCCGTGCGAAAGGCGACGGGCTGGAACGGCCAGGATCGACGCAAGAGCTAACCCTCGATCCGCGCCCGGTTGGCCGTCGCAACCTCACGCCCCAGCGGATACCGCCACATCAGCGCCACCGCCGCCAGTTTCAGCGCGACCGGCGCCAGCGCGTACAGACCGGCCAGCCAGATCAGCGCACCCTGCGCATTGCCGCCCTGGGCCGAAAAGCCCTGCCATTCCAGAACGATCAGCGCCACGCCCCCCGCCACCGCGACGGAGGCCTTGGTCGCCACCGACCACAGCGCAAAGAACGCGCCGGTCCGCGCCACGCCACTGCGCAGCGTGTCCACGTCCACCACATCGGCCTGCATCGCGGGCGGCAGGGACAGGTCCGCGCCCAGTGCAAGTCCACTCAACACGCAAATCACGGCAAATCCCGTCACATCGCCCGGTCCCAGCGTGAAGGCCACCGCGAAGATCGCACAGGCATAGAGCATGGCCAGACACCAGACCCGATGCTTGTCGAACCGCTTGCCCGCCCAGATCCACAATGGCGCGCCCAGCATCGCAGCCCCGAAATACGCGATCAGCAGCGGTCCCCCCGCCGCCGCGTCGCCCAAACGAAATTCAACGAAAAACAGGAACAGCGTCGCGGGCAGCGCATTCGCCGCCCCGTTCAGCAGATAGGCCAGCAACAACCGTCCGAACACCGGGTCGGTGCGCAGCACCCGCCACAATGCCTCCCTTCCCGGTGCAGGTCTGACAGCCCCCTCTGGCGCGCGCAGCGCAAGCAGGGTCAACACCGGCAAGCCAATCATCACCAGCAATGCGATCCGCTGCAATCCGGTGCCGGCCTCCGCCGTTCCGTAAAGCAGCATGGCGCAGACCGTTCCCAGCAGGCCCGCCGTCTCCCTCCAGACGGTCACGCGGGCGCGTTCGGCATAATCGCCGGTCAACTCCGCGCCCCATGCGAAATACGGCGTCAGGTACATGGTCCACGAGATGGTCAGCAATACCAGAAAGCCTGCGAACCAGACGATCCCGGCCCCGTTCGGCGGCACCAGCAAGGCCCAGACCGCCACCCCGATGCCGGGCAGGGCCAACAGCAACCACGGCTTGCGCCGCAATCCCCCTATGGTCACCCGATCCGACAGCCAACCCATGACCGGATCGGTGATCGCATCGAGCAATCGCACCGCAATAAACACGGCACCGATAACCCCGACGGACACCCCCATCGTGCCCGACCAGTACTGAGCGAGAAAGACATAGACAGGCAGGTACAGCGCCGCCATTGGCAGAGCAGGGGCGGCATAGGCAGCCAGTGCGCGGCGCCTCAGCCCGCTCTTGTCCCTCACCGTCTGACGGTCATCTGGACGACATTTGTCGTCTCGTAGCGGAAGGTCGCGGCGCAACTGGTCAGATAGAAATTCCACATGCGGCGGAACCGATCGTCAAAGCCCAGCGCCGCGATCTCATCCCAACGGGCATTGAACGTCTCATGCCAGCGGCGCAGGGTTTCGGAATAGCTCTGCCCGAACTGGATATTGCCGACCTCGCTCAACTCCGCCCGCGCGAACTGCTCACGCAGGGCCGACACCGAAGGCAGCATTCCGCCGGGAAAGACGTATTTCTGCACGAAATCGACGCTCTTGCGGTATTCCGGGAACAGCTTGTCGGCAATGGTGATGATCTGAAACGTTCCACGACCGCCAGGTTTCAACCGGGCGCGCACGGCGTCGAAATAGGTCGGCCAGTATTGCTCGCCAACCGCCTCGAACATCTCGATCGAGGCGATGCCGTCATAGGTTCCCGTTTCATCGCGATAATCGCGCATCGCGATCTCAACCTGATCCTGCAATCCGGCACGAGCGATACGCTCGACGGCGTAATCGTGCTGCTGCTGGCTGATGGTCAGGCCGGTCACCTTCGCGCCCCGTTCCTTCGCCGCGTATTCCGCGAAACCGCCCCAGCCGCAGCCGATTTCCAGAACATGATCGCCCGGCTTGACCCCCAGCTCGTCGCACATCGAGGCATATTTCGCGGTTTGCGCCGCCTCCAGCGCCTGCTGCGGATGGGTGAACAAGGCGGAGGAATAGCTCATCGTGTCGTCCAGCCACAGGCCGTAGAATTCATTGCCCAGATCGTAGTGGTAACTGATGTTCTTGCGCGCCTGATCGCGCGAATTGCGGCGCATCCAGTGGCGCGCCCGCTCCCACATCCGGACCAGTGCGATCCCCGGCGCATTCCGGCCGATCTGCTCGTTGTTGAGCAACAGCACGTCCAGCAGCGCCTGCAAATCGGGCGTATCCCACTGCCCGTCCATGAAGGCCTCAGAAAATCCCAGCTCCCCGTCACGCACGACACGGGCGAACATCGCGCCGTCCTTGACCTCGATCCGGCCATAGGGGCCCTGCTCGGCACCCTCGGCACGAAAGATCCGGCCGTCGGGAAGATGCGTATCGATGGTTCCGGCACGGATGTTCGACAGGATCGCGAAGCCTTGTCCGAACCAGCGTGGCAGGCCCGTCTGGCCCGAAGTCGTCGTCAAATACGTCATATCGAAACCTTCGGCAGTCTGAATCCAAAAATCAAATGAATGTTTATCGGGTGGCGGGGTCGGTGGTTCCCAGAAAGCGCACCCCCTTCAGGGCGAGGCGCAGCGCCTGCCAGTGGATCGCCACGATCACCTTCAGCGTCATCAGCGGATGGGTTGCCACCGCCCGCAACAGCGCCCGGTCGGTGGCGATCTGTCCATGGCCGGTCTGCGTGGCGATCAGAACCTCGCCGTCATCGCCATGCTGACGAATGCGCAGCGACAACCGCGCGCCCGGCGGCTGCACGTCGAATCGGTAGGTCTGCTGCATGGGAATGAAGGGGGAAACCCAGAAGGTCTTCTGCTGCCGCTGTCGGATCGCGCCGCCCTGAACCTGCGCCGGCAGGACATAGACCTGCTGCCCGCCATAGGTGTTTTTCACCTCGTAGAGCGTGGCATAAACCTCATCCTGCGCATCGCGGCAAAAGTAGACCGATAACGGGTTGAACACGATGCCCCACAATCGCGGAAAGCACAGCAACTCCACCCGCGCGGGCGCGGGCAGATCGTGATCGGCCAGCATCCGCGTGACCCATGGGCGCAGGTCCGACCCGTCCCGCGGGCCGTGATCCTTCGCATCGAAGCGCAGGATCCGGCCCCAGACCCGGCTGTCCCGCATCGCCATGCTCATCCGGTCCAGATCGAACAGGCATGAGAAGACGCGATAGCGGAACCGGTGCCGTTTCGGCAGCAACCGCATGTGCATGACATGCCCGGTATACAGGGTGATGGCGGGATTCATTCCGCCGCCTGTGTCATGGGTGACAGGATCGGGGTGGCATCCTCGCCCCGCCATGCGGGTTGCGCGCCCATTGCGGCGGCGACCCGCAGACCCGCGCGCAAACCGTCCTCGTGAAATCCGTAACCCAGCCATGCGCCAGCATACCACACACCACCCCGACCTTGAATCGCGTCAATGTCGCGCTGCCCGTCGAAGGCAGCCTGCGTGAACAGCGGATGCGCATAGTCGAACGTCGCATGGACCAGTGCGGGGTCCGGCTCCACCCCCGGATTCAGGCTGACAAACAAGGGCTGCGCCCGGTCGATCCCCTGCAAACGGTTCATCCAATAGGTGATCGGTGCCGGGCGCGTGCCGTCCCGCGCCCCATCGCTGAGGAAATTCCAGCTGGACCAGACGCGGCGGCGGCGCGGCATGAGCGCCGGATCCGAATGCAGGACAGCCCGGTTGGAGGAGGTCCCGAACGCCCCCAGAATGCTGCGCTCCTGCGGGTCGATGTCGGCCAGCAGGGCGCGGGCCTGCGGTGCATGTGTCGCCAGAACGACCTGATCGAATGCCGCCTCGGACCCGTCCGCGAACCGCAGATGCGGCCGCCCGGCGGGGCGCGTGATCTCGACCACATTCGCCCCCGCGACGGCCAGCGGCAGCGCCCCGATCAGGCGGCGTACATATTCCCGGCTGCCCCCGTCCACCGTCCGCCAGCGTTTGCCCGCGCCATTCCCGTTGAGCAATTCGTGATTGCGAAAGAAATTGACGAAATTCTCCGCCGGGAAATCCAGCATATCGCCCACAGGCGTGGACCAGATCGCCCCGCCCATCGGCAACAGGAAACTGTCGCGCAACCAGTCGGAATATTCCTTGCGCTTCAGATAGGAGCCGAGGCTGACGCCCCGCAGCCGTCCAGCCTCCAGATCGACGGGGGCTTCCTCGTGAAAGCGCAGAATCTCACGCACGCCCTTGCGAAAGGTCGGCCGCAGCAGGTTCGTCGGCTGGGCAAAGATCTTCCACAGGTTGTCGCAGGCATATTCCGTGCTGCCCCCATTCATGGACATGCCAAACGACATGTCGGACTCCTTGGTGGGCACGTCCAGATGCGCGAACAGCCCCGTCAGATTCGGATAATTGTCGTGGTTGTAGACGATGAACCCGGTATCCACGGGCGTGCCGTCCACCTCCACCGTATTGGCGTGGCCACCAAACCGCTCCGCCGCCTCGATCAATGTGACCTCATGCGCTTCGCTGAGTGCGAGGGCGGCGCCCATGCCCGAAATGCCTGAGCCGATGATTGCGATTTTCACGTGTCCGCCCCTTCCTTGTAAGTCTCGTAGGCGTCCAGCGCCCTTTGCCGGCCCTCCTTCAACCCGATCATGCGATCGGGATAAGGATCGTCCGGTGACATGCCCCAGCTGTCTGGAATTGCCCGAAAATACGCGGCAGCATCCGGGGAAGTTTCAGGGTTCAGCCACCTTCGACGATAACGCCCATCGGGGTCGAACTTCTCGGCCTGGGTTTCAGGATTGAAGATACGAAAGAAGGGCGAGGCGTCCGGCCCCGATCCCGCCGCCCACTGCCAGCCCATCGCGTTCGAGGCCGGGTCGTGGTCGATCAGGCAATCCTCGAACCAGGCTAGGCCCACTTGCCAATCGGTCAACAGATGTTTCGTCAGGTAGGAGGCGACAATCATCCGCACCCGGTTGTGCATATATCCGGTCACGTACATCTCACGCAGTCCGGCATCGACGATCGGCTCCCCCGTCATGGCCCGACGCCAGCGTTCGGCATCGTCGCTGTCCTCGCGCCAGGCGAAGTCGCGCCATTCCTCGCGCCAGTTGCGGTCCTCGATATGCGGGGTGTGATAGACCAGATGCCAGGCGAAATCGCGCCAGGCCAGTTCCTTGCGAAACGTCTCCGCGCCCGTGCCGGGGCGCAAGGCCGCGTGCCAGACGGTACGAATGCCGATCTCGCCCAGGGTGAAGTGCTCGCTCAAGCGAGAAGTCCCGTCCCGGTCGGGGCGGTTGCGGTCGGTCGCATAATCCTCGATCCCGTCTTGGAGGAAGCGATCCAACCGCGCCATCGCTGCCTTTTCACCAACATTGACGTGCTGCGCCACGACCTCCGCGCCGCGCCGCATCGCGGCACCCAGCGCCCAGTCGTCCAGAGTCTCGCCTTCCGGCCAGTTCGCCGGGGCGTCGATCTGCGGCACCGGCAGCGGTTGCGGCACCGCGACCTCACGCACATTCTTCCAATAGGGGGTGAAGACCTTGTAATAGCCGCCGCTGCCCGTCTGGACCGTCCAGGGTTCGTGCAGGACATGGCCGGGATGGCTGATCACGCTCAAACCTGCATCGCGCAGGGTCTCCTTGACGCGGGTATCCCGCTCGACCGAGGCGCCGTCATACAGACGCGCCCAGTGCACGTCCTGCGCGCCGACCTCCGCCGCCAATGTCTGCAAGACCTCCGCCGGGGGGCCGGAGCGCAGGATCAGCCGCGATCCGCGCGCCGCCAGCGCCTGCGAAAGATCGGCCAGTGACAGGCCCAGACGCCATTTCGCCGCCGCGCCCATCGCCTCGACCTGTGCATCGCGGATAAAAACCGGGATCACGATGCCCGCCTCGGCCGCGGCGCACAGCGCCGGATGGTCCGCCAGACGCAGATCGCGGCGCAACCACAGGATCGCCGTCCTTACGGTATTTCCATCATGTGCAGTGCCATCGGCCAAGGGGGGTCATCTCCATCGCAAGGTGTCGTATTTCCTACGACGCCCCCCGTCCTTCGGATCACCTTTCCGGCGATGATTTCACAAAACCCGCTGCAGGGCCGCGCATAACCCGTCGATTTCCTCTTCGCTGGTATAGTGGGTGAAGCTGACGCGCAGCACACCATGCGCCGGGTCGATGCCCATCGCCTCCAACAAGCGGACGGCGTAGAAATCCCCGCCGCCGCACATGATCCCGTCCGTCGCCAGATCAGCCGCCAGATCGGCGCCCTTGCGGGCATGATGCAGCGCGATGGTCGGCGCCCTGTCTGCCGGGTCAAGCGCCCCCAGGACCCTGACGTCCAGATCGGAAAGGCATTCCAGCACCGGTCCCGTCAGCGCCATTTCCCGTGCCCGCATCAGATCGTGCACTCGCGCGGCGCGGGCAACCGGCCCGGCCTGCGGCTCAGCTTCGAAATGGTGCGCATACAGCGCGTCGATGTAATCGGCGATCCCAGCGCAGGCCGCGATCTGCGCGTGGTCCGGCCCGGCAGGGGTCAGCCGCTTGCCGGGATATTTCGCGTTGAACCAATGCCCTTGATTGGGCAGCGCGTCGATCACGGCGCGGGTGGCGCACAGGATCCCCTGATGCGGGCCGTAGGTCTTGTAGGTGGAGAACAGATAGATGTCCGCGCCCAACGCCCCGATATCGGGCAGGCCGTGCGGCGCATAGCTGACCCCATCGACACAGGCCAGCGCACCTGCGGCATGTACCTTGGCCACGATGGCGGGCACGTCGTTGATCTGCGCGATCAGGTTCGAGCAATGGGGGAAGCAGACCACCCGCACCCGATCATCCAGCAACGCCTCCAGATCGCGCAGCGCCAGATGGCCCTCTGCGTTCATGCGCCATTCGCGCACCTCGAAGCCCTCGTCAGCCAGCCGCCGCCACGGGCCGGAATTGGCCTCATGGTCCTGGTTGGTAACCACCACCGCGTCACCCGGCTGCATCATCTGGCGAAAGGCATTGGCCAGCACATAGGTGTTCTGCGTGGTCGAGGGGCCAAAGGCGATCTCATCCTCACCGACGTTCAGCATGGCGGCCAGACGCGACCGCGCCTCGTCCATCTCCGCACCCCCGGCGGCACTGGGTGCGGTATCGCCATAAGGCTGCAACTTGCGCGAGGTATAGAACCGCGTCAGCCGCTCAATGACCTGCGCACAGGCGAACGAGCCGCCGGCATTCTCGAAATGAGCCAGCCCCCGCAGTGAGGGGTCGGCAAAGGCGGGAAACTGCGCCCGCACGAAATCCAAATCCAGCGTCGCCATAGACCATCCCTCCATTCGGTTTCGCGGTAGCCTAGCTGGGCTTCGCGACGGCCACCAGACGAGGGGCGCGCCAAATGAAAACGGGCGCGGGGTTGTGAAACCTCGCGCCCGCAACCTCTCAGTCAGATCAGCGACACATCATTTCTGGTTCAGTTCTGCCCGCTCGCTCTGCAATCCCTTGAAGATGCAATAGCACATCGCCAGCAGAACGAGCGTGAACAGCAACCCGGTGGAGATCACCATGGATTGCAACGCCGCCAGTCCGCCGCCGATCAGCAGCGCGATCGCGACCGCGCCTTCGAACACGCACCAGAACACCCGCTGCGGCAACGGGGCATCGACCTTGCCACCCGCCGTGATCGTGTCGATCACCAGCGACCCGGAATCTGACGAGGTGACAAAGAACACGATCACCAGAATGATGCCGATGAACGACGTGATCGACGCCAGAGGCAACCCGTCCAGCATCCTGAACAACTGCAACGGCAAGTCCGCATCCTGCGCTGCGGTATAGCCGTCCGCGACCACCTGATGCACCGCCGTTCCGCCAAAGATCGACATCCACATCACGCACACCATGCTGGGGATCAGCAGGACGCAGATCACGAATTCGCGCACCGTGCGGCCCCGGCTGACCCGCGCGATGAACATGCCGACAAAGGGCGACCAGCTGATCCACCACGCCCAGTAGAACGCCGTCCAGCCCTGGCTGTAGTTCACATCGGCTCGTCCGAACGGGTTCGACAGGGCGGGCAGGAACTGCACATAGGCGACCAGCGACTCCCAGAAGAACGAGATCAGAAACACCGTCGGTCCGACCAGCAGCACGAACAGCGCCAGCAACGCGGCCAGACCCATGTTGATCTCCGACAGGATTTTCACCCCGCCGTCCAGACCGCGCAGAACCGAAATCAGCGCGACCGCCGTGATCAGGGTGATCAGCACCACCTCGGTCGTGCGGCCCATCGGAATGCCGAACAGCTCGTTGAGACCCGCACTGGCCTGCGTCGCGCCGAAGCCCAGCGAAGTGGCCAGACCGAACAGCGTAGCGAACACCGCCACGATGTCGATGATATGGCCCCACCAGCCCCAGATACGCTCACCAAAGATCGGATAAAACGCCGACCGGATCGTCAGGGGCAGACCCTTGTTATAGGTGAACAGCGCCAACGCCAGCGCCACCGTCGCGTAGATTGCCCAGGGATGCAGCGCCCAGTGATAGATCGTCGCCGCCATGCCCAAACGCAGCGAGCCCGGCTCATCATTCAGGGCCCCGCCCAGCGGCGCCCAGTCGGATCGCAACCCGCCCTCGCTGACCGTACCACCCAGAGCGGTGGAGAAGTGCGTCAGCGGTTCCGACACGCCGTAGAACATCAAGCCGATGCCCATCCCCGCCGCGAACAGCATCGCGAACCAGCCGATATAGGTGTAATCCGCGACCGCATCACGCCCGCCCAAACGGACCTTGCCATAGGGCGACACGATCAGCAGCAGGGCGAACAGCACCACCAGATCGCCCACGCCGATGAAGAACCAGTCGAATGTCTGGGTGGTGAAATCGAACATCGCACTGAACACACCTCCGGCCTGTTCCGGCAGCGCGATGGTGTAGAACACGAACGCCACGATCGCGAGGCCCGAGATCAGGAATACCGGATTGTGGATGTCCAGTCCGAACGGACCGATCGAGGCCCGTATATTGTCCTGTCCGATTTCATATTCCGTGTCGATGATGTCCGCGTCCCCCTCGGGCGCGGGAATGCCGTGCGTGTTCGTGTCCGTCATATGGGCCAATCTCTCCTGTATTATCGCGGGTTACCGGGTCGCATCCCGGGGGATATACCCCCCTTCCTACGTCATAAGGTCGCAGATTGCGACCCATCCGCGAAATCAGGCCCCAAATCGGGCCCAGTGACCAGACCCGGTCACCAGTCCCGAAATCAAGCGTTCACGTCCACCAAAACGCGGCCCTTCACCTGACCTTTCAGAATGTTCGCGCCAAGTTTCGGCAAATCGCCCAGTCCCGCCGGTTGGATCATCTGCGCCAGTTTGTCCATTGGCAGATCGCTGGCGACACGCTGCCACGCGCGGACGCGGTTGTCATAGGGCTGCATCACACTGTCGATGCCCAGCAGGTTCACACCGCGCAGCAGGAACGGCACGACCGTGGCGGGCAGACCCGCACCGCCGGCCAGTCCGACCGCCGCGACCGAAGCACCGTATTTCATCTGTCCCAGCACGCGGCCCAGCATTGCACCGCCGACGGCATCGACACATCCGGCCCAGGTTTCAGCCTCCAGCGGGCGTTTTACCGTCTCGTTGATCTCCTCACGCGCGACGATCTGCGTTGCGCCCAGCGATCGCAGGTAATCCGCGGTTTCGGGCCGACCGGTGACACCGGCGACCTCATACCCGCGCGCGGCCAGAATGGCGGTGGCGACCGAGCCGACACCCCCCGCCGCGCCGGTGACCAGAACCGGGCCGGTGTCAGGCTTCAGCCCGTGATCCTCCAGCGCCATGACCGCCAGCATTGCCGTGAAGCCGGCGGTGCCGACCGCCATCGCGTCGCGCGTGCTCAACCCATCGGGCAGCGGCACCAGATGGTCGGCCTTCACCCGTGCCTTTTGCGCATAGCCGCCCCACCGATTCTCACCCACGCGCCAGCCTGTCAGAACCACCTTGTCGCCGGGGGAATACCGCGCATCGTCCGAGCTTTCGACGGTTCCGGCCAGATCGATGCCCGGAACATGCGGATAGTCGCGCACCAGACCGCCACCCGGCCCGAGGCACAGGCCATCCTTGTAGTTCACCGTAGAGTATTCGACGGCGACCACGACCTCACCTGCGGGCAGATCTTCCAGTTCGATCTGCTCGACCTGTGCCGAAGTCTTTCCCTCGTCGTCCTTGCGAACCACCAAAGCGTTGAAACTCATGTCTTCCTCCGTTTTTGGCTCAGATTTTGGCTCAGATTTGCTCAGCCCTCAGCCAAGAAAGCCGCGTCCCGCGACCCCCAGTCCGAGTGCCACCAGACCGATCCCGATGGGCGCGGTCAACCACCGACCGATCTTCGGCGTTTTTTCCAGCACCATCAGAACGGCCGCCAGTCCCATCCAGAGCAGGCTCATCATGCCCCCGGCAAAGCCGAGCGCGATCAGGCCCCAGCAGCACAGTGCGCAATATTTCCCCGCCTTCAGACCCAGCCCGATCCCGCCGCGCAGACCGGGGCGAAATTCCGCCAGGAACATGCTCATCGGGCTTCGGCACAGATGGGCGCACCGGTCCTTGGCTTCGGTGAATTGGTACAGGCCCGCAACGATCAGCAATACGGCAGAAAACAGCGGCGACATGTTCTGCCCCGTGGGGCCGGTCAGACCGATATGCACCAGTCCGGTCTGCACCGCGGCCAACAGTGCGGCCACACCCATCCAGACACCGGTATAACCGACGGCCAACCCGGCAAGCCCCACCGGCCGCGCGATTTCCGCCTCCACCAGATCCATGAAGATGCGGGCCGTCGGAACGAAGGTCGGCAGCATCATCGCCGCCATCATCACCATCCACATCGCAAACAGCGACAGGAACCGGTCCATGTCGAGCATGTCGCCCTGCCCGGACGATCCTCCCTGAATCGTCGCGGTATCCAGCGACATCTGCGTCGTCATGCCGGGAAAACCCAGCCAACCGACCTGCATATGCGAGGACCAGACGAAAAGCACATACCACGCCGCCAGACATCCGGCGAAGAACATCAACCATGCCACCATTCGGGTTCTGACCAGAATGCACTCGATACCGCGCCCGTTTTCAATATCCGCCACTTGCCGAATTTTCCCTTCACCTGCGACACCCCGGATCGAAATCACGTCTCTGTTGCCTTGGGGTGCACACGATCATGATTGCATGAGCGAAGCCTTAACGCGACAGGTGTTCCCGATCCGATTCCTCAGCCACCAGTTCCCGCACCCTTTCGACCATCCGGGCGCCGGGCATGTCGCGGCTCTCCATCCGTTCGATCCACTCGGCGATCACCGGATCGGCGAGCGCAGCCCAGCGCGCGGTTTCCGCCTCGTCCAGCAATACCATGGTATTTCCGGCCGCAACGGCGGCTTCGCGCCCCGGAATGTCACCGGTATTCGCCGCGCGCCCGGCCCAGGCGGAGCCCTCAAGCCCGGAATGTGCGTCGATGATCGCGCGCAGATCGTCCGGCAGGCCATTATAGCTGTCGAGGTTCATCGCCCACACAAACACTGTGTTGTAGAGTGAACGGTCCCCGCCAAGCTCGGTATGGCTATCGGCCAGTTCGTGCACCCGCAGCGAGGGGACGATCTCCCACGGGATAACGCCGCCATCGACCACACCCTTGCTTAAAGCCTCGGGGAAGGCGGGGGCCGGCATTCCGATCGGCGTGGCGCCCATCGCCTCCAGCAATGCGCTCGCCTGCTGCGATGGACCGCGCAGTTTCAGCCGGGCCATATCCTCCAGCGCTTCGACCGACAGGCCGCGCGTGTGGACGACGCCCTGTCCGTGCACGTGGATGGCCAGAACCTTTACCCCTGCGAATTCCTCCTCCAGAAACTCGGTGTAATACCGCCAGGCGGCGCGGCTCGATTCCTCGGCATTCATCGTGGTCATGAACGGCAGTTGCAGCGCCTCCGCACTTGGGAAGCGTCCGGGGGTGTAGCCGGGTGGGAACCACCCGCCGTCGATCACACCATCCGCGATCTGCTGATAGAGGGCGGGCGGCGCGCCGCCCAGTTGCATCGCTGGGTACAGCTCGAAATCAATGCGACCGTCGCTTTCCTCCTCGATCGTCGCACCCCATGGGATCATGAAATATTTCGGGATCGCGCTTTCGTTCGAGATGAAGTGCTGAAACCGCAACGTCACCTCCTGCGCCATGGCGGGCACGGCCAGCACCGCGATCACTGCGCCCGCGCAGACAGACTTGAATAAACCGTTCATGTTCTTGCCTCCCAGCAGACCGCTCGCACGGCGGCCCTCGGGCATGGGTCGTGCCCCGCGCAGCCCGCCAGCGTCAAGCCCCGTTCGCAATGTCACAGCGGATCGGACAGGCGCGGCCTGCAGAAAACGCACGACGTGACGCTGCGTCGCGCTATCTTAGCAGCAGACCAATCGAGAGGTTCCGACATGTACCGACAGATTCTGCTCGCCTTCACCATGTTTACCGTGCCTGCCATTGCCCCTGCGCAGGACACCTCCGCCCAGCCGGAGCGGACCACCGCCCTGACCGAGCAGAGCGCGGTGACCGCATCCGAATTCATGATCGCCGCCGCCAATCCGCTGGCCGTGCAGGCGGGTTATGATGTTCTGGCCGCGGGCGGGTCCGCCGCCGATGCCGCCGTTGCCACGCAACTGATGCTAAATCTGGTCGAACCGCAAAGCTCCGGCCTGGGCGGTGGTGCGTTTCTGGTGTTCTGGGACGCCTCGCAACAGCGCCTGACGACACTGGACGGGCGAGAGAAGGCCCCCATGGCCGCGACCCCGGATTACTGGCTGGGCCAGGACGGTCAGCCGGTGGGATTCTGGGATGCCGTGACCGGAGGCCGCTCTGTCGGGGTGCCTGGAACGCTCGCCCTGCTCGACCGGCTGCACGCGCAGCATGGCCGCACCCCGTGGGCCGACCTGTTCCAGCCGGTGATCGAGACGGCGGAAACCGGGTTCGAGATCAGCCCCCGCCTGGCTGACAGCATCGCGGGCGCGACGGATCGTGACCTTGCCCTGTTTCCCGAAACAGCCGCCTATTTCTTTCACGAGGACGGCACCCCACGTCAGGCGGGTGAGGTGCTGACCAATCCCGCCCTTGCCCGAACGCTGCGCCTGATCGCGGCGGAGGGCATCGCCCCGTTCTACACCGGCGCCATTGCCGGTGACATCGTGGAGGCCGTGCGCACAGAAACCAATCCCGGCATTCTGACGATGGCCGATATGGCCGCATATGAGGTGGTGGAGCGGACGCCTGTCTGCGTGCTCTACCGCGCGCATGAGGTTTGCGGCATGGGCCCGCCCTCCAGCGGTGCGCTGACCGTCGGACAGATGCTGGGCATCCTCGATAATTTCGACCTTTCCAGCATGTCGCAGGCCGAAGCCTGGCACCATTATATCGAAGCCGCGCGTCTGGCATACGCGGATCGCGGCAAATACATGGCCGACAGCGATTTCGTGGCCATGCCGACCGAAGGACTGATCGAACCGGGTTATCTGGCCAGTCGCGCCGATCTGATCGACCCGGCCACCACCATGGGGCAGGCGCAGGCGGGAACGCCCACCTGGGACGAAACCCGGCTATGGTCGCCGGACACGAACCCCGACCTTCCCGGCACCTCGCACATGGTGATCGTGGACCGCTACGGCGACATGGTCTCAATGACCACGACCATCGAAACCGGGTTCGGCAGCAGGGTGATGACAAATGGCTTCCTTCTCAACAACGAGCTGACCGACTTCTCCTTCCGGCCCGAGGGCGATGAAGGCCCGGTTGCGAACCGTGTCGAGGGCGGCAAGCGGCCCCGGTCCTCGATGGCGCCGACCATCGTGCTGACGGACGGGCAGCCTTCGATCCTGATCGGATCGCCGGGGGGCAGCCGGATCATCAACTATGTGGCCGGATCGCTGGTGCGGATGATCGACATGGGCATGGACCCGCAATCGGCGATCAATGCCGGTCATATCGTCAATCGCAACGGCACCACCGATCTGGAGGAAGGCACCGACGCCGCCGAAATGATCGAGGGGTTGCAGGGTTTTGGTCAGGAAACGAATGTGCGCAACCTCAACAGCGGGCTGCACATCATCACCATCGCACCGGACGGCACCCTGACAGGAGCGGCCGACCCCCGGCGTGAAGGCATCGCCATGGGGGAGTGAGGTAGGAAGAAGGGGCGACAGCCCCGCCTTTCGCATCGGGCAGAACGAGGGAACGGGGTTTTCAATCCGTCTTCCAGCCGGCCAACCTGATCGGACAGTGCTCTACTCCGCTGGAAGACGTGCCTTACTCCGCCGGCAGCAGTGCGACCTTGCGGCTTCTGCGAATGACGTAGATCGCGCACAGCACCGATAGCAATGCCGTGGCCAGCATAATCAGCAACAACGGCCAGACGCCACTCTCCACGCTCAGCAAGGCGCCGGCGATCGCCGCCAGGGCGGCGCCCCCTCCGATCATCAGCGCGCCACCCAGACCGGATGCGGATCCCGACAGGTGCGGGCGCACACTGACCATGCCCGCATTGGCTGAAGGCAACGTCAGACCATTGCCCATTCCCACCAGCACCATCGGGCCGAACAGCACGATAGGATGCAGGAAACCCGCGCCAAACAGAACGATGGCGATGATCGTGCCCGCCGCAGCCGTGCAACCGCCGATCACCATCATCCAGTCCAGCCCAACCCGCGCGGCAAACCTGCCGGACAGAAAATTACCCCCCATGTAGCCCACCGCGATCAGCGCGAAATACAGCCCGAACTCCGCCGCATTCAGCCCCAATATGACCGTCGCCACGAACGGGCCCCCGCCGAGCAAGGTGAAGAACGTCCCCGACGCGAACGCCGCGACCAGCGCGTATCCCCAGAACCTGCGTGAGGTTAAAAGCTCGGGATACGCGCGAAACTGCGCCCCGAACGAGGCGGATGGCGTGTGGTTTGTCTCCCCCATGTCGGCCCAGACCAACGCGTACATCGCCACCCCTGCCATGATCAGGAATGCGACGCTGCCGTGCCAACCGAAATACAGATCCAGCTGCCCGCCCAGCGTCGGCCCGACCATCGGAACCACGGCTGTACCCATGGTGACGTAGCCGATCATGCTCGCCGCGCGATCCGGGCCGACCATGTCGCGCACCACGGCGCGGCTCAACACCATGCCCGTTACGATCACCGCTTGCAGGAAACGGAAGGCCAGAAAGGTCTCGATGCTCTGCGCCAGCAGGCACCCGACCGTCGCCAGTACGAACACGCCGGTCGAAACCAGCATGACCGGCCTGCGGCCATAACGATCCGACAGCGGCCCGATGAAAATCTGCAACAGCGCGGTCGCCCCCATATAGGCCGAGATCGCCAGTGAGACCGTCGCGTAATCCGCCGTGAACCACGTGGCCATGGTTGGCAACGACGGCAGGAAGATGTTCATGTTCAACGCACCGATCCCCGCGATCAGGACGAGGGTTATGATATGGGGCGGTGTGGTCCGGTCCAGCCATCGGCTGCGCGGGGTATAGGATGGGGTCGAGGTATCGGCCATGAGATCTCCAGGCGGGCGAGCCCCATACAGGCCCGATATAGGGTTGGGCGGCCAAGCCATCCGAATAGCACGGGCAGCGGTCGTCATGGAAATGGAAGGTATGAGACTTTCAGTCACCTATATGGGACGCGACACCGACCCGCCAAGAGTATGGGTACAATGTTGCCGACTTGATCGGGCAATCGTGCCATGCCAGAATAATATGAACGACCGTTCACAAGAGCGGTGAAACATATCGGGGGACCTTGCATGAACGATCCAATCGTCATCGTCGGCGCATCGCGCACACCTATGGGCGGCTTTCAGGGTGAGCTTTCGGCTGTCACCGCCTCGCAACTGGGGGGCGCGGCCATTGCGGCGGCCCTTGCGGGCAGCGCCGTCGATCCCGCGGACGTGGATGAACTGCTGATGGGCTGCGTCCTGCCCGCCGGTCAGGGTCAGGCCCCGGCCCGGCAGGCCGGTTTCGCCGCCGGTCTGGGTGAGGGGGTGCCCGCCACCACGCTCAACAAGATGTGCGGTTCCGGCATGAAAACCGTGATGATGGCACATGACCAGCTCGCGCTCGGCAATGGCGAAATTGTCGTGGCCGGCGGGATGGAGAGCATGACCAACGCGCCCTACCTGCTGCCCAACATGCGCGGCGGGGCGCGGCTGGGCCACGGGCAAACCATCGACCACATGTTCCTCGACGGGCTGGAGGATGCCTATGACAAGGGCCGTCTGATGGGCACCTTCGCCGAGGATTGCGCCGAGAAGTTCCAGTTCACCCGCCAGGCGCAGGACGATTACGCGCTCGCCTCGCTGGAACGCGCGCTGGCGGCGGATTTCGAAGGGGAGATCACGCCCGTCACGCTACAGACCCGCAAGGGTGAAAGCATCGTCGCCGCCGACGAGCAGCCCGCCAAGGCGCGACCGGACAAGATTCCCACCCTCAAACCGGCCTTCCGCATGGATGGCACCGTGACTGCGGCGAACGCTTCGTCCATCTCGGACGGGGCGGCCGCATTGGTGCTGATGCGCGAATCCGAGGCGAAGGCCCGTGGCCTGACCATCCGCGCCCGCATCATGGGTCATGCCAGCCACGCGCAGGCCCCCGGCTGGTTCACCACCGCGCCCGTGCCCGCCACGAAAGCCGTGCTCGACCGATTGGGGTGGAGCATCGACGACGTGGATCTGTTCGAGGTAAACGAGGCCTTCGCCGTCGTGCCCATGGCCTTCATGGCGGAAACCGGCGCGCCCCATGACAAGGTCAACGTGAATGGCGGGGCCTGTGCGCTGGGCCACCCCATCGGGGCGTCGGGGGCACGGATCATCGTGACCCTGCTCAATGCACTGGAAAAACGCGACCTGAAACGCGGGCTCGCCGCGATCTGCATCGGCGGGGGTGAGGGCACCGCCCTGGCCATCGAACGTGACTGAGAAGGCGCCTCGCGCCTGACCGCCGTAACGGGCCGGGCTGATCATCTGTGCAACTTTGCGCGGATGCTCGGCCTCCGGCCCGGCGGCCGATCAGGTGGCAGGGGCCTGTTGCATTAGGTTTAGCAAGCTGAACTGGAGGCAACCGGCACCTCAATCATAGAGAGATCGACTTTGTCCAAAATGCGCTCGGTGAAACGGCCAGAATGCCCGGCGAAGTATCCGGCCTCTGATCGAGGCGAGCCATCGCAACAATCTCCTTCCGATCACCGAGGGGATTGCAGCGTTTCGTCGCCATGCAGTCAGCAACCTGCAATCGCTTCTCTGCCTGCGCTCAGCTCTCACTATCCGCTCGAAACATTCGAAGCTTGGAAATCCGCGGCGAATGTCGGTTGATCAACTATCACCATACCAACTCGCGCACTCAGCGAGCTAACGTGACAATACCATCATTCGCGATCATGAATCAGGCCGCCAACTGAGGCTCTCTCTTGACCTTCGTGCCGCGCACCGCGCGCCTGTTTTCACTGGCCTGCTCGATCAATGCATGATGCAGGGCCCGGACGGCGGCATCCGCATCATCACGGGTGGTGACAAACTGGATGTCCACGTTGCGCGGCCCTTGCTGCACGGCGACCAACTCGATATCGGCCCGTTCCAGCGCGGCAAAGCCGCGACCGAGTGCATTCAAACCGCTCAGATCACGCCCGATCGCCGCCACGACGGAAAGCCCGCGAGTCGTGACAGAGGCAGTCGGATACTCCACAGCCAGATCGTTTTCGACGCGTTTGAGCAACTTTGGCGATGCATCGACGTAATGTGTGATCGAGTTGGCATTCGACGTCTTGGAAACGATATCGACATTGTGCCGGGTCAGGATCTGAAGAATTGTCGCGTCATAGCCTTTGACGCCGACCATGTCCTGTTCGAACACCTCAAGCGCAAAGACATCCAGCGACGTCAGGATCTCCACCTGCGGGGATTGCGCCGGGGCGTCGTCGATTAGCGTACCGGGATCAGAGGGTTCAAATGCGTTTGTCACCCGCAGCGGAATGCCCGCCTGTCGCAAGGTCTTGGCCGCAGAGGGGTGGATCGCCTCCATCCCCATGTTCGACAGTTGGTCCGCAACATCATAATTGGTGTGGCCCAATTTATTGACGTTCTCCAGCCCGACTAGCTTTGGGTCAGCCGAGGATAAGTGAAATTCCTTGTGAATGATCGCTTCGGCCGCACCGGTCTGGGCGGCCAGACGGCTGAATGTCACTTCGGAATAGCCGCGATCGTATAGCGACATGAGGTTCTCGGTGCATTGCGCATAACCGGTCACGATCGGCAATTCGCGCTCACAAACAACATCGCGAAACGCGAATTCGATCCGCTCGTCCAGCGAGAGCTCGCGGTCGTCTCGCCAGCCGCTCAGATCGACGAAACGGGCGTTCACCCCAGCGCTGCGCAAAAGCAGCGTCGTTACATAGGCTGAATGGCTTTCACCGAGACCCGCCAAAAGTTCGCGGATGATACCCATATGCTGGCTAAGGCGGAAATGCCCGTAGGAACACAGGCGTTGCAGGTCGATCAGACACGACCGCGCGCCCTCGATCCGCTCGCGCACGAAATCATCTGCCGCCTGAATGTCGCCCGGCGCGCTCAGCACCTTGCAATGCGAGTCGCCCATCGCCTTGGCCACGCGGTTCAGCGCGTCGGACCAGCCATGCGCGTTTTCGGCATTGGCGAAATGAGCATAGACGCCGGGTTCGCCGGTTTTCTTGTGTTCCAGCAGCATGTCGGTGATGCCGCCATAGGCCGACACGACAAAGATACGGCCATAGGGATCGCCGCCATCATTCAGCAGCAGGGGCTGCAGCAGCTCGGCCGAACGGCTCATCGAGGTGCCGCCGATCTTTTCAACGGTATGGGTGTCTCTGCTCATGGTTGTCCGCCCCGGATAGTCCAGGACTCCTCTTGTTCTGGTCGGACGGGTGGCGCGCGCCACTGTTGTGCAGTGCGTGCCCCGGCCATTCATATCGTCGGCATATCGTCAGTCGGCGGCCGCGTAAGAGCCGTCTGCCTGATGGACCTCGCTGCCTGTCACCGGCGGGTTGAAGCAGCAGGCCATTACCAGCTCTTCTTCGGCGCGCAGGATATGCTTGTCATGCTGATCCAGCGCATACATGACGCCGGGCCGGATCGCATGCGTCTTGCCCGTGGCAAGTTCGGTGATCGAGCCGCTGCCAGACATGCAATAGACGCTTTCAAAGTGGTTCTTGTAGTGGAACGTATGCTCCGAACCAGCCTCCAGCGTGGTGATATGGAACGAAAACCCCATCCCGTCACTCGCCAGCAGCATCCGCACGGAAGACCACTGGGCGTCATGCACGTCCTTGTCGGTGTTTTTCAAATCTTTGATATCACGAACGATCATGCTGTTACTCCGCTGCAATTTTGGTTTCGACGCAGCTGGACGCAGCGTCAGTGAGGGTGTCCAGGCCTGCCTTGAACTGCGCCATCGGCGTGGTCAGCGGGGCCAGGACCTTAACGACCTCGTCCTCGGAACCGGACGTCTCGATGATCAGCCCGCGCACGAAAGCCTCGGCGCAGATCGCACCCGCCAGGCCGCCACTGCCAACATCGACACCCTGCATCATGCCGCGCCCCTTCAGCCGCGCGCCGGGGATCATGTCAGCGATGCGCTGCAAGCCGTCCGTCAGAACGGTCGCCTTTTCGGTAATCTCGTCCTTGAACGCATCATCGGACCAGAATTTTTCCAGCGCGATCTTGGCAGTCACAAATGCATGCGTGTTGCCCCGGAACGTGCCATTATGCTCGGCCGGGGTCCAGACGTCCAATTCGGGCTTGATCAGCGTCAGCGCGAAAGGCAGACCGAAGCCGGACAGCGATTTCGCCATCGGGATCATGTCCGGCTCGATATCCATCTCGTCGAAGCTGAAGAAGCTGCCGGCACGGCCGATGCCAGCCTGAATGTCGTCGACGATCAACTTGGCACCGTGCTTCTTGGCCAGCCGCGCAATACCTTCGACCCATGTGCGCGACGCAGCGGTCAACCCGCCCTCGCCCTGCACCAATTCCAGCACGAAGGCAGCAGGCGCGTCTATCCCGCTGGAGCCGTTGTCGAGCATGGCCTCGGCCATGGCGAGCGTATCCACATCCTCGCCCAGCGATCCCTCGTAAGGCAGGTGGGTGACATCGCCGAGCGGCAGGCCAGCGCCAGCGCGTTTGCTTACGTTACCTGTCAACGACAGCGCGCCCAGCGTCATGCCGTGAAACCCGTTGGTGAAGGAAATCACGTTGCTGCGCCCCGTCACCTTGCGAGCTAGCTTTATCGCTGCCTCGACAGCATTGGTACCGGTAGGGCCGGTCATCATCACCTTGTGATCCATGCCGCGCGGGGCCAATATCAGACGCTCGAACGTCTCCAGAAATTCGGCCTTGGGGCTGCTATACATGTCCAGCGCGTGGGCGATGCCGTCACCGGTAATATGTGCAATCAGTGCGGCCTTCATGTCCGGGTCATTATGGCCGTAATTCAGAGAGGAACAGCCCGAGAGGAAATCGATATAGCTATTGCCCTCGGTGTCAAAAAGTTCCGCGCCCAACGCGCGGTCAAATACCGCATCGAAGCTGCGGCAATAGCTGCGCACTTGCGACTCACGGCGCGCAAAGACGGATTTATCGGCTGAAATATCAGTCGTCATAACGGTTTCCTTTTTATGGGTGTCCGGTCCGGAATCGGGCAGCGACGTTCAGGCCGCAGCCTCCAACTCGTCGGACTCGGGCAGCTGGATCGTCACCATGTGCTCGGTGTCCTGCTCGCCCTGAAAGTGGGTCTCTTTCTCGAAGTGAGCCTCGTGCTCAAGTTCACCGTCCTGCGCCTCCGCAAAGCTGCGGAAGAGCGCCCAGCTTGCATCATTGTCCTTGGTGATGGTCGTCTGCATCCGGGTGACATCGTTGCATTCGTCACGCGCCAGAAGCTGTTCCAGCATGCGCTTGGCCAGGCCCAGACCCCGGGCCTTCGGCGAAACAGCGACTTGCCAGACAAAGAGCGTATTTTGATCGCCAGGCAGGACATAGCCGGAAATCCAGCCGACAAGTACGCCGTCGAGCTCGGCTAGAATGCAGGTATCGCGGAAGTGATCGCACTGGATCAGGTTGCAATACATCGAATTCTCGTCGAGCGGCTTACACGCTGCGACCAGCTCCCAGATCCGCGCGCCATCCTCGGCGTCGGGTTTGCGGAACTGGACTTCATCGTGACGCGACTTGATCTTATGAATGTCGAACACAGGATACCTCGGCTTCTGCTTCGTTGGCGGTTAGATATACGATACTTCAGCATAAAATCAATTAGGCTAAGGAATATTATTTCTCATATAATTTTATCATTTATAAACAGTTATTTACGCCTATAATTTCGTAGATACCCCGCCTTTTCGCCCCGCATATCGCCTGCGGCCATTTGCTACGCTAATGAATTCACGATCTTGCAAAACAGCCCGAAACGCCTAAATTGCTACGACACTCAGGCGTAGGAGAGCGTGGTGGACCGGACCGATATTTCCCTCATCGCCTTGCGCCGAATCCTGCGGGCGACCGAACTTTACGGTCGCGATCTGGCCAGATCGGCGGGACTGACCCCGGTGCAGGTTCGCGTCCTGCAAATCCTGCTGATCTGTGAAACAGCCACGCCCACGGAAATCGCCAAACAGCTCGGAGTCAGCGCTGCGACCGTCTCGACCCTGCTCGACAGGCTCGGCGCCAAAGCGATGATCGAACGCCAGCGTTCAGATGTCGATCGACGCCAGACCAACATCAAGCTGACCGACACCGGCCGGGGCGCGATCGCAGGCATGCCCGATCCGCTGCAACAGAAATATGTTGATGAATTCGAAGCCATGGAAGACTGGGAACAAGCGATGATCGTCGCTGCGCTGGAACGGGTCGTGTCCATGCTGAACGCATCCACCCTGGATGCATCACCCTTGCTCGATATGGGCGAGATCCACAGAAACCAAGCACCGGACTCGCCGCATCCTGATTGACCCCGCATAAGGTGCAATCGCCAAGCACTGGCGTGCGGACGACGGATCCCCGCGCATTGTTTCGGCGAATATCAGCCATGCTGCCCACAGTTGGTAGGGATTGCGGTCTGAAATGGTCCGGGAAAATTGAACAACCTGCTAAGATGGAATGGGCTCATGAGCATGGGTCCCACTAATACCGCCTCTGTTCTGTTCACGCCTAACCGACTTTCCAGCCCCCCTGTCGGAGTAGCGGAGAACTCCTATATTCTGTCGGGAGCGGTCAGTGAGCTTGGCGGCGCATTCGTCTGCTGGCTCGCTGATCTACAACCCGCCGGGTCGCACGCACCGGATTATCAGCGGCGATCACGGCCCGCATTTGAAAGGACGAAATCGATATGACAAGCCTCAAGGACCGCGTTTCCTCCGCCAAGGCGGACGTCCCCACCATCAGCGTCGCTGACGCGATGAAGCTTCACGGTCGCGACGACGTGACCTTCGTCGATGTGCGCGAACCGCCCGAAACCGCGCAGGGCACCATCGCAGGGGCCGAGGCGATCCCGCGTGGAACGCTGGAATTCGCGGTGGATCAGACCGCGCCCTCAGCCAAGGCCGCCTTCGCGGACCCATCGAAAACCTATGTATTCTACTGCGCCAGCGGTGGTCGCGCCGCGTTGGCCGCCCAGACCGCGAAATCCATGGGGCTGGACGATGCGCGCGCCATGGAAAACGGCTTCGGCGAATGGAAGGAAAACGGCGGGCCGACACAATGAGCATCCGTCCCGTCGCGGAGATGGTGGCAGAGGCCAACAGCCAGGTCGCCCACATGCCCGCCGCCGATGCGCTGTCGCTGCACGGCCAGCCCGGAATCACCTTCGTCGATCTGCGCGACCCGCGTGAGCTGAGCCGCGATGGGATGATCCCCGACGCATTTCACGCCACACGGGGGATGCTGGAATTCTGGATCGACCCGGCCTCCCCCTATGCAAAGGAAGCCTTCCAGACCGGCAACCGCTTCGTGTTCTATTGCGCGTCGGGCTGGCGATCCGCGCTGGCGGCCAAGGCGGCGCAGGATATGGGGCTCGAAAATGTCTCCCATATCGAGGATGGTTTCGCAGGCTGGAAAAAAGCAGGTGGACCGATCGCGCAGCGATGATACCCGACTATTCGAACGCCTTCTTACCTGACCACAGGACATAAAAATGCTGACCGACGACCAGACCATGATCCGCGACACCGCCCGCGCCTTCGCCCGCGACCGCCTTGCCCCTGGTGCCATGGCCCGTGAGGCAGCGGCGGAGATCGAGCCGCAAGTGCGGGCGGAGCTGGGGGAACTGGGCTTCCTCGGCATGACCATAGCCGAGGAATGGGGCGGCGTCGGGGCCGATTACGTCAGCTATGCCTTGGCGTTGGAGGAGATCGCGAAGGGCGACGGCGCGGTGTCCACCATGGTCAGCGTGCACAACGCGCCGTTCCTCGCCATCCTCGACCGCTTCGCCAGCGACGCGCAAAAGGAATCGTGGCTGAAACCCGCCGCGCGCGGGGCGCATATCGGCTGTTTCGCTTTGACGGAGAGCCACGCAGGCTCCGACGCCTCCGCCCTGCGCACGCGGGCCGTGAAGCATAACGACCGCTACGTGGTGAACGGCGCCAAGCAATTCATCTCCTCCGCCCGGATCGGTGGGGCGACGATCATCTTTGCCGTCACGGATCCGGAGGCCGGAAAGCGCGGGCTGTCGGCCTTCTATGTCGCGAACGACACCCCCGGCTTTCTGGTCGCGAAGGTCGAGGAGAAGCTGGGCCAAAGAGCATCTGACACCTGTGCCCTGACCTTCGACGACATGGAAATCCCGTTCGAGAACCGCATCGGGGAGGAGGGCGAAGGCTACCGCATCGCGCTGTCCTCACTCGAAACCGGGCGGATCGGCATCGCGGCGCAGGCGGTGGGCATGGCACAGGCAGCCTTCGACGCGGCGCTGAGCTATGCGCGGGAACGGCAGAGCTTTGGCAAGGCGATCTTTGACCATCAGGCGGTGCAATTCCGACTGGCCGATATGGAAACGCAGATCGAGGCCGGGCGCCAGTTGGTGCTGAATGCCGCGCGGATGAAGGATGCGGGCACGCCCTGCCTGCGTGAGGCCGCGATGGCCAAGCTCTTCACCTCCGAGATGGCGGAAAACGTCTGCTCCGCCGCGATCCAGACCTTGGGCGGTTACGGATATCTCAGCGAATATGGCATCGAGAAGATCTACCGCGACGTGCGGGTCTGCCAGATCTACGAAGGCACCTCGGATATCCAGAAAATGCTGATTGCGCGCCAGATGTCCTGACACGTCGTTTGGACCAGCTTGGAACTCTGCACGCTTCTGTCGGGTTATACTGCCAATTCTGACAGGAGCGATGTGATGAGCAAGGACGATCTGAGTTGGTCCATTCCCGTAATGCGTGCCGGATATGCGGGGCGGGGGATCGTCTACCTCGTGGTTGCCGGGGTCTCGCTCTATACCGTTTGGGCGGGCGGACGCGCTGAGGGCACGTCTGAGGCGCTTTCCTCGATCCGCGACAGCGCATGGGGCATTCCGGTTCTGGTGTTGATCGCGCTCGGCATGTTGGCCTATGCGGTCTGGCGCGTCGTGGATGCAACCTACGATCTGGAGGATTACGGCACCGACGCGAAGGGGATCATCGCGCGGGCAGGAATGCTCGTCACCGGAACGCTGCATCTGACGATCGGCATTCTGGCGGTCATTGCCCTGTTCAAACTCAGCGACGGTGGCAGCGGTTCCGGCCTGTCGGACGCGGTATCCGGGGTCATGGCCCTGCCAGCCGGGCGGGCACTGGTTGCCGTTGCCGGGGTGGTGACGATCGGCGCGGGGTTCTATTATCTGCACAAGGCGTGGAAGCGTAAGTACAGGGAGGTGCTCGCCTCTAACCACTTCACCCGCAACTGGGATCCGATACTGCGGGCCGGCGTCGCGGCGCAGGGGGTTATCGTCACCCTGATCGGTGGCTTCATCACCTATGCCGGCCTGACCGCCGACCCGGAAAAAGCCGGCGGCGTCGGTGAAGCATTCTCATGGCTGCATGAGCAAGCCTACGGCCAGATTCTGGTGATCGCGGTATGTATCGGTCTGCTCGGTTTCGCACAGTTCTGCTTCGTGAACGCCACTCACCGTATCATTCCGAAGGTCACCGGCAACGATATCGAGAGTCTGGCGAAACAGTTCGGCGACAAGGCCAAAAGAGGCGCGAAAACCGCTACAGGTTAGGCTGGACTTCCCCCTTGGGGTGTGAACAATCCCCCTCAAAATGAAGGGGAGACCACTATGAAACTGGACAATTCAATCGCCGCCGTCGTTACCGGGGGCGCATCCGGTCTGGGGGAGGCCACGGCACGTGCGCTGGCTGAGCAAGGCGTGCGCGTCGCCATTCTGGATCGCGATGAGGAGCGCGGTCAAAAGGTCGCAGGCGATATCGGCGGCACCTTCGTCGCCGTGGACGTGTCCGACGCCGCCAGCGTGACCGCCGCGTTGAAAAACGCCCGCGATGCCCATGGGCAGGAGCGGATTTGCATCAACTGCGCGGGCATCGCCTGGGCGATCAAGACCGTGGACCGCGACGGCAAGTCCCACGATCCCGATGCCTTCGCAAAGACGATCGCGGTCAACCTGATGGGCAGCTTCAACGTCGCCAGCCAGTCGGCTGCGGGCATGATGCAAGCCGACCCGATTTCAGCGGACGGTGAGCGCGGCCTGATCGTCAACACGGCTTCCGTTGCGGCATTCGAGGGGCAGATCGGACAGGTCGCCTATTCCGCATCCAAGGGCGGCATCGTCGGCATGACCCTGCCCATGGCGCGGGATCTGTCGCGGTCCGGCATCCGGGTCAATGCCATCGCACCCGGCCTGTTCCTGACCCCGATGTTGGAGAGCCTGCCGCAGGAGGCGCAAGATTCGCTGGGCGCACAGGTGCCATTCCCGGCCCGCTTGGGCAAACCATCGGAATATGCGGCGCTGGTCGCGCATATGGCGCAGAATTCCATGTTGAACGGCGAAGTCGTGCGGCTGGACGGCGCGATCCGCATGGCACCGCGCTGAACACCTGAAACGAAAATGGCCGTGCCCCCTGCGGGACACGGCCATCGAAATCGCAAGTCTGCGAAGATCAGTTCTTCGCGTAGTATTCCACGACCAGGTTCGGTTCCATCTGAACCGCATAAGGCACATCACCCAGCGAGGGCTTGCGCACGAACACGGCGGACAGCTTGGAGTTGTCGCAGTCGAGATATTCGGGGGTGTCACGCTCGGACGAACCCATCGCTTCCATGACGAGTGCCAGCTGGCGCGACTTCTCACGGATTTGCACGACGTCGCCTTCCTTGACGCGGTAGGAGGCGATGTTGACCCGCTTGCCGTTCACGGTGACATGGCCGTGGTTGACGAACTGGCGTGCGGCGAAGACGGTCGGAACCCACTTCGCGCGGTACACGATGGCATCCAGACGGCTTTCCAGCAGGCCGATCAGGTTTTCACCGGTGTCGCCGCGCAGACGCTCTGCCTCGGCATAGATGCGGCGGAACTGCTTTTCGGTCAGGTCGCCGTAATAGCCCTTCAATTTCTGCTTGGCGCGCAGCTGAAGGCCGAAATCGGACAGCTTGCCCTTGCGGCGCTGGCCGTGCTGGCCGGGGCCGTATTCACGGCGGTTCACCGGGGACTTCGGACGACCCCAGATGTTTTCGCCCATGCGGCGGTCGAGCTTGTACTTGGCAGACGTGCGTTTGGTCACGATCTGGTTCCTTTCTGTGGCGCGGATGCGCGATGTGAAAGGTGCTTTCCTCTCCCGTCCATCTTGCGAAACACGGGCGACAGGGTTCCTCTTGCGAGGACCACAAACACCAAGGCCCGAACGGCGTTCGCCAATCCGGGATGGGCGGGTTATACGGACGCTAACGGTGGAGTCAACCGGACCCTGCCGGGGCTGCGCCGAAACCGCCCGCCTGCACGGCGCGACCTGACGTCCGCCTAACTGGAGATTGCGATGCTGAGCTACCAACATGCCTATCACGCCGGCGGCCCTGCGGACGTGCACAAGCATGTGGCCCTGGCACGCGTGCTGCGCGCGCTGACCGCGAAACCCCGCCCCCTGACCTATATGGAGACGCATTCCGGCCGCGGCCTCTACGATCTGGCCAGCGCCGAGAGCCGCAAGACTGGTGAGGCGGCGGAGGGGATCGCCCTGACCGATCTGGCGGGCGAACCCTTTGCCGAGACGCTGGAACTGGTGCGCGACCTGAACGGTCCGACGGCCTATCCCGGCTCCCCCTGGCTCGCCGCGTCGATGCTGCGCGATCAGGATCAGATGCATCTGATGGAACTGCACCCCGCCGAACATGCGGCGCTGTGCGACGTGCTGCCCGGTGCGGCGATCCAGCGATGTGACGGCTATCAGGGCGTGATGGACCTGTCGCCCCCCGAACCGCGCGCGGGCATGGTGCTGATCGACCCGTCCTACGAGGTGAAGACGGAATATGCGCAGGCGGGGGCGTTCATGCGCAACCTGCTGCGCCGCAAATGGCCCGAGGCCTGCGTCATGGTCTGGTATCCAATCCTGCGCGCCGGGCGTCACGCGGAACTGCTGGAGGAGATCGCGCCGCTGAACCCCGTCATTCACGAGATCGCGTTCGACCTGAAGGGCGGCGCGGGGATGCTCGGCTCCGGCCTTGCGGCGGTGAACCTGCCCGCCGGTGTGGAACTGGGGCCTGCGACCGTCTGACACTTGGGCGGCGCGTTCATGCAGCCCATTTTGACTGCCATGAATTTTGACGAAAAATACGGGGGCGGACGGGCGCTGATCCTGGGGGCCAGCGGCGGCATCGGTGCTGCGCTGGTACGACGGTTGCAGCCTGTGATGCAGGTTGAGACGCTCAGCCGGTCCACCGGCGGGCTGGATCTGACGGATGAGGCCAGCATCGCGGCGGCCGTGCAGAGTCTGACCCCCGGCTACCGCCTGATCTTCGATGCGACGGGCGCGCTGGAAATCGACGGACGCGGGCCGGAGAAGACAATCGCCGCCATCGACCCCGCAGCCATGGCCGCGCAATTCGCGCTGAACGCAACCGGTCCTGCCCTGCTGCTGAAACATCTGGTGCCGCTGCTGGCGGACGGGGGGCCCGCCCTCTTCGCCACGCTTTCGGCGCGTGTGGGGTCGATCGGGGACAACCGCGCCGGCGGCTGGATCGCCTATCGCGCGGCAAAGGCGGCGCTGAACCAGATCGTGCGCACCGCCGCGATCGAAGTATCGCGCAAGCGGCCCGAGGCGGTCGTGGTCGCCCTGCATCCCGGCACGGTGGAATCGGACCTGACCCGGAAATATCTTGGCCGCCACCCCTCCGTTCCGGCGGCGGAGGCGGCGGAGAATCTGGCGAACGCCATGGCCCGGCTGACCCCCGCCCACACGGGCGGCTTCTTCGACTGGCGCGGGGATGTCGTGCCGTGGTGAGCGTACCGCGTTTGATCCTGATCCTGGGCGATCAACTCAGCCCCGACCTCAGCGCCCTCGATTCAGCTGACAAATCCCGTGACGTCATCGTCATGGCGGAGGTGCGTGCCGAGGGCACATATGTCCCCCACCATGCCAAGAAAATCGCGCTAATCCTCGCCGCGATGCGCCATTTCGCCGATGACCTTCGCCGCGATGGCTGGACCGTCGCCTATACTGCACTGGACGATCCGCACAACACGCACAGCATCGGTGGTGAATTGTTGCGCCGGGCTGAGGAACACGGCGCCGAGTCGGTGATTGCCGCCGCACCCGGCGAATGGCGGTTGCGCCAGATGCTCGACGATCTGCCGCTGCCTGTGCGTCAGCATCCCGACACGCGCTTCATCTGTTCCGAGGCGGATTTTTCCGGGTGGGCCGAGGGGCGAAAAACCCTGCGGATGGAGTATTTCTATCGTGAGATGCGCCGCAAGACCGGCATCCTGATGGATGGCGATCACCCCGAGGGCGGCAAGTGGAACTACGACCACGACAACCGCAAACCGGCCCGGGCCGATCTGTTCATGCCCCAACCCCTGCACCACCAGCACGATGAGGTCGTGACGCAGGTCCTGGCGCTGGTGGCGCGTGAGTACCCCAAGACCTTCGGCACGCTGCACCCGTTCTGGTTCGCCACCACTCGCGCCGGGGCCGAGGCCGCGCGCGACTGGTTCATGGCGGAGGCCCTGCCCCGCTTCGGCGATTATCAGGACGCGATGCTGGAGGGGGAAAAGTTCCTCTATCACTCGATCCTCAGCCCGTATCTGAACATCGGCCTGCTCGACCCCCTGGACCTGTGCCAGCGGGCGGAGGCGGAGTATCGTGCGGGCCGCGCCCCACTGAACGCGGTCGAGGGCTATATCCGCCAGATCCTCGGCTGGCGTGAGTTCGTCAGAGGCGTCTATTTCCACGAAGGACCGGACTATGCCGCCCGCAACGCCCTGAACGCGAATCGCGACCTGCCATGGTTCTATTGGTCGGGCGAGACGGACATGGCCTGCATGAAATCCGCCATCTGCCAGACCATTGAGGAGGCCTATGCCCACCATATCCAGCGCCTGATGGTCACCGGCAACTTCGCTCTGCTCGCCGGGTTGGACCCGCAACAGGTGCATGAATGGTATCTGGCGGTCTATGCCGATGCCTTCGAATGGGTCGAGGCACCAAACACCGTCGGCATGATCCTGTTTGCGGATGGCGGCATCGTGGGGTCCAAGCCCTATGCCGCATCCGGCGCCTACATCAAACGCATGTCCGACCATTGCAAGGGATGCACCTATTCCGTCTCACGCAAGTCGGGTGAGGGATGCTGTCCGTTCAACCCGCTCTACTGGGATTTCCTGCTGCGCCACCGCGACCGGTTCGAGCGTAATCCGCGCATGGCGCAGATGTACCGCACCTGGGACCGGATGGATGAGGGCAAGCGCGATGAAAGCCGGGCCAGTGCCGCCGACCTTCTGGCCCGGCTGGACGCAGCTCAGCGAATCTGAGGGTGGACCAGACAAAGGTTTCAGATACTCTGCCGGGACATTGGTCTGTAACGGAGGTCCGCCATGCTCGGCATACTTCACAAGCTCGTCGATGACGTGGTCCGCACGCAAGCCTTGCGGGTAACCGACGCGCACGGAAAAACCCACCTGTTCGGCACGGAACGCTCCGATATCCCCACCCCGCACGTCCGGGTCAATGCGCGGGCGGAACGCAACATCGCGCTCGACCCCTCGCTCAAGCTGGCTGAGGCCTATATGGATGGCGATCTGGAGATGTTGGAGGGCGACATCTACGATCTGCTGCGCGCGGTGCTGTCCGATGTCGCGCGGGTCGAGGAAATGCACCCCCGGCTCAACGCATTGCTGCGTGCCCGTGGCGCGATGTACCGGATGCTGGATCGCAACGGCCTGACGCGCGCCCGGCAGAACGTCGCGCATCACTACGATCTTTCAACGGAACTGTACGAGTTGTTTCTGGATGAGGACCGGCAATATTCCTGCGCCTATTTTCCGACATCTGACACCGATCTGGACACCGCGCAAACGCTCAAGAAACGTCACATCGCCGCCAAGATGCATCTGAGCCGCGAAGGGCTGGAGGTGCTCGACATCGGGTGCGGCTGGGGTGGCATGGCGCGATACTTGGCCGGAACGGCGGGCGCGCGGGTCAAGGGCGTCACCCTTTCGACCGAACAGCACGCCTACGCCACCGCCCGCAGTGCCGAACTGGGCTATGGCGACCGGACGGAGTATGAGTTGCAGGATTATCGCAGCTTGCAGCGTGATTTCGACCGGATCGTCTCCGTCGGGATGTTCGAGCATGTGGGCAAGAGCCAATACGACACCTTTTTCAACAAGGTGGCGGAGCTGTTGCGCCCCGATGGCGTTATGCTGCTGCACACCATCGGCAACGCGGGTCCCCCCGCGCCGACGGCGCCGTTCATCCGCAAGTATATCTTTCCCGGCGGATATATCCCGACCCTCGATCAGATCGCGGCCGCGGCGCAACGTGCGGGGCTATACATGACCGATGTCGAAAACCTGCGCCTGCACTACGCGATGACCCTGCGCAACTGGCGTCAGCGATTCCTGGCACGCTGGGACGACGCAGCCCGTCTGTATGATGAGCGGTTCTGCCGGATGTGGGATTTCTACCTCGCCGCGTCCGAGGCCGCGTTTCGCTGGCGCGGCCAAGTCGTCTATCAGGTACAACTCACCCACCAGCGGGACGCCGTGCCGCTGACACGCGATTACATCGCGCAGGCCGAAGCACGGCTGGCAGAGGCGGAGGAGCGCCTCGAACCGCAACGCATCACCGGTTGAACCGACCGGGCATCGCACGCGGAACGGGCGGCCGGACCCGGCTCAACAAACGCCCCGGCCCGATGTCGAAGGCCCGCGCCAACGGGGTCTGACGCAGGCGGGCCTTGGTCTTTTCAACCCACATCACATCCGCGATGCGCCGGTCCAGAAACTCCCGCGTTGCGCTGTGATCCGGGCTCGTGTCGCCCAGCCAGTACAGCACCGTCGAGGAATGGACGGCGGACAGGGTCGCACGCTTCGTGTACCAGTTGTAATCATCGGCGCTATCGCCCAGCCCGGTCCAGATCGTGTCTGCCGTGTTCCAGATCGCGCGTGAGCCATCGGCGGCGTGATTGGGCAGGGCGAACAGCGTGGCACCCCGGCGCACGGCTTCCTTTTGCCCGTCCACCAGTTCCAGCCGATGCCAGACGGCCTGCGTGATCCTCGCCGTCATGCCGCCCTGTAGTTCGGGCAGCCATTCCGCCAGCATCCGGTCGCCGCGATAATGAAACGCCAGCGCCAGATCGACGGGGCCGCGCGGGAACAGCGCATCGGCCAATGCCGGCTCCACCCCCGAATCGGCAATCGCGCGGCGCATTGTTTCCTGCGACCAGCCGTCAAACGGGACATGGACCATGGCCGCGTCCAGAACCGCATCCCGGGCCAGATCGTGACGTTCCGCCATATTTTCGGTCATATCGTCCTCCTGCTTGCATGTCTCGGTCCCCGCGAAGGCCCGCGAAGGGTAGACAAGACGCTGTTGCGGGTCTATCTAGCGCATTCCTGCAATTCCGCAATTTTACTAGGAAGGTGGTGACTACAAGTGCAGGTACAGGTTCGCGACAACAACGTCGATCAGGCCCTCCGCGCCCTGAAGAAAAAGCTTCAGCGTGAAGGTGTGTTTCGGGAAATGAAGCTCAAGCAACATTACGAGAAACCGTCGATCAAGCGAGCACGTGAGAAGGCCGAGGCCGTCCGCCGTGCGCGCAAGCTGGCTCGTAAAAAGGCTCAGCGCGAAGGCATGCTCTGATACGATGAAAGCAACCGGTCGGTGCCACCCGACTGTTGTCATTCAGGCCCTCGCACCTCACGGTGCGGGGGCTTTTCATTTTGGTTCTGACTGTTGGGAACGATCATGCACACGGACGGTATCCGCATCTATGCCATAGGCGATGTTCACGGCATGCTGGACAACCTGCGAGAGGTCCACGACTGGATCGCCCGCGACCGCGCGCAACATCCGGGGCGCGAGGTGCGGATCATCCATCTGGGCGACTATACCGACCGTGGGCCGGACAGTCGCGGCGTCATCGACTATCTGATCGCCAGCCAAGGCGAGGACCGTATCGACCTGATGGGCAACCATGACCGGATGTTCCTGCGCTACGCGACCCATCCCGATTGGCAGGATCCCAAGCTGTATCGCGAGAAGGGTTATCACTACCTGCATCCGAGCATCGGCGGCGGGGAAACCCTGATGAGCTACGGTGTGGACGTGCCCCCCGGCGTTCTGGGGCTGGAGCGTGCGGCGGAATTTCACGAGGCCGCAGCGCAGGCGATCCCGCAGGCGCATCTGGATTACGTGGCCGGCCTATCGCTGCAACATCGGATCGGCGATTATCTGTTCGTCCACGCAGGAATTGATCCGACCCGCCCGCCGCAGGACCAGACCGTCGAGGATCTGCTGTGGATTCGCGAGGGCTGGATGGACTGGCAGGGAACGCTGCCGTTTACCGTGGTGCATGGCCACACGGTGGTGGACGATCCCGAACATCACGGCTACCGCATCGCGATCGACACCGGCGCCGTGTTCGGTGACAGGCTGACCTGTCTGGTGCTGGACGGCGATCAGGCCGGCATCCTGACCGGCCACAATATCCGGCCACTGCTGCCGCGCGGCTAGGCCCGGCGGCAACGATTACGTGCGGAAAATCGCGAGGAAGATCAGGACCGCGATGCACGCGATTGTGAGCCGGGTTCCGAATGTCAGAAATCCGGCGAAGGTCTTCTCCTGCGCGGTGATGTCCATCGTGCCATGCTCGTGCGGTTCGTGATGATCGGCCATGTTCTTCCCCTTAGAATGCTGTTCGTTTCATACACCATGCGGTGCGCCGCGCAAGTCAGCCCTTGCCCTCCAGATCGGCGGCCAGCTTGAACCCGATGCGCTGCGCGGGGCTTTTCAATCTGGGCGCGGCGGTCAGCATGACGCTCAACTGGCTGACATGCTGGATCAACTGACGTTTGTTGCCCCCGGCATCGGTGCCGTAGAATGTGATGATGTCCGGCGCGAAATAGCCCATTCCCTGAATGGTCAGCGTGCCGCTGTCCGATCCGACAAACCCCAAGCCAACCTCATGCTCGGCGTCGAGCAATTCCTCGAACTTCTGGATATAGTTGATGATCCGCTCATAGGCCCACTGGGCGGGCGACTTTCCCGCATCCGCCTTCAGCGCGTTTGGGCGGTCGCAGTTTTCAGCGACCTCCTGCCCCTCGATATGAACCGCGTGGGCGAGCACGGCATTCTCCGCCGCCTCTGCGGTCGTGTTTACCTTGCCGTCCAGATCCATGCTCCATCCTCCGCCAGTTCGCGCGTGACCGCCCCATTATGCCAGAGGTGGTTCAGGTGGGCCACGGTCTCAGCCAGGGCCAGACCGAAAGTCGCGTCGTCGATGGTGCGTTTGAACAGCAGCGGGAAACATTCCGGCGCGCGACGCGGCTCCGCGACGAAGGCCAGCAGGCGCCGCAGCGCATTTTCGTGATTGTCGATCAACTGCCGCAAACGGGCCGGAACGCCGGTAAACGGCAGCTTGTGCCCCGGCAGGGCCAGATGTCGGGGTGTTGCCAGATCGCTGAGCCGCTGGCAGCTCTCGATCCACTCACCCAGCGGATCTGCGTCCGGCTCCGTCGCGTAGACCCCGATATTGGAGGAGATGCCGGGAATGATCTGATCCCCCGCCAGAATCAGGTCGCCCGACCACAGCGTCGCATGCTCGGGCGCGTGGCCGTTGCCGATATGGATGTCCCAGTCACGCCCGCCGATGCGAATCTTGTCGCCCTGCTGGATTCGGGTGAACCCGACAGGCATCGGATGGACCGAGTCGGAGAAGTTGAACGGCCGTTCGGTGCGGCGCTTGTCCAGCCGTGCGGCATCCATCCCGGCACGGGCGTAGAAGTCCAGCGTCTGCTCGGGCAGGGTTTCCTGCTCATCCAATGTCAGCATCCGCGCAAACAGCCATGCGGTGCGGGTCGTGACCAGTTCCGCCCCCCGCTGCTGGAACCAGCCGACCAAACCGACATGGTCGGGATGATGATGCGTCAGCACGACGCGGCGCACAGGCTTGCCCGCCAGCGGCCCGGACAAAAGGCGCTCCCATATCTGCCGTGCGGTGGGGGTGTCGATGCCGGCGTCCACCACCGTCCAGCCGTCACCATCGTCCAGGATGTAGATATTGACGTGGTTCAGCACCATGGGCAGCGGAAGTCGCGCCCACAGGATTCCATCAGCCACCTGCGTGACCTCGCCATGGGCGGGCGGTTCGGCATGGGGGAAATTGATGGTTACGGGAATATCATCAGGCATGAGGCTTCGCTTTCTCAATCCGCGCGGCCAGATCGTGGCTCGGGCTCTTGAACGTGTTTTCGTCGGGCATCGCACCAAGGGGGATGCCCAAGGCCCCGCCGGCATATTGGATCCGCAGGGTCGTGTTATTGCGCAGGCCTATCACATGCATGTTCGCAATGTCAGCATAGCGCAGCATGATCCGCTTCGCGCTCACCGCATTCAGCGGCGTGATGATCGCCGCGCGCGTCGGCACGACGGGCCTGCTGTCGGAATTTTCGCGCCGGTAGGACCATCCGCAAAGGACCAGCAGCGCCACGATCGGCAGCAATATCTTGGCCGCAAATCCGGCACCCTCGCCCCCGCTCGGCAGGGACGAGATCGCCAGAACCATTACGAGGCCGAGCCCCGCCAGCAATCCGATCATCCGGATATGCGGGCTGCAGGGATATCGCGCCTCGATCATGGGGTCCTCCTCAAGAGGCGAGCGCCTCCGCGTCCAGGGCGTAAAGCGGCGCGGCCCCTTGCACAACCGCAGCGCACAATGCGGCGGCCTGCGGCATCAGTTGCAGGATGTGGAATTGCGCCAGCGGCAGGCGGCTGTCCTGCGCCATCGCGCCGCGCAGCAGGTAATGCCCGCCCAGAACCAGTGCGAACGCCCGCAGGAACGGAACGGAGCCTGCGAATCGGTCGTTCATCTCCGCCTTGAGAAGCCAATCCATGGTCGAGGCCAACGTCTCACCCGCGTCCTGCAAGGCATCTGCCAGATCGGGGTAATCGGCGCGCGCGGCCTTCGCCGTCGCCTCGATCTCTCCAAGCAAGGCCTCACCCGCGGTGCCGCCATCCATCAGTTTGCGCCCCACCAGATCCATCGCCTGAATGCCGTTGGTGCCTTCGTAAATGCGGGTCACACGCACGTCGCGGGCATATTGCGCCGCACCTGTTTCCTCAATATAGCCCATGCCGCCATGGACCTGGATGCCCAGATCGGCGACCTCGGATCCGACATCGGTGCCGAACGCCTTGGCGATGGGGGTCAGGAACGCACCGCGCGCCTTCCACTTGGCAGCCTCATCGCCGCTGCTGGCCCGCGCCATGTCGAGGCTGAACGCCGTGTCCAGGCAGATCGCCCGCGCCGTCCCGGTCAGCGCCTTCATCTGCATCAGCATCCGGCGTACGTCGGCGTGATCCAGAATCGTGTTGGTATCGCTTACCATCGTGGCGCCCTGCACACGGTCCTGCGCATAGGCCAGCGCCTTTTGATAGGCAGCTTCCGCGATGCCCAGCCCCTGTACACCGACGCCCAGACGCGCGTTGTTCATCATCGTGAACATCGCCGCCATGCCGCCATGCTCCGGCCCGACCATCCAGCCGGTCGCGCCCTCGAATTCCATGACCGCGGTGGGGGAGCCGTGCAATCCCAGCTTATGTTCCAGGCTGATGGGTTTGAGCGTGTTTGCCACGCCCGGATTGCCGTTTTCGTCGGGCAGGAACTTGGGCACCAGAAACAGGCTGATCCCCTTGGTTCCCGGCACGCCGTCCGGCAGGCGGGCCAGCACCAGATGGCAGATATTCTCCGCCACGTCGTGATCGCCCCACGTGATATAGACCTTCTGACCCGTCACCTTGTAGGTGCCGTCGCCCTGGGGTTCCGCCTTGGATCGCAGCGCACCCACATCCGACCCGGCCTGCGGCTCGGTAAGGTTCATGGTTCCCGTCCACTCACCCGAGGTCAGCTTGGGCAGGTACAGTTCCTTGATCTCATCCGAGGCGTGATGCTCCAACGCCTCGATCTGGCCCTGCGTCATCAGCGGGTTCAGCGCCAGCGCCAGGCAGGCGGAGTTCATCATCTCACCCACCGCGGTGGTCAGGATCATCGGCAGACCCATACCGCCATGTTCCGGGTCCGCGTTCATGCCGACCCAGCCACCCTCGGCGATGGCCTTGTATGCCTCGGCAAATCCGGGAGAGGCGCGCACCACGCCGTTCTCCAACCGCGCGGGCGTCAAATCGCCGTCACGGTTGACGGGGGCCAGAACCTCGGCGGACAGTTTGCCTGCCTCCAGCAGGATTGCCTCCACCGTATCGGGGGTGGCGTCGGCAAACAGGTCGGTCTGCGCCAGCCTGTCGGCGCCGATCACCTTGTCCAGAGTGAATTGCATGTCGCGGATCGGGGGGGCATAGGTCATTTAAGCAGTCCATCACTGTCAGAGTTGTAAGAAAGTTATGCAAAACATCCCGAATGAACAAGAACAACGCGGCGACACTTCGCGATACGAAACGTGTTTGCTCGCCGCAGATGACGACGGCATCGCCACCGCCGCGCGTTTGCTGGCGCAGGGGCACTGCGTCGCGTTCCCGACGGAAACGGTTTACGGTCTGGGCGCGGATGCAACAGATGGCCGCGCCGTCGCTGGCGTCTACGCCGCGAAGGGACGCCCCGCCTTCAACCCCCTGATCGCCCATGTCGCGAACATGGCAATGGCCGAGTCGCTGGTGCGGATGACCCCGCAGGCCCGGCGTCTGGCCGAGGCATTCTGGCCCGGCCCGCTGACGCTGGTCCTGCCCCGGCACGGTGAGGTGTCGGACCTCGTGACCGCCGGGCTCGACACCCTGGCCGTGCGGGTGCCGGCACATCCCGTCGCACAAGCTCTGCTGACCGCAATCGGCCGTCCGGTCGCCGCGCCCAGCGCCAATCCATCGGGCCGCATCAGCCCGACGACCGCCGCGCATGTAATGGACGGCCTGTCTGGACGCATCGCCGCCGTTCTGGATGGCGGTGCCTGCGCGGTCGGGCTGGAATCCACGATCCTCGGCTTCGACGGCGACATTCCGGTCCTGCTGCGCCCCGGCGGGCTGGCGGTGGAGCGGATCGAGGCGCTGCTGGATCGCCCCGTGACCTTGCACGAAGGCAGCGACATCACGGCCCCCGGCCAGCTGACCTCCCACTACGCCCCACGCGGGGCATTGCGCCTGAACGTGGTGGAGCCGGAGGCGGATGAGGTGCTGCTGCGCTTCGGCGACGGCCCGTCTGAATGGTCCCTGTCCGCCAGCGGAGATCCGGTCGAGGCCGCCGCGAACCTGTTCGCGCTGCTGCGAAAGGCGGACGCCACCGCCCAGCGCATCGCCGTCATGCCCATTCCGACGCAGGGTCTGGGCGCCGCGATCAATGACCGGTTGATCCGGGCGGCAGCGCCGCAAGGCTAGGGCCAGCGCCTCTTGCCACATCTGCAACCCTGCCTACATGATGAGGCGCGAGGACGACCTCCCCATCAAGGCACCGTTCCGGGACGACCCGGCCACATGACGGGGATCATCATGCGCACCACCCGCGACCGTATTCGCCACGCCATCAGCTTCGAACTTCTGGGCCTCACCCTGGCAATCCCGCTGGGTGCGATCGGCTTTGGGATGCACGCGGCCGATATCGGCGTCGTCACGGTGATCTGCGCGACGATCGCGACGCTGTGGAACTACGTCTACAACCTGCAATTCGACCGCATCATGCGTTACATACGCGGTACGACGCACAAGACGTTGGCGATCCGCGTCCTGCACGCGCTGGCCTTCGAGGGTGGCTTGCTGGTGATAACGCTGCCTGTCATCGCGCTGTATCTGCAGATAGGTCTTTGGCAGGCGTTGATGATGGATGTGGCCTTCGCCCTATTCTACCTGATCTATGCGTTTATTTTCAATTGGATATACGATCTGGTATTTCCGATTCCGATCGAAGCCTGAACGGGCCCGGACCCAGGCGTCACCCCGGGATGTCACTCCGGCGCCTCCGCCTCCAGCGTCAGGACCGAGGGTTCGGGATTGCGCAGATCCTCGATGCCCAGCGGTTCCGCCGGGCGGGCCAGGCGGTATTTCGTGACCCAGTGCAGGCGCGTCTCCGCCCGTGTGATCGCCACATAGGCGAGGCGTTTCCACAGCGGAATGCCAGCCTCTGACCGCCCCATCCGCGCGGCACCGTAAAGGTCCGGCGCGAAGACCTGAACGTCGCTCCATTGCGAGCCTTGCGCCTTGTGGATCGTACAGGCCGCTCCGTGGACGAAGGCCGCACCCATCCGGGCCGCCGACGGGATGAACGGCTCCTCCTGATCCGGCTTTTCGATCTTGATGATGGTGGCCGCGTTCACCTGCGGCTCCTCCGCACCCATGACGTAGAGGCGTGAGAATCCCGGCTTGCGCCCCTCGCCCATGAAGACGCATTGCGCGCCCTTGATCAGGCCCCGCGCCTCCAGATCGATGCGTTTCTTGCGGTGTTTCAGCGGCAGTTCCACGCCGTCACAAATCAACGGCTCCCCCGGCAGCAGGGCGAATTCCGGGGCCCCGTGCGCCGCACGAAAGGCGGAGATCAGGCGGATGCGCGTGGCGTTGCGCCAGACCAGCACGGGGGAGCGGGACATCAGTTCGGCATCCACCCGCTGCGCCACCACCACGCGGTCGTCGCGGGCGGCGGCCTGCTCGATCATTCGCTCGAAATCCTCGAATTGCAGGGCCGGGTCGCCAAGGGCATGCGCCAGATCCAGGATCGGACTGTCCGCCGCCTGCCGGTGCACCCGGTCGAGCATCCGCTTGCGACTGTCGGGCAGCGCGTCGAACACCATCGAGCCGGATTGTCCCACAGGTGCCAACTGCGCCGGATCGCCGAACAGCACGAGGGTTGAGAAAATCTCCCGCAGATCGTCCATCTGCTTGTCATCGAGCATCGAGGATTCATCGACGAAGCCGATGTCCAGCGGATCGTCGCGCCGTTTCCAACCCGTGATGAAGTCCGAGCCGCGCAAGCCCGCCGCGGCCAACGCTCCCGGTACGCTGGGCTGTTGCTGATAAAAGGCATGGGCGCGGTCCAGCGCCTCCTCCGTCAGACCCTCGATCGTGGGACGGTCGCCCTCACCGGCCAGCCATTCCGCGATCTTCTCGTATTCGGGATCGTAGACGGGGGTGTAGATAATGCGGTGGATGGTGGTGGCGGGAACGCCCCGGTTGCGCAGGACGCTGGCCGCCTTGTTCGTCGGGGCGAGGATGGCGAGCGTGCGTTTATCGCCGCGTTTACGGCTCTCCCAATCGCCTGAAACGGTCTCTAACCCCAGTTCGCGCAGGGATTTGACCAGTTCGGCCAGCAGCAGGGTCTTGCCCGATCCGGCCTTGCCCATCACGGCCAGCACCGCCGGCTTGGCCTTTTCGACTGCGGGGGCGGTGGTGCCCTCGACCAGATCGACCCCGGCGCCGCGCAGCAGCTCGGTGATGGCGTCCCAGGCCTCGGCCTGATCGTCGGAATATTGTACGGGAAGCGTCATGCGCCGACCCTACCCACAGCGCCCGCCGCTCACCAGAGCAATTCCGGTCAGGCCAATGCGACCATGCCGCCGGGATGCCGCGCGATCGCGCCCGAAAGCTCCATGTCGATCAGCGCGGCCAGCACCTGCCCGGCCGGGCGGTCCACCTGACGGATCAGTTCATCCTCCGCCACCGGGGCGGGGGACAGGAGCGCGATCAGCGCGTCTGCCGTCCCCTCCGCCGCGGGTTCCACCTGCCATGTCGCCTGTTCCTCCGCGAAAGCCATGTGCGTGGGCATTTCCAGCGCCTCGACCACATCTGCGGCGCTGCGGACCAGACCGGCCCCCTCACGGATCAGCCGGTTGCATCCGGCGGCGCGGGCATCGAACGGATGCCCCGGAACGGCCATAACCTCACGCCCCTGCTCCAACGCCATGCGGGCGGTGATGAGGGAACCCGAGCGCTCCGCCGCCTCGATCAGCACGACGGTGTCGGACAGGCCCGCGATGATCCGGTTGCGGCGCGGAAAATGTTTCGCCATCGGCGCTAGGCCCGGAGGAGCCTCCGTCAGCAGGGCGCCGTTCGCGGCGATCCGATGCGCCAGATCCGCGTTCTGGGCCGGATAGATGGTGTCGATGCCGCCCGCCATCACGGCGATGGTGCCGGTTTCCAGCGAAGCCTCATGCGCGGCGGTGTCGATGCCACGCGCCAGACCTGAGACGACGACGTGATTCAAGGCACCCAGATCCTCCGCCAATGTACGCGCCATCCGCAGGCCCAGCGCCGAGGCGTTGCGCGCGCCGACCATGGCGGTGGTCGCGCGCACTGGATCGGGCATCGCGCCGCGCATCCACAACAGCATCGGCGCATCGCTCAGATGGACCAGCCGCTGTGGATAGCCGGGGCGGTCGAGCATCAGCGGTGTTGATCCCGCATCCATGGCCTGCTCGACCTCACGGTGCACCAGATCCATGTCAACCGGGCGGTACCCCTTCATCCCGCCCCGCGCGGCATGTTCCGGCAGGGCATGCAAAGCCGCAGCGGTCGAGCCATAGGTGGCGATCAACCGCCGGAACGTCACGGTTCCCACGCGCGGCGAGCGGGCCAGCGCGAGGTGCGTGGTCAACTCATCCTGGTCGGGCAGGTCATCCGGATCAGGCCGGGGCGTAGCAAATGCAGGCAAGGCAAATCTCCTCGCGCCACTTCATCTCGATTCGGGTTAATGGGTCGTTAAGCCTGTCGGCGCGCACCGGCGCTCAGGATTTCCCGATCCGGGGTTCGGTTCCCGTGGCAATCCGGCGGATGTTCGCGTGGTGCTTGACGAAAATCAGCGCGGCCAGGCACAGCGACAGCCAGATGAACGGCTCCGCCCGTGTCAGCCACAGCCAGACCGGAACCATCGCCGCCGCGATCAGCGCCGCGAGCGATGACATGCGGAACAATACCGCGCTGGCCAGCCAGGTGGCACAGGCCAGCAGGCCCGCGGGCCAGTGCAGGGCCAGCATCACACCCAGGAAGGTCGCGACCCCCTTGCCGCCCTTGAAGCGCAACCAGACCGGATAGAGGTGCCCCAGAAACGCGCCCAGCGCCGCGATCTGCGCCGCGAGGTTTCCGTACATTCCATAGGCCACCGCCACTGCCACAGCGCCCTTGCCCCCATCAAGCAGCAGCGTCAGGGCCGCGGCCTTCTTGCTGCCCGTGCGCAAGACGTTCGTGGTGCCGATATTGCCCGACCCGATCTTGCGCACATCGCCCAACCCGAAGGCGCGCGTGATGAGCAGTCCGAATGGGATGGAGCCGATCAGATAAGCCGCACCCAAAATGGCGGCCAGCGCCGGCAGCGCCCGTTCCAATCCCAGAATATCCGGCAGCCAGGCGGTCATTTCCGCTCCTCCGCATAGACCTGCGTTCCGCCGACCCAGGTTGCCAGAACGCGGCCCTGCATCCGGCGCAGATCATAGGGCGTGTTTTTCGATTTCGATGCAAGCGACCAGCGGTCGAGCACGTAGGGCACGTCGGGATCGAACAGGATCAGGTCGGCCGGCGCTCCGGGGGTCAGGCGCCCGCAATCCAGCCCCAGCAGCCGTGCCGGGTTCAGCGACAGCTTGGCGAAGAGTTCGGGCAGATCCAGATATCCGCCATGGACCAGTTGCACCGCGGCAGGCAGCAGGGTTTCCAGACCGACCGCACCGCTGGCTGCTTCCTCGAACGGCAGCCGTTTCGATTCCTCATCCTGGGGGGTGTGCATGGAACAGACGATGTCGATCTCACCATCCACCAGCGCGGTCAGGATGGCGAGACGGTCTTCCTCCGCGCGCAGGGGCGGCTTGACCTTGAAGAAAGTCCTGTAATCCGCGACGTCGAATTCGTTGAGGGTCAAATGATGGATCGAGGTTCCGGCAGTGACAGGCAAGCCCGCCGCCCGCGCACGGCGCAGCGCCGGCAGGGCAGCCGCCGTGGTGATCTGATCCGCATGCCAGCGCACGCCGGTTGCCTCGACCAGCGCCAGATCACGCTCCAGCCCCATCCGTTCCGCCAGCGGGGACACGGCGGGCAGCCCCAGTTGCGAGGCATATTGACCCGAGGTCATGCAAGCGCCGTGTGACAGCACCGGTTCCTGCGGGTGGCCGATCACCAGCGCCCCCAGACCGGCGGCATAGGTCAGCGCGCGGCTCAGAACCTTGGTATCCGTGACCACGGCATCGCAATCGGTGAAGGCAACCGCGCCCGCATCGGTGAGAAAGCCGATTTCCGTCATTTCGCGCCCGGCGCGGCCCTTGGTCAGCGCGGCCATGGGCAGGACGTTGACCGGGGCGTCATCCTCGGCACGCTCGATCTGGAACCGGACCATTTCGGGCGTGTCGATGGTGGGATCGGTGTCCGGTCGGATGACGATGGTGGTAGCGCCGCCGCGCACGGCGGCACGCCCGGCGGAGCGGAAGGATTCCTTGTGCCGCTCACCGGGTTCGCAGATCTTCACCCCGATATCGACGATGCCGGGGGCCACGCATTTTCCGCGACAGTCAATGGCCTTCCCCGCGGGGAAATCCGACAATTTTATGTTTTCCGTTAGGATTTCGGCAATGCGGCCATCCTCGATGACAAGCGCGCCGAGGGTGTCGGTGCCGCTCTCAGGGTCGATCAGGCGGGCGTTGTGGAGGAGGGTTTGGGTCATGTTCGGCTCCGTGCGCGTGGTCGAGACCAAAGCCAGTCCCAAAAGCCGAGTGCCCGAAAATGATCTCGCGCCTCATCCATTCGATTGAGAACGTCCTGCCCGCCAGAAATGTACTCTTTCAGTATGTCTAAAGCCTGATCTCGTGTTCCATTCAACTTGAAACACTCATGGAAATCACGGTGCATGCGCGCCGTACTTTCGTAGTGTGCGGCAATGGGGCTTGAAAGAGACACCGGCAACTGACCGATTGTGGACAGCGCATTTTCGTAGAGACGTCTATGTGTCCTGAGATCATCGGCGAAGGGTGGAGCAGTGCCACTTTCGGTGGAGTCTGCGTTCATTGTCCGCATTATGGTGTCCCATTCCGAGGACGCGCCAAGCAACTCAAGACGCTCCCGCAATTCGATTTCGATCAGATTGAGCGCCGCGCGGTGCTGGCGGCGCTGTTCCTGATCGTGCCGCCAGTTGGCTATCATCGTGAGCAGAAATGCCACGACAAGCGAGAAGAAAGAGCTAACGAACGCGATGCCGATGCCCGCCACGATCTCGATCATTAGAACTGTCCTTTAAATCGAGAGGTAGCCCCCCTCCTCTCCTCCCCCCGCGAGCGGGGGTAGGGATCGCCACAGTGGTTGGGGCGGGAGTGACGGCACGTGTCGCTCATCCCCGTCCCTCCCCCAGCAGTTCCAGCACGGCCATGCGGACCGCGACGCCCATCTCCACCTGTTCCTGAATGACGGAGCGGTTGATGTCGTCGGCGATTTCTCCGTCGATCTCCACCCCCCGGTTCATCGGGCCGGGATGCATGACGATGGCATCCGGTTTGGCGTGGGCGAGCTTGGCTGCGTCCAGACCGAAGCGGTGGTAGTATTCCCGCTCGGACGGGATGAAGCCGCCGTCCATGCGTTCGCGTTGCAGGCGCAGCATCATCACCACGTCGGCGTCCTTCAGCCCTGCGGCCATATCGTCCGTCACCTCGACGCCGAATTTCTCGATCCCCGGGGGCATCAGAGTCTTGGGACCGACCAGACGCACGCGGTTTTCCATCTTGCCCAGCAGCATGATGTTCGAGCGGGCGACGCGGCTGTGCGCAATGTCGCCGCAGATCGCCACGGTCAGGCGTTGCAGGCGGCCTTTGCGGCGGCGGATGGTCAATGCGTCGAGCAGAGCTTGCGTGGGATGCTCATGCCGCCCGTCGCCGGCATTGATGACGGCGCAGTTTACCTTTTGCGCCAGCAGGGCCACCGCGCCGGAATTGGGGTGGCGCACGACCAGCAGATCGGGGTGCATCGCGTTGAGCGTCAGGGCGGTGTCGATCAGCGTCTCACCCTTTTTGATGGACGACGCCTGCATGGCCATGTTCATCACGTCCGCGCCCAGACGCTTTCCCGCGATCTCGAAGCTGGCCTGGGTCCGCGTCGAATTCTCGAAGAACATGTTGATCTGGGTCAGGCCGGACAGACTGTCCCGGCGCACCGCGCGGCTGTCGGGCGTCGTCGCGAATGTGTCGGCCCGGTCCAGGACGGCGGCAATGTCCGTCGGGCTCAGATGTTCGATTCCCAGTAGGTGCCGGTGATCGAACATCGCAAATCCCTCTCTGTTCCGTGTTGCCTCGCGTTATGTCAGGCGGCACCTGATGGGGCAAGCGCCCGGAAAACCGGCCGCTTCGGACGCTTTGTCGGCTCGGTTGCCACATATTGCACAACTTTACCGACGAAAGTGTTGGAGAACGCGCCCCGTGTAGTTGTAAGACATTGAACGAACATGGTGAGATGGCCCGATACGGGGCACAACCCGCGAGGGGGAACCGGGCGACCGGTGAAAGACAGGGAAGGAATTCGAATGCGACTGACAATGTTCGCCACGGCGCTCGGGGGGGCGCTGGGGTTGGCGCTGACGGCCAATGCGGCGTTCGCGCAATGCGACGCGGGAGAGATGACCATCCGATTCGCGCATGTGACAGCGGAGCGGGGCCACCCGAAGGGCGAGGCCGCCCTGTTGTTGCAGCAGCGTGTAAACGACGAACTGGATGGGCGCGCCTGCATGGAGGTCTATCCCAGTTCCAGTCTGTTCAACGATGACGACGTGCTGCCGGCCATGCTGCGCGGCGAGGTCGAGATGGCAGCCCCTTCCCTGTCAAAATTCGGCGCCTACACCGAAAGCCTGCAATTGTTCGACCTGCCGTTCCTGTTCGAGGACATTCTGGCGGTGGAGGAATTCCAGAACTCCGAGGCAGGTCAGGCGCTGAAGGAATCCATGCTGGACGAGGGATTTCTGGGTCTGGCGTTCTGGCACAACGGCATGAAGCAGTTTTCCGCCAACCGTCCTTTGATCGAGCCGACGGACGCGAATGGGCTGCGGTTCCGCATCCAGCCCTCCGCCGTGATCAACGCGCAGATGGAGGCGATCGGCGGCACCGGCATCGCGATGCCGTTCAGTGCGGTCTACGACGCCCTGAACTCCGGCGAGGTCGATGGGCAGGAAAACACCTGGTCCAATATCTATACCCAGTCTTTCCATACGGTTCAGGACGGCGTGACCGAGAGCAATCACGGCATCATCGATTATCTGGTCGTGACGTCGGAGGACTGGTGGGCCGGGCTGGAGCCTGACCTGCGCGACGAACTGGCGCAGATCCTGCTGGAAGTGACGCATGAGCGGAATCGCTTCGCGTTCGAGCTGGGGGAGTTAAACAAGATTCGTGTCCGGCAGGACGGCGTGCGCATCCGCACTCTGGATGAGGAGACCCGCGCGCTCTGGATCGCGGCGCTGTCGCCGGTCTGGACACAGTTCGAGGACGCAATCGGGCGCGACCTGATCGCCGCTGCGGAAGCGGCGGAGGGTGGATTCTAGGGTCGCCGCCTCAATTACCTTACCCCCGGCGCGTGGGCGAAACACCCTCCCGCGCCGGGCTATCACAGCCGCGCCCCCGGTCGGTTTCGTACATTGTCACGAACCTGCATGGCCCCGGACCGGAACCAAACCTGGATAAGGGCCATGTTTTCTTGCCCCGTTGACACTTGGCAAGCGTACACCCATTTTCCCGGATCAACGCGGACCCGGGGTCCGAGGGGGAGTAGTGAATGCCAGTCGTCGTCGTCGAGAGCCCTGCAAAAGCCAAGACAATCAACAAGTATCTGGGTGCGGACTACACCGTCCTCGCCTCATACGGCCATGTGCGTGACCTGCCGCCCAAGGACGGATCGGTCGATCCCGACGACAATTTCGAGATGAAGTGGGAGGTGGCCACCGCCTCGCAAAAACATATCAAGGCCATCGTCGAGGCCCTGAAGGATGACGACAAACTGATCCTCGCGACCGACCCCGACAGGGAGGGGGAGGCGATCTCGTGGCACTTGCAGGAGGCGCTGACCAAGCGGCGCGCCATCAAGAAAACCACCCAGGTCGAACGCGTCGTGTTCAACGCGATCACCAAGACCGCCGTCACCGAGGCGATGAAAAACCCCCGTCAGGTCGATATGGAACTGGTGGAGGCATATCTGGCCCGGCGCGCGCTGGATTATCTGGTGGGGTTCAAGCTGTCTCCCGTGCTATGGCGCCGGCTGCCCGGCGCGAAATCCGCGGGTCGTGTGCAATCGGTCGCCCTGCGCGTCATCGTTGAGCGCGAGATGGAAATCGAGGCCTTCAAACCGCGGGAATACTGGAGCGTCAAGGCGATGCTCGAAAACCCGCGCGCCCAGACCTATGAGGCCCGGCTGACCCATCTGGGCGGGCGCAAGCTGGACCGCTACGATCTGGCCACGGGTGAGGCCGCCGAACTGGCGGTCGCCGCGATCACTTCGCGCGATCTGAAGGTCCTGAATGTCGAGGCCAAGCCCGCGACGCGCAACCCCGCCGCCCCGTTCATGACATCCACGCTTCAGCAGGAGGCGAGCCGCAAATTCTCATGGGGTGCGCGGCAGACGATGAACGTGGCGCAGCGCCTGTATGAGGCGGGCTACATCACCTACATGCGGACCGACGGGATCGACATGGCCCCCGAGGCCGTGACCGCCGCGCGCGATGCGATCGGCGAACGCTATGGCAAGGATTACGTCCCCGGCAGTGCGCGCGTGTACAAGAACAAGGCGAAAAACGCGCAGGAGGCACATGAATGCGTGCGTCCGACCGAGCTTTCGCGGGCGGTGGACGACCTGCCAGGCGGGGTCGAGGCGGAGCAGCGCAAGCTCTACGATCTGATCTGGAAGCGGACCATCGCCAGCCAGATGGAAAGCGCCCGGCTGGAGCGGACCGCGGTCGATGTCGGATCCTCGGATGGTGAGGTCACTTTACGGGCCACAGGCCAGGTCGTGACCTTTGACGGTTTCCTCAAGGTCTATGAGGAGGGCCGCGACGACGTGGAGGCGGACGACGCCAAGCGCCTGCCGCAGATCACGCAAGGTGAGGACGCTAGGAAGAAATCCGGTGAGTTCGCCGCCGAATTCGACAAACTCACATCCGACTCCGTGGTGGTGGCCGAGGGCACGCGCGGTGTGGTTCGTGAGGAGCGCGCGGTTCTGGGCGGTGACGGTGCCGTTCTGGGCCAGCAACACTTCACCCAGCCGCCGCCCCGCTATACCGAGGCCACGCTGGTCAAGCGGATGGAGGAGCTGGGCATCGGACGCCCCTCCACCTATGCCAGCATCGTCACGACGATTCAGGACCGCGACTACGTTCGCAAGGACAAGAACCGCCTGATCCCCGAGGATAAGGGGCGGCTGGTGACGGCGTTCCTCGAAAACTTCTTCCGTCGCTATGTCAGCTACGATTTCACCGCCAAGCTGGAGGAGGATCTGGATCACGTCTCCGCCGGTGAGGCCGACTGGCACAAGCTGCTCGAACGGTTCTGGGCCGATTTCAAAATCGCACTGGATGAAACGATGGACCTGTCCATCACCGCCGTGCTGGAAAAGATCAACGAGGTTCTGGAACCGCATCTGTTCCCCGCCAAGGAGGACGGATCGGACCCGCGCCTGTGTCCCAATTGCGGTGAGGGCCGTCTGTCGATGCGCACGGCCCGCTCGGGCGGCGCGTTCATCGGATGCTCGAACTATCCCGATTGCCGCTATACCCGCCCCTTGGCAGGTGAGGTCGAGGGCGGCGACGTTGCCGGACCCGACGGAAAGCTGCTGGGCCATGACGACGAGGGCGTGCCGGTCACGCTGCGCACCGGGCGTTTCGGCCCCTATGTGCAGTTGGGCGAGCCGACTGAGGAGGCCCCCAAACCCAAGCGCGCGAGCATCCCCAAGGGGACGGACCTGGAACAGGTCGATCTGGCCATGGCGCTGCCGCTGCTGGCGCTACCGCGTTTCGTCGGCAAGCACCCCGATGGCGGCGATATCGAAAGCAATATCGGGCGCTTCGGCCCCTATGTGATGCTGACCGAACCCCTGCCCGAAGGTGCCGGTGCCAAGGACAAGCCCAAGAAGATCTACGCCAACCTGGCCGATCCCGAGGAGGTCCACACCATCGGCCTGAACCGGGCGGTGGACCTGATCGAGCAGAAGAAGCTGAACCCCGGACGGCGCGGCGTGGCGGCCGAACCGCTGAAACAACTGGGCGATCACCCCGATGGCGGGCCGGTCAACGTCATGAAGGGGCGTTACGGCCCTTATGTGAAGTGGGAGAAGATCAACGCCACCCTGCCAAAGGATGTGGAACCCGAAGCGGTGACGCTGGAACAGGCTCTGGTCTGGATCAACGAGAAGGCCGCGACCAAGCCCAAGAAGAAAGCCCCCGCCAAGAAACCCGCCGCGAAAAAGCCCGCAGCCAAGAAGAAGCCCGCAGCAAAGAAACCTGCCGCGAAGAAAACCGCCGCCAGCAAAGCCGCGCCGAAGAAGGCGGCGGATGCCGATGTGGTGGATGACGAGGACTGAAAGCGCGAAATTGCCTAGACCGCAGCGCCCCGCGCCGCATCTATGCGGTCTATGGCTGCTGCGGCGGCCCTCGTTTCAGGCCGGAGGCTTCGCATGACGACCATCACGATCGGCTCCGGCGCGTTCGACTTTACCGGGGCTGCCTACGGTCACAACGTACCGCCTGCGGTCAGCGTCCTGATGAAACCGCGCGCGGTGCAGGATGCGGCGATCCGCGTGCCGTTGCGCTTTGGCATGGGGCGATGGGACTGCACCCGTCTGGCCAACCTGCCCGAGGCGGAGCGGATGCACGCGATGCAGGCCTTTGCCCGGACGGCCCGCACGACGCACTGGCTGCGGCACGATGTGTCGGTCCGGGGTGATGCGGAAACCACGCTGAGCGATGCGGCCTCAACGGAACTTTGGCGGCGAATCGAGGAATATACCGGCCTGTCCCGCGCGCAGATCGGTGATTGGGCGGCGACCGCGTTCGGAAAGCCACGCCACCACGCCGATCTGGTGCCCTGGCTGGGCCAGCTGATGCCGCATTACAGCTTTACCCTGCATATGGGCCTGGTGCCGCTGATGATCGCCCTGCGTCCCGACGATGCACGCTTTCCCGAAGGTGTCACCCTGATGCTGAACGTTCTGGTGGACGGCATGTATCACGTCGATGTCACCGATCAGTGCGCCGCCCCGCCGCAACCGATACGGCAGGCCCTGCCGCTGCGCGGCCTGGCGGGCACCACGGACAATGCCAAACGTTGGTCGATCAATGTCGCCCGACTGACCGCGCAAAACGATCCGAAGCTCAGCCGCCTGTTGGGAGTATTGCGGCGACTATAGGATTTCGCGCTATGATGGCGGATCGGGCCATGCCGGTCCGGCAACCATAGCGGAGGGAACGGCATGGCGAACATCGTGATCGGCGGGGCCACGTTCGAAATCAGCGACTACCGCTTCGACTACACCCCGCCCCGCACCACCCCCAAGGGGGCGACCGGGGATCAGCTTCGCATCTTGGCATTTCAACAACTGCACTGGCGGCGGCTGGGCCGCTGGGACTGTTCCCAGTTGGAGGGGCTATCGCCGGATGAGGCCATGAACAGGATGCGGGCCTTTCTCAAACAGGTCAGCGCAACCGGCTGGTTGCGTCACGAATACAGCCCCTGCATGCCCGACAAGAGCCAGGTGACCGCCCCCAATTTGCACACCAAAATCCGCCGCGAACTGTCGGCCAAGATCGGGTTTGGCCAGACAGATTTCGCGTCGTGGATGCGGCAGGCCTTCGGCAGAGCACGGAATCCCGACGATTTTGTCCAATGGCTGACGCTGATCCTGCCGCATCGTTCGTTCATCCTCTATGGCGCGGCGGTTCCGATCGAGGTCTTTCTGACACCCGTCGGAAAGGGGTTTTCGGCAAATGCCATGCTGAAACTGACGCTAAAGTCCGAGGCGGCCTACGTGGCAGAAAAACTCGACGAATGCTCCCCCCCGCCGAAGAAGCTGAGGATGCACCTGCCATTGCGCAGTTGCCCCGGAAACAGCGTGAACACACGGCAATGGGCGCTGAACGTCGCGCGGGTCAGGGCGAAGCGAAATCCGCGCATGTCACGCTTCATGAATCTGATGCGCACCTATTGAGCGCGACAAAATCGCCAGTCTCGGAACTGGCAGCCGATCTGCACGTTTCCTCTGTCCAAGGCTATTGAAGCAACGAGAGGATTTCACGATGGCATTTTCGTCCCTGAAAGATATCTATATCGACCAGATGCAGGACATTTATTCCGCCTGCAAACAATCGAAGGCCGCAACGCAGAAGCTGCACGATGCCGCCACCGACGATGAATTGAAAAAGGCGCTAAAGGCCGGCTCCGACGGCATTCAGGACGGCATGGACACCCTGTCCGAGATCATCAAGGGTCATGGCGAAGACCCCACAGATGAGTTCTGCAAGGGCATGGAAGGTCTGGTCAAGGAGGTGCACGCGCATGTCCTGGATGAGGACTTTTCCGACGATGATGTGCGCGATGCGATGATCATCACGCAATATCAGCGCATGGCCCACTACGCCATTGCCGGGTATGGCTGCTGCAAGGCATTTGCCAAGCGGCTGGACCAGACCGACGATGTCACGAAACTCGATAAATGTCTGGACGCCTCCTATGACGGCGACCGTCACATGACCGAGATCGCGACCGGCAGTGTCAATAAATCCGCTGCGGCCTGATCCGCCAGCAAATCAAATGATAGCCCCGTCCGCAATTCGCGGGCGGGGCGCTCTCGTGTCCGCTTTCCCTTCATGCTAAGGCAACTGCATGAAAGATTTCCCCACCCAAGAGCAGATCCTCGATTTCATCCGCGCGCATCCCAATGCCAGCGGCAAGCGAGAGATCGGCCGCGCGTTCGGCATCAAGGGCAATGCCCGGATCGAGTTGAAGCGTGTCCTGCGCGAAATGACCGAGGCAGGCCTGATCGAGAAGGGCCGCAAGAAGTTCCACAAGGCCGGTGAGTTGCCGCCCGTGGCCGTTCTGCGCGTCATGGCCCCCGACAGCGACGGCGATCTGTGGGCCGAACCGCTGCAATGGGACAGTGAGGATGCGAAGCCGCGCGTCTCCATCCCGCCGGGGCGCGGGGACAAGGCCGTCGGAGAGGGCGATCAGGTTCTGGTCAAGATCGACCGCGGCGATCACGGCTATTTCGGCAAGGTGATCCGCAAGGTTGGCTCCGGCCCGCAAAAGGTGCTCGGCATCTTTCGCCAGCAGGAATACGGCGGGCGCATCGTTCCGGTCAGCAAGAAGGCCGACCGCGAATGGGTGGTCCAACCCGGTGATCGCAACGGCGCGCGTGACGGTGAGCTGGTCGAGGGCGAGCAGATCGGGCGCGGCGACCGGATGGGTCTGCCAAAGGCCCGCGTCAGCGCCCGGCTGGGCGACCCCGCCGCCCCAAAATCCGTCAGCCTGATCGCCATTCATGAACATGGAATCCCCGATGCCTTTCCCGACGAAGTGGTCAAGCAGGCGATCAAGGCCAAGCCTGTCAGCCTGGGCCAGCGCGAGGATCTGCGCCACCTGCCGCTGATCACCATCGACCCGTCGGATGCACGCGATCACGACGACGCCGTCGCGGCGGAGGCGGACAGCGATCCGCAGAACCCCGGCGGGCATGTGGTCTGGGTCGCCATCGCGGATGTGGCGCATTACGTCACCCCCGGCTCCCCCTTGGATGCGGAGGCGCGCAAGCGCGGCAATTCCACCTATTTCCCCGACCGCGTCGTGCCGATGCTGCCGGAGGAGTTGTCCGGCGATCTGTGCAGCCTGCATGAGGGGGTGGACCGCCCCTGTATCGCGCTGCGCATGCAACTGGACGCACAGGGGCGCAAGATCGGGCATCGCTTCACCCGCGCTCTGATGCGCTCACCTGCTTCGCTCAGCTATGAGGAGGCGCAGGCCGCGATCGACGGGCAAGTGACGGAGCGGACCGAACCCCTGCTCGACTGGGTGCTGCGCCCGCTCTGGGCCGCCTATGAGGCCACGAAGCTGGCGCGCGAACACCGTGCGCCGCTCGATCTGGATCTGCCCGAACGCAAGGTGATCCTGAACGACGCGGGCGAAGTGACCTCCGTCGCGTTCCGCGACCGGTTCGACGCACACAAGCTGATCGAGGAGTTCATGATCCTGTCGAATGTGTGCGCCGCCGAAACGCTGGAACGCAAGCAGCGCCCGCTCTTGTACCGCGTGCATGAGGAACCCTCCCCCGCGAAGCTGGACCAGCTACGTGAGGTCGTGGACAGCGTCGGCATGGTGCTGGCCAAGGGACAGGTGCTAAGGACCGCGCATCTCAACGCGCTGCTGAACGACAGCGCGGGTCAGGAACATGCGGAGATGATCAACGTCTCCGTCCTGCGGTCGATGATGCAGGCCTATTACGCGGCGGAAAATTTCGGGCATTTCGGGCTCAGCCTTGCACGATATGCGCATTTCACCTCTCCCATCCGGCGCTATGCCGACCTGATCGTGCACCGGGCGCTGATCTCGGCTCACAAATGGGGGGATGACGGGCTCGGCCCGCTGGATGAGGAAAGGCTGGAGGAGACGGCCGAGCATATCAGCCAGACCGAGCGGCGATCCATGCTGGCGGAACGCGACACGACCGACCGCTACCTCGCCGCCTATCTGGCGGAGCGGGTGGGCAATGAGTTCGAGGGCCGGGTCGCCGGCGTCGCCCGTTTCGGCCTGTTCGTGAAACTGGACGAAACCGGTGCCGACGGCTTGATACCGATCAGCAGGCTGGGCCACGAATACTGGAGCCACGACCCCGATACGCAAACCCTGATGGGCGACCGTTCGGGCCGGGTGATAGGGCTTGGGATGCCGGTAACGGTGCGGCTGGAGGAAGCGGTTCCCGTGACGGGTGGCTTGCTGTTCGAATTGCTGTCGGTCGAGGATCGCGCCATGCCACGCGTCAAGAGCGGCCCGCGCAAGGGCGGCGGCAAGCGCAAGCTGACGAAATCGAAGATCCGCCGCAACCGCTCCCGCAGGGCCTGATCTGCCGGGCTTGATCTGGGGCTGATGCTTCGGGGCTAGTCGTCCACGGCGCGGATCAGCTTTCGCTCCAGCACCCGCAGCACGGTTTTCAGGTCATGACCCCGCTTCAGGATCTGGCCGTCCATGGCGATCACCGCATACATGCCCTGCGCGCGCGCCAGCTTGGGCCGCTTCTCGATCCGGTAGAGCGGATATTCGGCCGCACGGCGAAAGACGGAGAAGACAGCCACGTCCCGCAAGGCAGAGATGCCATAGTCGCGCCATTCCCCGGCCGCGACCATTCGGCCGTACAGGGACAGGATTACGTTCAGTTCGGTCCGGTGATAGCTGACCACCTCATCCGGGTTGCGCGGGCCGTTCATGGGTGTGACGCTGTTCATGGCTCAAGATTATTCTCTTTTGCCAGCACGGCAAGCACCGGAAGGCGATTAAGGCAATCGCGCCGCAATCTTGGCGTGAAAGGGTACGATTTCCTCCACGTTCCGGCCACTTTTTTTACGTCTATTAAATCCGTGATACACGGGACGGCTCAATTTCATGCCCCCAAACTGAATACGGGTCGTTTCCGTGTGTCGCACATTCCCAGACATTTGATAAGCATGATGCAAGAATGCAGGTCCGACCTGTGGAATATCCAAACGAGGCAGCCCATGCGCGACTTTCACCTACCCGGCAGATCCCCCGTATTCGCAACCAACGGCATGTGCGCAACCTCGCACCCGCTGGCCGCCGGCATGGCGATCGACACGCTCAAGCGCGGTGGAAACGCCGTCGATGCGGCAATCGCGGGTGCCGTTCTGCTGGGCCTGTGTGAACCGCAGATGACCGGGCTGGGCGGCGACATGTTCGCGCTGGTCTCACATCAGGGGAAGATTCGGGGTCTGAACGCCTCGGGTCGTGCGCCGGCGGGAATTTCCGCCGCTGCGATGCGGGCCGCGGGGCACGACAGCGTGCCGGTCTATTCGGTCGATGCGGTCAGCGTTCCCGGTGCGGTGGACGGGTTCTGCACCCTGTCCGAGACGATGGGCAAACTGGGGATGGCCGCGATACTGGAGCCTGTGATTCCCTATTTCGAGGCCGGCGTTCCCGTCGCGCCGCGCGTCGCTGACGATTGGGCCAAGGCCGACAATCTGAGCGGGGACGCCCGCAACCATTTCCTGATCGACGGCAAGCCGCCGAAGCCCGGAACGATGTTCAGCGCCCCCGGTCAGGCCCATGTGCTGCGCCAGATCGCCCAGAAGGGTCGTGCCGGATTCTACGAGGGGGACGTGGCTGCCGATATGGTCGATTCGCTGCGGGCGATGGGCGGCACCCACACGCTGGAGGATTTCGCCGGAACCGCCTGCGACTGGGTGGAGCCGGTGACGGGCACCTATCGCGGGGCGGAGCTGGTGGAGCTGCCGCCGAACGGGTCCGGCGCGACGGCGCTTCTGCTTCTCAAGATGCTCGAAGGGTTCGATATCGCCGCGATGGACCCGTTCGGCGCGGACCGCGCCCATCTGGAGGCGGAGGCCGCGAAGCTGGCCTATGACGCGCGAAATCGCTTCATTGCCGATGCCGGTCATACGACACGGCTGGACCATATGCTGTCGGAGCAAACCGCCCGCGATCTGGCCGCCCTGATCGACATGGACTCCGTTATGGCGGCCCCCGCGCCGCTGTCCGAACAGGTGCACAAGGATACGATCTACATCACCGTCGTGGATGGTGACGGCATGGCGGTCAGCCTGATCTATTCCATCTTTCACAGTTTCGGGTCTGGTCTGGCCTCCTCCCGGTACGGCATAGGGTTTCAGAACCGGGGGGCCGGATTTTCGCTGGTCGAGGGGCATCCGAACGAAGTCGGGCCGGGCAAGCGGCCCATGCACACGATCATCCCCGCGATGCTGAAGAGGAACGGGCGGGTCGAAATGCCCTTCGGCGTGATGGGCGGGGCCTATCAGCCCAACGGTCATGCGCGTGTGATCTCCAATATCGTGGATTACGGCATGGACCCGCAGACGGCGATAGATGCGCCCCGCAGCTTTGGCGCGCTGGGACCGTTGGAGCTGGAAAACGGCTACGCTCCCGAGGTTCGGGACGCATTGCGCGGCAAGGGTCATGATGTCGTGTCCCCCGAAACGGCGATCGGCGGCGCGCAGGCCATCCGCATCCACTCCGGTGGCGTTCTGGAGGGGGCCAGCGACCCACGCAAGGACGGTTGCGCCCTGGGATATTGACCCCAGGGCCCCGGCCGGGGGACGGATTGGTCAATCGGCGAGGATGAGGCGTACCGTAAGAGATATGATCCCGAACCAGAACCCCACGGAAAACAGGATCAGGGCCGACCATACGATCAGCCCCTCCGCACGGCGCAGATCAGACCAGATTTCTTGCATAGCTCATCCTCCAACGGCACCCCCGCCGGTAGAAAACGACAAATGTCTTAGCGTTCGGTAAACGCCTAATGCGTGCCGCCCCACATGTGGTAACGACCGTTTTCAAGGGTGTGGAACATGCCGCCGACATCGGGATGATCGACAGGCTCACCCGTCTCATCCTGCAACAGGTTCTGTTCGGAGACGTAGGCCACGTAGTAGCTCGTCTCATTCTCGGCGAACAGGTGATAGAATGGCTGATCCTTGCGAGGACGATGTTCCTCGGGGATCGATTCCCACCATTCGTCGGAGTTCGCGAATTCCGGGTCCACATCGAAGATCACGCCGCGAAACGGATGGACCCGGTGGCGCACCACCTGTCCTATCGCGAATTTCGCTACTTTCATCTCCATGCTCGCACCCTTTCCAATCAGCCGAGTGATAGGCACTGTGCCGCTGAGTGTCCAGCGCAGGGCCGGCACGGCACGCCCCGCGCTGTTACGTGACAAAGATCGCCGCGCGCATTCGCAAAAGTCGTGCTATGATCCCGGCAGAGACCCGCAAAGGGTTCGTCGAGCAGTGACAGTTACAGGTGACGATTATGAGGTTCAGCCCCTTCGCCCGCATGGCGGGTATCGCGATATTATCCCTTCTGGCCGCCTGTGGCGAACGTGATCGTTCCGTCGCGCAGCGCGGCGATGCGCCCACCAACACACTCAACATCTGCGCGATTTTCGCGGAGCGTCCGCACTGGCGCTCGGACGTGGAGACGGCCTCGCTGCGCTATGGCACGCCGGTGCCGGTGATGATGGGGATCATGTGGCGGGAAAGCCGGTTCCAGCAACATGCCAGTCCGGGCACGACGTCGGCCTATGGCTACGCGCAGGCGATTGATGCGACGTGGGATTGGTACAAGGACTCGTCAGGCAACCGGAACGCCCGGCGCGACAATTTTGCCGACGCGGCGGATTTCGTCGGTTGGTACATGACCCAGACGGGCCGCCAGAACGGTTTGGACTTCACCGACAGTTTCGCGCATTACCTCGCCTATCACGAGGGGCATCGCGGATTTGCGCAGGGGACGTACTGGCAAAAGGAGTTCCTGCTGAACGCAGCATCGCAGGTTCAGATGATGTCCGGCGCCTATGCCCTGCAACTGAACGCATGCCCCAGCCGCACGGCATGATCAACGCGCGTTGACAATCCGTGCGGAGATCCCTTTGTGATGCAGGTACATGAACGGAGCATCGCATGGATCGTCTGGCGGAAATGGAAGCGTTCATCGCTGTAGTGGATCAAGGTGGCTTCACCGATGCCGCGCGCAAGCTGAATATTTCCAAAAGCGCGATCTCGAAACACGTGTCCAGTCTGGAGGCCCGTCTGGGCGCGCGACTGCTGAACCGCACGACACGCCGGGTCAGCCCGACGGAAATCGGGCTGGCTTATTACGACAAGGCAGGGCGGGTCCTGTCCGAGGCAGGCGACGCGGACGCCATGGTATCGGCCATGCAATCCGAACCGCGCGGCGAATTGCGCCTGTCCGTGCCTGTGGGATTCGGCACAACCCACGTGTCCGAGGCCGTGGCGGCCTTCCTGCTGCAATACCCGGACGTCTCGATCCACATGACGATGGACGACCGTTTCGTGGAATTGGTGGCCGAAGGTTTCGACATGGCAATCCGCATCGGGAACATGCCGGATTCCAGCCTGCGGGCGCGCAAGCTGGGTGAGGCGACCGGCCTGCTGGTCGCATCCCCCGAATACTTGGCCCGACGCGGAACGCCCCAAACCATCGACGAACTGGCGGCGCACGATCTGTTGCACTACTCGAACCTGTCCACCGGCAATTTCTGGCGATTGGTCAGCGAAACCGGCGTGGAAAAGCAGGTGCGTGCTGGCGGAAAGCTGACGGTCAACAATGGCGAATCACTGCTTCGCGCGGTGGAGGCTGGGTTGGGGATATCCTCCGTCCCGACATTCATCCTGCGCGATTCCATCACGCAGGGCCGCACGGTGGAAATATTGCCGAACGTGCGCAAACCGCAGTTGGGAATCTATGCGGTTTATCCGCCGGGCCGGTTCCCGCAACCGAAACTACGGGCCTTCGTCGAGTTCATGGCCTCGCATTTCAAGAAACAAGGCGACGTGATCTGGTAGGTCATTCCATTCCGTAGTTCTGACGCGCGCGCAGCGCAAACTCGACAACGAAGCCGAGAGCAAGCGCCGACAGCGTGAAGTATAGTGGGTATTCTATGCTGGTTTTCTTCGGTAAATAATTGATGAAGGCCTGCCCGCGCGCCTGGTCAATCGCATGGAACAACGGGTTCCAGGTGAAGAACGGCAGAATACTGGCGGGAATTGTGCTGGCCACAAACATCTTGCCGCTCGTGATCATCTGGGCGCGCCTGTAGATCTGATAAAGCATGGGGATGAACTTCGGCGCCAGGGGTGAAAACGCCATGAACATCAATCCGACCGCCAATCCGCTGGCCCATGCCAGAAACAACGGCAGCAACATGCCCGACGGATTGTAGACCTCAAGCTCCCCCCGGATCAGGTAGGAGGTTCCCATGATCGCGATGATCGACAGCACGACTATGTAGAGCTGGTTGATCGCCGATGCGAGAATGCTCAACAATGCTGATGTCTTGGCGTAGAACATCATGCCCGAGATAGCATGGCTGGCACCCTTGAGCGTCGTTACCGCCTGAATATGGGCGCGGTACAGGAAGATGCCCGTCATCATGAACAACAGGAAATCACCGCGGATCACCGGACTGCGCCCGAAAACCTCGAACATGAGGTAGAACACCCCGAACAGGATCAGTGGTTGCATCAGCAGACCGGCAAATCCTAGGAACGATCCACCCGTGGCAGTGCGGAAGGCTCGGACGATGGAGATGTAGATCAGCTCGATCAGACTTAGACTGGATTCCCAGAACGTCGTGGCGCGGTGGTATTTCTCGAAACGAGGCATCGTGTCCGGTCCTTGTCAGAAGACTGTAGGTATCTCATACACCACAAGCGGGCCGAATGTCCCGCAATGCACGAGGATGAATGACATGGACTACGAAAACGTTACCGCAACCTTTCGTCGGCTTGCCATCGAAGCAGGCATGGCGATCATGGAGATCTACGGCACTGACGATTTCGACGTCCGGTCCAAGTCCGACGAAAGCCCGGTAACGGCCGCGGATGAGGCAGCAGATGCCCTGATCTCCGCCGGGTTGCGCGCGACATTCCCGGACATCGCCCTCGTGACCGAAGAACAATCCGCCACGCATGGGCAGAACGTTTCGACCTTCATCATCGTCGATCCGCTGGACGGAACGAAGGAATTCGTGCAGCGGCGGGGTGAATTCACGGTCAACATCGCACTGGTTGAAAACGGCGTGCCGACGCGGGGCGTCGTTTACGCCCCGGCGGTCGGACGGCTGTTCTATACCGATGCGACCGGACAAGCGGTCGAGGAAACCGGCGCGTTCGGCGTGGAGCCGGGTCCGGTGAGGCCAATGAACGTCGCCTCCCCCTCGGGCGCGCTGCGGATCGTGGCGTCCAAGTCGCATCGCGATGCGGCGACCGACGACTATATTTCCAAATACAATGTGGATGAGCTGGTCGCGGCGGGATCCTCGCTGAAATTCTGTCTCGTGGCGGCGGGGGAGGCGGACCTCTACCCCCGGCTGGGCCGCACGATGGAATGGGACACCGCAGCGGGCGACGCGGTGCTGCGCGGAGCCGGTGGCACGGTGGTCCGCTTCGATGATCATGCGCCATTGGCCTATGGCAAATCCGGGTTCGAAAACCCCTTCTTCATCGCGGCCCCTGCCGAACTGAAGCTGGAGGCATAATGTCCGTCCTGATCCTGATCCCCGCGCGCTATGCCTCCACCCGTTATCCGGGCAAGCCGCTGGTCGAGCTGGTAGGCGCGTCCGGGCAGGCGAAATCACTGATTCGACGCAGCTGGGACGCGGCGCTGTCCGTGGCCGGGGCGGACAGTGTCGCCGTCGCGACGGATGACGCGCGGATCGCGGATCATGCACGCGCATTCGGGGCGGAGGTCGTGATAACCTCCACCACCGCGCGAAATGGGACGGAGCGGTGCGCCGAGGCGGTTGCGGCCATGGCCACGCCCCCCGATATCGTGGTGAACCTGCAAGGCGACGCACCGCTGACGCCCGCCTGGTTCGTCGAGGATCTGATCCGCGCCATGCAGGCCGATCCCGAAATGCAGGTGGCCACCCCCGTGCTGCGCACCGATGCCATGGCCCTGCGAGGGTTTCGTGAGGATCGGCGCAATGATCGTGTCGGCGGCACCACAGCCGTGTTCGACCGGGCGGGCCGGGCGATGTACTTCTCGAAAGAGGTCATTCCCTATACCGGGCGTGATTTCGCGGAGGGGGAGGACAACCCGGTTTTTCACCATGTGGGCGTATATGCCTACCGTCCCACAGCGCTGGCGGCTTATTCCGGCTGGCCCGAGGGGCGGCTGGAAGCATGGGAGGGGTTGGAGCAGCTGCGCTTCATGGAAAACGGCATTCCCGTGCAATGTGTCGAGGTCGATGCCCGTGGCCGCGCGTTCTGGGAGCTGAACAACCCCGTCGATGTCGAACGGATCGAGGCCATCCTGCGCGATCACGATCTGGACTGAGCGCATGACCCCCTCGGTCAGCGTCATCGTCGCAAACCGGGGCCGTGCCTGGTCGTTGAGCCTGACCTTGCAGGCGCTCAAACGGCAGCGTCACATCACGCCGGAAATCATCGTGGTGTCCGACGCCCCGGCCCCACGCGACCTGTCCGTGCACTGGCTGCGCCATGACGAAGCGAACGTCGCCACCGCGCGAAATGCCGGATTGATGGCGAGCACGGGTCAGATCGTCGCCTTTTGCGACGACGACGCGGTGCCGGAGCCGTCCTGGCTGTCGCAGTTGGTCGCCGGGTTCGACACGGACGAGATCGGAGCCGTCGGCGGCCCGGTCCTCGGCCCTGACGGGGTGCGCGAACAATGGGGTGAGATGGGCTTCGACCGCCGGGGCCGCGACACCCCCGACGGGCCATTTCGCAAGTTGAACGGCACCAACATGGCCCTGCGGCGCGAGGCGATTATGGAGATCCGCGGCTTCGATCCGCGGTTCGCCTACTATCTGGACGAAACCGACATGCTGCTCCGACTGCACGACGCAGGATGGCAGACACGGTGGATCCCCGGTGCAGTGGTCCATCATGCCACCATATCGAACGCGATTCGGGGGCCCGGAACGACCGTCGCGGGGTTCGCGCAACTGGGGCGCAGCGTGGCCGCATTCGCGCGCAGCCATTCGCCGGATGACAACCACGCCGAGGACATCGTGCGGGATCAGCGCCGCCGCCTGCTGCGATTGCACGATCTGGGGCTGCTGTCCGGCCGTGGTGTCGCCGCGCGACTACAGGCGTTGCAAGCTTCCTTGAAGAAGGCTGGCGCTCCCACCCCCGAGCGCGCTGACATTCCCTCCGTAGTCGGCCCCGGCGCCCAGAGGCCCGATTCCATACGCGTCGCCATCGCACCGCGCATTCTAAGCCGTAGGACCGCGCGACGCCTTGCCCGTGATTTGAGCCTGCATGGATTCGAAGTCACTGTGATCACGCAAACGTGGCTGAACAGGCCGCTCTGCGTGAAATGGCACCTGGACGGGTACTTCCATCATAGGGGTGGAGTCTTCCGCGCCGGCAACCGGTGGCCGCGCTGGTCCGCCATGCTGGAACGTGAAGTGGCAAGGACAGCGCCGCTGCGCGACTACACGCATCTGATCGTGTCAAACCGTCGTGGCGATGCATTCGTCCTGAAGCTGGAGCAACCGGCGGGGACGGAGATTTCTTGCAAGATAGATAGAAAGTGGCAGATTGTCCGAAAATTTGATACCACTTCGGCAATTGATGCGTTGCAGCATTGAGGCGAAGCTGAATTCGCACAACTATAAACGTGTATCAACCGGAGAGATTGCAGATTATGGAACGCAAGGTGACGAAGGCCGTATTTCCCGTGGCAGGACTCGGTACGCGATTTTTACCCGCGACCAAGTCGATTCCCAAGGAAATCATGACCCTTGTAGATCGCCCGTTGATTCAATACGCGATCGACGAGGCTCGCGACGCGGGCATCAGCGATTTCATCTTCGTCACCGCACGCGGCAAGCAAAGTCTGGAAGACTATTTCGACAGCGCACCCGAACTGGAAAGCTCCCTGCAAGCCAAGGGTAAATCGGATCTGCTGCAAGAGTTGCAGCGCACAAATATGGATTCCGGTGCCATCGCCTATGTCCGCCAGCGCGAAGCCCTGGGGCTGGGACATGCCGTCTGGTGCGCCCGCCGGCTGATCGGTGACGAACCCTTCGCCGTTCTGCTGCCCGATGACGTGATCCAGGGCGGGCGAAGCTGTCTGCGCGACATGGTCGATACGCATGTGGAGACCGGCGGAAACGTCGTCGCCGCGATGGATGTTCCCAACGACAAGGTCTCATCCTACGGCATTCTGGGTGTGTCCGAGGATGACGGCACCCGCGCCAAGGTCGACCGGATGGTCGAAAAGCCTTCGGTCGCGGACGCGCCTTCGAGCCTGGCGGTGATCGGTCGCTATATCCTGACGCCCCGGGTCCTGCAGAACCTCAACCGCAAGGAACGCGGGGCGGGCAATGAAATCCAGCTCACCGATGCGATCGCGGCAGAGATCAACGGACCCGACGGCGTTTATGGCCAGCGGTTCGAGGGGCAACGCTTCGACTGCGGATCAAAGGCAGGGTATTTGCAGGCAACGGTGGCGTTCGGCCTTTCACGCAATGATCTGCGAGAGGAACTCGCCGATTTCCTGAGCACGCTCGACCTGGAATCCGTGTCCTCCACCGCGAAGTAAGGCGGATACTGCATGGTTGCGGTCCTGTTCGATCTGACGCGCAGCTTTTCACGGCGCGACCATGCAAATCCCACCGGCATCGACAGGGTCGAAACCGCGCTGTTCAACGCTCTGTCGCAGCTTGGCCCCGTCACCGGATTGGTGCGCAGCGGTCGAAGGTGCTGGAGCGCTGACGGGCCGCGTATCAGCACAAGCATCCTGCAACCGGCACCGCTCGACCGGATCGCCCGGCTACAATACTGGCGCGATGAGGCGCGACGCCGTGGTGAGAGCGGGTTGCGCGCAACCTATGGCCGGGGCGCGCGCGACCTGCCCTGCCCGGCCCATGCCGGTCAATGGCTGGTCTGTGTCGGACACACCCTTCCCGATGAAGCACAAGTGGCGCGGTGGAAGGCACGCGGCGGACGCTTGGCCGTTCTGGTTCACGATCTGATACCTCTCGACCATCCGGAATGGTCCCGCCTCCGCCCGGCGGCTCGATTTGCCACGACGATGCGCCTGACGGCAGGACAGGCCGATCTGGTTTTGCATCTGACAAGGGCGGGGCAAGCCCAATGGCTCAATCGCTATTCGCGAGACGAGTGGCAGCGTCACGCCGTTCTGCCCATGGGCGCCACCGACCTGCCTGATATGGAGAGAAACCCGCGCCCGCGCCCCGTCATGCTGATGATCGGCACGATCGAACCGCGCAAGGAGCACGCCACGATCCTTGATATCTGGGACCAGTTCGCGCCAGTGGCGGATCTGCATATCGTGGGGCGGCGCGGCTGGCGCAACGCCGAAACCTTCGCCCGCCTCGATGCCCGACCATCCGGTGTCACCGAGATCGGAGAGGCCACGGATCTGCAAATCGCGGCCGAGATTTCCGCCGCACACACGCTTTTGTTTCCCTCACGGGCCGAAGGATACGGGCTGCCCGTAATGGAGGCGCGGGTGCGAGGACTGCCCGTTCTGGCGAGCGATCTGCCGGAACTGCGTGAAATTCACGGCGACACCATCGAATATGTTGCCCCGAACAACAGTGACGCGTGGCGCCTTGCAATCGATAGACGTCTGAAGGAAAATTCTCCAAGCACTAATCAACCAACAGTTCTTTGGTCGCCATGGATCGAATCCGCGCGTATGTTGAAAGCCCTGATGTTGGGCGGGTGACCCTTTTACATGAAGATTATCAGCATCCTGAACCGAATGTTCCTGCGGGCACGCCGTCGTCGCCTGCAACTGCGCGCACGCCGCAAACGCAGGGAGCTTTCCTCCACCGTGGACCGGACCGACATGATCGCGCCCGGTGACATCCTGCTCTTTTCGACCTTGCGCAACGAGATCGAGAGGCTGCCGTATTTTCTCAATTATTATCGCAAGATGGGTGTGGGCCACTTCCTGATCGTCGACAACGGTTCGACCGATGGCAGTGCCGAATACCTCAGCGAGCAGACAGATGTATCCCTTTGGCAGACTGGTGCCAGCTACCGCAAATCCAGATTCGGGTGTGACTGGCTGAACGGTCTGTTGGCGCTATACGGTCACGATCACTGGACGCTGACGGTGGACGTGGACGAATTCCTCGTCTTCCCCAATTCGGATGTCAGACCGCTGAACGCCCTGACGGACTGGCTCGATTCATCTTCCGTCAAGTCTTTCAGTGCCATGTTGCTGGACATGTACTCAAAGGGTCCGATTTCAGAAACGCATTACAAAAGTGGACAGAATCCGTTCGATATACTGCGCTGGTTCGATAGCGGAAATTATCTGATTCGCCGGGATCGTCGGCACGGAAACCTGTGGATCCAGGGGGGGCCGCGAATGCGTGACATTTTTGCCGACGAACCCGCCTGTGCCCCGGCGTTAAACAAGATTCCATTGGTAAAATGGCAACGGGGTTACGTATACGTCAGCTCGACACACAGTCTGCTGCCACGAGGATTGAACAGGGTTTTCGACGAATGGGGCGGGGAGAAGCCGTCAGGCTGCCTTCTTCATGCCAAATTTCTCAGCTTGATGAGGGAGAAGGTCGAAGAAGAGCTGGAGCGCAAACAGCATTACGCTGGCGGGCGTGAATACCAGGCCTACCGCGAAACAATTTCAGTCGAGGGCACGTTCTGGACTGAGGGTTCGGTTGAATATTCCGGATGGCGACAACTTGAGGAGCTCGGATTGATGTCCTCCGGAAGCTGGATTTGAAGGGGATGACGTGACCGTAGGTATCTGCATCATGGCACACCACCACCTGTACAGGGTGGAGGAGTTGGCACGGCATTTCGCGTCGGGTGGATGTCGCGTCGTGGTCCATGTCGATGTTCAGACACCGTCCCGCGATTTCGATGCGTTGAAGACCGCTCTTTCGGACACCGGCACGATCTTCGCGGCCCGGCAGCGATGTGAATGGGGCACCTTCGCTCTTCACAATACAGCGATGGAGACATCGCGCCTGCTGATAGATACCTTTGAGGATGTAGACCACGTTTGCCTGATCAGCGGTTCGTGCCTGCCGATCCAGTCGCTCGACAAGCTCAAGTCCTACCTCGCCGCAAACCCCGATACCGATTTTGCGGAAAGCCGTCTGATCGGCGTCGACGAGTGGGTGCATGAGGGCCTGTCGGAGGAGCGGTTCACCCTGTACTTCCCGTTTGGCTGGCGCTCGAACCGTTGGCTTTTCGATCGGGCCGTGGACATCCAGCGTCTGCTGCGCGTGAACCGCACCGTTCCCGCCCATTTGCAGATCGCGGTCGGCTCACAATGGTGGACGCTGTCGCGTGGCACCTTGCGGCGCATCCTGGACGATCCGAAGAAGCGGGAGACGGACGCCTATTTCCGCAAGTGCTGGATCGTCGATGAATCCTATGTGCAAACCATGGTCCGCACGCACTCCCGAACTCTGGTGAACCGGTCGCTGTGCCTGACCGAGTTCGATCCGCAGGGAAAACCGTTCACGTTCTACGACGATCATGCGCATCTATTGCAGCGGGATGAGGAACATTTCTTCGCCCGCAAGATCTGGCACGGGGCGACCGGCCTCTACAATAAATACCTTCGTGGGGTGGAACCGATGGCTGCCGCCCGCAGACCGCGCGGCGGATCTCTGAAGGTTCTGGTGAACGAAGGCCGTGAAAATCGCTGTCTCGGGCGCCCCGGCCTGTTGATGCAGAGCCGTTTTCCCGTACAGGCCTTTGAACGGCAGCACCGGACCGCGCGGCCCTATCTGGTTCTGGACGGCTTCGATTTCGTCTATCAGGGGATCACACAATGGCAGAAATCATTGGGGTTGCCCCTCGCGCATGATCGTTTGTTCGCAAAGGACGCGGTGAAATTCGCTGATGACGCCAGTGTCATGCCGGGCGGTATCGTGGCGAATCCCCGCATTCGTGACTGGAATACAGAACAGTTTCTGACCAATCTGGTCTGGAACGCGCGCGACAGGCAGCAAAGCTTTCAGTTCCACGTGTCGGACAGCACGCGGATGGCGTCCTTCCTGCTCAAGGATCCGAACGCAAACATCCTGTTCATCAAGGGTGCATGGGCCGTCGGCATGACCCCGAACCCGGGGGAGACTTCTGCCCAGTTTCGGCGGCGTACGATGCGGCTTAAACTCCTCGAAAAAAAGCACATCGAGGAGATCGAGGGAGCGGAGACTCGCGCAAACGTCCAAAGCTGGACCCTTGGGGAGGTGATGGCCGATCCCGCCCTGCCACTCAACGCACTGGCCGCCATGATCGAGGGCGGGAAACTGACGGATGTCGAAGCTCTGCCCACGATGCGGCATGAGCACGGCTTGGGCGAACTTGCCCTGAACATGCCGGTCGAGGGGATGCAGATTTCCAACCAGCAGGCCGCGCATACGAATGTGAGTCAGTTCAAACGACCTGAAAGCGCCTGATGACAGGCGCTCCGTACCGCTACTTCGCTATTTTGGGAATGATGCGCACCGGATCAAACCTTCTTCAGCGCAGTCTGGACCAGTTTCCCTCCATCACCTGCCATGGGGAGCTGTTCAACCCCGCCTTCATAAACGGTCCTACAAACCAAACCGATTTCGGTATGACCACGGCTGAGCGGGATGCCGATCCGATGGCATTGATCGAGGCTATGGTGGCGAACGGCAAGCCCGACACCCTCTCAGGTTTCCGGCTGTTTGACGGGCACGACCCGCAGGCGACATCGGCTGTGCTGCAAGACCCTTCGGCCGCGAAGATCGTACTCCGCCGCAATCCGCTGGACAGTTTCGTCTCGCTCAAGATCGCAAAGGAAACCGACCAGTGGATGCTGATGAAGCAACGCGCGCGGCGCAGCACGCGAATCCACTTCGACATTGCCGAATACCGTGATTACCTCGCCCAAAGTGAGAGTTTCTACGCGCGCGTAAATCACAGCCTGAAAGTCAGCGGTCAGACGGCCTTTGCCATCGACTACAGTGACGTTTCGGACCTGGCCGTGCTCAACGGTCTCGCCACCTGGCTGGGGGTGGATGAACGTCTGGATTCCGTCGAGGCGAGCATCCTGCGCCAGAACCCCGGCCCGCTGGAGGAGAAGGTCGCGAATTACGCGGAGATGCTCGACCTGCTTCGCAATGAGGGGGGTGTTCACAGGACCGGTGAGGGCGCAAGAAGCGACCGGGCCGGCGGCCTGCGGTTCATGCACATGACGCAACGTGCCCCGCTGCTATATGCGGCGATACCGGGTGGGCCGAACGAACAGGTCCATCGCTGGCTGTACGGAATCGATGGCGGCGATCCACAGCAGGACAAGTTCGCCACCATGATGGAAACTTCCCCCCCGTTCGGTTCGCCACAGAATCGCCGGGCGCTGACGGATTGGCTGCAAACCCATCCCGGCAATGTCTGTTTTACCTGTGTCCGGCATCCGGTGGCCAGGGCCTATGACGTGTTCATGACGAAGTTCTTCGGCAGCAAGGACGAGGACATCTTTCCGCGCATCCGCACCCACGCGCAGGAACGCTACGGTATGAATCTGCCGGCGGCGGGCAGTACGGATCGTGCCGCGCTGGAGCTTTCGGGCTATGACGTGGAGCGTCACAGGGAGAGCTTCGGCGCATTCCTGGACTTTCTACGCGCCAATCTGGCAGGCCGCACCCCGATGCGGGTGGATGCATTGTGGGCCCCGCAATACGAGTTCATAGAGGGATTTTCCTCCGCCATCACGTTGAGCCTGATATTGCGGGAGGAGGATCTGATCGCGGGGGCGGCTTATCTGAAGAAACGGTTTTCCCTTGGTGACGTAAGAAATGGCGTTCTGCGCAAGTCAGAGCAGGATCATCTGTTTCCCCTGGACGAAATCTGGACACCGCAGATCGAGGCACAATGTCGCGCCGCCTATGGGCGCGATTACCTTCAGTTCGGGTTCAGCGATTGGAGGAAGGCCTGATCAGGCCGCGCGAGAGGCGGCAGGCTCGGTCAGAATGGAATAGAGCGCGGAGGTATCGTCGGTGGAGCGCAGCTTCTCGCAAATGCGTGGATCGCGAAGTGTGCGCGACACCCGTGCGAGGGCGCGCAGATGCTCGGCTCCCGCTTCCTTCGGCGCCAGCAGCATGAACACCAGATTTACCGGCAGACCGTCCACCGCGTCGAAATCGACCGGTTTTTCCAGACGGGCGAAATAGCCGACCACGCGGTCCAGTTGTTCCAGTCGCGCATGGGGGATGGCAACACCGCCCCCCATGCCGGTAGGTCCGAGCGCCTCACGCTCCTGCAATGCATCCAGACATTCCGATGCCGACAGATTGCCCTCATGACTGGCAGCAAAGGCGGCCATTTCCTGCAACAGCCGCTTCTTGCTGCCAACCTTCAGGCCGGCAAGAACCGCGTCAGAGCTCAATATATTCAGCAGCTCCATCAGCACACCTGTAACACATTGCAAAAGACAATTCTCAGGACATCGTTCTGGGGTCTATCCAGCCGATATTTCCGTCGTCGCGGGTGTAAACCACATTCACGCCGCCATGTGAAGTGTTGCGGAAGACCAGAAACTGCGTTCCCCAAAGTTCCATCTGCATAACGGCCTCGCCCACGGATAGGGTCAGGACCGGAGTCTTGGTTTCCGCGATGATGACGGGTTGCAGGCTTTCGGGTTCGTCATCCTCCTCATGCATGGGATTCGCCAGCACGTATGACGGGGCGCCAATCATCTCGATCGGGTCGGTGCGATCCTTGTGATGGTCCTTCAGGCGGCGCTTGTAGCGGCGAAGCTGCTTTTCCATCTTGTCTGCCGTCGAATCGAAGGCTGCATAAATCTCGCTCGCCCGCCCGGTCGCCTGGGTGGTCATACCCGTCGAGAGGTGCATGGAGGCATCGCATTTGAACTCATGAGAATCCTTTGAGAAGGTTACGGTCGCCTCGGTCGCGCGTCCGGCATATTTGCCTGCAACTTCCTCAATACGTTCGGAAACGTGGCTCCTCATCGCCTCGCCGACATCAATCTGCTTTCCACTCACCTGAACTCTCATGGGTAGTCCCCTTTCTTTGCGCGCCGAAATTGGCGCGGGGTTGCGGGCGGACCTTTCCGGTTCGGTGTCAGGCCGCGGGCACAGATGCGCGCCGCGCCCAGCCCCTCAGCCCCGCGTGGCGGAATTGAGACGGCGACGCTGAACCGATGAAGGAATGCCCATAACGTCACGATATTTCGCAACGGTCCGTCGTGCAATATCGACGCCGTCTTCTCTTAAAATGAGGACCAATGCCTCATCGCTGAGAGGGCGCGCGCGATTTTCCTGCGCTATCAGCTTTCTGAGCCGGGCATGGACGGCCCCGGCGGCGAAGCCAGAAGTCCTAGATGTGCTGGTCACGCCCTGACTGAAAAAGCTTCGCAACTCACGCATCCCGTGGGGCGTTGTGATGTATTTGTTCGCAACGACGCGGCTGACCGTCGATTCGTGCACGCCAATGCCTTCCGCGAGGGTGGCCATCGACAAGGGCAGCAAGGCGATTTCCCCTTGTTCGAAAAAGGCGCGCTGATGACGCAGCAGTGCCTCGGACACCTTGAGGATGGAGTGCGCGCGTTGTTCCAGTGCGCGCACCAGCCAACTTGCGCTGGCCTTGCAGTTGCTGATGAACCGGGCTGCTTCCTCACCGCTGGCGGAAACCTCGCTGGCATAGATGTCGTTGACCAGCACACGCGGCAGGGTTTCGGAATTCAGCTCCACCTGCCAGCCCCCGCCCTGCTCCTGCCCCAGCCGCCGGACGATCACATCGGGTACGACGGTGGGGGCGGTGGCGTCCTGCGCGAATGCCTGACCCGGACGGGGATCGAGATCGCGCAGCAAGGCAAGGCGGGCTTCAAAGGCCTCCTTGTCCAGCGCGGTGCGTGCGATCAGGTCCGCACGACCCGGTCCGGCAATATCCGCCAGATTGGTGCAAATCTCGCGCATTGCGGGATCGAGCATACCGCGTTCATCCAGCTGCAGGGCAAAGCATTCCCCCAGACTACGCGCCCCGACGCCCGCCGGGTCGCAGCTTTGCACCAGGGCCAACGCCTGCTCGACCTTTCCGACCATCACGCCGTAGCGATCCGCGATCTCGAACAACGGGGCGGTCAGCCGCCCGTCCGCGTTCAACTCATCCACCAACGCCATGGCGAGGGACAGGGTATCGCGCTTCGCCCGCAATCCGCCGAGCTGCGACAGAAGATGCGCGCGCAAGGTGACAGCCTCCGCCACGGACGCGGCGCGGTCGAAATCCTCGCCGCCCGTGGGGGCCAGCCCGCCCGATACGGGGCGCGAGCGATCCAGATCGAGAATGGGATTCTTGTCCACCTCTTCCGCCACCCGGTTCAGCAGTTCGCTGGCCGACAATTGCAACAATGCGATGGCTTGCGTCAGTTGCGGTGTCATCCGCAACTGCTGGGTCTGTTTCAGATCGAGACGTTGGCTCAGCGACATGACACAGTTCTACCACGGATGCCCGGTCAGAGGCGAAACCCTTCGCCCAGATAGACCCGGCGCACGTTTTCATCCGCCACCACGTCCTCAGGCGTACCGGACATCAGGACGGTCCCATCGTGCAGGATATAGGCGCGGTCGATGATTTCCAGCGTCTCACGCACGTTGTGATCGGTGATCAAGACACCTAGGCCGCGGTCGCGAAGCTGGCGCACCAGATCGCGGATTTCGCCCACCGCGATCGGATCGACCCCGGCGAAGGGTTCGTCCAGCAGAACGTAGGATGGGCGTGAGGCGAGGCAGCGCGCGATTTCCACCCGCCGACGTTCCCCGCCCGACAGGGCCAGCGATGGTGTGCGCCGCAGATGCGTGATGGAAAATTCCGCCAGCAACTCATCCAGCTGCTGTTCCCGGCGCTTGGGCTTCGGCTCCACCAGCTCCAGAATGGCGCGGATATTGTCCTCGACCGACAGCCCGCGAAAGATCGACGCCTCCTGCGGCAGATAGCCAACGCCCAGCCGCGCCCGGCGATACATCGGCAGGAAGGTCGCATCGGTGCCGTCGATCATGATCGTGCCGGCATCCGGTGTGACCAGTCCGGTCACGGAATAAAAGCAGGTCGTCTTGCCCGCGCCGTTCGGGCCGAGCAGGCCAATGACCTCGCCCCGCTTCACGCTGAGCGATATGTCACGCAGGACGGATCGTTTCTTGTAGGATTTGCCCAGATTGAGGACTTGGAGCCCTTGCGCCGCGTCCATCACTGCGACTGCGGAACGAAGACCGTGCGGACGCGGCCCGAAAATTCGCCGGTGCCCTCGTTGAGGTTGATGCGCATCGACTGGGCGCTGAGCGCGCTTTGCCCCTGGGTCAACAGGACATCGCCCTCCATCACCAGGAACCCCGTATCGACGTTGTAGTTCGCACGCTGGCCCTCGGCGGCTTCGCTGCCGCTCGACAGCAGGACATCGCCGGTGGCGATCAACTGGCGGATATCGCCGCTGGACTGATCGTAGGTCACCGTCATCTGCTGGGCGCGCATGGTCAGCGTGCCCTGGATCACCTCTACATTGCCGACGAATTCCGCTGTCTGCGCGGCCTGGCTGATGCCCAGCCGGTCCGACACGATCTCCAGCGGTTGCGAGCTGTCGTGCTGGAAGGTCGAGAATGGCTGCTCCGCTTGGGCGAACGCGGCACCCGCGATCATGCCTGCAAACATCATGCTCGCCACCAGCGAACCTGCAAATCGTCTGTTCATTCCGTATCCTCCGCCAACCGATCCGGGGTGATGCTTAGCCGAACATCCCCCTCAAACCAAATCATATCATCGCCAGCGGGTGTCTGCTCGGTCCGCAGGCTGTTCGCGCGCAAATGTGCGCCGGGTGCCGTCAGGTCCAGCGGTTCGGGCAGAGTCAGCGCCCGATCCTGCAAACCGATTTCAGCGATTTGCGTCGTCAGCCGGACGCCGCCCCGCGTGCTCAGGTCAACGCCGCCACTCAGGATCAGACGTTTGTCCGACCCGGCATAGGCCCCCTCGGCCGCGATCATCTGCACCGGATCGCCGTATCGCTCCACGCGCGCCGTCACCTCACGCAGGCGGTAGCCGTCGGTGCTGGGGACCGCGAATTCCGCCTGCAGCGAATAGGGCGTGCCATCTGTCAGTTCCCCGGCCAGACGTGGCGACAGCACGCCCTGATCGAAGTCCAGCCCGGCGGGCAGATCACCGAGCAGATTCTCGTCGAAGTCGATGCGATCCTGATCAATCAGGAAGATCGTGCTGAGCAGGACGATCGCGGCCATCGGCAGCACGATCTTGAGGTAGCGGACAAACCGCGTATATCCCGGCCCGCGGCGCACAGGCTCAGACCACCCCGGCGCGCAGCAGGTCGTGGATATGAACGATACCGACAGGCGCCCCGTCCGCAGTGACGAACAGCGTCGTGACCCGGCCCGACATCTCCGCCAGGGCGGCCTCGGCCAGTTCGCCGGCCCCGATGGTCTTGGGGTCCGCGCTCATCACATCGCCGGCGGTGCGGTCCAGCAGGCCGGTCATGTTGCGCCGCAAATCGCCATCGGTGATGACCCCGATCAGGGTGCCATCCTCGATTACGCCAGCGGTGCCGAAGCCCTTTTGCGTGATGGTCAGCAGGGTTTCGGACATCGGAGTGTCGCGTGTGACCAGCGGCATCTCCTCCCCCGAATGCATCAGGTCGCCCACCTTGACCAACCGCGCGCCCAGCTTGCCGCCGGGATGGAAGACGCGGAAATTCTCGGGGCTGAAATCGCGCTGTTTCATCAGTGCGACAGCCAGCGCATCGCCCAGCGCCAGGGTGAGCGTGGTGGAGGTCGTGGGCGCCAGCCCGTTCGGGCAGGCCTCCGCCGCGTCGGGCAGCAGAATTGCGACATCGGATTGCCGGACCAGCGTCGAATCGGGCTTTTTCGCGACCCCGATCAGCGGAATCTTGAAGCGGCGCGAATGGGCGATAATATCCGTCAGCTCCGGCGTTTCGCCCGAATTGCTCAGCACGATCAGGCTGTCGGCAGGCGTGACCATGCCCAGATCGCCATGGCTCGCCTCACCCGGATGCACGAACTGCGCCGGTGCCCCGGTGGAGGCGAAGGTCGCCGCCATCTTGCGCGCGACATGGCCGGACTTGCCCATGCCCGAGATCACGATCCGCCCGCGCGTCGCCAGCAAAATCTGCACCGCCTGCGCGAAACTGTCATCCAGCGCATCCGCGAACTGCGACAGGGCCGCGCTCTCAATCCGCAGGACGTCGCGGCCTGCCTCTATCATCTGTCGTGTCTCGGTCATGACGCTCATCTAGGTGGCCCGCCCTTCGGGGTAAAGCCGCGCTCCGTGCGGGGGTGCACAAATAGGCGGCTCATTTCAGTGCGCGAAGATATCGGTTTCGGGCCACCCGGCCAGATCCAGCGCGGCGCGGGTCGGCAGGAAGTCGAAACAGGCCTGCGCCATCTGCATGCGTCTCTCACGCTGCAACCGCAGGTTCAGCGCGTCCATCAATTGGTGCAGGTACAGCACATCCGACGCGGCGTAGGTCTTTTGCGCCTCGGTCAATGTCGCAGCGCCCCAGTCGCTGGATTGCTGCTGTTTCGAGATATCGACGCTCAGCAATTCCTGAAGCAGGTTCTTTAACCCATGCCGATCCGTATAGGTGCGCACCAGTTTCGAGGCGATTTTCGTGCAATAGATCGGCGCGGTCACGGCCCCGAACCGGTGCAGCAGCACCGCGATGTCGAACCGGCCGAAATGAAAGAGCTTCAGCACATCGGGATCCGTCAGCATCGCCACCATGTTCGGCGCCGTGGTCTGATCCTGCGAGATCTGGACCAGATGCGCATCGCCATCGCCGCTGGACAATTGCACCAGGCACAGGCGGTCGCGATGCGGGATCAGGCCCATCGTCTCACTGTCGATGGCCACCACGGGGCCGAGGTCTAGCCCGTCGGGCAAATCGTTTTGATGCAGGTGGATCGTCATGGGACCTCCGATTGACACGGGTATGTATGGTATGGTCGGCGCGTTGCGCTTGGGCATATTGCATTCCGCCGCGACAGGCACGTGCCAATTTTCACGCCTCACGCGGGGTGACGTCACCCTTCCCGCGACCGCGCGTCGCCTCCACCCGCAGATCGCCGCCCAGATGCATTCGGCGGCGCAGGACGCGCGACACCTGATCTATGGCGAAGGTCAGCAGGATCGAGACCAGCAGCAAGGCGATCACCCGGTCCAGACGCAGTTCCTGAACGCCGGTCTGGATGTAGAAACCCAGCGTCGCGATGCCCAGCAGACCCATGATCGCGCTTTCGCGCAGGATGATCTCCCACCGATAAAGGCACAGCGCCCAGAATGTGCCGTTCAGGCGGGGGAACAACTCCCAAGCCCACAGCGTCAGCCCCGTTGGCGCATCCGGGCGCAGGGTCACGCCGCCCGCCTGCCGGCCCATCAGATGCGCGATGATCGCCCCGTTGTGAAGCGCCAGCGCCAGCACCGCCGGCAGCATCGACGCCCCGAAAATCTGCACGAAGACGAAAGCCAGCATGTATTCGGGGATGGACCGCAGAACCACCAGAACCCCGTGACCGATCAGCGCTCCGAACCGCCCCGCCACCCGTGGCACGATCGCCGGGAACGCCAGCGCCGCCAGCAGCGCCGCCCCGGCCAGCGCGATCTGCGACAGGACAAGGGTGTTCACCGCCCCCGGCCATGCCTGCTCAACAAAGACCTTGTGCAGCCATCCGCTCCAATCCGCCCCGGTGCGGATGGGCGCAGGCACGATGTCGTTCAGGAACCGCATCAACGCGCCGGACCCCATCGGCGGTGTGTCGACCAGGACCAGTGCCACGATGGATGCGATCAGGTAAAGCGGCACCAGCCGCCAGATCACCCAGCGCCGCATCGGCAGGATCAGCGCGAGGAAGATCAGCAGCACCGCCGCCGCCTCACCGTACAGGCCCTGGCGAAAGGTGGATTCCAGTTCGAACCCCAATGTCGGCAACCCGACGAAGCCCAGCACGGCGGATGAGCGCAATCCGCATTCCAGTCGGTAGAGCGTATAGGTCCGCATCTGCGGCAGGCATTGCGGGATCCGCACCCAGATCAGCCGGATCGCGACGGGCAGGCCGCGGGGCAACGCCGCCTCCGCCGCCGGGTCGGCTTCCTCCAGATATTCGGCGAAGACCTTGGCGAAGATGCCCGCATAGGGCAGCGCGATCGCCAGAACGCCGGTCAGGGGTGAGATGCCGGTGATGTTGAGCAGCAGCAGCGCCCAGAACAGTTCATGCACCGCCCGAACAGACACGCACAGGACGCGCACGCGGGCATAGATCGGCGCCAGTGCCAGACCGGCGGCCGCGCCCAGACCGACACCGCAAAACGCGAAGGCCAGCGTCAGCCCAGTCGCTTGGGCCAGCCCTGCCAGATCACCGAAATCGGGTGATAGAATGCCGCGCCCCATCGCGGCGAGGGTCAGCCATGGATCGGGGCGTTGCGCGCTCATATCGCCCAGCGCGAGTGCGAACACGGTCAGAACGGCGAAACCGGCAAGGGCGTGCCGCGCCTTCACCGGTAAAGGTCCGCAAGGTCCGCATCGCTGATCTGTGTCGGGGCCGCGTCCAGCACGACCGCGCCATCGCGCAGACCGATGATGCGGGTCGCGAATGCGCGGGCCAGCGCCGCATCGTGCAGAACCACGACCGCGGTGTCGAAACGATCCGCCACCGCGCCCAACAGGTCGGCCCCCTGCGCCGTGTCGAGTGCGGAGACAGGCTCATCCGCCAGCACGACCGCCCCGCCCCGCAACAGGGCACGCGCCAGCGCGACCCGCTGGCGTTGGCCGCCCGACAGTTCGACCACGGGCCGGCGGCCCAGACCGCTCAAACCCACGCGGTCCAGCACCTCCTCGACCTGCGCGCGTTGCGCGGCGCGCGGCCAGACCAGCGTCGCCAGATTGCGCAGGGCACCGAATTCGTCCAGCCGCCCCATCCAGACATTGTGAAACACGCTCAACGGACCGACCAGGCCGTGATCCTGCGGAACCAGCGCGGCGGTCCCGGCGGCATCGGCCAGGGCTGCCAGCAGCGTGCTTTTCCCCACCCCGCTGCGCCCCAGCAGGGCGACCCGCTCCCCCTGTCGAACGCTAAGGCTCAGGTCAGGCAGAACCGTCCGGTCCCCCCATCCCAGCGAGCGGTCGCGCAGGTGGAGCAAACCCTCCATCAGTCGATGATGTCGAGCGCGCGCGCCGTATCCTCGATCGGTTGGTACAGCGCATTGTCCGCCGCGATGAAGGCATCACGCGGGAAGGAGGCGAGCAGCGCCTCATCCTGCATTCCGATCAGGGCGGCCTGAACCTTGTCCGCGAACCCCTCACCAAAGCGGGCGTCCACGTCCTCACGTATCGTCCAGTTGTAGTCGGGATAGGGCGGCGTCTGCCAGATCACCTTGGCCTGATCCACCTCGGCCAGCCCATCCGCGACGGCGCGGTCATAGACGGTGAAGTTCATCGCGCCGACATCATAGGCACCCGATGCCACCAGTCGCAGCGTCTGCCCGTGATCGCCGGAGAAGCCCACATCCGAGAACAGTGCCTCGGGCGATTGGCCGGTGGATTCGCGGATCCAGAATTCCGGCATCAGCCGGCCCGAGGTCGAGGTCTGCGCCCCGAAGGTGAAGCTGCGCCCGGCCAGATCGGGGAATGTGTCGCTCGGCTGCAATCCTGTATCGGTGTTGGCGATGAAATAGGTCACGAAGGTCTGGTCCTCCGCGCCCTGCGCGATTGCGCGCGATCCCGGAACCGCGATGCGGGCCTGCACGCCCGACAGGCCGCCAAACCAGCCCAGCTGGATCTGATCGTTGCGAAAGGCGGTGACGGCGGCGGCATAGCTCTTGACCGGGACGTATTCGACATCCACGTCCAGCTCCGCCTCCAGATAGTCCGCCACGGCGCCGAAGCGTTCGATCAGGCGCGTCTCATCCTCATCGGGTATGGCGGAGAAATAGAGGGTCTGCGCAGCGGCAGGCGCGCCAAGCAGCATGAGGCAGAACAGTAGTCGTTTCATGAAAGGGTTTCCCATCCAATAGGATTGATGTCGGCTATTTGTGTATTGCAACAGGCGCGCGCCCCGCCGCAAGGCCTGTCGCAATTGGGCTTAAACCCCAAAGCGGCCAAGACCTGCGAGACATCCTTTGCAGGCGCCCACGCTCTGGCCTTGCACGCGGTCACGCTCTGGGGTATCCGCGCCGCCTTTCGCCCCGACAGGAGCCGCGTGATGGCCGACGACATGCTAGCAATCGATTTCGGCACCTCGAATTCGGCAGCCGCCATTCTGGTGGACGGCGCCCCGGTGCGCCTGCCCATCGAAGGCGACGCCGACACCCTGCCCACGGCCGTGTTCTTTCCCACCGAGGGGGGCGACATGCTGTTGGGGGAGGCTGCGGCCCGCGCCCTGATCGCCGGGGACGAAGGGCGCTATATGCGCGCGCTCAAAAGCGTGCTCGGCACATCGCTGCTGAACGAATTTCGCCCCGTGGGTGGCAAGCAGCGCACCTTGTCGAGCATCATCACCGATTTTCTGCGCGTGCTCAAATCGCGGGCCGAGGAGCAGACCGGGCGCAGTTTTACGCGGGCTTTGTCCGGGCGTCCCGTGCATTTCCACTCCTCCGATCCGCAACGCGACGCCCGTGCCGAGGCCGATCTGACCGCCTGTTATCACGCCGCCGGGTTCGAGGACGTGCAGTTCCTGTTCGAGCCGGAGGCCGCGGCCCTGGCCAGCCATAGCCTGAACCGCAGCGGCACCCTGGGCCTGATCGTCGATATCGGCGGCGGCACGTCCGACTTCTCGGTCTTTCGCACGGACGGGACGCAGGTGGATATCCTGGCCAGTCACGGCATACGGCTGGGCGGCACGGATTTCGATCAAGTCGTGTCCATGTCCCATGCCATGCCCAATCTGGGCCACGGGGGGGAGCTGCGGCGAACCTTCGGCAAGGGTCTGCTGCCGGTTCCCAACGATATTTATGCCGACCTCGCAACTTGGTCGAAGATCCCGTTCCTGTACAGCCGCGATACGCAACGCAAGGTGGCGGACATGCTGCGCGATGCCGTGCAGCCCGACAGGATGCAGCGCCTCGCCGACGTGATCGACGAACAGTTGGGGCATGAACTGGCCTTCGCGGTGGAGCGGGGCAAGATCGCCGCGAATTCCGGTCAGGTCTCCGGCATCGACATGACATTCATCGAACCGCGCCTGACCGCGCCGATTGACCGCGACACGCTGAACGAAGCGCTGACCCCCTTCGCCCGCCGCATTCGTGAGGCGATGCAGCACACCTTCGAACTGGCCACCAATGCGCCAGAGGAAATCGGCGCGGTGGTGCTGGTCGGCGGCTCCAGCCTGATGGGGATGGTCGAGGAGCAGGCCCGCGCCCTGTGCCCGAACGCCGAAATCCGTCGGGCGCAGGCGTTCACCGCAGTGGTGGATGGATTGGCGCTGGCCACCGCCCGCGCGGACTGACCGCTAATCGCGGCGCGAAACGCTGCCCAGAACCTCGGCTATCGTGTGGAGCTGCGTGGCGAGAGGATTGGTCCTGCGCCAGATCAGGCCGATCGTGCGTTTGGGGGCGGGATGCCCGAAACGGGAGACGCTGACCGGGGCGGAGCCGGTTTCCAGCCCGATCGCCATTTCCGGGATCAGCGTCACCCCGATCCCCGCACCGACCATCTGCACCAATGTGGTCAGCGAACTGCCGTCCAGCCCATCGCGGGGCATATTCGCGGGCGCAGCACAGAAGGCCAGCGCCTGATCGCGAAAGCAGTGACCCTCCTCCAGCAACAGCAGCCGCATCCGGCGCAGGGTCTCGCCATCGGGAACGGGCTTGTCCGCATCCGCCGCCGGGCGCACCAGGACGAAGTCCTCCTCGCACAACGCGACCTCGGTGAACGCGGGATGCGAAACGGGAAGTGCGACCACCGCCGCGTCGAGCGCCCCCTGCTCCAGCGCGCGCAACAACCCGGTCGTCTGCGTTTCGCGCACGTGCAGGTCCAGCGCGGGGTTCAGGCGCGTCAACGCCGTCACCATCGCTGGCAACAGATAGGGTGCCACCGTGGGAATGATACCGATACGCAAGCGGTCCGGCACCTTGCCCGCAGTGGCGCGGGCCAGTTCGCCCAGCTCATCCACCGCGCCCAGGATGTCACGCACCCGAACGGCCAGTTCATCCCCGAACGGCGTCAGGCGAACCTTGCGCGCGGAGCGTTCGAACAATGTCACGCCAAGGTTTTCCTCAAGCTCGCGGATCTGCACCGACATCGCAGGTTGCGAGATCGAGCACATTGCCGCCGCATGGCCAAAATGCCCATGTTGCGCCAGCGCCTGAAAATACCTGAGTTGCCTGAGGGTAAGATTATTCATAACCTGAAACTATGAAGCCAATCAGAAAATGCAAATTAAACTAATCGAAAAGGTCTGCTATATGATTCCTGTCCGGGCTGTTTGGCCCGTGGAGATTTTAGGGAGAGTATCAATGGACGGCAACGATTTGACACGGCTGGACAGGTGCCCGGTCATGCATGGCAGCACCAACAGAACCCGCTCGAACAAGGACTGGTGGCCCAACCAGCTCAACATCGGGATCCTGCATCAGAACACGCCGGCGGCCAGCCCGATGGAGCCGGATTTCAACTACGCCGAGGAATTCGCAAAGCTGGATCTGGACGCCTTGCGTGCCGATCTGGCCGATTTGATGACGGATTCGCAGGACTGGTGGCCGGCGGATTACGGCCATTACGGCCCGTTCTTCATCCGTATGGCGTGGCACTCTGCCGGAACCTACCGCACGGCGGACGGGCGCGGCGGGTCCACCTCGGGCACGCAGCGATTCGCACCGCTGAACTCCTGGCCCGACAACGGCAACCTGGACAAGGCGCGCCGCCTTCTGTGGCCGGTGAAGCAGAAATACGGCAACCAGATCTCCTGGGCCGACCTGTTCATCCTGACTGGCAATGTCGCTCTCGAAACCATGGGCTTCGAAACCTTCGGCTTCGCCGGCGGGCGTGAGGATATCTGGGAGCCGGAGCAGGACATCTATTGGGGAGCCGAGACCGAATGGCTGGCCGTCTCCGGCGGTGATGGAACCCGCTATACCGGCGATCGTGAGCTGGAAAACCCGCTCGCAGCCGTGCAGATGGGGCTGATCTACGTCAATCCCGAAGGCCCGGACGGCAACCCCGATCCCGCCGCATCGGCCCGCGATATCCGCGACACGTTCGCGCGCATGGCGATGAACGACGAGGAAACCGTTGCACTGGTCGCCGGTGGCCACACCTTCGGCAAGTCGCATGGCGCAGGTGACGTGTCCCATGTGGGTGCGGAGCCCGAGGGCGGCAAGATCCACGACATGGGTCTGGGCTGGCTGTCCACCTTCGAATCCGGCAAGGGCGTGCACACCATCACCTCCGGCATCGAGGGGCCGTGGACGCCGACGCCGATCACCTGGGACATGACCTATTTTGACCACCTGTTCGGCAACGAGTGGGAGCTGACGAAATCCCCCGCCGGTGCGAACCAGTGGCAGCCCAAGGGCCTGCCCGAGGATGCAAAGGCGCCGCAGGTCGATGGCAACGGCAAGGTGCCGATCATGATGACCACCGCCGACATGGCCCTGCGCATCGATCCGGCATACGAGGCGATCGCCCGCGATTACCACGCCAACCCGCAGAAGTTCGCGGATGCCTTCGCCCGCGCATGGTTCAAGCTGACGCACCGCGACATGGGCCCGAAAAGCCTGTATCTGGGCCCGCTCGTTCCGTCCGAGGAGCTGATCTGGCAGGATCCGGTCCCCGAGGTCGATCACCCGCTGGTCTCCGACGCCGATGTGGCGGACCTCAAGGAAAAGGTCCTCGCCTCCGATCTGAGCATCTCGGAACTGGTTGGCACCGCCTGGGCCTCCGCCTCGACCTTCCGCGTGTCGGACCGTCGTGGTGGTGCGAATGGCGCGCGCATCCGTCTGGCGCCCATGAAGGACTGGGAGGTCAACAATCCGGCGCAACTGTCCAAGGTGCTGGACACGCTCGAAGGTATCCGTGAGGCGTTCAACGCGCAGGGGGAGGTGAAAATCTCCATCGCGGATCTGATCGTGCTGGCCGGTGACGCCGCTGTCGAGGCCGCGGCCAAGGCTGCCGGGCAAACGATCACAATTCCCTTCATCCCCGGCCGTACCGATGCGACCGATGCGCAGACGGATGCAGAATCCATCGCCGTGCTGGAGCCGATCGCAGACGGATTCCGCAACTATATCAAGCAGGAATACAAGATCCCGACCGAGGAATTGCTGATCGACAAGGCGCATCTGCTGACGCTGAGCGCGCCGGAAATGACGGTGCTGGTCGGCGGAATGCGGGCGCTGGGTGCGAATTTCGACGGCTCGGACACGGGTGTCTTCACCGATCGCCCCGGCACTCTGACCAATGATTTCTTCGTCAATCTGATGGCGATGAACACGGTCTGGTCGCCGGTGGGTGAGGATGAGCAGATGTTCGAGGGGCATGATCGCACCAGCGGGCAGAAGCTGTGGAACGCTTCGCGTGTCGATCTGGTCTTCGGCTCGAACTCGCAACTGCGCGCCCTAGCGGAGGTTTTCGCCGCGGAACATGAAGCCGAACGTTTCGTCGGACGATTCGTGAAGGCGTGGTCCAAGGTGATGAACGCCGACCGTTTCGACGTGAAGTAAACCGGCCTGACTAAGCCTTGCCCCACCCCGTCGCGCAGGTTCGCGGCGGGGTTTTTTATGCCGAACTCTGGGGACCGACTGTCATGGCGCGATCCGCGTCGCATGCCGTCAGTCGATACGGTTCGAAACGCCATCCACCTGAACAAGGTCTGATAAGCGGCTACATTTCCGGGGGGTATAGAGGAAGCGTATAAATCACCGAGATACTCGGCCGATTTATGGTGCCCAGGAGAGGACTCGAACCTCCACGTCCTTTCGAACACTGGCACCTGAAGCCAGCGCGTCTACCAATTCCGCCACCTGGGCAGGTGTCGTGAAGGGGCGTTTAGCCTTGCTCAGGGGGGGTGTCAACGGCATTTGCGTCAGAAAGTCATCTCAGGATGCAGATGAGGTGAGGCGCGGCGCGGCTTCGACATTTTTCGCGTGGCCGCGCGGACAATATTCACCGTTCCTCTCAACCAAAGGTCGGGCTATCAGGTTACCCGCGGGGGGGAATTTGAAATGATCGAAGCCGTTCTTGCCGGTTACGGGCTGAGCCTGGGTCTGATCCTGGCGATAGGCGCGCAGAACGCGTTCGTCCTCAGGCAAGGCCTGCGGGGGGAGCATGTCTTTGCTATCTGCCTGACCTGCGCCGCGTCCGATGCGCTGCTGATCCTGGGCGGCGTTGGCGGCTTCGGGGCGCTGGTATCGGCGGCACCGTGGATCGAGCCTCTGTTTCGATATGGCGGCGTCGCGTTCCTGCTGGCCTACGGGCTTCGCAGCTTTTACGCCGCCCTGCATGTGTCAGACGGGTTGGAGCCTGCCGAGCAGGCGCCTGCGCGGTTGTGGCCGGTCCTCACGACGTGTCTGGCGCTGACATGGCTCAACCCGCATGTCTATCTCGATACATTGGTGCTGATCGGATCGGTTTCGACTCAGTTCGACCAGTATCGCTGGGCCTTCGGCGCGGGCGCGGTTCTGGCATCGTTCAGCTTCTTCTTTGCCCTTGGCTACGGCGCGCGGCTGCTGCGACCGTTATTCGCACGTCCATCAGCCTGGCGGGTGCTGGATGCGCTGGTCGGAATCGTCATGTGGGCCATCGCATTGGGTCTGCTTGTGGGCTGATACACCCTTGCCGCGTGGGGCGTCGCCAAGTATTCACGTTTGCAACAGATGCAGGAGCGCGCAATGAGCAGCCACACCACCCTAGTCACGGCCCCGATCGTCACGGTCTTTGGCGGGTCCGGTTTCGTCGGTCGCTACATCGTGCAGGCCTTGGCGAAGGAAGGCTGGCGTGTCCGGGTTGCGGTCCGCCGCCCGAACGAAGCGATATTCACCATGACTTACGGGAATGTCGGGCAGGTACAGCCGGTTCAGGCGAACATCCGTGACGAGGAATCGACCGCCGCCGCCATCCGTGGCGCGCAGGCCGTGGTGAACTGTGTCGGCATCCTCTACCCCCATGGCAAGCAGACGCTGGACACGGTTCAGGTCGAGGGGGCCGGACGCATCGCCCGCCTAGCCGCGGCCGCCGGGGTGCAAAAACTGGTTCATCTGTCCGCCATCGGTGCCGATGCGGGCTCCGACAGCGCCAATGCCCGCACCAAGGGGGAGGGCGAACGCGCCGTTCTGAACGCGTTTCCTGACGCGACAATCCTGCGCCCCTCGGTCGTGTTCGGCCCCGAAGACGAGTTCTTCAACCGTTTTGCCCGGATGGCGACCAATGTGCCGGTCTTGCCCGTGATCGGCGGAACCAGCCGGTTCCAGCCGGTGTTCGTGGACGATGTGGCCATGGCCGCAGCGACCGTGCTGCGCGGGGATGCGGCGCCCGGCATCTATGAACTGGGCGGACCCGACGTGGAAACCTTCCGCGAGTTGATGCAGCGGCTGGTCACTGTCATCCGCCGCCGCCGCGTTCTGCTGACCATCCCGATGTGGGCGGCACGGTTCCAGGCGCGCTTGTTTGGTCTTGTGTCCAAGCTGACCTTCGGACTGATCCCGAACTCCATCCTGACGCTGGATCAGGTGCGGCAGCTCGGGCAGGACAACGTCGTGGGCGAAGGGGTCAAGACCTTCGCGGATCTGAACATCAAACCACGCGACATGGATGCAATCCTCGACAGCTATATGTGGCCATACCGTCCGTACGGTCAGTATTCCGAGATTCTGGAATCGGCGAAAAACCTGCGTTAGATGTAGGCCACGCCCAACAGGATCAGGCCCAGCACGATCCGGTAGATCACGTAGGGCGTATAGCTGACCGTCTGCAGGAACCGCATCATCAGCGCCAGCGCGATCAGGGCCGCACCTCCGGCAAAGACCGCAGCGATGGCCGCGTCGCGCCAGATTTCGGGGCTGGCTGGCGGAATATCCAGTGCGATCAGCCCGCCCGCCAGCAGGATCGTCGGGATCGACATCAGCATCGACAGCCGCGCGGCGGCAATACGATCATAGCCCAGAAACCGTGCGCCCGTGATGGTAATCCCGGACCGCGACGTACCGGGGATCAGCGCGACCGCCTGCCACAGACCCATGATCAGGGCATCGCGGATCGTCCAGCTTTCCGCCTTTCGCCGCTGTGCGCCGATCCTGTCCGCCCAGTAGAGAACGACTCCGAAAATCAGCATGGCCCAGCCGATCACCGCGATGGAACGCAGCTGATCGCTCCACCCCGTCAGCTTCAGGATCAGCCCGGCGATCACCACCGGAACCGTGGCGACGGCCAATGTCAGCGCAAGTCGTGCTGCAGAGGTGCGAAACCGACCGCGCAACACATCGACCACACCGCGCAAGGCCAGTGCTACGTCTGAACGGAAGTACGCGACGACGGCCACCAACGTGCCCATGTGCACCGCGACATCCAGCGTGACGCCCTGATCCGCCGTTCCCATCAGCGCCGGAAGCAGGATCAGATGGCCTGAGGAGGAGATCGGCAGGAATTCGGTGATACCCTGGATCAAGGCCAGAAGCAGAAGGTCAAACAGGGGCATCTGGTTTCCAAACGGCGAATCGGGTTCGGCGCTAGGCTATAGTGGTGCGTGCCCCCTGTGAATCGACAGTATAGGTCCGATTCGGACCTATTAATACGGCGATCGCACCGCTATCGCACCGCTCTCAGAAAAATATCCTCGCACAAGGTCAGCACTTATGACTTTATATTATCATCACCCTGTTATACTAACCCCGTAAATGCCTGAAAGGTGCGTCCGCTTCAGGAGAGGATGACGCGATCAGTATACTGGAAAGTGAATATGGCCAAGCAAGTGATGTTGAAGTTCACCGATGTGCCCCGGTTGATGCCGGAGAAGCGCGAAGCCGACGCACGGACCGAGGATTTCGACGAGATCTATCGACAGTTCGCAGATGCGAAGGCCGCAGAGCAAGCCTCGCGCTGTTCGCAATGTGGCGTGCCGTTCTGCCAGACGCATTGCCCGCTGCACAACAACATCCCCGATTGGCTGAAGCTGACGGCGGAGGGGCGGTTGCACGAGGCATATGAAATCAGCCAGGCCACCAATACCTTCCCCGAAATCTGCGGCCGCATCTGCCCGCAGGATCGCCTGTGTGAGGGGAACTGCGTTATCGAGCAGTCCGGTCACGGCACGGTCACCATCGGCTCCATCGAGAAATACATCACCGACACCGCGTGGGAGAAGGGCTGGGTCAAGCCGATCCAGCCTGCGCAGGAACGTACCGAGAGTGTCGGGATCATCGGCGCGGGTCCGGGGGGCCTGGCCGCAGCGGACATGCTGCGCCGTGCAGGCGTGCAGGTCACGGTCTATGATCGCTATGACCGCGCTGGCGGCCTGATGGTCTACGGCATTCCCGGCTTCAAGCTGGAAAAATACGTGACCGAGCGGCGCAATACCCAACTCTCGGAAGGTGGTGTCGAACTGCGCATGAACGTCAATGTCGGTGAGGATATTTCGTTCAGCGACATCAAGGACAAGCATGATGCCGTCGTCATTGCGACCGGCGTCTACAAATCCCGCGATCTGGCGGGGCCGGGTGCCGGTCTGGGCGGAATCGTGCGCGCGCTCGACTATCTGACCGCCTCGAACAAGCACACGCTGGGCGATCACGTTCCAGAATTCGAGAATGGTGAGTTGAACGCCGAGGGCAAGCGCGTGGTGGTGATCGGCGGCGGTGACACGGCGATGGACTGCGTGCGCACGGCGATCCGTCAGGGGGCCACCAGCGTCAAGTGCCTGTACCGGCGCGACCGGGCCAATATGCCGGGATCCCAGCGCGAAACCCAGAACGCCGAGGAAGAAGGCGTCGAATTCGTCTGGCTCGCCGCGCCCAAGGGGTTCACCGGCGAGGGCAGCGTCAAGGGCGTCATGGTCTCGAAAATGCGCCTCGGCGCGCCGGATGCGACAGGTCGGCAAAGCCCCGAGGAAATCCCCGGCGGCGATTATGTCGAGGATGCCGATCTGGTCATCAAGGCGCTCGGCTTCGAGCCGGAGGATCTGCCCACGTTGTGGGGTCAGCCGGAACTGGAAGTCACCCGCTGGGGCACGGTAAAGGCCGATTTCCGCACGCATGAAACCCCCATGAAGGGCGTCTATGCGGTGGGGGACATCGTGCGCGGTGCGTCACTGGTTGTCTGGGCGATCCGCGACGGGCGTGAGGCGGCGGAGGCGATCCTGTCGCAATTTGCCGCAACGTCAAAACCCGTCGCGGCGGAGTAGAATACCGAACAGTTCGACAGTTGCGGTGCGAGCGCGCCATAGCTGTACTGCACCAGACAGGCGGCGCAGCACGGACAACACGGGGTCAGGCATTCAGACGCAAGGCCGCAAACGCAATCTCAACGGTTCCCCGGAACCGGGTGGAAGGAGAGGTGACATGGCGACGGGAAAGTGCATGTGCGGGGCTGTCGTCCTGACCATCGGCGAACTGCCGCGTGAATACGGGACCTGCCATTGCGAGATGTGCCGCCGCTGGGCGGGCTCGGCGCTGCTGTCGGTCAGCGTGCCGCAGGACCAACTGACGGTTGCAGGCGCGGAACATGTGCGCACGATCCAGTCCTCGGACTGGGCGGAGCGGGCGTGGTGTGATAAATGCGGCAGCGGCCTGTGGTATCGCGTCACCGCCGACGTGCCGCATGCCGGCACCTATGAAATACCCATCGGCCTGTTGGACGATGCGAACGGGCTGAACATGACCCGCGAAATATTCATTGATGAAAAACCGGATGCCTTCACCTTCGCGGGAACGCGCGAACTGATGAACAGGGCCGAGGTTCTCGCGCTGTACGGCGTGACCACTTAAGGAGCATGACCATGACAAATTACGATGCCGAATGGGCCGCTTCCTACGAAGAACGCGCCGCTGATCTGGCCGCGCGCGGCATGTACCTGCCCGAGGAAGAGCACGCCAGCTGTGGCGTGGGGCTGGTCGTCAATGTAGACGGCTCCCGCTCCCGCGCGGTGGTGCAGAACGGGATCAACGCGCTCAAGGCGATCTGGCACCGCGGTGCGGTCGATGCCGACGGCAAGACAGGCGACGGCGCGGGCATCCACGTGCAAATCCCGGTCGAGTTCTTCAAGGATCAGATCGAGCGCACGGGTCACACCCACCGGGGAGAGTTGATCGCGGTCGGGCAAATCTTCCTGCCGCGCACGAATTTCGCCGCACAGGAACGCTGCCGTACCATCGTGGAAACGGAAGTCCTGCGCATGGGCTACACGATCTATGGCTGGCGGCACGTGCCGGTCGAGATCTCGTGCCTGGGCGAGAAGGCCAATTCGACACGCCCCGAGATCGAACAAATCCTGATCTCCAACTCCAAGGGCGTGGACGAGGATGAGTTCGAGCGTGAGCTTTATGTCATCCGCCGCCGGATCGAGAAGGAGGCCATGGCCGCCCAGGTCCCGCAGCTCTACATCTGTTCGCTGTCGTGCCGCTCCATCATTTATAAGGGCATGATGTTGGCCGAGCAGGTCGCCGTGTTCTATCCCGATCTGATGGATGAGCGGTTCGTGAGCGCGTTCGCGATCTATCACCAGCGGTATTCCACCAATACTTTCCCGCAGTGGTGGCTGGCCCAGCCGTTCCGCATGTTGGCCCATAACGGTGAGATCAACACGCTGAAGGGCAACCTCAACTGGTTGAAATCACACGAAATCCGCATGGCTTCGAACTATTTCGGGGACATGGCCGAGGATATCAAGCCGATCGTGGCCGCAGGCTCGTCCGATTCCGCGGCGCTGGATGCAGTGTTCGAGGTACTGGTCCGCGCGGGCCGCAATGCCCCAATGGCCAAAACGATGCTGGTGCCCGAGGCCTGGTCCAAGACCGCAACCAAGATGTCGAAGGAGTGGGAGGAGATGTACGCCTACTCCAACTCCGTCATGGAGCCATGGGACGGCCCCGCCGCGCTGGCCATGACCGACGGGCGCTGGGTCTGCGCCGGGCTGGACCGCAACGGCCTGCGCCCCATGCGCTATGTCGTGACGGGTGACGGCATGGTCATCGCCGGGTCCGAGGTCGGCATGGTTCCGGTGGATGAGATGAACATCGTCGAAAAGGGCGCACTTGGCCCCGGCCAGATGCTGGGCGTGGACATGGCGCGCGGCATCCTGCTGCACGATGTCGAACTGAAGGACGAACTCGCCGGCTCGCAACCTTTCGGTGAGTGGGTGGGTCGCATCAGCAATCTGGACGACATCGCCAAGGTCACGACGGAAACCGTGTTGAGCACAGGCGAGGATCTGCGCAAGCGCCAGATCTCCGCCGGGTACGACATCGAGTTGCTGGAGCAGATCCTGCATCCAATGGTCGAGGACGGGAAGGAGGCGCTCGGCTCGATGGGCGACGACACGCCACAGGCGGTCCTGTCCGAAAAGTACCGCCCGCTGAGCCATTATTTCCGCCAGAACTTCAGCCAGGTCACGAACCCGCCGATCGACAGCCTGCGCGAACATCGCGTGATGTCGCTCAAGACGCGGTTCGGCAACCTCAAGAACGTGCTGGACCAGACCGGCGCGCAGGCCGAGATTCTGACGCTGGACAGCCCTGTTCTGACCAATGCGCGCTGGGACAGCATGCTCACCTATTTCGGGGACAGCGCCGCTGTCATCGACTGTTCGTTCGCGGCGCAGAAGGACGGTATGCGTGAGGCATTGGACCGGGTGCGGACCGAGGCGGAGCAGGCCGTGCGCGCCGGGGCAAACCACATCATCCTGACGGATGAGAACGTGGACGAGCAGCATGTCGCGCTGCCGATGATCCTCGCCACCTCCGCCGTGCATTCGGGGCTGACGGCGAAGGGTCTGCGGACCTTCTGTTCCATCAACGTGCGATCGGCCGAATGCGTCGATCCGCATTACTTCGCCGTGCTGATCGGATCGGGGGCCACCACCGTCAACGCCTGGCTGGCGCAGGACTCCGTTGCCGACCGGATCGAACGGGGCCTGATGGACGGCCCGCTGTCACAGGCGATGGACCGCTTCGTCGAGGCGATCAACCAAGGCTTGCTCAAGATCATGGCGAAGATGGGCATCTCCGTCATCTCATCCTATCGCGGTGGCCTGAACTTCGAGGCGGTGGGTCTGTCGCGCGCGATGTGCGCGGAATTCTTCCCCGGGATGCCATCGCGCATTTCCGGCATCGGCATCCACGGCATCCAGCAAAAGGCGCTCGACATCCACGCGCGCGCCTATGCCAACGGCACGGATATTCTGCCCGTGGGCGGCTTCTACAAGGCGCGCCGGTCAGGCGAATCCCATGCGTGGGAGGCTCAGGGCATGCACATGCTGCAAGCCGCCTGTGACCGGGGCAGCTACAAGATCTGGCAGGAATACAGCCGCTCCATGCAGGCACGTGCCCCGATCCACCTGCGCGATCTGCTGGGCTTCCAGCCGGGCAACAGCCCGATTTCGGTGGATGAGGTCGAGAGCATCACCTCCATCCGCAAGCGGTTCGTGACGCCAGGCATGTCGCTGGGCGCCCTGTCGCCCGAGGCGCACAAGACCCTGAACGTCGCGATGAACCGCATCGGCGCGAAATCCGATTCCGGTGAGGGAGGCGAGGATCCCAAGCATTTCAGCCCTGAGCCGAACGGCGACAACCCCTCGGCCAAGATCAAGCAGGTCGCGTCGGGCCGCTTCGGTGTCACGGCGGAATACCTCAACAATTGTCAGGAACTGGAAATCAAGGTCGCGCAGGGTGCCAAGCCCGGTGAGGGCGGGCAGTTGCCCGGCTTCAAGGTGACGGAGATGATCGCCAAGCTGCGCCACTCCACCCCCGGCGTCATGCTGATCTCCCCCCCCCCGCACCACGATATCTATTCGATCGAGGATCTGGCGCAGCTGATCTATGACCTCAAGCAGATCAACCCGGATGCCAAGGTCTGCGTCAAGCTGGTGGCACAGACCGGCGTCGGCACCATCGCCGCCGGTGTGGCCAAGGCGAAGGCGGACGTCATCCTGATCTCGGGCCACAACGGTGGGACGGGGGCATCGCCGCAAACCTCGATCAAACATGCCGGTTTGCCGTGGGAAATGGGCGTCAGCGAGGCGCATCAGGTGTTGAGCCTGAACAACCTGCGCTCCCGCGTGACGCTGCGCACCGACGGTGGCCTGCGCACGGGCCGCGACATCGTGATCGCGGCGATGATGGGGGCCGAGGAATACGGCATCGGCACCGCCGCCCTGATCGCGATGGGCTGCATCATGGTGCGTCAGTGCCAGTCCAACACTTGCCCGGTCGGCGTGTGTACGCAGGATGAGGAGTTGCGCGGCAAGTTCACCGGCAGCGCGGACAAGGTCGTGAACCTGATCACCTTCTACGCGCAGGAAGTGCGTGAGGTGCTGGCCAGCATCGGCGCACGGTCGCTGGACGAGGTGATCGGCCGGGCGGACCTGCTGACGCAGGTCTCACGCGGGGCGGCACATCTGGACGATCTCGACCTCAACCCGATGCTGATCGCGGTGGATGAGGAGCGGGGCACGATCTATGACCGTGACAAGCCGCGCCAGACCGTGCTGGACACCCTGGATGCCAAGATCGTCCACGACGCGCAGCCGTTCTTCAAGGACGGGGAAAAGATGCAGTTGAGCTATTCGGTCGAAAACACCGACCGGACGGTGGGCACCCGCGTATCGTCGCATATCGTGCGGCGCTTCGGGATGCGCAACGATTTGCAGCGCGGACACCTAACGGTGAAGCTGGAAGGCTCCGCCGGTCAATCGCTGGGCGCGTTCGCGGCACCGGGGCTGAAGCTTGAGGTCTCGGGCGATGCCAATGATTACGTCGGCAAGGGCCTGTCGGGCGGTCGCATCGTGGTACGCCCCGTTCTGGGCAGCCCGCTGAACGCCGCCAGCAACACGATCATCGGCAATACGGTGCTGTATGGTGCCACGGCCGGCGAGTTGTTCGCCAACGGGCGCGCGGGTGAGCGGTTCTGCGTCCGCAACTCCGGCGCTTCTGTGGTGATCGAGGGCTGCGGCTCGAACGGCTGCGAATACATGACCGGCGGCGTTGCGGTCATCCTCGGTTCGATCGGGGATAATTTTGGCGCGGGCATGACCGGCGGCATGGCCTTCATCTATGACATCGCAGGCGATTTCGACGTGCGCATGAACGATGAGAGTATCATAGCCGTGAATGTCGAAAGCGCCCATTGGGAACGCGTGCTGCGCGATCTGATCGAGCAGCACGTGATCGAGACCGGATCGCGCCGGGGCGAGGAGATCCTGCGCAACTGGTCGGACGAAATCACCCGGTTCCGCCAAGTCTGCCCCAAGGAAATGCTGAACCGTTTGTCCGCCCCTCTCAGCGACCGCGCCGACGCGATCCCGGCGGAATGAAACCAGCTGCCCCCGGCCACGGGGGCAGCGATGCTGCTTTGAACTACCTCCCACGACAGCACCCTTACAGGTGCCATTGTGTCAGTGGCCTTTAATAATCAGCAATTTCCATGGCTGAAGCCTGCTTTATGAAAAGCGGCATCGGATAGAATTTCTGCGCAAAAATCCCACACCGAGCAAAACATACACTGAAATGATATGATTGGTGCACCCATCAGGATTCGAACCTGAGGCCTCTGCCTTCGGAGGGCAGCGCTCTATCCAGCTGAGCTATGGGTGCGTCCGTCCGCTGCATACTGTAAGCGTGAGGAGAGCGCAACGGTTCTTGATGGGGGCACCATGCCGCTAAACGTGATGATCGTGGTACAGGAGGGGCGGCTGGCCTATGAGGCGCTGTTGGCGACCGCCAGCTATGTACCCTCCCCCGACATGCGACTGTGGTTGATGGAGCCGCAACCCGGCCCGTTATGGCCGACGGATCCGCGCATCGCGGACCCCGATATCCGGGGGGAGCTGGAACGCCACGCACCGATCACTCCGTTCGAATGCAGGCATTTCGGCGCAGCCTATCCCTATGGCAACAAGATCGAAGCCCTTGCCGCCTTGCCTGAGGCAGAGCCGTTCCTCTTCCTCGACACCGACACGCTGTTCCTGGGCCCCCTGCCCCGGATCGACACCGCGCGCCCCGCTGCCAGTCTGCGCCGCACGGCGAGTTGGCCGAACCCTGTTCCCGGCGGCCCGGACAGGGGTGAGATCTGGCGTGCCCTCCATGCGCGATTCGGCCTAGAGTTGATTGAGGATACCGACCATCCACCAGGCGATTGGCAGCGGTATCCCTATTACAACGCCGGATGGTTCTTTGGTCCCTGCCCGCGCCGGTTCGGCAAGCTGTTCGCAAGATATGCGACGGAGATCCGCAGCGATCCGGGTGAGGCGCTGGCGGGACAGGCGCTGATGCCGTGGCTGGATCAGATCGCACTGCCGCTGGTCATCGCGGCCGAGGGCGGTGCCCCGCGCGCGGTTCCCGGCCTCGACGGGGCGGCGACCTGCCACTGGCGCACTCTGCCACTGGCCTATGCCCGCGAACCCGACGCTGTGATCGCACGGCTGGAACAGGTCGCGCAGATAAACCGGGTCAAGAAGTTGCTCAAACGCTATCCCCCGTTCCACAGAATGCTCTATCGCGGGGGGGGTGCCGCGGCGCGCGCATTGTTCGCGGACGGTCTGCCCGCGCATGAGGCGGACATCCGCAAACGCCTGCGCGCCGCCGACCTCTGGCTGCGCTAGGGCCGATGCCCGCCTCGAAGTCCGTTAGTCCTTTGAGCTTGGGACGTCGATCATCTGGCCCAGATACGCCCCGGCGAAGATGTGGACATGCAGGTGCGGCACCTCCTGATGGCCATCCGGTCCGGCATTGGACAGCATCCGGTATCCCGATCCCGCATCCGGCGTCACGCCCATCTGCTGCGCAACCTTGCCCAGCGTGCGGATATAGTCGGTGATTTCCGCTTCGCTCGCCTCCGCCGCGAAGTGGTCGAAGGTCACATAGGCCCCTTTGGGTATGACCAGCACATGCTGCGGGGCCTGTGGGGCGATATCCTCGAACGCGAGGCAATGCTCTGTCTCCATCACCGTCTTGTTGGGAATTTCACCGCGCAATATCTTCGCGAAGATGTTCTGGTCGTCATAGGTATAGGCCATGGTGGCTCTCCTCTTTCATGGGGTCCGGTTCAGTCGAAGGTCAATTCGGAGATCGCGAAATCGCGGCCGTCCCCGAACGGGATGTCCAGAAAGCGGGCGATCTGCTCGCCGGCCAGATCTGCACTGTCCTCGGGGTTGAGCGCATATAGATGCGTCAGCCCCAGATCGCGCAGGGCATTGCTGTCATCTTTGAATTGCCGGTCCAGGGTGCGGATCAAGGGGATCGAATCCGCCATCTGGGCCTCCTCGGGCAGCAGCCCGGCACGTTTCGCATGTCCCAAAAGGTACTCGTCGTCGATATGGGTGCGCAACTCCATCACTCGCAGGCTGCACTGATCATCGCGGATATCGCGCAGCGCCTCGAAATTCGAAGGGTCGAGGCAGATCATCAAGCGATCCGTGCCATGATATTCCAGCAGCATTCGCAACACCGCCCGGCGGTGGCGTCCCCGCTTGGGTTTCGAGGTCTCGATCCCGCCAAGCTGCGGCAGGACGCCGGAATCCTCATCGAAAACATAGCCGTGAGCAGGCGGGCCGCCAGCGCGGCGGGCCGCGTTCATGAACCGCTTTCCGACATGGTATTTCTTGCACACGACCACCAGCATTTCGCTGTCGCGACCGATCTTGCCGCCGCGTTCCCAGAACCGCTCACCATATCGCCGCCCGATCCGGCCACGTTGCGTGACATAGGCATATAGCGCCCCGGCGGTATCCGCGGTGACCATGCGGTCGAACTTCTGCGAATAAAGCGCGCGCAGATGATCGCGCAGGTTCAGCGCGTTTTCGGACACCTTCCGCGCGAACAGATGCGGCTGTGTTCGGATCAGGTCATAGTGATCGTCGTGAAACACCAGCGGCAATCCGTAATCGGAGAATGCGAGGAATGTCAGCGTCCGGTTGACCACCTGATCACGGGGCGTCACGTACATGACCAGCGTCTGAAAGAACGTCTCATCCGGGATCCAGGTGGTCGAGAAGAATTTCGGTATGTCCCGGCGTTGCGCGATCAGGTTCAGGACACGGTCCAGGGTCTTGCGCCGCAAAACACACCATTGCGAGCCTATATGGATCGTCAGCCCCTTCGGCGTACCACGCTGCAAGCCCAAGGCGCGTTGCAGCTTGAGAGAGCCGTAAAACAGCGCCTTTCGCGTGCGTTCGTTGAAATAGTGGCGGTAGTGCAGGCGGTCTTTCTTGATCCCGGTCTTGATCCAGTCGCTTTCGAAAAAGTCGTGATGCTCGACGAAATCCTTGTCGTTCTCCTCTAGGAACCGGGCGATATAGGCGCGGGATTTCGCTGGCATGCAATCGCCCGAGATGAAGTAGAAATGCGTGGCGTCCGGCCAGCTCTTGCGCGCGATCCGCAAGGCGTTGAGCGTGGCGACCACCAGGCTCCATTCGCCCCAGCCGCATTTGACCCGGTCCGCGAAAACTACGTTGGGATCGCCTGCCAGCTCCTTTCGAATCGTGCTCCAGACCTCGGGCGGGGCGCTCTTGTCCACGTGAATGGCGATGCGATCTCCGAATTCGGTGAGCATACGCGCCTGCGCGATGACCCCATCGGGGTTTTTGTGGCAAAGCAGAATATAAGCAATCTGAACCATATGCCTTCAATGCGACGACACATGGCGCGGGGCAAGCTCTTTGACACCGCTTCAGCTTTCTTGACTTGAACTTCTGCCGCCTCCAATGAAGTAAGTGAGGACTTACCTGCGAGGCGAGAATGCCCTTTCCCGGAACATGGATGACCGAAAGCCAGTCGATGATCTACCGCGTGGTGCCGAAATGCGCCTGCTCGACCGTGGGTCAGATCATGTATTACGCCGATCACGGCGAATATTTCGACGGGGATATTCACGACGCGAAATCAGGCATCCACAAATGGGCGCTTGAGGACAGCCAACCTCTGCTGGAGGCCGCCGTCACCGGCCGGGAGCTGTACACTTTCACCGCCGTGCGCAATCCGTACAGCCGCATCCTGTCCAGCTTCTTCGACAAGATCGCAGGCATCCAGCGCAATGGCAAACGCTATCGCGGCAATCTGGTCCCGATGCTGACCAAGCGCTACGGGGTGGAGGTCGAAGGCGATTTCGATCAGATCAAGAGTTTCCGGCGGTTCCTGCTGTTCGTGCGCGACACCATCCGGTTTCGCAAACCGATGGACCCGGACATTCACTGGTCCGCCTGCTCGGGCCATGTCTCGACGCTGATCCGCAATGGCGGGCGCTACAATTACATCTTTCCCACGGAGCGGTTCAACGACGGCATGAAGCATGTGCTGTCGCAGGTCGAAACCCGGCATTCGATCGACGTGGACACCATGCCCCGCTTTAACGAGAGCGCCGGACACGGCCCCAAGCAGGCCCACCCGATCGAGGATTATTTCGACGACCTGTCGAATTTCATCATGCTTGAGATCTATCGGCGCGATTTCAATCTGTTCAAATACGCCAAGGAACCCAACCGGAACCCCCCGGTGAAGGAGATCGACATTGATGAGGTTTACGCGCGCCTCACGAAGTGAGCACGGGATGCCCGATCTCAACGAGATCGACGCGGCGGCAAAACGGCTGCGCGGGCGGATCGTGGCGACGCCGATCCTGCCACTGACCACCGATCGCCTGTCCGATGTCCTGCCCGAGGGGGCGCAGGTCTTCATGAAGATGGAGTTGTTCCAGCAGGCCGGCAGCTTCAAATCGCGCGGTGTGCTGCTGGGCATCGACACCATGACGGATGCGCAGCGCGCGGCAGGGGTCATCGCCTCATCCGGGGGCAATCACGCGCTGGCCGTGGCATGGGCCGCGAATGCCGCCGGTATCGACGCGCTGATCATCATGCCGGAGGCCGCAGACCCGCAGACCGTCGCACGGGTGGCCGACCTGGGCGCCACCATCGAGCGGACCAGCGGCTCCGCCACCAATCTGGCCTATCTGGATGAAAAGACCGCCCAGACGGGCCGCACCAAGCTGCATCCGTTCGAGGCGCCGCACATGCTGCTGGGTGCCGCGACCTGCGGTTACGAGATCGTCTGCGCCCTGCCCGATCTGGATGCGGTCATCGTTCCCGTCGGCGGCGGCGGCCTGATCGCCGGGGTGTCGCGCGCGGTCAAGCTGTTCTCCCCCGCTTGTCAGGTCATCGGGGTGGAGCCTGTCGGTGCCGCGGGCATGACCCGTTCGGTCGAGGCGGGATCGCCGCAAACCCTGGACAGCGTGCAGACCGTCGCCGTCAGTCTGGCCGCATCGCGGGCGGAGCCGCTGACCTTCTCCGCCGTTCAGGCGCATGTGGACCGGATGCTTACCCTGCCAGATTCCGAGCTGATCGCGGCGATGCGCCGGTTCAATACCGATTTGTCGCTGATGGTGGAGCCGGCCTGCGCTGCATCCTTCGCTGCGCTGACGGGGCCATTGCGCGCGGAACTGGCCGGAAAGAGGGTCGCCGTCATCGCCTGCGGATCGAATATCGGGCGCGCGGGCCATGCAAGGATTCTGGACGCAGACTGACCCTCGTTACGTCACGAAAGGTTCAACCGCGCTCACTTACATCCAGCAACGTTAAATCCATATTGAACGTCTATGGATATCCAGACAGACCCGCGCGGAGCGTTCTCCGATCAATTCGGCTGCACCGCTCTGGTCAGGGAACTGGCCGGGGATCTGCCGCCCTGCGCGGCGCGTGGCCTCAGCAAGTTTCTGAATTCGCGATTTTTTTCCTATGACCCGGGCAACTGCCACAGGCAATCCGACCGGGGACGTGCCGTTCGTCTGAACCGTTTCGTTGACTTTCACGTTAACCACAACCAAGTCATACGGAACTTTAAAGAACTACAGTCACTTAACGGCGGGGCCTCGGCATAATGAGCGATATGAACAAGACGACCGACGCATCCGATGCGGCGGACACGCTCGATTTTGAAACCTCGGGCGGGTCGGGTGTTTCAGGCTGGGTCGCGACCGCCCTGACGCTGGCGCTGATCGCCTGGATGGGCAGCGGCTACATCTTTCCGGCTGAGGAAGCCGCCGCGCCAGAAGCGCGCGACGCGGGTCGCCGCGCCGCCACGGTCGCCGTGCGTGCCTCCGTCGCGGAGGAGGTCACGCAGTTCTTCGTGGCCGAAGGGCAGGCCCTGCCCGATCGCGAGACGATGATCCGCGCCGAAACCTCGGGTGAGATCGAGAGCCTGAGCGTGCAGAAGGGCCAGATCGTCGATGCCGGGGTCGAGATTGCCCGGATCGACGCCGCCGAACGCTCCGCCCAGTTGACCCAGGCCAACGCCGAGATCGAGCGCGCCACCCGCGAAGTGGAAAACGCGCAGTCCCTGCTGGAACGCGGGGTCGCCACGCAGGACCGCGTGACCGATGCCCGCGCGGCCCTGGCCACGGCGCAGGCGCAACTTGCCACGGTCGAGCAAGGGCTGGACAACACCGTGATCCGCGCGCCCTTTCCCGGATTGCTGGACGATCTGACCATCGACCCAGGTGAATATGTGCAGGCCGGAACCGAGGTCGGCCGCATCATCGACACCGATCCCCTGACAATCGAGGTGCAGGTGCCGCAGCAGGCAGTGTCAGGTATCCGTGCAGACCAGTCAGCGATGGTCAGCTTCATTACCGGGGAAACCCGTGAGGGGACAGTGACCTACGTGTCGGGCAGCGCCGACGCACAGACCCGCACGTTCCGGGCGGAGGTTCAGGTCGCGAACCCGGACGGGGCCATCCCCTCCGGTGTTTCGGCCCAGATCCGCGTGCCTGTGGGTGAGGCTACGGCTCATTTCATCAGCCCCGCGGTCCTCGCGCTGGGGACCGACGGAATTCTGGGTGTGAAAACCCTCGAAGAGGACAATACGGTCGGCTTCACCCCTGTGGAAATCGTGCGGGCCCAGACCGACGGCATCTGGGTGTCCGGGCTGGATGACCAGGCCACGATCATCACCATCGGTCAGGGCTTCGTCTCCGCCGGGGAGCAGGTCGATCCACGTGACGAGGCGGCGATCGCGCAGGTCAATCTGGCCGCTCCCGTATCGCCCTCCGTTGCGGAAGAGGTACAATGAACAGCCTGATCTCCGCCGCCTTCGGGCGGGCCCGCGTGGTGGCCCTGCTGCTGATATCCATCCTGACGATCGGCGCCGTGGGCTATGTTGCGATTCCCAAGGAATCCTCACCCGAGGTTGCGATCCCCATCATCTACGTCGTCACCACGCTGGAGGGGATCAGCCCCGAGGACAGTGAGCGTCTGCTGGTCGAACCGCTGGAAACCGAGTTGTCCTCCATCGAGGGCCTGAAGGAGATGACTGGCTCCGCGGCCGAGGGTTATGCCTCCGTCACGCTGGAATTCGACCCCGGATTCGAGTCCGAAGAGGCCATGAGCAAGGTGCGAGAGGCGGTGGACCGCGCCAAGACCGACCTGCCCGAGGACGCCACCGAACCCAGCGTGAACGAGGTCAACACCTCGCTGTTTCCGATCCTGACCACCATCCTGTCCGGCCCCGTCCCCGAACGGACCCTGATCCGCATAGCCGAGGATTTGCAGGACGACATGGAGGCCCTGGAGGGTGTGCTGGAAGTCGATATCGGCGGCACACGTGAGGAGCTGCTTGAGGTCCTCATCGACCCCACCGTCTTTGAAACCTACAACCTGACATTCGAGGAACTGATCGGGCAGATCAGTCGCAACAACCGCCTGATCGCCGCTGGCGCCATCGACACCGGCGCGGGGCGTCTGGTGCTCAAGGTGCCCGGCCTGATCGAGGATCTGGACGACGTTCTGAACATGCCGGTCAAGGTGCGGGGCACCACCGTCGTCACCTTCGCGGACATCGCCACCGTGCGCCGCACCTACCGCGACCCCGACAGCTTCGCCCGCATCGACGGCCAGCCCGCGCTGGCGCTGGAGATCAAGAAACGCGTCGGCGCCAACATCATCGAAACCGTCGCACAGGTGAAGGACGTCATCGAGCAGTCCAGCCGCGACTGGCCCGATACCGTCCGCATCGAATACATGCAGGACGAAAGCGCGCAGGTTGAGGACATGCTGGGCGATCTGGAAAACAACGTCATCGCCGCCGTGGTGCTGGTGATGATCGTGATCGTTTTCGCCCTGGGCATTCGCACCTCGATCCTTGTCGGCCTGTCGATCCCCGGCGCGTTCCTGGCCGGTGTCGCGGTGCTGTGGATGATGGGCTACACGATGAATATCGTCGTGCTGTTTTCCCTGATTCTGGTTGTGGGGATGCTGGTTGACGGTGCCATCGTCACAACCGAACTGGCCGATAGGCGGCTGTTGGCCGGGGATACCCCGCGCCAGGCCTATTCCCATGCGGCAAAGCGCATGGCGTGGCCGATCATCGCCTCGACCGCGACCACGCTCAGCGTGTTTTTCCCACTGCTGTTCTGGGACGGCATCGTGGGTGAGTTCATGAAATTCCTGCCGATCACGGTGATTGTCACGCTTGGCGCTTCGCTGCTGATGGCGCTGATCTTCATTCCGGTGCTGGGCGGACTGATCGGCAAGGCGCAACCGCAATCCCCCCGGCAACGTGCGCAACTCGCCGCTGCGGAAACCGGCGATCCGCGCGATATGAAGGGTCTGGCCGGCGGCTATGTCGCCGCGCTGGAATGGGCGATCCTGCGCCCGGGCCGCACGCTGATCTTCGCGCTTATCGCATTGGTTGCGTCCTTCGTCGCCTATGGCCAGTTCGGCACCGGCGTGTCGTTCTTCCCCTCGGTCGAGCCTGATTTCGCGCAGGTTCAGGTCCGCTCCCGCGACAACTTCTCGATCTACGAGCGGGATGAGCTGGTGCGCCAGGTCGAGGATCGCCTGCTCGGCTTTGACGAGATTCAGAGCGTCTATGCCCGATCCACCCTGGGCGGCGGGCAGACGGATGAGGACGTGATCGGCACGATCCAGCTGGAATTCACCGAATGGGACACCCGCCGCACCGCCGAACAGATCGGTGAGGATATCCGCGATGCTGTCGCGGACATTGCCGGCATAGACGTGCAATATGCCGTGCAGCAGGCCGGTCCCGGCGCTGGAAAGCCCATTGCGCTGGACGTGATATCGCGCAACGCCGCGGATCAGCAGGCCGCCGTGGTCATGATCCGCGAGGCCATGGATCGGGTCGGCGGATTTACCGATGTGACCGACGATCGCCCGCTTCCCGGCGTGGAATGGCAACTGGACGTGAACCGGGCCGAGGCCGCCCGCTTCGGTGCCGACATCACTCTTCTGGGTCAGGCCGTCCAACTGCTGACCAACGGGATCGAAGTCGCTGAATACCGCCCCGACGACGCCGAAGGCGAGGTGGACATCCGGGTCCGTTTTCCCGCCAACGAACGCACGTTGGAGGAGTTGGAAAGCCTGCGCATTCCCACCGCTGCGGGCCTGATCCCCATCGGCAACTTCGTCGATTTCGTGCCCGCGCCACGTTCCGGCACGATCCACCGCAGCGATCAGCGGCGCGTCATCACGATCGAGGCCGACGTGGCCCCCGGCCTGTTGCCCAACGATCAGGTGATCGAACTGCAAGCGGCCATAGACCAACTGGATCTGCCCCCGTCCGTCGAGGCAACTTTCGGGGGTGAGGCACAGGATCAGGCCGATGCCGCCGCGTTCCTGATAACCGCATTTTTCGCCGCGCTGGCCGCGATGGTGGTCATCCTCGTTACCCAGTTCAACAGCCTGTATCAGGCGCTGGTGGTGATGAGCGCGATCGTCTTCTCGGTCGCGGGGGTCTTGCTGGGGCTGATCATCACCGGGCGCCCGTTCGGCGTCGTCATGGGCGGGATCGGCGTGATCGCGCTGGCCGGTATCGTGGTGAACAACAATATCGTGCTGATCGACACCTACAACGATCTGCGAAAGGAGGGGCAATCCGCGCGCGAAGCGCTGCTGCGCACCGGGGCACAACGTCTGCGTCCCGTGGTTCTGACCTCACTGACCACGGCGCTCGGCCTGATGCCGATGGTGATCGGGGTGAATATCGACTTCTTCAACCGCTCCATCGTGTTCGGCGCCCCCTCGACCCAATGGTGGACGGAGCTAAGCTCCGCCATCGCGGGCGGTTTGGTGTTCGCAACCGTGCTGACGCTGATCGTGACGCCTGCCATGCTGATGCTGGGCGTTCGCTTGGGCGAATGGCGGGCACGGCGGCGCACGCAGCGTCAGTCCGGCCACGCCGTGCCCGCCGAGTGATCCAGCCCCCGCCAGCGCGTCCGGCGGGGGCTTCGTCAAATCCGAAGGTCAGAGGCCAGCCTGATCGAACAGCGGGCGAAGATCCTGTTCGGGGCGCGCGCCCATATGGCTGATCACCTCCGCCGCCGCGATGCATCCCATCCGGCCCGCGTCGAGCAGGCTGCGCCCGGTGATCAGACCGTTCAGGAAACCCGCCGCGAACTGATCGCCCGCGCCCGTTGCATCGACCGGGACGACGCGGTGCACCGGAACCTGGACCCGTTCGTCACCCCGGATGATGATCACATCGTCACCCGACCGTGTGCACACGACCAGCGGGCAGGCGGCGGTGGCGGCCTTCAGCGTCTCCTCCAGATCCTTCGTCTCATATAACGTGTTGAATTCAGCCTCATTGCCGATGACGTAGTCCAGATCGTTGGTGAGCAGAGCCTGAAAGTCGGCGCGGTGCCGATCGACGCAGAACGGATCGCTGAGCGCGATGCCCGCCATGCCGCCCGCCGCGTGAACTGCGCGTGCAGCCTTGGTAAATGCGGCCTTTCCCTGATCCTTGTCGAACAGATACCCCTCCAGGTACAGAAACTGCGCCTCCTTCACCACGTCTTCGTCCACATCGTCGGGGCCAACCTCGGACGAGATGCCCAGATAGGTGTTCATCGAGCGTTCGCCGTCCGGGCTGACGAAGATCATCGAGCGCGATGTCGGCAGATCGCCCGATGCCACCGGGGCGTTGGGAAAATCCGTGCCGCCATTCGTCATCGCCTCGGCATAGAACCGGCCCAGCGCATCGTCGCGCACACGCCCGATAAAGGCCGTCGACCGCCCCATATTACCCAGACCCGCCAATGTGTTCGCCACCGAACCGCCCGCCGCCTGAACCCGATCATCCATCGAGGCGTAAAGGGTTTCGCCCCGTGACCGTTCCACCAGCTGCATGATGCCCTTGGTGATGCCCATGTGTTCCAGAAAACTGTCGTCGGACTGGGCGATCACGTCGACAACGGCGTTGCCGATGCCCACGACTTCATAGCGTTTGGTCATAAATCTTGTCCTCGAAGGTACATATGTCGTTGATGAGGCAATGCGCGCAATCAGGCTTGCGCGCCTTGCAGGTATAGCGTCCGTGCAGAATCAGCCAGTGATGGGCGTGTTGCTGGAATTGCGCCGGGACCCGGTCCTCGATCGCGCGTTCCACCGCGACCACGTCCTTGCCCATGGCCAGACCCGTGCGATTGCCCACGCGAAAGATATGGGTATCGACCGCCTGCGCGGGATGCTTGAACCACATGTTCAGCACCACGTTCGCCGTCTTGCGCCCGACACCGGGCAGCGATTCCAGTGCCGCGCGGCTGGATGGAACCTCACCGCCGAAATCCTCGACGAGGATACGGCTCAACTTGATGACGTTCTTCGCCTTGTTGCGGTAGAGGCCGATGGTGCGGATATGTTCCGTCACGCCCTCCTCCCCCAGATCGAGCATCTTTTGCGGTGTGTCCGCGATGCGGAACAATTCCTGCGTCGCGCGGTTCACGCCCTTGTCGGTTGCCTGCGCGCTCAACGCGACGGCAACGACGAGGGTGAAGGCGTTGACGTGATCCAATTCTCCCTTCGGTTCCGCGCAATCGTTGCGGAACCGGGTAAAGACCTCGACAATCTGGGAATATGTAAGTGGCGTGGACATGGCGACCGTCATGCCATGCCCGGCCCTTGCGATCAAAGGCAGAATCCCGCCCTGCGCCATGAATATCACGTCAAGCCGAGACGAAAACCGCCCGGCGGGCCGGGGAACCCCTGCCGAAAGGCGAAACGTCACGCGGAGCCACCTGCCCCGCCGCAAGATTCGGGTCGCTGGCGGTCGGTGCTTCGTGCGAGGATCGTCCAGGAACCAGCGGTACGAGGGGGAAACCCATGTCACGAGAGAGCGGCAGCGCGCAATACGCCCTGATGGCCCGGGCCCTGAAACACATCGAGGATAATCGCCTCGACCAGCCGACATTGGGCGATGTGGCGGCGTCCGTGGGGTTGAGCGCCCCGCATTTCCAGCGGGAGTTCAGCCGCTGGGTCGGCATCAGCCCCAAACGCTATCAGCAGTATCTGACGCTGGATCACGCGCGGCATCTGCTCAAGGACCGTTTTACCGTGCTCGACACAACGTTCGAGACGGGGCTGTCGGGGCCGGGTCGGTTGCACGACCTGTTCGTGCGGTGGGAGGCGATGACCCCGGGGGACTATGCCCGGGGCGGCGCCGGGCTGACCATTGATTACGGCTGGTTCGACAGCCCCTTTGGCGAGGTGCTGGCAATGGGAACCGATCGGGGTCTGTGCGGCATGGCCTTCGCGGCGGAAACCGGACGGGACGCGGCGTTCGAGGATATGTGCGCCCGCTGGCCCGCCGCGACATTCGTCGAGGCACCCACCACCGTGGCCGGGTGGGCCTGCGCCGCATTCGGGCAGGGTGGCGAAGCCCGGCTGCACCTGATCGGCGCGCCGTTCCAGATCAAGGTCTGGGAGGCGCTGCTGTCGATCCCCTCGGGCCACGTGACCAGCTATTCGCAAATCGCTCAGGCCATCGGCAACCCCGCAGCCGTGCGCGCCGTCGGCACCGCGGTGGGGCGCAATCCGATCAGTTGGCTGATCCCCTGCCACCGGGCCATGCGCAAATCCGGCGGGCTGGGCGGCTATCACTGGGGCTTGCCAGTCAAACGCGCGATGCTGGCCTGGGAATCCGCGCGGGCGGATGCGCGCGATGACGCTGCATAGGGGTTACCTAGGCCCCGTATAGGGCTTGCCCCAACCCGGCGATATGCGCATTCTGCCGTCATGACGGAACAAAATCTCTGCCCCAGCGGCACGCTATCGCTTCAGACCCTCGCCATGCCGGCGGACACCAACGCAAACGGAGATATCTTCGGCGGGTGGATGATGGGACAGATGGACCTCGGCTCCTCGGTTCTGGCACGGACCCGCGCGCGCGGTCGTGTCACGACCGTCGCGGTGGAGGGGATGACCTTTCACAAGCCTGTGCATGTCGGTGATCTGGTCAGCATCTACGCCGATATGCTGCGCGAGGGCACGACCTCCATGCGCATCGGGGTGGAGGTCTGGGTGACCAGACAGCCCGGCGGTGAGGTGCTCAAGGTGACGGAGGCCGTCTTTACCTTCGTGGCGGTCGATATTTCGGGCAAGAAGCGGCCCCTGCCCGCACAGGAATGACGTTCAGCCATGATCGACCACGCGCAGCGTCAGGTTGATCCGCCCTCCGTCGCGCAACAGGGTCGAGGTTCCGGGCAGGATCCGGTCCACCCCATGATATGCCAGCCGCGCGGCACCACCCATGACGACGATATCGCCGCTTTCCAGCCGCACGCTGCTGGTCGGATCGCCGCGCTTCACCCCGCCCATGCGAAAGGTCGCGGTATCCCCCAGTGAGATCGACAGCACGGGCCAGTCGAAATCCCCTTCGTCCCGGTCCTGATGCATCCCCATCCGGGCGGAGGTGTCGTAATAATTCACGAGGCAGCAATCGGGCGTACGGGCAATGCCTGTCATGTGATGCCAGATATCCAGGATTTGTTCCGGGATCGGCGGCCACTCTTGTTCACCGGCTTGCCCATCGGCCTGTTCCCTGCCCCGCACACCGGGATATGTCGCGCTATAGCGGTAACCTGCGCGATCGGTGATCCAGCCCAGCCGCCCCGCCGCGCTCATCCTAACGCTCATTGCCTTGCCGGAGGGGGTTACGGGCCGGATCAGGGGGGCGGCGCGAATGATATCACGCACCGCGTCGCGCAAATCCTCCTGCTGCGGGCGCGACAGCGCATTCTTGTAGATGTCGAACCCCTGAACCGTCAGCTTTGCGGGCCTGTCCATGTGCGGCCTCCGGTATCTGCCGATCCGCCACAGGTTCGGATCGTTTGTTTCGCGCGGCTCAAACTACCTCGACACACGTCACCGCGCCTGTCCCGCACTCATGTGTATGCACAATACAAACCAGATGGTTGCGGCGGCAAGAAGCGGCTCCTATATCACCGTTCAGTAACGGTCGGTTCCACAAGCGGGATCGGCAGGGATGGGGAGCGGGGGCCTCCGAGCAGGACCCGGACCCCAAAATCGCCAAGAAAAGGGACTCAACATGTCTAAAGTTATCGGTATTGACCTCGGAACAACTAACTCCTGCGTCGCCATCATGGATGGCAGCCAGGCGAAAGTGATTGAAAACTCGGAAGGCGCGCGCACGACGCCCTCCATGGTCGGCTTCACGGAGGATGAGCGCCTCGTGGGCCAGCCTGCGAAGCGGCAGGCCGTGACCAACCCCTCCAACACCCTGTTCGCTGTCAAGCGTCTGATCGGCCGCCAGTTCGGTGACCCGCTGGTCGAGAAGGACAAGAGCATGGTTCCCTTCGACATCGTCGAGGGGCCGAACGGCGACGCGTGGGTCGAGGCACGGGGGGAGAAATATTCCCCCAGCCAGGTTTCCGCGTTCATCCTGCAAAAGATGAAGGAAACGGCGGAGCAATATCTGGGTGAGAAGGTCGAAAAGGCCGTCATCACCGTTCCCGCCTATTTCAACGACGCCCAGCGTCAGGCCACCAAGGACGCGGGCAAGATCGCGGGCCTCGAAGTGCTGCGCATCATCAACGAACCGACCGCGGCGGCGCTGGCCTATGGCCTCGACAAGGAAGGCTCCAAGACCATCGCGGTCTATGACCTTGGCGGCGGTACGTTCGACATCTCGATCCTGGAGATCGACGAAGGCCTGTTCGAAGTGAAATCCACCAACGGCGACACGTTCCTGGGTGGTGAAGATTTCGACATGCGCATCGTCGAATACCTCGCCGATCAGTTCAAGAAAGAGAACGGCATCGACCTGCGCGGCGACAAGCTGGCGCTGCAGCGTCTGAAGGAAGCGGCGGAGAAGGCGAAGATCGAGCTGTCCTCCACCTCGCAGACCGAAATCAACCAGCCGTTCATCTCGATGAACCCGGATACCAAGCAGCCGGTTCACCTCGTCATGAAGCTGACCCGCGCCAAGCTGGAAAGCCTGGTCTCCGACCTGATCGCCCGTTCGATCAAGCCGCTGAAGGCCGCGTTGAAGGATGCGGGCCTGACCACCTCCGATATCGACGAGGTCGTGATGGTCGGCGGCATGACCCGTATGCCCAAGGTGTACGAGGAAGTGACCAAGTTCTTCGGCAAGGAGCCGCACAAGGGTGTGAACCCCGATGAGGTTGTCGCGATGGGCGCCGCCATTCAGGCCGGTGTTCTGCAAGGCGACGTCAAGGATGTGGTCCTGCTCGACGTGACCCCGCTGAGCCTGGGCATCGAAACGTTGGGTGGCGTGTTCACCCGCCTGATCGACCGCAACACCACGATCCCGACCAAGAAGTCGCAGATCTTCTCCACCGCCGAGGACAACCAGAACGCCGTGACGATCCGGGTGTTCCAGGGTGAGCGTGAGATGGCCGCGGACAACAAGATCCTGGGCCAGTTCAACCTGGAGGACATCCCCCCGGCGCCGCGCGGTCTGCCGCAGATCGAAGTGACCTTCGACATCGACGCCAACGGCATCGTGTCCGTCTCCGCCAAGGACAAGGGGACAAACAAGGAGCACAAGATCACCATTCAGGCGAGCGGCGGTCTGTCCGATGAGGACATCGAGGCGATGGTCCGCGAGGCCGAGGAGAACGCGGAGGCCGACAAGGAACGCCGCGAACTGGTCGAGGCCCGCAACCAGGCGGAAAGCCTGATGGACTCCACCGAGAAATCGCTGGAGGAGCACAAGGACAAGGTCAGCTCCACCACGGTCGAGGCCATCGAGCTTGCCATCGCGCAGCTCAAAGACGCGCTGGAAGGCGACAATACCGGCAAGATCAAGTCGTCCATGCAGAACCTGACCGAATCCGCCATGAAGCTGGGTGAAGCCATCTACAAGGCGCAGGAGAAAGAAGGCGAGGACGACAGCGAACCGCGTGCCGCCGACGATGCAATGGGTGAGGACGATGTCGTTGACGCGGACTACACCGATGTCGATGACGACGACAAGAAGGCGTCCTGATCGCACTCCGCGGTGAATAGAGATGCGGCCCGATACGTCGGGCCGTATTTCTTGCAGGCAGGATCAGCATCATGATTGTAATTTCAGCGCAGACCTTTCCCCCCAAATCCGGTGGAATCGAAGCCCTCATGTCAGGGCTTGCATCTGAATGCGTTGCAGCTGGATACGAGGTGCTGGTTCTGGCCGACGGACGTCGCGGTGATGATGTTCTGCAACCTTACAAGATCGAGAGGTTTCGCGGCCCGCGTCCGCTCAGACAAAGGCTCAAGGCGCTTCGTCTGCGTCACCTGGCAAAATCTGGCAAGGTCGAGGCAATCTACACGTGTTCATGGAAAAGTGTCGAAGCGATTGGTCGCAAATTGCTCTGCCCGGTTGTGACTTTCGGTCATGGGAATGAATTCAAGGCGTCGAAATCGGATCGTATACATACGGCATTGCAGTGGGCATCTGCTTTGATATGCGTTTCCGATGAAACACGTAGAAGAGCTGACGGGATGATCCCGGAAGGCACAACTGTTCAGGTCATAAACCCTCCCGTGCAGGAACCTGCGCCGTCCAGCAAGGATGACCGGGATTGGGCCGAGAAGCAGTTCGGATCCTCAACCGCGCATATTCTTTCCCTGTCGCGCCTTATACCTCTGAAAGGTCACGATCAAACGATCCGGGCCATTGCAAAACTTGTCTCGGAATTTCCCAGTATCAAACTGGTAATCGCCGGGGATGGAGAAGATCACGCCAGGCTCAGCAAGCTCACCGAGGATTTGGGCGTTCGCGATCATGTCGTTTTCACCGGCCGCGTAGAGGGCGGACGCAAAACGGCATTGTTCGAATCCGCAAACCTCTTTGCACAACCGGGTCGGCAGATCGGGCAGGAACGTGAAGGTTTCGGGATTACTTATCTCGAAGCCGCATTGCACGGCCTGGCCAGCATCACTGGAAATCAGGGTGGCGCCCCCGAGGCAGTCATTTCCGATAAAACCGGATACATCGTAGACGGCAACAGTCTTGACGAGATCGTCGAGGCCATTCGTAAAATACTTTCCGACAACAGCAACGCACAGAAATTTTCCAACGCGGCGCGCGAACATGGCAAGGCCGCGCTTTGGAAGAACAAGATCGGTGAAATTCTCGCCGTTGCAGGACTTCAAGCTCGCCGTGATGTCAGCTTGCAGGTAGGACGGAACGATCCTTTCAAGGGGAAAGACACCTGATATGTCAAAACGTGACTATTATGAGGTTCTGGGCGTGTCCAAGGGCGCGACCGAGGCTGAAATCAAGAAAGCGTTCAAGAAGAAGGTGATGGAACATCACCCCGACCGCAATCCTGACAACCCCAAATCCGAGGGGCTGTTCAAGGAGGCGAACGAAGCGCATGACGTTCTGAAGGATCCTGAGAAGCGGGCCGCCTATGACCGCTACGGCCACGCTGCCTTCGAGGGCGGCATGGGCGGCGGCGGCGGACGTCGCGCGCAGGGCGGGGCGGACTTCTCCTCCGCGTTCTCGGACGTGTTCGACGATCTTTTCGGCGATTTCATGGGCGGGCAGCGCGGCGGTGGCCGGGGCGGGCAACGTGCCACGCGCGGCTCCGATCTGCGCTACAACATGCGCATCACGCTTGAGGAAGCCTTCGCCGGCAAGCAGGCGAGCATCACCGTTCCCGGTTCCTCCACCTGTGATGTGTGTGAGGGCACCGGCGCGGAGGGCGGCGCGGAACCCGCGACCTGCCCCACCTGTTCAGGCATGGGAAAGGTCCGCGCGCAGCAGGGTTTCTTTACCATCGAGCGGGCATGTCCGACCTGTGAAGGCCGCGGCCAGATCATCAAGAACCCCTGTCGCAATTGTGGCGGCGCCGGCCGGGTCGAGAAGGAACGCACGCTGACCGTCAATATCCCCAAGGGGGTCGAGACCGGCACGCGGATACGTCTGGCTGGTGAGGGCGAGGCAGGCCTGCGCGGTGGACCGTCGGGCGATCTTTATATCTTCATCGAAGTTGCCAGCCACCCGATTTTCGAACGCGATGGCGTCAACCTGTTCTGCCGGATTCCCGTGCCGATGGCGACTGCGGCCCTGGGCGGCGATATCGAGGCCCCTAATCTGGATGGCGGCCGCAGCCGCGTGAAGGTCCCCGCCGGTGTGCAATCGGGCAAGCAGTTGCGGCTGCGCAGCAAGGGTATGCCGCATCTGCGCGGTCAGGGTGTCGGCGATCTCTATATCGAGTTGGCCGTGGAAACGCCGGTCAATCTGACGGCCCGGCAAAAGGAATTGCTGTCCGAGTTCAACGCGGAAAGCGTCAAGAACAGCCCGGACAGCGAGGACTTCCTGTCCAAGGTCAAAGGATTCTGGGACGGGATGCGCGGCACCGGCTGATCCGCCGCGCCTTTTGCGAAATCTGAAGACGCCCGTGCATCCCGCGCGGGCGTTTTCGCTTTAGGGATCCTTTGCTTCAGGGGGGCAGCTACAGCCCACCGCCCGGACGATCAGCCGACACGACAGGCCGCCATCAGCGCCATGTGCAGGATGTCCCTGACCGTGGCGGTGGTCGATGTCAGTTTTACCTGACGGTCGATCCCGCTGAGGATCGGCCCGATCACCGTAGCACCCGCCAGTTCCTGCATCATCTTGACGGAGATCGACGCGGAATGGCGCGCCGGAACCACGATGATGTTCGCTGGGCCGGACAGGCGGCAAAATGGGTATTGCCGCATCACGTCGGCGTTCAGGGCGACATCCACGGTCATTTCGCCATCATATTCGAAATCGACATTTCGCGCGTCCAGCGCCTCGACCGCGTGGTGCATCTTCTCCGCCCGCTCGGACACAGGGTAGCCGAAATTGGAGAACGAGCAGAACGCCACACGTGGTTCCAGACCCAGCGACTGGGCAACCTTCGCGGCCTGCTCCGCGATATTGGCGAGGTCCTCACGTTCCGGCCATTCGTGAACCAGCGTGTCCGCGATCAGGATCAGACGCCCGTTATGCAGGATCGCGGAGATTCCCACCGCGCCATCCGCCGCAGTCGCATCGAACACCAGGCCGATCTGCGACAGGACCTGCGCGCTTTTCCGCGTGGCCCCCGTTACCATGCCGTCCGCCATGTCATGCGCCAGCATCAGCGCCGCAAAGACGTGCCGGTCCCGACTGGCGAGGCGGTAGCAATCGCGCTGGTCCAGCCCCTTGCGTTGCAGCCGCGCGTACAGGTAGTCGGCCATCTGCTGCAGATTGTCGACGGTGCCCGCGTTCACCACCTCGATCTCATCAATCGCATCGGGCTGACCGGACGCTTCGAGCATGGCGGCGATTTCATCGCGCCGTCCGACCACCAGCGCCTGCCCGAGGCCGGAGCGGCGATAGGTCAGCGCCGCGCGCACCACACGTTCGTCATCCCCCTCGGCGAAGATCATGCGCGCCTGCGCCCTGCGGGCCCGGTTGAACAGGCCGTCGAGCACCGATGCCGTCGGATCCAGCCGGGATTTTAGCGCCAGTTCATAGCTGTCCATGTCGATGATCGGACGTCGCGCGACGCCCGTATCCATTCCCGCCTTGGCCACGGCCGGGGGGATCACGTGGATCAGGCGCGGGTCGAAGGGTGTGGGGATGATGTAATCGCGCCCGAATTGCAGCTTGCGCCCATAGGCCATCGCCACCTCGTCCGGCACGTCCTGCCGCGCCAGATCGGCCAAGGCCTCGGCACAGGCGATCTTCATCTCATCGTTGATGGCACGGGCGTGAATGTCGAGCGCACCGCGAAACAGGTAGGGAAAACCCAGCACGTTGTTGACCTGATTGGGATAATCCGACCGCCCGGTGGCGACGATGGCGTCCTCCCGCACGGCATGCGCTTCCTCCGGCGTGATTTCCGGGTCGGGGTTGGCCATGGCGAAGATCACCGGGTTCTGCGCCATGCTGGCGATCATCTCCGCCGTTACGGCACCCTTGACCGATACGCCCAGGAACACGTCGGCCCCGTGCATCGCGTCCTTCAACGTGCGGTCATCGGTATGGGCGGCGTGGGCGCTCTTCCATTGGTTCATCCCCTCGGTCCGACCCTGATAGATGACGCCTTTCGTGTCGCAGGCGATGCAATTGTCGTGGCGCGCCCCCATCGCCTTGATCAATTCGATACAGGCGATCCCGGCGGCACCGGCGCCATTGAGCACGATCTTGCAATCCTCGATCTTCTTGCCGGAAATCCGCAGCGCGTTCATCAGACCGGCGGCACATATCACGGCGGTGCCGTGCTGGTCGTCGTGAAAGACGGGAATGTCCATCTCCTCCTTCAACCGCTGCTCGATGATGAAACATTCGGGGGCCTTGATATCCTCAAGGTTGATGCCGCCGAAGGACGGACCCATCAGCTTGACCGCGTTGATGAAGGCCTCTGGATCCTCGGTATCCAGTTCGAGGTCGATGGAGTTCACGTCGGCGAAGCGTTTGAACAGCACCGCCTTGCCCTCCATCACCGGCTTGGACGCCAGCGCGCCCAGATTGCCCAGCCCCAGAACCGCCGTACCGTTCGAGATAACGGCGACCATGTTGCCCTTGGTGGTATAGTCATAGGCTAGCGCGGGGTCTCTGGCGATCGCCTCGCACGGGACGGCAACGCCGGGCGAATAGGCAAGGCTGAGATCGCGCTGCGTCGTCATCGCGGTAGAGGCGCGAACCTCCAGCTTACCCGGCGTGGGCGCCAGGTGATATGCCAGCGCGTCCTCATCCGTTATCCGTGTATTCCTGGTCATCCACCTGTCCCTTGAATTTTGCTTTTCGACACGTTTAGCGGGCCACGGCGGGCGCACAAAGGCTTTTCGCCACTCCGACGGCACGTTAGGACAGTTCGACCAAGCGAAGGGGGCCGGAATGTCGAATACCGCGACGCCGATGATGGCGCAGTTTCTGGAGATCAAGGCCCAGTACCCCGATGCGCTGCTGTTCTACCGGATGGGCGATTTCTACGAGATGTTCTTTGACGATGCGGTCGCGGCGGCGGCGGCGCTCGACATCGCGCTGACCAAACGTGGCAAGCACGAAGGAAAGGACATCGCGATGTGCGGCGTGCCGCAGCACGCGGCGGAGGGGTATCTGCTGACCCTGATCCGCAAGGGGTTCCGCGTCGCCGTCTGCGATCAGATGGAAAGCCCGGCGGAGGCGAAGAAACGCGGCTACAAGGCTGTGGTCAAGCGTGAGGTCGTCCGACTGGTCACGCCCGGCACCCTGACCGAGGATACCCTGCTGGACGCACGGCGGCACAATTATCTGGCCGCTTATGCCCAGGTACGCGATGCCGGGGCCTATGCCTGGCTGGACCTGAGCACCGGCGAACTGCACGTCGCGCGCTGCCCGCTGGTGACGTTGGGCCCGATGCTGGCCCGCACCGGCCCGCGTGAGGTTCTGGTGGTGGAGGGCGAGGTTCCCCCCGCCCTGGATGAGGACCCCGCCGTCGTCACGCCGCTGGGCCGTGCCAGCTTCGACAGTGAGGCCGCGCGAACCCGGTTGGAAACCCTCTACGGCACCGGCTCGCTGGACGGGTTCGGGCAGTTCGACCGGGCGGAGCTTGCGGCGCTCGGCGCGCTGATCGACTATGTGGACATCACGCAAAAGGGCCGCCTGCCCCTGATCCGCCCCCCGGTGCAGGAGCATCAGGGCGCCGCGATGCAGATCGACGCTGCGACCCGGCGTAATCTGGAACTGACCCACGCGCTCAGCGGTGGGCGTGAGGGCAGCCTGCTGACCGCCATCGACCGTACGGTAACAGGCGCGGGTGCACGCTTGCTGGAAACGCGGCTGTGCGCCCCCTCAACCGATCTGGAAACCATACGGGGCAGGCTGGATGCGGTGCAGGCCTTTGTCGAGGATCGCACGCTGAGCGCCGATTTGCGTGAGGCCTTGCGGCAGGCCCCGGACATGGATCGCGCGCTGACGCGGCTGGCGCTGGACCGTGGCGGGCCGCGCGACCTCGCCGCCATCCGAAACGGGTTGCGCGCAGGCGAACGGGTGGCACACGCCCTGAGCGGCGAACTGCCTGATCAGGTGGCGCAGGCCGCGCGGGCGCTGGCCACCCTGCCCGATTGCGCCGATTTGCTGAACGCCGCGCTGGTGGCCGAGCCGCCTTTACTGAAACGCGACGGCGGTTTCGTGGCCGAGGGCGTGGATGTCGATCTGGACGAAGCGCGCACCCTGCGCGACGAGGGGCGCGGTGTCATCGCCTCGATGCAGGCGAAATATGCTGAGATCGCAGGCATCACCGCGTTGAAGATCAAGCATAACAACGTGCTGGGCTATTTCATCGAAACGACCGCCACCCATGCGGAAAAGATGCTGTCCGCACCGCTGTCAGACACCTTCATCCACCGTCAGACCACGGCGAATGCAGTGCGGTTCACCACTGTCGAATTGTCCGAACTGGAAACGCGCATCCTCAATGCGGGCGCGCGCACGCTGGAGTTGGAACTGGAACAGTTCGCCCGCATGCGTGAGGCCGTGCTGGCGGACGGGGCCGCGATCAACACCGCCGCGCGGGCGCTGGCGGAACTGGACGTAGCGACAGGGCTGGCGGAACTGGCCGTGGACAGCGACTGGACCCGCCCCGTGCTGGACATGTCGCGCAGCTTCGCCATCGTCGGCGGGCGTCATCCCGTGGTGGAGCGCGCCCTGCGCCGACAGGGCGGACCGGAGTTCATTCCCAATGATTGCGATCTGAGCGCGGAGGGGGACGAGGCGGCGCGCATCGTCCTGCTGACAGGTCCGAACATGGCGGGTAAATCGACCTGGCTGCGGCAAAACGCGATCATCGCGCTGCTGGCGCAGATCGGCGCGTTCGTGCCTGCCGCCTCGGCCCATATCGGCTTGGTCGATCAGCTGTTTTCGCGGGTCGGCGCAGCGGACGATCTGGCGCGGGGCCGGTCGACTTTCATGGTGGAGATGGTGGAAACGGCAGCGATCCTGAACCGGGCCGGCCCGCGTGCGCTGGTCATTCTGGATGAGATCGGACGCGGAACGGCGACCTATGACGGCCTCAGCATTGCGTGGGCGGTGATGGAGCATCTGCACGACGTCAACGGTGCACGTGCCCTGTTCGCCACGCATTACCATGAGATGACAGCCCTGTCAGGCAAGCTGGACGGCGTATCCAACGCCACCGTCGCCGTGCGTGAGTGGGAGGGGAACGTTGTTTTCCTGCATGAGGTGCGTGAGGGCGCAGCGGATCGGTCCTATGGCGTTCAGGTCGCACGGCTGGCCGGTTTGCCCGCTGCCGTGGTGGAGCGGGCGCGCAGCGTTCTGGACATCCTCGAAAAGGGCGAACGCGAACAGGGCGGCAAGACAAAGACCCTGATCGACGACCTTCCCCTGTTCGCCGTACCCGCCCCCGCGCCCCAACCCGCCAAGACGGAATCCAGGGTCGAAAGCAGGCTGGCGGACATTCTGCCCGACGGGTTGAGCCCGCGCGAGGCATTGGATCTGATCTATGAACTCAAGGGTCTGATGCCGAACGAGACCCCCTAGTACAGCGCCTTGGCATAGCGGGCGAGCATCTGCTCCTCGCTCTCAGGCTGATCGTCAGTGCCGGTCTGGTCGGCAATCATCTGGCCCATCGTGGGCACCGGACGCTGCTCGGCCCATGTCTGGGGCTGCCACAGGCCGGATCGCAGCATCGACTTGGCGCAATGCAGATAGGCGCGCGTCACCTTCACCCGCAGCACGCTCAGCGCGGGTTTGCCATGCGCGGCGCAGCGGTCGCACAGGTCAGCATCGTCATGAATTTCCGCGATGCCACGCACCCGCAGCGTTTCGCGCACCCCCGGTATCATGAAGATCAGACCGATGGCCGGATCGCCCAGCAGATTGGTCAGGTTGTCCAAACGGTTGTTACCGGGCCGGTCGGGGATCAGCAGATGAGTGTCATCCTCGACGATCACGAAACCCGGAGCATCGCCGCGCGGTGTCACTTCCAGCCCGTCAGGCCCGGAAGTGGACATCACGAGGAACGGAGAGGCCGCGATGAACGTGCGGCAATGCGTATCGAGCCGGTGCAGCTCCTTGGCCACGCTGCGGGCGCTTTTCTCACCGTAAAGGGCGCGAAGGGCCGCCTCCTGAGTGATGCGACCCATCGCGGCCCCCTTATCCGCCCGAGGACACGCCGACCTGCGCGGGGCGCAGCAGACGGTCACCGATCATGAAGCCCTCGGCCATCACCTGCAGCACACATCCCGCGGCAACGCCGGGCATCGGGGCCTCGAACATCGCCTGATGCAGCTTGGGATCGAACTTGTCGCCCATCTCAGGGTCGATGCGGGTGATCTTGTGCTTTTCAAAGGCGTTGAGAAGCTCACGCTGCGTCAGCTCGATCCCCTCGATCACCGAGGAGGCGGCCTCACGCTGCTCCTCCGTAATGGCCTCGACCGCACGTTTCAGATTGTCGTGCACCGGCAGCAATTCACGTGCCAGACGTGTTCCGCCATAGATCTCCGCGTCCTTGCGATCCCGCTCCAGCCGCTTGCGCAGATTTTCCATGTCCGCATAGGTCCGCAAAAGCTTGTCGCGCAGCTCTTCGTTTTCCGTGCGCAGGCTGTCGATCTCCGCATCGGGATCGGCATAGGCTTGCGAGTTTTCGTCCGGTTCGCCCTCGGCGTCCGGCATGTCTTCGAACTCTTCGTTCACGTCATTTTCGTTCGACATATTCGACTTCCGTCCTCAGCGCTTCATCGGCCGTCCTTCAACAGACGACCGACCAGTTGCGCGGTGTAATCCACGATCGGAACGATGCGCCCGTAGTTCAGCCGCGTAGGGCCGATGACACCGATCGCGCCGATGATCTTCCGATCAGCGTTCATATAGGGAGATACGACCAGAGAGGAACCCGAAAGTGAAAAGAGCTTGTTCTCGGACCCGATGAAAACCCGCACACCGTCGCCCTCCTCGGTCAAACTGAGCAATTGGGCGAGATCGCGCTTGCGCTCGATATCGTCGAAAAGCTGGCGAATGCGGATCAGGTCATCCTCCGCCCCGGTCGAATCGATCAGATGCGAGGTGCCGCGCACGATCAGACGGTCGCGGTCGTCACCCGTTTGCTCGGACCACAGGGCCACGCCGGATTCGACCAGATTGCGAGCCAGCACGTCCAGCTCCTGCCGGCGGGAGACGATCTCCGCCTCGACGATGGAGCGCGCCTCGCTCACGGTGCGGCCTTCGAGGATGGAATTGAGGAAGTTTGCCGCCTCTCGCATCGCGGATGGCGGCAGACCGGGCGGTGGGGTGAACAGCCGGTTCTCGACCCGCCCGTCGGCCATGACCAGCACGACCAGCGCCCGCTCATCCGAGAGGGAGACGAATTCGATATGCCGGATCGGCGCCTCGACCTGCGGGGTCAGCACCAGCGACGCACCGCGTGTCAGGCCCGACAACACGCCCACCGCACGATCCAGCGCGCCGGTAATGTCGTCACTGTCGGTCCCGACGGCACGCTCGATCTCCTGCCGGTCGACGGAGTTCACATCCCCGCCCTCGATGAAGCCATCCACGAACATCCGCAACCCGCGCTGGGTCGGCACCCGCCCCGCGCTGACATGCGGACTGCCAAGAAGGCCCAGCATTTCGAGATCCTGCATCACGTTACGGATCGTCGCGGCGGATACCGGCTGCGCCAATGCCCGCGACAGGGTGCGTGATCCGACAGGCTCCCCGGTATCCAGATACGTCTCGACCAGCGAGCGAAAGACCGCGCGGGCCCGCTCGTTCATGTCGTCCAAAGTGCTGGTCTTGGGTTCATTCATGTCAATAAAGAGGTAGAGACGCGATGCAGTCAGGTCAACGGCACTGTCCATCTGCGCTGCGGACCGGACGCATGGCGCATCACTGGACGGATATGACCCCCTGCTATAGGGAAAGATCGAGTTTTACAGGAGAGTATCATGCGCCCATCCGGCCGGTCCGTCGATCAACTGCGCCCCGTTTCCATCGAGACAAACGTGACCATGCACGCCGAGGGGTCGTGCATCATCCGTTGTGGCAACACGCATGTGCTGTGCACCGCTTCGCTGGAGGAACGGGTGCCGCCATGGCTGCGCAATACCGGTCTGGGCTGGGTCACGGCGGAATATGGCATGCTGCCCCGCGCCACCACCACCCGTAACCGACGTGAGGCACAGGCTGGCAAGCAATCGGGCCGCACGCAGGAAATCCAACGCCTGATAGGCCGGTCCCTGCGCGCCGGGATCGACCGCGTCGCCCTGGGTGAGCGGCAGATCACCGTCGATTGCGATGTCATTCAGGCCGATGGCGGGACGCGTTGCGCCTCCATCACCGGGGGCTGGGTCGCACTGCGTCTGGCAATCAACAAACTGCTGAAGGCGGGCGATCTGAAAAACGATCCGCTGAGCACGCATGTCGCCGCTATAAGCTGCGGTATCTATGGCGGACAACCCGTGCTGGATCTGGACTACGCCGAGGATAGCGCCGCGGGAACCGACGCCAATTTCGTCATGACCGGTGAGGGTGGAATGATTGAGGTTCAGGGCTCGGCCGAGGGGGCGCCGTTCTCTCGCGATGAACTGACCCGGCTGCTCGATCTGGCCTCATCGGGCGTCGATGATCTGGTCGCGGCACAAAAGGCCGCCGTCGCATGATCCGCAAGGTCTCCTCAGGCGAGCGCATGGTTCTTGCCTCTCACAACGCTGGAAAGTTGCGGGAGATTTCGGCCCTGTTGGAACCATACGGGATCGATGTCACCTCCGCCGGTGTTCTGGGCCTCAGCGAACCGGAGGAGACCGAGGATACTTTTGCCGGAAACGCCCGGTTGAAGGCGCATTTTGCTGCACGTGAAACCGGACTGGTTGCGCTCAGCGACGATTCCGGGATCGAGGTCGATGCGCTGGACGGTGCACCCGGCGTCTATACCGCCGATTGGGCCGAAACGGGCCAGGGCCGCGATTTCATGATGGCGATGACCCGGACTTGGCGTGAGTTGGAGGAGCGGAACGCTCCGGAACCGCGGACGGGCCGCTTCGTCTGCACGTTGTGTTTGGCCTGGCCGGACGGGCACGACCAGATCTATCGCGGTGAGGCCGGGGGTCGTCTGGTCTGGCCCCCACGCGGCGAACAGGGTTTCGGCTATGATCCAATGTTCTTGCCCGACGGACAAACCCTGACCTTCGGTGAAATGCCCTATGCGCAAAAGGAACCTCTGAGCCACCGCTCCGCCGCGTTCAAACTGTTGACGGCGCAAGCTTTTGGCTGAGCTTCTGACACCAGATTGGCGCAATGGCGGGTTCGGGGTCTATGTTCACTGGCCGTTCTGTCAGGCAAAGTGCCCATATTGCGATTTCAATTCACATGTCCGGCGCGAGGTCGATCACGCGGCATGGTGTGACGCATTGTGCCGAGAGATCGAACATGCCGCGAGCCTCAGCGGACCGCGCCGCGTCGATACCGTGTTCTTCGGCGGTGGCACGCCCAGCCTGATGCAGCCGGATACGATCGCGGCTGTCATCGGCAAGATCGGTCAGGTATGGAGCCTGGCCGAAGATGCGGAAATCACGCTCGAAGCCAATCCGACATCCGTCGAGGCCGGAAAGTTTCAGGGCTTTCGTGACGCGGGTATCAACCGGGTCTCCATGGGGATACAGGCCCTCAACGATGTGGATCTCAAACGCCTGGGGCGAATGCATACTGCACGTGAAGCCATGGAGGCCTTTGAAATCGCGCGAGAGTGCTTTGACCGGGTGAGTTTCGATTTGATTTACGCCCGACAGGGGCAAGACAGGGAATCATGGAAAGCTGAATTAAATCAAGCGATTAGATTGGGCCTGGATCATCTGTCACTTTATCAGCTGACCATCGAGGCATCCACCAGATTTGGGGAACTTCACGCACGTGGGGCGCTGCGCGGCATGCCCAATGACAGCATTGCCAGTGACATGTATTTCGATACGCAGGATATTATGGAAGCGGCTGGACTGCCGGCTTACGAGATCTCGAACCACGCGCGGAATTCCGCGGAATCCCGTCACAATCTGATCTATTGGCGGTATGGCGACTATGCCGGTATCGGGCCGGGGGCCCATGGTCGGATAACCGGAGCGGACGATATGAGGCGGGCCACTGAAACGCTTCGTATGCCCGAAGCCTGGCTGCAGAATGTCCAAAGGCAGGGTCACGGATACAAGCCTGCGGATGCTCTGTCCCCGTACGATCAGGCGGTCGAATGTGTTCTGATGGGGCTGCGCCTGCGTGAAGGTATCGACATGCATAGATTGCAGGCGCTGTACCCCGGCTTTTTCGACGAATCCGCCCTCGTCACGCTGGAAGAGGACGGGCTGATTTCCATCCAAGATCATCGCTTGTCGATTACACGACAAGGGCGGCCGGTGACGAATGCGATCCTGCGCGAACTGATTGTCTGATCAGTTTTCCCCGGACAGCAAACCACATAGCCGGTCGAGGTCGTCCAGATCGCGATAAGTGACGCTGATCTGCCCGCCCTGCCCGTCAGATCTGTGGGTGATAGAGACTGTGAGTCCTAAAGCTGCGCTAAGATCCCCTTCCAACGAACGGGTATCGGCATCCTTCTTGGCCTTCGCACTGGGCTGGCGGGTTCCGGGAATGACCGGAGTTTTCGCCCGCTTTTCAGCCTCACGTACCGAAAGCCGCTGCTGTACGATCTGGTTCGCAAGAGGCATGGGATCGGCGAGTGGAACCAGCGCCCGGGCATGGCCCGCCGAAAGTTGCCCCTCGACCAACATGTCGAGTACTGGCGCTGGGAGGGAAAGCAAGCGTAGCAAGTTTGCAATATGAGAGCGTGACTTGCCGAGTGCTTCTGCCAGTTTTTCCTGCGTGTGACCGAACTTTTCCATAAGCTGCTTGTAGCCACGCGCCTCTTCCACAGCATTCAGGTCAGATCTCTGAATGTTTTCAATGATCGCGACTTCGAGAACTTCGGTATCATTGAATTCACGGATAACGACCGGCAGTTCATGCAGTTGAGCTCGCTGCGCGGCCCGCCAGCGTCGCTCACCCGCAACGATTTGGTAGGCAGAGGCACCGGTAGGATCGGGCCGAACGATCAGAGGCTGAATGATACCCTTTTCGCGGATCGAACGCGTTAGATCGTCCAGGTCGGATTCAGTGAACGTTCGCCTCGGCTGATCGGGATTCGGCGTGATTTGGTCGATTGGAAGCGTTTGCACAGCGGTCGATTCCGAACCCTGGCCCGGATCCACATCGACCAAAAGCGCGGACAAGCCACGCCCAAGCCCCTTACGATCAGGTTTTCGCATGGGAAGTCCTCATAGTTTCGACACGCGTGGCACGTGTGAGCAGTTCTGCCGCCAAGCGCTGATATGCCAGGCTGCCTGCGCTGGTTTCATCGTATAGCAAGGCTGGCATGGCGTGCGAAGGTGCCTCAGATAGCCTTACATTCCGGGGAATCACAGTTTCAAAAACCAGATCACCCAGCGTCTGCCGCGCGTCCGCAGCAACTTGATGGCACAAATTGTTGCGGCGGTCATACATTGTTAGCACAATACCTTGAATCTCAAGCGATGCATTCAACGCTGAACGAACTTCGCGTATCGTATTCATGAGTTGACTAAGTCCTTCGAGAGCGAAGAACTCACATTGTAGCGGAACAAGCACTGTAGCCGCGGCCGACAGCGCATTCAGGGTCAGCAAGTTCAGCGCGGGCGGGCAATCGATCAGAACATAGTCATACTGATCCCCCGCAGCGCGCAGACTGTCCCTGAGGCGATTTGCGCGGCTCGGCTCCTTCGAAAGTGTAAGATCAACCGAGCTGAGATCAGGCGTCGCTGGAGCGATAAACAGGTTCGGTACAATTGTCGAAAGAGCAATCTCAGCGATCGGTTTACGATCAACCAGTACATCGTAGGTTGATTGCTGACGAGCTGAGTTCTCAATTCCCAACCCTGTAGAGGCATTGCCCTGCGGATCGAGATCAACCAACAGCACCCGTTGGCCCACTGCGGCCAAAGCTGTGCCCAAGTTTATAGCGGTCGTGGTTTTACCTACGCCACCCTTCTGATTTGCGAGAGCAATTATTTTCATTTCAGGACACTTTCAAATATGTTTCAGGCCCTTGATACGAAGGATAGCGCCTTCTCGACTCGTCAAACTCTGGACTTCCTCGACATCAAAAGTCCAGTCCTTCCGCGCGGCTTCAAGCTCAAGTTTTCGATTCGCGCCCTTCATGAACAAACATTGCCCTTCCGATGAGAGGTGCGATTTGGCCAAGGTGAAAAGTGAAGGCAAAGAAGCCAATGCTCGGGCGCTCACCACATCTGCCGATTGAGGTTCCAGTTCTTCGATACGGTGATTCATTACCTTCGCACTCAGCTTACATTCGCGAATTACGGTGCGCATGAAAAGACATTTGCGTGTGTCACTTTCAACTAAAACGAGATCTTTCTCGGGATACATACACGCTACGATCAGACCGGGGAAACCTCCACCAGATCCAATATCTACCCATCTTCTCGACTCTTCGCCTAAATGCGCGATTTGCAGGGAATCTAAAACGTGACGTGTCCAGACTTCAGGAATGGTATTCGGGGCAACGAGATTAATCTTTGGATTCCATTGAATCAGCAATTCAACGTACCTATCGATGGCTCTCATTGTTTCACGTGAAACACCCTCCTCGACTAATTCTCGCCCTGAAGAAATCACGCTGATTTTCGCTCGGCTCGTCGGGTCGCCGCAATGAGCAAGCCAAGTGCTGCAGGGGTCATACCCTCAATTCTCGAAGCTTGCGCAATAGAATCCGGTCGCGTTGCCAACAACTTGGTCTTCAGCTCGGTCGAAAGGCCAGCGATAGATTGATAAGGCAAGTCCAAGGGTAGCGATTTCTCCGCATCGCGCTTCAAAGCGGCGATATCCCGGCCCTGACGTTCAATGTAGCTCGCATAGGTCGCGTCGATTGATAGCTGAGACAGAATATCAGACGAAATCGCTGAAGATTCAGGACAAAGTTCCACTATATGGGTCGGCGTAGTTTCGCTTCGCGCCATCAAATCGAACACCGAACGGCGATGCCCATCGCGGTTTACCCTCAAGCCGACCGCATTTGCCCTGTCGGGAGTGACCGTGCGTCCGGAAAGAAGGAAACGCGCATCTGCCAAATTCGTGGCCTTGTCCTCATATTTCTCGGCGCGATCTCGGCTGATACAGCCAATCTCCATCCCGAGCGGCGTCAGTCGCTGATCCGCGTTATCTGCTCTCAATGAGAGCCTGTATTCTGCCCTGGACGTGAACATCCGATATGGCTCCGCAACGCCACGGGTTACAAGATCGTCTATCATTACTCCGATATATGCTTGAGATCGATCCAGAATAAACGGTTCCGCACCAGCCACAGATAATGCCGCGTTCAATCCGGCAATCAAACCTTGAGCAGCCGCTTCCTCATATCCTGTAGTGCCATTGATCTGGCCAGCCAAAAACAGACCGGGGCAGTTTATTACCCTTAATGTAGAATCCAAAGCTCTGGGATCCACGTAGTCATACTCAATTGCATATCCCGGCTGCACGATCTCGGCGAATTCCAAACCGCGCATAGATGTTACATACTGCTCCTGAATTTCGAGTGGAAGTGACGTTGAAATCCCATTCGGATACACCAAGTCCGAATTCAGACCCTCTGGTTCCAGAAAAACCTGATGAGCTGATTTATCAGAAAATCGAGTGACCTTGTCTTCTATGGATGGACAATAGCGAGGACCAGGCCCGGTAATGTTTCCACTGTACATAGCTGATTTTTCTAGGTTTTTCCGAATTAATTCGTGCGTGGCTTCGTTCGTATGGGTAATTCCACATGCTATTTGAGGAGGCAGATCACCTGAGTTCAGGAACGAAAATCTTACTGGATTCTCATCAGCCTCCTGCCGTTCCAGAATTTCCCAGTTAATACTCTTGCTTTTCAGCCGCGGCGGAGTGCCCGTCTTCAGCCGTCCAAGAGGAAGGCCCAGGTCTTCAATCCGCTGAGCCAGTTTGGATGTGGCGGGATCACCCATTCTGCCGCCCTGTCTGGTCACAGTCCCGATATGAATTACACCTCTCAGAAAGGTTCCCGTGGTAATAACCACAGCAGCAGCTGAGATTTCGCTACCGTCTGCCAAGGTTACGCCTGCGATTTTACCTTTTGCGATGATTAAATCGTCAACAGCCGCCTCAATAACAGCCAAGTTTGGCAAGTTATCGAATTCAGCTTGCATATGACGGCGATACAAATCCCGGTCCGCTTGTGTACGTGGGCCCTGAACCGCGGGTCCCTTCCGTCGGTTCAACAACCTGAACTGTATACCCGACCGATCCGCAACACGGCCCATTACGCCATCCAATGCGTCAATCTCTCGAACCAAATGTCCTTTACCCAGACCTCCGATGGCGGGGTTACAGGACATTTCTCCAATACGATCACGGCGATGCGTAATGAGAGCTACCTGAGATCCCATCCGTTGCGCGGCGAGAGCGGCTTCGCAACCCGCATGCCCACCACCCACGATAATTACATCAAACGCATTATGTTTCACGTGAAACAACCTTACTTACCTATGCAAAAACTGGAGAAGATGTCCCCAAGAACATCCTCGACCCCGATTCGACCGATCAGCTGGTCCAGAGCATGTATAGCAGATCGCAGATCCTCTGCCACGAATTCAGGTCCGCTGTAATCTTCATCAAGAGATGAAAGAGCGTTCCCCAAGTACTCTGCCCCAGCTCGCATGGCGACCTGATGGCGCTCCCTAATCAACAACGAAGAGCCACTGGTGAGATAATTCAGCCTGTCTTCGATATCCTTTAGCAAACGTTCGATACCGCGCCCTGATAAGCTCGATACGCCACCTTTGCTGCCATCATCGTCTTTACCATGTATTATCAGGTCCTGAGACTGAACCTCAATAGTATCATCGGGGTCTACCTGATCCCGTTCCAACAAAAAAATACGCATATCTGCCGACGTTGCGCGCCGCTTTGCCAGATCAATGCCCATACCCTCAACCACATCACTTGTCTCTCTAAGACCTGCTGTATCGAGAAAAGTTACCGCATGACCAGAGACATCCAGACGAGCCTCGATAACATCCCTAGTCGTGCCGGCATAATCAGATATCAACGCGACATCTCGCCGACTTAGACGATTGATCAAACTCGATTTACCGGTGTTTGGGCGCCCGACAATAGCCACTTCAAAGCCGCCGCGAATGTCAGCCGCTGCTTTCGCCCCGCTAAGCTGAGATTTCATATCCTTCAGTACACCCCTAACCAGCTCTCGCACTTCAGGATAGACATCAACCGGAACGTCCTCGTCCGCGAAATCAATCGTCGCTTCGATTAGTGCAATCGAGCGCAGCAAATCTGCGCGCCAAGAAACAACCAATCTGGATAGTTCACCATCCATAACCCGCAAAGCCTGTCGTCTCTGGCTTTCCGTGTCTGCATCCAGCAGGTCTGACAAGCCCTCGACCTGAGAAAGGTCCAATCGACCGTTTTCCAGACTTCGCCGGGTAAACTCACCTGCATCAGCGATTCTCAATCCGGGCTGATCCGCGAGTACCTTTACCAACTGAGACAAGACCGCGGGTGATCCGTGGTGATGGATTTCAACCACCGGCTCACCCGTAAAACTGCCGTGAGCATCAAAGCGGAGGATCAAGGCCTGATCTATTTTCGACCCATCGCGACTATCCCGAACCCAGCGCAGTGCAGAGGATCTGTGCTCAGGCAGCGTACCGCACAAACGCTCAGCCGTTGTATGCGCCAATGGACCAGAAATCCGTATGATGCCAACGCCTGCCCTACCAGGAGCAGTTGCAGGCGCAAAGATAGTATCCAGCATGTATCACACCCATAGAGTGCAATACACGCACCCTGATAAACTACTAAGTATTCATGGAGTCAAAGAAATCAGAATTGCTCTTTGTCTGCTTCAACTTACCGAGCAAGAATTCGATTGCATCCGTTGTTCCCATAGGATTTAGAATCCGCCGCAACACGAACATCTTGGTCAAGTCGGACTTATCAACCAGAAGTTCTTCCTTACGCGTGCCTGACTTCATGATATCGATGGCGGGGAAGACCCGTTTATCGGCAATCTTGCGATCCAGAACCAGTTCGGAGTTACCGGTTCCCTTGAACTCTTCGAAGATCACTTCATCCATACGGCTGCCCGTATCGATCAGCGCTGTCGCAATGATCGTCAGTGATCCACCTTCCTCAATGTTTCGCGCAGCACCAAAGAACCTTTTCGGACGCTGAAGCGCGTTGGCATCGACACCGCCGGTCAGAACCTTGCCCGAGGACGGCACGACCGTATTGAAAGCCCGACCCAGACGCGTGATCGAATCCAGCAGGATGACAACATCCCGCTTATGCTCAACCAGGCGCTTCGCCTTTTCGATGACCATTTCGGAAACGGCGACATGGCGGGTGGCCGGCTCATCGAAGGTCGACGAAACGACCTCGCCTTTGACTGATCTCTGCATATCGGTGACCTCTTCTGGCCGTTCGTCGATCAACAGAACAATCAGGTAGCATTCTGGATGATTCTTCTCGATCGAATTCGCAATATTCTGCAAAATCATCGTCTTACCGGTACGTGGCGGCGCTACGATCAGGCAGCGTTGACCTTTCCCGATGGGTGAGACGAGGTCGATCACCCTGGCGGAGCGGTCCTTAACAGTCGGATCCGACACTTCCATCGACAGCCGCTCATCAGGATAGAGCGGCGTCAGGTTGTCGAAGTGAACCTTGTGATTGACCTTCTCCGGATCTTCGAAGTTGATCAGCGTGACCTTCACCAGACCAAAATAGTTTTCGCCATCCTTAGGCGCGCGGATGACACCGTCTACGGTATCGCCAGTGCGCAGGCTGAATTTTCGGATCTGACTGGGGGAAACGTAGATATCGTCCGGACCCGGCAGATAGTTCGCCTCGGGCGAGCGCAGGAAACCGAAGCCGTCTTGCAACACTTCAAGCACACCATCCCCGGAAATCTCGACTCCATCCTCAGCGGTTTCCTTGAGGATCGCGAACATCATGTCGCCCTTACGCATCGTAGAGGCGTTTTCGATTTCGAGCTCTTCCGCCATCTTCAGCAGATCGGCAGGGCTCTTCGCTTTCAACTCGGCAAGCGAGAGGCGTTCAATATCCATCAATTTCGGTCCGGTTATGTGATCGGTGCTCATACGCACCAGATTACAGTAAGAGGAAGGGAAGCGCAGATCCCGCCCGCGCCTTTCGTCAGATATGGCGGTTAAGTCGAATATGTCAACAACGTCGTGCTCAAAATGGTTTGACGATGACCGCAATCACGATGATTACCATCAACACAGTCGGTATTTCATTGGCAAAACGATAGGTACGACCGGATCTGGTATTTCTGTCTTCGAGAAATTCCTTCCGCCGTCCATTCAGCCAGGCGTGAAAGCCGGTCATGATCAGTACCGCGATGAATTTTGGCAGAAACCACCATCCGAGTACGCCCGGAATCGCCACGAGCAATATTCCAAACGTCCAGGTCGCGATCATCGCTGGCGTCATGATCACACTGTAAAGTTTCATCTCCATCATCTTGAAGGTTTCGGAGACGTCACTCCCTGCCTCCCCGCTTTCGGCGTGATGAACGAACAGTCGAGGCAGATAGAAAATCCCCGCCATCCAGGAGATCACGGAAATCACGTGAGCGGCTTTCAGCCATGGATAGGCGATGGCCAGCAGATCCTGAATCATGTGTCGTCCTTCCTCGCTTGTTTCCTTCTTTGCCGCAGTTCGGAGTTTAATCAAGCGGGGTCTGTGACCCTCTTAATATTAAGAAAGAGTCTAAGGATGTGGTTTGTAGAAGGGCTGTGAAAGCTGGGGATTATCGACAGGCGCATTTTCTTCCACATGGTTGTTAACACGAGAATCGCTTCCACCGCCTGTGCAGGTGGTGGAAGCTGAATACGAGAAAAATTGATAAACATTGAAATTACAGAAACTTATAAGGCAAATCTTCGACTTCCGTGTCACCGACTCAGATTGACTCTTTGAAATTCCCCACATCGCGCCGGAATGGTCCGATTTTATCCACAGCCCCGCATTCCAAACTGAAAAGCAGGTCCCAGCCTGTGTAGCGTCTTGGGTGGAGCGCGTGTAAAACCCGCACGGTGCTTTTCTCCACAGCGCCGCACAGATATCTTCGACAGGTATATCCACGACTTTATCCACAGGATTGATGGCCTTGACCGAGCAAAAACGGCTTACGCTGCACCTGATTTCTGATTCCACCGGCAATACGCTGGCTTCTGCCGCGCGTGCGACTGCGGTTCGATTCGAATTTGCGGACTTCACAACCGAGGAGAACGCCTTCGTTCGCACGCGTGAGCATATTTCCCATATCGTCGAGCAGATAACTCAACCGGCGCTGATCCTGCACACGCTGTCGGATGCGACATTGCAGGACCACCTGACCAACTTGGCGATGCAGCGAGGGATCGAGGCGGTCGGCGTTCTGGACACCACGGTACAGGCGATGGCGCGTCACCTCGGCGCGCCGGCGCGTTCCCAGCCCGGACAACAGCATCGTGTCGATCACAATTATAACGAGCGTATCGCCGCCTTGGATTTCGCTATGGCGCATGACGATGGCGTGGACCCTGACAGATTGCTGGCCGCGGATGTGATTGTCGTCGGTGTCAGTCGCAGCTCCAAGACGCCGACCTGTATCTATCTTGGATATCAGGGCGTTCGGGCGGCCAACGTTCCCCTGGTGCTGGATGTTCCCGCGCCCCCCGGTCTGCTCGCCGCGATGGAGGCCGGGGTTCCGGTGGTCGGTCTGGTTGTCAGTCCGGGTCGCCTCGCGCAGGTGCGCGCCCATCGTTTGGTGGCGCTGGATCGTGGTGGAACGCAGGGCTATGCCGATATCGACACCATAAGGTCCGAAGTCGCCGAGGCCAGATTGTTTTTCGAGCGTCACGATATCCCGGTGATCGACGTCAGCAGACGCTCGATCGAGGAAACCGCCGCCGCCATTCTGGTCGAGCTTAGAAAGCGTACATCATGACCCAGATCGTTCTCGCCTCAGGTTCTGCTGCGCGATCCGCGATGCTCGAGCGGGCCGGCGTGGCCCACAGGATCGACGTGTCCCGCGTGGATGAGGATGCGGTGAAGCGCGCCATGGCGGCCGAGGGCGCGCCCCCGCGCGACATCGCGGACAAACTGGCGGAGCTGAAGGGCCTGCGGGTTTCGGCACGCAACGGCGACGCACTGGTTCTGTCCGCGGATCAAATCCTCGTCTGCAAGGGGCAGATGTTCGACAAGCCGCGCGACACGGCAGACCTGCGTGAGCAATTGCGGACATTGCGCGGGCAGTCCCACGAATTGTTGTCCGCAGCCGTCATTTGCGAGGGCGGACGCCCGGTCTGGCGTCATATCGGGCGGGCCCAGCTTATCATGCGTTCCTTTTCAGACACATATCTTGAGGAATATATCGCCGAGGGCGCTGCGGGATTGCTCGACACGGTGGGCGGATACAAACTTGAGGAAAAGGGCGCGCAGCTGTTCAGCCGCGTTCAGGGGGACTATTTCACCGTACTCGGTCTTCCGCTGCTCGAAGTTCTGGGGTTTTTACGCGCACGGGGAATATTGACGGAATGAAGACCACATCTCCGCCACTGGCCGGTGTCGTCGGATGGCCGATCGGCTATTCGCGCTCACCTGCTTTGCATGGGCATTGGCTGAAACGCTATGGCATTGCCGGATATTATATCCCGATGGACATCGCGCCGCAGGATTTCGAGAATGGCGTCCGCTCCCTGCCCCGCCTGGGGTTCCGGGGCATCAACGTCACCCTGCCCTACAAGCAGACGGTTCTGCCCTTGGCGGACAAGATCAGCGATCGCGCGGCCCTGATCGGCGCCGCGAACACGCTGATCTTTCGCGAGGATGGCGGCATCTATGCCGACAATACCGACGGCTACGGATTTATCGAGAACTTGCGTCAGAACGCGGCAGGCTGGTCGGCGCGCAATGGCCCTTGTCTGGTGCTGGGTGCGGGTGGGGCCGCCCGTGGTATCGTCTCCGCCCTGATAACGGAGGGTGCGCCGGAAATACGGATCGCGAACCGAACGCGGCAGCGGGCCGAAATCCTCAAGGATCAATACGGGGCGCGGATCAGTGTGATCGACTGGAACCGGGCGGCGGATGCCATGGACGGGGCGATGACGATCATCAACACCACGTCGCTTGGCATGGCGGGCCAACCGGAACTGAACATCAGCTTCGCTGCGGCACCTGCCTCGGCCATCGCGACGGATATCGTCTATAACCCACTGGTGACACCCTTCCTGCGTGAGGCTACGGCCGCGGGACTGGTCACGGTGGACGGGCTGGGCATGTTGTTGCACCAGGCTGTGCCGGGATTCCGCCAATGGTTCGATCATTCGCCAGAGGTTGACGCCGCCCTTCGCCAAGCCGTGTTGGCCGCATGATGGCGTATAGTATCGGGCTGACAGGCTCCATCGGTATGGGCAAATCCACGACAGCCAATCTGTTCGCGGCGGAGGGCGTGCCGACCTGGGATGCGGACGCGGTGGTTCACCGCCTATATGCACCCGGCGGCGCGGCAGTCGCGCCGTTGCGGGCCATCGTTCCGAATGCCATTCGCGACAACGCCGTGGATCGCGAGCTGTTGCGAGAAGCGGTTCTGGCGGATCCCTCCCTGCTGAAACAGGTGGAGGTGGCGGTCCATCCCCTCGTCGCCGGCGATCGCGCGAATTTTCTCGCCACCGCCAAGGCACCGATCGTGCTGTTCGACATCCCCCTTCTGTTCGAGACGGGGCAGGCCGGTCTCTATGACAGCGTGGTCGTCGCCAGCGCCCCCGCGCCGGTCCAGCACGCACGTGTCCTGGAGCGTCCCGGCATGACGGAGGAGGCATTTCAGGCTATCCTTGCAAAGCAGGTGCCGGATGCGGAAAAACGGGCGCGGGCCGATCATGTGATCGACACCTCGCGCGGCATCGAGGCGGCGCGCGATCAGGTGCGGGCCGTGCTGGGCGTCATAAGGGGCAAGTTGAATGCGTGAGATCGTGCTGGACACCGAAACCACCGGCCTCGACCCGTTATCGGGTGATCGTGTGGTGGAAATCGGCGCGGTCGAACTGCTGAACCACATGCCGACCGGGCGAACCTATCACCAGTACATCAATCCTGAGCGTGACATGCCGGTCGAGGCGTTCAACGTGCACGGGTTGAGCATCGAATTCCTCAGCGACAAACCCGTGTTCAAGCAGATCGGGCAGGAGTTTCTGGATTTCGTAGGCGACAGCAAGATGGTGATCCACAACGCCGCCTTCGATATGAAGTTCCTGAACGCGGAGCTGAAATGGATGGGTCTGCCGGGCCTGCCGCCGGCCCAGGCGACCGATACGCTCGCCATTGCGCGCAGCCGGTTTCCCGGGGCCCAGAATTCGCTCGATGCCCTGTGCCGCCGCTTTGGCATCGACAATTCCGCGCGAACGAAACACGGCGCGCTGCTCGATTCCGAAATCCTGGCCGAGGTATATCTGGAACTTGTCGGAGGTCGGCAGCCGGACTTCACTCTGTCGGTGGTGCGGGGCGATATGTCCGAGGATGGCGCGAACAGGGACTGGACCCCGCCGCCGCGTCCCACCGCCCTGCCCCCACGTATTACCGAAGCGGAGAGGCTGGCCTTCGACGGGTTCGTGCAGAAGCTGGGCGAGAACGCGTTCTGGAACGATTTCAGCACGCCCTAGGATAATAGACGGCGCCGGTCCTACCGGCGCCGTCCTTGATTTTCGCAAGTCGATCAGGCCGTGCCCGAATTGCCCTCGGAGGCCTTCTGCGCCTGCTGGCGACGCAGCAACTCGTTGCGGTACAATGCCATGAAGTCGATGGGATCGACATTGACCGGCGGGAAGCCGCCGTCGCGGGTCATGTCGCTGACGATGCGACGCGCGAACGGGAAGATCATCGTCGGGCACTGGATCAACAGGAACGGATGCATCTGCGCGGCCGGAACGTTCGAAATCTCGAACATGCCAGCATAGTCCAGCTCCATCAGGAAAACCGGCTTCTCATCCGATTCCGCATTGATCTTGAGCGTCAGGACGACCTCATAGATCTCGCTGTCTCCGACCTTCTTCGCGTCGAGGTTGACGCCAACCCGCACTTGCGGCGGGGAGGCGGGAACGACGCCCTTTTGTGCGGCGATGTTCTCGAACGAGACATCCTTGATATACTGATTGCGGATGCGGATCTGCGGCTGTGGGGCCTGCTGATCGGGTGTCGGGGCGGCTGTGCCCGTGGTCTCGTCGGTCATGACGGTCCTCGCTGGAATGTGATCCTGTTCGGCACTGCGTTTATCAGAGCGGTCAGACCATAACAACGCCCGCAGCGATCAGTCGCCGCGCTGTGTCCAGCCGGACGTACCGCGCGTCGCGTCGTCAGGGGGCAGGTCCACCTCGAACTCACCCTCGATCACATCGTCACGGGTGCGCGGTCCACGCCCGGCATCGCCGCCGCCGCGCGTCGCCGTGACCGTAACCCGTTTGGCCAACTCACGAATGACGGCATCGCGCACGAACGGAATCAGCAGGGCCAATCCGACGGCGTCGGTGAAAAACCCCGGCGTCAGCAGCACGATACCGGCGACCAGGATCAAGGCCCCATGCGCCAGCGGCCCGCGCGGATCGCCGCCGGATCGCAGGATCGTTTGAAGTCGGCGCAGCGCATCGCCCCCTTGCTGTCGCAGCAGCCACGTGCCCACAAAGGCAGTGACAAGCACCGTCAGCAATGTCGGAACCAGTCCGATCAGACCGCCGACCTGAATGAACAGGGCGATCTCGATAAGCGGCACTGCGATCAGCGCCAGAAAAATCCACATGTCTTGTCTCCTATCGGGGCGCGGCATCGTCACCGCATGGACTTGGCCCCGTTCGTTCCCTAGATATGCATTAACTTGGGTCTTGCCACCGGGTATTCAAAATGCCTGACAGAGGAAGAGAGATAAGACTATGAATTTGATGCCATTGCTCGTCCTCGCGGCCGTCGCGGTATTCCTGGTGCTCAAGCTGCGCAGCGTATTGGGCACGCGCACCGGGTTTGAGCCCAAGCCCGACAACCTGCCGCGCCCCCCGATGCGCGGCCCCGCACCCGATACCGGGTTCGAGGTGATCGAGGGCGACGGCAAGGATCGCGATATCGCAGATCACGTGGATCTGGACAGCGATGCCGGACAGGCGCTGATCCAGATGAAGCGGATCGAACCGGATTTCAGCGTGACGGAGTTCATGTCCGGTTCCAAGCAAGCTTATGAGATGATCCTGATGGCCTATGAAAACGGCGATCTGAAAACGCTGGAGCAGTTTCTGGCCCCCGATGTCTATCGCGGATTCGAGGAGGCGGTCGAGCAACGCGCCGAGGCCGGTCTGACAGTCGAGGCCCGCTTTGTCGGCGTGCGCGAGGTCAAACTGAAGGACGCCCGCTTCGACGACATGGACAATGTCGCGGACATCGTCGTGCGGTTCGTGGGGGAGCTGACCTCCGTCGTGCGCAATGCCGAAGGTCAGGTTGTCGAGGGCGATCCGCAGGCGATCAAGCGTCAATCCGATGTCTGGACATTCTCGCGCGTCATGGGGTCCGAGAACCCGAACTGGCTGCTCGTCGCGACCGGAGCGTGAGGGGATGGCGTACCGCTCCCTGCTCGGTGCGCTGTCGCTGTGCGTCTTCGGTGCCATTGGCGCATATGCGCAGAGCATGATTCCGGTGTCCTACGACACCCTGTCCGGTTGGCAGGCTGACGATCACGAGGCCGCGCTGGAGACATTTCTGCGCAGTTGCCGCCGCACGTCCACCGGCGATCTGGTGCCCGATGATCATTGGGAGGCCCTGTGCCGCGCCGGAGAGGCCGCTCTGGATGCCCGCACCTTTTTCGAAGCGGCATTCCAGCCGATCGTGATCGAGGATGGCGGCGATCCGCTGTTCACCGGCTATTACGAGCCGGAATTGCAAGCGAGCGCCACCCGGACCGATCGGTTCAACTATCCCCTGTATCGCCGCCCGCCCGAGGTCGCGACTTCGCGCAACCCCTGGCTGACCCGCGAACAGATCGAGGGCGGAGCCCTGCACGGGCGCGGGTTGGAGATCGCATGGCTCGACGATCCGGTCGATGCGTTCTTTTTGCATGTGCAGGGCTCGGGCCGTCTGTTGTTGCAGGATGGTTCCATCCTGCGGTTGGGCTTCGGCGGGCGGAACAATCATCCCTATCGGTCCGTCGGACGCTATATGGCGGATGAGGGTCTGCTGCCCCCGCACGGGGTGTCCGCACGGGGAATCAAGGCCTGGGTGCGCGAAAATGGCAGCGTGGGCCGTGCCGTGCTGAACGCAAATCCCAGTTACATCTTTTTCCGTGAGGTTCCGGGCCTGACCCGTCAGGATGGCCCGCAAGGTGCGATGGGCATTTCGCTGACCGCGATGCGCAGCGTGGCGGTGGACAATAGCTTCGTGCCGCTGGGTCTGCCCGTCTGGTTGGAGACAGAGACGAGCGATGGCCCGCTGAAACGCCTGATGATCGCGCAGGATGTCGGCGCGGCAGTCAAGGGGGCGCAACGTGCGGATATCTTCTTCGGCTCCGGCAGCGCGGCCTATGCCCGGGCGGGCCAGCAGCGCGGCGATGGACGGCTGGTCGTGCTGATGCCCCGCGCCATGCTCGACGACGGGTCCTGAGGTGCCGCGGCGGCGCAGAAAACTGACACAGAACGAGCAGGAGCTGTGGGCGCGGGTGGCCGAAAGCCTGACCCCGCAGGATCGGGATCGACCGCACTCGAACGGTGAGAAGCAGGTTCCATCGTCCCCCGAACGCCCCGATCCAGTCGAGCCGACATTCCGCGTTCCGCGCAGCCTGCGACCCGCCGGCCGTCCATCCAAGCCCGCCGCACGGTTCGAGGCCGCCCCGGCACCTGGGCGCGAAGCCCTTGCCATGGACCGGCGCGCGTTTGAGCGTATGGTGCGGGGCCGGACCAGACCGCAAGCGCGCATCGACCTGCACGGGATGACGGCGGCCCATGCCCACGATGCGCTGCGCGGCTTCATCCTGCGCGCCCATGGCAACGGAACACGGCTGGTTCTGGTCATCACGGGCAAGGGCAAGCGCGGCACCGACGATTCCATCATTCCCGAACGGCACGGCGTGCTGCGTCATCAGGTGCCGCAATGGCTGCGCCTGCCGCCGCTCAACGCGCTGGTCCTGCAAATCGCTCCAGCGCATCGCAGTCATGGCGGCGAGGGCGCATATTACGTCTACCTCAGACGTGCCCGTGGGTGAGATGTGGAGAGGGTTTCCAGCCCTTCGCACAGTGTAGCGTTGCGTATCAGCGTTGCGCTGCGGCACGAACATCCAGTGCGACCCTGAAACCGGCATTGCCGGTTGAGCTGTCGGCATCGTTTCGTGTGCGCGAATGCACGTGATAGCGATCGCAGTAACTTTCATGACACAAATAGGATCCGCCCCGTTGGATGCGCGCGTTGCCGTCCAAGATGCCGACAGGATCGCGCAGCGGGAACGGCCCCTTGGGCGCATGAGGGGTGTAGCTGTCGCGCGCCCATTCCCAGACATTGCCGCAGGTGTTGTACAAGCCGTAGCCGTTGGGCGCGAACGCCGTCACGGGCGCAGTGCCCAGATAGCCATCGCCCAAGGTATTTTCCGTCGGAAACCGGCCTTGCCAGATGTTCATGGCATGGCTGCCATTCGGCAACATGTCATTGCCCCACGGGAATTTCCTGTTCGCCAGACCGCCCCGTGCGGCGCATTCCCATTGCGCCTCCGTCGGCAGGTCGAGACCGGCCCAGGTGCAATAGGCAAGCGCGTCAAACCAGGCGACATGGACGACAGGATGATCTTCGCGCTCCGCAACATCGCTGCCCGGCCCCTCGGGCGCATACCAGCAGGCGCCATCGACCTTGCGCCACCAGGGTAGCCCCCTGGGGGTTTGGGGAAACCGCGAAGCATCGTCGAGAAGCAGGTGAAAAACGTAGGACCACCCCTCGATTTCCGCGACGGTGCGATATCCGGTGGTCTGTACGAAACGCGCGAACTCCGCATTTGTGCAGGCGGTGGCAGAGATGCGGAACGGGCTTAACCTGACCTTGCGCCGGGGGGCGTCGAAATCCTCGGAAAAGCGGGATCGACGTGCGCCCATATCGAAAAATCCGCCATCAAGCGCGATCAGCTTGTCGCGCAGCGCCATGCGCAGCTCCTGCGGTGCGGCAGGTACGGCCAGTGCCGCCTTCATGTAAGACGCGGTATCCGCCGACATTCCTGAATTCGTGCTGCAACAGCCTGTCACGATAGCCCCCGGATTATTTCGAGCGGCTCTTCATTTCCGATCCGCGCATGTAGTGAAGTTCGGGACGATACACGTGACGCCGTTTCCGGGCCAGCAGTCGTCTGAGATGGTGGAGCAGTCCTCTCATTCTGCCCCCCCGTTCAATCTGGCCAGCACGGTGGCGGTGTCATGGCGGGGTGTGTCGCCGATCTCGGCCATCTTCGCGTCCAGCCGGGACAGCATGTCGGCAAAGACCCCGGCATGCGCGGGATCGCGTGCCAGATTCTTCAACTCGTTCGGGTCCTCGTGACAGTCGAACAACTCCCACTCGGGCGGGGCATCGCCGTCGTTCGCACCTGCCTGCCCCAACCCCTCATTGTACCAGTAGATCAGCTTGTAGCGGTCCGACCGGACCCCGTAATGCGCATAGGCATTGTGGATATCATCCATGTTCATCCAGTAGCGGTGATAGGCCACGTCCTGCCACCCGTCACCGGCCTGACCCTCAAAAACCGGGCGCAGGCTGACGCCCTGCATATAGGTCGGGAGCGGCGCGCAGCCGTAATCGAGGAAGGTCGGCGCGAAATCCACATTGGTCGCGATCTCATCCGCGACCGTACCGGCGCGAATTCCCGCCGGATAGCGTATGAGGAACGGCATCTGCAGCGATTCCTCGTACATGAAACGCTTGTCGAACCAGCCATGTTCGCCAAGAAAGAAGCCCTGATCCGAGGTGTAGATCACGATCGTGTCTTCGGTCAGACCGTTCGTGTCGAGCCAGTCCAGCATCCGCCCGACATTGTCGTCGATGCAGGCGATGGTGCGCAGATAGCGTTTGATGTAGCGCTGGTATTTGAACAGGTCGAGCTGACGTTTGCTGTCGAAGGTATAGCGCTCGGCGGTCTTGCGGTCGATCAGCACCAGACCGGTGTGGTCGTGGGGCACCTTGCGCATGTCGGTGCCGGGCTTTTCCCTTTCGCCCACCTCGTCACCGCCTTCGGGCAACACGAGGCCCAGATCCTCATAGGTCAGGTCCTGCCGCACGCGCATCTTGGCGGCAGCAGCGGCGGCAGCGCGGTTCGCGTAATCGTCATCATAGGTTTCGGGGACGGGCAGATCGTCGGTATAAAGGCTGTCATAGCGCGGATGCGGCACGAAGGGGCGGTGCGGCGCCTTATGGTGGCACATCAGAAAAAACGGCTTGTCCGGGTCGCGGTGTTCCAGAAAATTCAGGCACTTGTCCGTGATGATGTCGGTGGCATAGCCCGGTTCGATTTTCGGTCCGTCCGGTCCGATCATCTCAGGGTCGAAGTAATCGCCCTGTCCGGGCAGAACCAACCATTCGTCGAAGCCGGTGGGCTGATGCGTCGGTCCCTCGCCCAGATGCCACTTTCCAAACATCGCCGTCTGATAGCCCGACGAGCGCAAGTGCTTGGCGACATTGGGCAGGCGGTTGTCCAGATGCGTGTCGAGTGTCGTGACCAGATTCACGTGGTTATGGGTGCCGGTCAGGATCGCCGCGCGCGATGGCGTGCAGATCGAATTGGTGACGTAGCAATGATCGAGGCGCATCCCCTCATCGGCCAGCCGGTCGATATTCGGGGTGTTGTTCAGCCCCGAACCATAGGCCGAGATCGCGTTGGCCGCGTGATCGTCGCACATGATGAACAGAATATTGGGCCGCGTCATGGGGTGCCTCGTCTCGTCTCGGGATGGTCGGGCCCGCCGCGCGGGCGGGTCCGGCCGTCTTTGTCATTCCGCGTAAAGATCGCCAAGATAGAATTCCGAAGCCGGAAGCGGATTTTCGATCTTTCCGAACTGGGCATACAGATCCGCCAGTGTTCCGAACCAGTTCGCGACCTGGCCACCACGGCTCAATTCCTCATATTCGGCACTGGTGGGCAGGCGGGCGAGCTGGCTCTCCGCCAGAAGCGGCGCTTCGGGAACGTTCAGGAATTCCGCGGTGATGGAGACAGACTGCTCCGGGTTTTCGACGCGGAAGTCGTTGGCCTCCTTGATGACGGCGATGACCTTGCGGATCACGTCTTCGTTGCCTGCCATATCGTCGCTGACGATGAACGAGGACGGAAAGGCGATCTCGGGGAAGAACTCCTCGTTCGAGGACAACTCGTTCAAATCGGGAACCCGCTGCCGGGCGACATCGACGAAAGGATACCAGATGCCCGCCGCGTCGATCTGACCCGAGGAGAAAGCAGTCACGACGGTTGACGGATCCATCGTCACCACGTCGATATCATCCAGGCTCATGCCCGCCTCAGCCAGCGCCAGCCGCAACAGCATGTCGCCAGAGGTGCCTTCGGGCACGCCGACCGTCTTGCCCTCAAGGTCTTCGATGCTGTCGATGCCGGGCTGGGCGATCACCCGGTCGGTATAGCCGAGCGCGTTGGGCGCGATCACCTTCGCCTGCCCCGAGGCTGGCAGCCACAGCGCCCCCGGTCCGATATAGGCGAAGTCGAGCGAGCCTGCGTTCAGTGCCTGAACCTGAATCGGACCGTTGGTGAACACCTTCAGGTCGGCATCGAGTCCATGCTTTTCCCACAGGTCCTGATCGGTCGCGATCGCCGCGATCGAGGTGCCGAAATAGTCCGCGATATAGCCCATGCGGATTTCGTCCAGATCCTGTGCGAATACTGGCGCGGCAAAAGCCAGTGCGGCAAAAGCCGCGAGGGTTGTACGTCTGGTAAGCATCTTGGGTCTCCTCCTTGTTGATTTTGGCTTGTTGATATCTTGGTCAGGCCGCCTCGGTGTCGCGGTGATAGACAGCGCGCCACACGCGATTGCGGATTTCTGCGAACTCGGGCGAGAGACGAACCTCGTCGTCGCGCGGAAATGGAAGATCGACGTCGATAATTTCCTGTAGACGTCCGGGATTGGCCGCCAGAACGATGACACGGTGGGCGATATAGACCGCCTCATCCACGTCATGGGTGATGAACATGACGGTGCGCTTGTCCTTGGACCACGTCTCCAGCAGCTGATTTTGAAGTTTCACCCGCGTCAGCGCGTCCAGCGCGCCGAAGGGTTCGTCCATCAACAGGACGGTGGGGTTCACCGCATAGGCCCTCGCGATGGCGCATCGCTGCTTCATGCCGCCCGACAGGGTCTTGGGATAGGAGTCCGCGAAATCGGCCAGCCCGACCAGCCCGAGGTAATGCATGGCACGTTGGCGGCGCTCGACCTTGCCCAGCTTTTGAAGTTTCAGCCCGAACTCGACATTTTCGCGGACTGTCATCCACGGAAACAAGGCGTATTGCTGAAAGATCACGCCCCGGTCCGGGCCCGGTCGGGACACCGGCTTGCCATCGACCAGAACTTCGCCCGAGGATTGCGAAATCAGGCCGGCGACCATGTTCATCGCCGTGGACTTGCCGCAGCCGGACGGGCCGACAACGGTCACGATCTCTCCGTCGTCGATGTCGAATGTCAGGTTCTTGATCGCGGTGAATGCATTCGCGCCCGCGCCGAACACCTTGGCGACGTTGCGAAAGGATATCTTTGCCTCGGCCATGGTCAGACCCTCTCCTGCCAATGTGTCAACCGCTCTTCGATGCGCACGACGACCCGGTCCATGATCAGACCCAGGATGCCGATGGCGACGAGGCTGACGAAAATGGTGGGCAGGTCGTAGTAGAGCTGCGCCTGCTGCATGCGAAATCCCAGCCCCGACTGCGCCGCGATCAGCTCCGCCGCGACCACGGTGGCCCAGGCCGAACCCAGACCGATGCGGAATCCCACCAGAATGAACGGGGTCGAGGCGGGGATGATCACGCGCGCGAAAATCGTGCCGTCGCTCGCCCCCAGCACGCGCGCCGCGTTGATATAGGTCTTGTCCACGCTGATGACCCCCTGGTAGGTCGAGACGACAGCCGACAGAAACGCCGCCAGGAAAATTACGAAGATCTTGGGCGTTTCATCTATCCCCATGGTCACGATGGCCAGCGGGATGATCGCCAGCGGCGGGATCACGCGAAAGAACTGGATCCACGGGTCGATGAGCGCGCGCGCGATGTTGTACCAGCCCATCAGAAAGCCGACCGGCACGGCGAGGATCGACCCCAGCGCAAAGCCGATCAGAACCCGGCGCAGCGAGGCATACATGTCCAGCCACAGTTGCCCGTCGATGCCCAGTTCGATCATCCGTGTCAGAACGGACCAGGGGGTCGGCAATTCCGAGAATCCGGCCACCGTTGCCAGCCACCACAGGCCGATCCCGCCGGCAAACGACAATGTGGCCCAGAACAGGTTTCCGGGTGCCCACCGTCTGTTTCCGGGTTCGGAGACTGCTATATCGCTGACGACACTCATCTGTTTCTCCGTCCGGTCAGGTCTGCGGGGCCAGTTGGGACATGGGCTGCGCAAATGCCGGTCCCCCGCTGTAAAAGAAGGACTCAAGCGCCACGCAGGCCGCGCCGCTCGCACCTGCCGGGCCGGGCAGGCTGGTGCGCCCGATCTTCAGCCGCTCGCGCTGCTGGGGCATGACCCGCGGCGCCAGATCGCGCCGCAGATCATTCAGGAACGCGTCCGGTGCGGTGTTCAAATCGCCCCCCAGAACAACCCTTTCCGGCCCAAGAAGTGTGACGGTGGTGGACAATGCCTGAAGCAAATATTCGTAGATCGTCGGCCAGTCATCCGTCCTCATCGCGGCGGCCACCAGATCGGGCCGTGCGATATCCGTATCGCCCACAACCTGCCGCAACGGTTGCTCGGAGAAATAGCGCTCCAGACAACCGTGCCCGCCGCAGCGGCATGATGGCCCGCCCGGATTGACGGCGACATGGCCGATTTCGACCGGCGAACAGCGTTCGCCCGGACCAGTCTGGGCAAACCCGGCACCCAGACCCTGTCCCAGGAAAAGGTGCAGGATGCTCTCGGCCTCACGCCCATCGCCATAGCGCGCCTCTGCCATCGCGATGGCGGTGGCGTTGTGCTCTATCACCACGGGCAGTCCCAGCAAGGACTCGAATGCCTGCGCGAATGCCACGTTCTTCCACCCGGCAAGGACGGAATGGATGTTGATCCGCTTCGTGTCATCGACGCTGCCCGGAACACCGACGCCGACGCCGAGGATCTTGAGATTCGTGGAACTTGCCTCCTGCATGACCTCGTTCGACAGGCGGACCGCCACGTCGATTATGCTTTCTATCGGATCGGTAAGGTCGAACCCGGCGGAGCGGACAGGACCGCCGTTCAGCATCAGGTCAAACAATGCAACCTGCGCCTGACCGGCCCCCAGATGGATGGCAAGCACCCGATAGGCATCAGGATTGAGCGACAGCGAAACAGGCGGGCGGCCCACCGAATGCCCTTGCAGCGCATATTCCCCGACCAGACCGGCGGCATGCAGCTGTGCGGTGATCTTGGTGACACCCGCCGAGGAGATTCTGGTCTGCCGGGCCAGCTCCGCCCGTGAGAGCGGGCCGGCATCACGCAAGCGTGTCAGTATTTCACCCGTCCCGTTTCTCACGCTGCATTTCCTCCTATATATTTACTTAGTAAGGAAACTAATAAGAGCGTTCGGAATAAGTCAACCCCGTCGCGAACAGCGCCCTTGAGATCCGGCGGAATCACAGACGATCCTGACCCCCATACGGGGAGTCTGCATGGCCGAGCGTAAAATTCAGGGGAATGGTCGCGGAGCCAGATGCTGCCGGGATCGGGGGGATTTCGGGTTTTGCTGGAACGTCATGCCGATTCGGCACGTCTGCTTGCACCCCGATATGCCTGTATTCGCGTGGAGTGCAGCAGCGGAGCCATTTGGCCCCGCTGCCGCGATAGCGTTTATTCAGCGGCGTGTCTGGCGCGGATGCTTTCGGCAGATGCAAGTCCGGGTGCGTCGGACGCCCCGTCCAGCTTCTCACGAACCATGGCCTCGACCTTGTCACCGGTTTCGCGATCTACGTTCCGCCAGTATTCAAAGGCGCGCTGAAGCACCTTCTCGCTGACTCCGTCGCACAAGTGCCCGGCGATGTTCGAGACCAGACGGTCGCGCGCGGCGTCGTCCATCACGTTGCGGACCAGATTTCCGGCCTGGCTCCAATCGTCGTCATCCTGGCGCAGGGTATAGGCCTGGCGGACCATGTCACCATCCGTATGCCACAGACCGGCCTCGGGGCCGGGTTCGGGCTGGGCCGAGGGGCCACCATATGAATTCGGCGCATAGACCGGATCGGAGGCAAGCTCGGTGCGTCCGGCCCCGTCCTTGGAATAGCTGTGAACGGGGGATTGCGGCTTGTTCACCGGAATCTGCTTGTAGTTCACACCCAACCGCGCCCGGTGCGCGTCGGCATAGGAAAAGCCACGCGCCAGCAACATCTTGTCCGGCGACAGGCCGACACCCGGCACCATGTTGTTCGGCTCGAATGCGAGCTGTTCGATCTGGGTATGGAAATCGGTCGGGTTGCGGTTCAGCGTCAGCTTTCCAACCTCGATCAGCGGATAATCCGCGTGCGGCCATACCTTGGTCAGATCGAACGGGTTCAGATGATAGGTCTTGGCATCCTCATAGGGCATGATCTGCCACTTGAGCGTCCAGCTGGGGTGATTTCCCTCCTGAATCGCGTTGAACAGATCGCGGCGGTGGAAATCCCCATCGGCCCCGGCCAGATTGTCGGCCTCCTCCTGGCTGAGATAGGCGTTGCCGTCGCCTTGGTCCGTATGGAAATGGAACTTGACCCAGAACTTCTCCCCCTCGGCATTCACCAGGGAATAGGTGTGGCTGGAATAGCCGTTCATTTCGCGCCAGGTTTTCGGAATCCCCCGGTCGCCCATGAGATAGGTGACCTGATGGGCGCTTTCGGGCGACAATGTCCAGAAATCCCACTGCATGTCATGATCGCGCATGTTGTTGTCCGCACGGCGTTTCTGACTGCGGATGAAGTGCTGGAACTTGAGCGGATCGCGCACGAAGAAGATGGGCGTGTTGTTTCCGACCATGTCGAAATTGCCGTCTTCTGTATACATCTTGACCGAGAAGCCGCGCGGGTCGCGCCAGGTGTCCGGGCTGCCACGCTCACCTGCTACGGTCGAGAAGCGCATCGCCACATCGCATTTCGCGCCGAGTTGGAAAATCTTGGCCTTGGTATAGCGGGAGACGTCCTGCGTGGTCTCAAACGTTCCGAAACCGCCGCTGCCCTTCGCGTGCGGCTGACGCTCGGGAATGCGTTCCCGGTTGAAGTTCGCCATTTGCTCCAGAAGGTAGTGATCGTGCAGGACAATCGGGCCATCCGGTCCGATCGTAAGCGAGTGTTCATCGCTTTGGACACGGATGCCGGCATCCGTGGTGGTGTTTGGATCATCCTTGGGATGTGTCATGTGTTTCTCCGAAATTGAATTGTGTCATAATGCAGAAGACGGCGGATCTGGCGGCCCCATCCCTATAAAACTGTGCCCATTGCCCGGGTCTTCAACCGTTTTGACGGATGGTAAGATCGCGTTGCTGCCTCATCCTGCCGGTAAGCACCGCGACAGCCTCATCAAATCTGGCGGGGTTGTTCTCCGCCCGCGCGCAAAGCTGCGCACCTTCCAGAACGGCGAGAGTGGCCGGTGCCTCCGCCTCCGGATCGGTGACGCTGGCGATGGTGCCGTCCGATTGACCCAACGCATATGTCGCCGCGATCCATGTGCGCATCATCCGGCGAAAGCCCGCGATCCGGTCTATGACATCAGCCGACAGATGTTCACGGCTGATCGAGAAGGCAACGCACAGGCAAACGCGTTCGCCCGCGCCATGTGCCTGTCGGTAGCGGTCGATCAGGGCGATCATGCGGGCACTGCCTGTTGCGTGGCTGGCATCTATTTGCGCGCATATCTCTTCGAAATTCTCGTGATATCGCTGCATCAAAGCCGCCGAAAGGTCCGCCTTGCTGGGGAAGTGATAGTGGATGCTGGCCGTGCGGATACCCACGTCCCTTGCCAGATCGGCGTAGCTGAATCCGTCAAACCCCCGGCTGCGCGCGGCATGTTCGGCGGAATCGAGCAGCTCAGCCCTGCGATCCTTTGAGGCGGATGGTCTGTCGGTCATTCTTCAACTTTCCTTCAACCTGCTTAGTGAAATTTCCGCCGCTTCCAGGGCACCTTCGAGATAGCCACCGAACCGATGGCCGGTCTCCGTTCCGCTCAGGATCAGGCGATCGTTCCAGAGACCCTTCATCGCAGAGGGTAATCCGTAGTGAGGATGGGCCATGGGTGGCTGTTGATCGGCTATGGTCGCGGTGTGGGGGTCGAACGCCCAATCCTTGATGTGCAGGGCGATCGGATCGGCGGCTTTCGGTCCGAAGATGCGCCCGAGCTGTGCCAGAACCGCAGCGTTCAGCTGTGACGCGTTCCGACGGTGCGCACTGGGAATCCCTATGAAGCCGAACAGTGCATATGCGCCACCATCGCGGGGCGATGCGTCGTGTATTTCGACCATCGGGCCGCGACGGCTCATCGCATCGCCGGAATACCCCTCATGCCTCCAGAACGCGGTTTCATAGACGGCGACGGCCTTTGCCTGACCGGCCATCCATGTCGCGCAGGATGACATCGCGGTCACAGCTGTATCGGGAAGCGGCGGCACCATCGCGATTTCGGCCGCAATGCGCGGCGGAAGTGCGAGAACAACGCGTTTGGCCGACACCGGATCGCCCGTTGCAAACTGCGCCACGATTTTGTCGCCCGTATCGGTCAGGCGCGTCAGCTGGCTGTTCAATCGCAGACGGGGTTCAGGAAGCTGTACGGCAAGGGCATCGGTCAGTGAGGTCAGACCACCGCGCAGCCGGTACGACCCCTGCATGGAGGCATAGCCGCGTCCGCGCTGGACCTGACCGGACTCGTCCTCATAGCTCAGATCACCCTCGAAATACTGATCGAACCGCTCCAGGCCGAGTTCCTGAACCAGCGCTGCCATGCGGGGTTGCCCCGGCCAGAACCATGCCGGCCCCATGTCGAACCGCGCGCCCGCAACCTCGACAGTGGAAATCCGGCCGCCGGTCCGATCCCGGGCCTCTACCAGTAGGTACTTCTGACCCTCAGCTTCGAGCATCCGGGCAAGCGCCAGCCCGCTAAGGCCAGCGCCCACGATCAAAATGTCGGTTTCCATCCAGAGTCCTTCTTTGTCCGGTGCAGGTTCACCCCTGACGCCCAGATCGCTTTTTGGATCGGCTGATTGCCGATAAATCGATTGCACCAAGCCGGATCAGTTTCCGTTATGCCGCAGGCGGCGTGGCGAAGGGCAGGTGGCCTGTTTTCATCCAGACCTTCGCCCCATCGGGACCGGCCTCAACCTTGAGAGGGTCCCCCTCCGGCAGGCGCAGCCACGATCCCTTGCGCAACTCTTCACCGCCTTGAATCATCGTGCCGTCGATCATCAACAGTTCGATCCCGCCGGCGTCGGACACGTGCCAATGTGCACCGGCATCCAGATGCGCATATCTGACAGTCTCACGTGGGTCGCTGTGCAGTTCCGCCACGGCCACGCCGTCCTGCGCATCGCCCAGTTCTGCCGCCATGTCCTTGCGGAACTGGTTGCGGTCATCCATGTCGAATTGCCACAGCTTGACGAAGATCGTGCAACCCTGCTCAGACCCTGGGGTATGGCTGGTCGTGGGCGGATTGCGCACATAGGTTCCGGCTGGGAAGTCACCGTGTTCGTCCTGAAAAACACCGTCCAGCACGATGAACTCCTCGCCGCCCGAATGGGTATGCGCGGAAAACTGACTGTCGGGTGCATAGCGCACGATGGTCGTGGCGCGGGCAACTTCGCCGCCGATGCGATCCAGCATCCGTCGGTCAACGCCGGGCATGGGGGAAGCCTGCCACTCCACCTCGTCGGAGTGGACAAGCACACGTTCGGAAAAATCAGCGTTCAGTTCCATGAAATGAGTCCTTTCCGGGCATAACCCGTGATAATTTGCCTACCTTGTACTAGGTAGATTTTTCGTTACGAAGGAAAAGGGCGTCGTGAGCGCGTTCTGATCACGGAACCGTGTACAACCACGTTCCGCACAGAGCCCGCCGGGATGGAAATCGCGGATGATGGGAGATTGGCGAACTCGTGAAGGACGGGCGCTACGCGCGGAATCTCTCACAGGGCAAAACCGCCCCTGATCGAGGTCCGCCGGATCGGGATGGTGCCTATGCGTTTTTATCTTAGAAGCGCATCCTGCTGCGCAGGGTCGGATACGGTGTCGAGCCCTTGCGGCTGGCCCACCACGATGAAGGTCAGGTGTTCCGGTTGCAGCAAACGCTCCGCGACGCGGGCGATATCCTCGACGGTGATCGCCTCGATCATCGCGTTCCGTTCGTGGGTGTAGTCGATGCCCAGCTCCGCCTCCTGCACACCGGCGAGGATATCCGCGATCTTGGCATTGGTATCGAAACGCAGAGGATAGGCGCCGGTCAGGAAGCGTTTCGCCTGCTCCAGCTCTTCCTCGCTCACACCTTCGCGTGCCATCCGGGCCCATTCGATGCGGACCAGTTCCAATGCCTCCGCAATCGTTTCGTTCGCTGAGGCGACCGAGCCGAGGTAAAGCGGGCCATGATCCAGTGACGTCAGAAAGGTCGAAATGCCGTAGGTCAGGCCGCGTTTCTCACGCACCTCCTCCGTCAATCGGGAGGTGAACCCCCCGCCGCCCAGAATGTGGTTCATCACATAGGCCGCCATGAAATCCGGGTCGTCGCGCTCAATCCCGGCATGACCGAACAAAGCGCGGCTTTGCCCACCCGGCAGGTCGATCGTGTGCACGCCGCCGCGAAGCTGATCGGCCGCATATTGGGGCAGGGCCGTGTCGGATGTGGGCAGCCCGACCATCACCCGGTCCACCATTTCCGAGGCCTCATCGCTGGTCACGTCACCGACGATGGCGATGAAGGCCCGGTCGCGCGCAATGGCGGCGCGGTGGATGCGGCGCAGATCCGCCACGCTCATCGCGGCAATACTCTCGGGCGTGCCATCGGTCGGTCGGCTATAGGGGTGATCGGGGAAGGCGTGTGCGAACAGGGTGTGACTGGCAAGTTCGCCCGGATCGCTCTGGTTCGAGCGGATGATGGACATCATCTGCCCCCGAACACGTTCCACCGCGTCGTCATCGAATCGCGGTTCGTGCAGGGCAATGCGCACCAGATCCACGACTTCGGCCCGCACCTCGCGCAGCATGGTGGCCGATACGGACAGCGTGTCGCGCCCCACGTCGAAACCGATACGCGCGGCGACTTCCTCACTGGCGGCGGCATAGGCGAGCGCATCCATATCCCCCGCCCCCTCGTTGAGCAGCCCGGTCATCATGGTGGCCGCGCCAGGCCTGTCGTCAGGGTCCAGTGCGGTGCCACCGCGAAACAGGATCTTCATGCTGACGATGGGGATCGAGGGTTCCTGTGATAACCAGAAAGTGATGCCAGCCGGGGTTACGACCTGCTCGATTTCCGTCTGCGCGGCGGCGCTCTGGTGGATCAGCGCCAAAAGAGCGGCAAGAGCATAGCGTATCATTGGACAGCCTCCGGTTCGGGGGTTCCGCGCAACTGTGCGGTGACGGATTGGCGCAGGTCCAGCACCTGTTGCGCCACACGCATGATATCCTCCGCCGTGACGGTATCCAGCACAGCGGGCCAGGCATCGACATCCTCGACCGTCAGACCGGAGGTCAGCGCAGCGCCATAGGCACGGGCCAACCCCTCCTGACTGTCGCGGGCGAAGATCTCGGAGGCGCGGACCTGTACCTTGATGCGGTCGAGATGCGCCGCATCCGGGCCGGTCTGCATGAAATCGGCCATCGCGGCATCCAGCGCCGCCTCGGCCTGTTTCAGATCGACGCCATCCGCGGGCACCGCGTACAGACCGAAGCTGGTCTGGTCCAGACTGGTGCCACTATAAAACGCCCCGGCGGACACCGCGATACCCGCATCCACCACCAGTGCGCGATAAAGCACCGAGGTCGGCCCCCCGCCCAGAAGTTCAGCCAGAATCGTCAGAGCGGCGGCATCCTGCTGCGCCCCGGCATTCCGCTCAGGCGCCAGATAGCTGCGGATGACATAGGGTTGCTGCACACGCGGATCGGCATAAACCAGCCTGCGCGGGGCCACCGCCACAGGTTCCTGGGGGCGAATACGCTCGGGTATCGCGTCCGACGGGGGCAGGTCACCGAAATATTCCTCCGCCAGGGGCACCACCTCCTGCAAAGTCACGTCGCCGGCGACGATCAGGATGGCGTTGTTCGGGGCGTAGTAGCGGGCATAGAAATCCAGCGCGTCCTGACGGGTCAGGGTGGACATCTCATGTTCCCACCCGATGATGGGCGTGCCGTAGGGGTGGTTTAGGTACAGGGCCGCATCGCGTTGTTCGGCCATGATGGCGGAGGGGTTGGATGCGACCCGGCTGCGCCGTTCCTCCAGAATCACGTCCCGTTCGGGCACCCAGACGGCCTCCGAGATAATCAGATCCGTCATGCGATCCGCCTCCATCCGCATGACCAGTGGCAACCGGTCCGCGGCAATCCGCTGGTAATATCCGGTGTAGTCATAGGAGGTGAAGGCGTTGTCCTGTCCACCATTGGCGGACACGATCTGACTGAACTGCCCTTCGGGAATCTCGTCGGTTCCCTTGAACATCAAATGTTCGAGATAATGCGCAATTCCGGATTTTCCGGGCGGTTCATCCGCCGATCCGATGCGATACCACACCATGTTCGTCACGACAGGGGCGCGGTGATCGGGAATCACCACGATCTCCAGCCCATTGTCCAACCGGTGGGTTTCGACCTGCGACCACGCTGTGGATGGGATCAAGGACAACAACAGGCCTATCAGGCCTATGAGCCGGGAAGTCAGGGTCAATGTGCACGCTCCGCTGAATCATCTGCGTATCAGCGTAGCGTGCTTAGCCGTACGAGCAAGCGGGGTGTCGTTACTGAGGTGTGCTCAACGGGGCGTTCGGCGTTACCACATCGGGATATGTCCGACGCAGGCGCACCAGTTCGACAATCGGATCAAGCTGCTGATCGCGATAGGGATTGCCGATATTCGAGAAGGCGCGTGTCAGAATACCCGGATCCTTGCCTTCGAGGGTGCGCTGATGGTCCTGCTCGATCAGGGTGCGGATATCCGCAGGCGTATCCGTCGCGCCCAGACTGGCCAGAAGCTGCCGCTCCCCACTGCCCTGAGCACCGCCCGCTGCACGCGTTCCGCCACCCAGCGCTGCTGCGACCAGGGCGTCAGGCTGCGGATCGACCCGGCTGGGCGCACCGGGGCGCGGCGCAGGCAGGGAGCCAAGCTGATCCGGAATGTCCAGCGGACCACGTTCGACCACCAGAAACGGATCGGGTCCGCCCTGCTCGACCTGAACACGTTCCAGCAGACTGCGCTGTTCATCCAGATCATCGCCGCAGGCGCTGAGCGTGAAAATCGCGCCGAGCGCGAGCCCGGTGGCGATGGCCCGGATCGGGGCGGAAGGAAATGTCGTCTTCATGGTCTCTCCCATACGCAATTCGGGTGGCTGCGTCACGCGTCGTCTTTCGTGCGGCCGCTCAACACGATGAGCATGGCCGCCCCGGCGAAGATGAAGATATCTGCCACGTTAAAGGTATATGGATTGCGAAAGCCACAGCAACTCATGTTCAGGTAATCCGCCACGGCACCGTATTGCACCCGGTCCCAGACATTGCCGAGCGCCCCCCCGACCACCAATCCTGCCCCAAGGTGAAGCCACAGACCACGCTGCGCACGCGCCCACCAGACGATCCATACGCAGACCACGAGGGCCAGCACCGTCAGGCCCCAGCGGGTCCATTCCTCATGTCCGGCGAACAGGCCGAAATTGACCCCCTTGTTCCAGCCCATGGCGAAGTTCAGATAGGGATCGAACACCTCGATATAGTGCCGTTCCTTCAGGTTCGCCCATTCGACGATCCAGACCTTCGACAAACGGTCGAGGCCAAAGGCCACAAGGGCGGACAGCACGATACGCATCAGCGGCATGAGGGCTCCGGAAACTGTTGAGGGCACAGGATGCGTGCCACGTGCGATGTTTTCAAGCGATTGCCCCGCCGGAAGTCCCCGGCAGGGATATTGTGGTGACCCGGGTGCCGGGTCGCGGTGCTAGTGGCGGAAGTGGCGCATTCCGGTGAACACCATCGACAGGCCCGCCTCGTCCGCGGCGGCGATGACTTCCTCGTCCCGCATCGACCCGCCCGGTTGAATGACAGAGGTGGCCCCGGCCTCGGCCGCGGCAAGCAGGCCGTCCGCGAAGGGGAAGAACGCGTCGGAGGCCACGACGGATCCCTGCGTCAACGGGGCGGACAGACCCAGTGCCTCGGCCATATCGATGCTCTTGCGCGCGGCGATGCGCGAGGAATCCACGCGGCTCATCTGCCCCGCGCCGACGCCGACGGTCGCGCCTTCCCTGGCATAGACGATGGCGTTGGATTTCACGTGCTTTGCCACCCGCCACGCGAACAGCATGTCGGCTAGCTCCGCCTGCGATGGCTGGCGCTTGGTGACGACCTTCAGGTCGTTCATGTCCAGTCGGCCATTGTCACGGTCCTGCACCAACCAGCCGCCGGCGACCTGTTTCCAGGTGCGGCCTGCCATGGCGGGATCGGGCAGACCGTCGGTCAGAAGCAGGCGAAGGTTCTTTTTCGCGGCGAAGATGCGCCGGGCGTCGTCATCCGCGCCCGGTGCAATGACGACCTCGGTGAAGATGTTGCTGATCGCCTCCGCCGTGGGGCCGTCCAGCGGCTGGTTCAGCGCGACGATGCCGCCGAAGGCGGAGGTGCGGTCGCAATCGTAGGCGCGCGCGTAAGCCTCGGCCATGGTATCGCCGGTCGCGACGCCGCAGGGATTGGCGTGCTTGATGATCGCGACGGTGGGCCTGTCGGCGTCGAACTCGGCCACCAGCTCCACCGCGGCATCGGTATCGTTGATGTTGTTGTAGCTCAGCTCCTTGCCCTGAAGCTGTCGTGCGCTGGCCACGCCGGGGCGGGGATCGCCGGTGACGTAGAACGCCGCGGACTGGTGCGGGTTTTCGCCGTAGCGCAAGGTTTGGCGCAAGGTGCCGCCGGTGCTGCGCCGTTCCGGCACGGCATCACCGATTGCGTCGGCCATCCACGCCGATACAGCCGTATCGTAGGAGGCGGTGCGCGCATAGGCCCGCGCCGCCATCGCCTGACGGAACGCGCGTGAGGTCGCGCCGCCGTTTGCCTCCAGCTCCGCGACCAGATCCTCATAGGTCTCACTGTCGACGATCACGGTCACGTCGCCGTGGTTCTTGGCCGCTGCGCGGATCATCGCGGGGCCGCCGATGTCGATATTCTCGATGCAGGTGTCATAGTCGCCGCCTGCCGCCACCGTCGCCTCGAACGGGTAGAGGTTGACGACCAGCAGGTCGATTGCGGCGATGTCGTGCTGCTCCATCGCGGCGACATGCGCGGGGTTGGCGCGTTGGGCCAGCAGGCCACCATGCACACCGGGGTGCAGCGTCTTGACCCGACCGTCCATCATTTCGGGAAAGGAGGTCAGTTCCGATACGTCCCGCACCGCCAGCCCTGCATCGCGCAGCGCCGCCGCCGTGCCTCCGGTCGATACCAGCTCGACCCCCATCGCGGCGAGGGCCTGGCCAAGGCCCAGAAGCCCGGTCTTGTCGGAAACGGAGAGCAATGCGCGCCGGATCGGGGCGAGATCTGTGGTCATGAAAAGCAGCCTCTTATTGGTCGGTCTCGTAATCGCGGACGGCGTGCCTGCGGTCCCCCGCGCGGCCCACAACCCAATTGATGCGGCTCGCATAATCCATCGCGGCGACGGAGACCACGATTTGTTGCGTCAGGCGCGGGTTCAAACGCCGCTGATCCAGATATGTCGAAGGTTCCAGCGCCAGATCTCCACCCGACTGGCGAAAGATCCAGACCTCGCCCGAGCGTAGGGACAGGCTGACGGCATCACCCCCCAGATCCAGTGAGGCCTCGACCTCAGGATGCAGATGAAACCGGGCGCACCATGTGACCACACCGGATTCGCGCATCCGGGCGAACCGGGCCTGTCCCCTGCTGGATTGGGCGCTCAACGTATCCTCGCCGCGCAGTTCGGCCCCGTCGGGGGTCATGAACAGGCGGCGTTCGTGGAACAGGCCATGGCTGGCGGTGTAGCCGTCATGGCTGGCCAGCGCCCAATGCCCGCTGGCATCCACCGCCCGTTCCAGTGCCACCTGTTTCGGCCCATCGACCAACGCTTCGGTATCGGGTCGGCCAAAGACGCGCATCGGCACGAACCGCGCCATGGAGGCACCCGCGACCTCAACCGTGGAATGGGCGTGGGTTTCGCGGGCATGATGCCGCCAGTCCGCCCCGAACGCATCGCCCGCCCCCTGGTTCACGATCACCGGGCGCCGGCCCGCCGACATTTCGAAGGCGAGGGTTCCCGCATGTGCCCGCAGACCGGCATCCCCCTCGGGCGGGGCGGCGGCATCCATGATGACAGTGGTGCGTCCCGCGGACAGGCGGGTATATCCCATCATCGTCTTGCCACGGGTGGCGGAGCGGTTGCCGCTGTCGGCCAGCGCCTGATCGAGCTGACCCTCCCCGCCACGCCCGCCACCGTTGAAGCGGGCCAGCGCCCCGTCGCCCAGCTGCAATCCGCGCAGGGTCGGTGCGATCAGGGCGATGGCGTTCTGCTGCGCCGCATCGGTGGGCTGCCCCGCATCGCGCTGGGCGTGATCCGCCCAGACCAACAGGGTAAACAGCTTGAGCAATTCCTCGGGGTTGCGACTGCGCACCGCGCCATCCTCACCCAGCGCCTCGCAGGATTTGGCCAGACCGCGGCGTGCGCCCTTCAGCAACCCTTCGGCTCCCTCCAGCGACAGCGCGGCATAGAGCAGACCGGTCAGCGCCTCCACCCGGGGCAAGCCCTGCGCCGCGTCGGGCCAGGCGTGGGCCAGATAGTTGGTCTGCCGGCCGAGGCTCTTGAAGAACTTGTGGGACACCCGGCTTTCACGCCCCTTCAGAACGAAGGGCGCGTGGCTGATCCAGCGGATCAGGCGCCGCCCGGCCAGATCGGGATACCAGCCCGGCCCGCGCGCCGCGCCGTAGCGATCAATCCATTGCCACAGCCAGTCCTGCGCCAGACTGCGCGCCGCCGGATCGCCCGCCGCGGCCAGATCGTCCAGCCACTCGAACCCGTGCAGGGCGAAGGTGAACGCATCGGAGGGTTGCTCGATATCCCAGATCGAGGTGTGCGGAGCCTCCACCAACTCACCGTTGAACAGGAAGTTTCCCGATTGCAGTTGCCGCGCCCGGGCCACCGTGCCGATGGCGCGGGGTTCGGGTTGGGTCGTGATCGCCGTGACCTTGCCCCCCAGCGCGGAGCGCCACGCCTGAATACGGTTGTCGGCGCTGCGCGCGCGGCTGCTGAAGTTTGATTTGGCCATGCCGGTCGGGAACTCTCGCTTTTCGCGACTTTATCCACAGGGTGAGGGGGATGTCATGCCTTCTTGCGCAGGCGCGCGATATAGAAGCCGTCCATACCGCCCTGTTCAGCCCAGAAATCGGGGCGCAGGCGCAGTGCGCCGTCCACGCACCATTCGGCATCGCCGCCCAGGGCCTCGGCGTCGATCGGGTCCAGCGTCCAGTCGGGACGGGTTTCCAGGAAGCGGGCGACCGGCACCTCCCCCTCGGATGGCAGCAGCGAGCAGGTGCAAAACACCAGACGCCCCCCCGGCTTGACCCACTGGGCGGAGCGTTCGAGCAGCTCACGCTGCAACTGCACCAGCGACTTGTTTTCCTCACCCGTCTTGACGAAGGGCAGGTCGGGGTGCCGCCGCAGGGTGCCGGTGGCGGTACAGGGCGCGTCCAGCAGGATCGCGTCGAACGGTGCGTCGGGTGTCCACTTCAGCGCATCCGCGCGCACGATCTCGGCCTTCAGCCGGGTCCGGTCGAGGTTCTGGCGCACCCGCTCCAACCGCTTCGAGGAGATATCCAATGCCACGACATCCGCACCGGCGGCGGCCAGTTGCAAGGTCTTGCCCCCCGGTGCGGCGCAAAGGTCCAGCACCCGTTCGCCCGGTTTCGCATCCAGAACGCGGGCGGGCAGGGCGGCGGCGGCGTCCTGCACCCAGAACGCGCCTTCGTCATAACCGGGCAGGGCGCTGACCTGACCGGGGCGATACCGGCGCAGGGTGCCGGTCGGGGCCATCTCCCCCTCCAACCCCTCGGGCAGATCGCCACGCAGGGTCAGGTCCAGCGGCGCACCGCCTGCGTGAACCCGCTCCATCGCGTCCACCGTATCCTCACCGTAAGCGCGGACCAGCGGCGTGCGCAGCCAGTTTGGCAGGCGCTGCGGGTCCATCTGCGCCCAGATGTCGAACCCCTCGCGGCTGATATTGCGCGCGACCGCATTGACCAGACCGCTGAGCCGCGCGGTCTTCGGATCGTTGCGGGCGGCGCGCACGGCGGCGTCCACGGCGGCGTGGGGGGCGACCTCATCGATCAGCATTTCCGCCGCCGCGATGCGCAGAGCCTGCATGGCGCGGGCGGGGGGCTTACGCGTTAGGAACTGTTCCAAAACGGTGTCGATCGGCTCCAGATTGCGCAGCACCATCGCGGCGAGGCTCTGCGCCCGCGCCCGCGCCGGTGGGGGCAGGTCGTCGGGCAAACGGTCCACCAGATCGCCCAGCATGATGCCGTCGGACAGCACCCCGATCAACAATTCCGCCGCCGCCAGCCGCGCGGGAAGGCCCGGCGCGCTCACCGGTTGCGCCGAATGTTGGGAACGGAGCTGGTCCGCACCTGCGGTCCGCTCATCTGGGGGGAGCCTGCCATCTTCATCAATGCCTCGATCCGGTTGTTCACATCTGGGTGCGTCGAAAACAGATTGTCGGTCCCGCGTCCAGTCAGAGGGTTCACGATAAACATGTGCGCGGTTGCGGGATTGCTCTCGGCACTGGTCATTTCACGGACCTGCGCGCCGCCCGCGATCTTGCGCAGAGCATTGGCCAGCCCCATGGGATCACGGGCGATTTCCGCCCCCATCCGGTCGGCGGAATATTCCCGCGTGCGGCTGATCAGCATCTGGATCATCATCGCGGCCAGGGGCGCCAGCAGCACCGCCGCGATCATGCCGATCCCGCTCAACGCCCCACGCTCACGGTTGCCACCGCCAAAGAACAGCCCGAACTGCGCCAGCATCGAGATCGCCCCCCCGATGGTGGCCGCGATGGTCATGATCAACGTGTCGTGGTTCTTGATATGCGCCAGCTCATGCGCGATGACGCCGCGCACCTCATCCGGGGACAGGCTGCGCAACAGACCCGCCGTGACCGCCACCGCCGCGTTTTCCGGATTGCGCCCGGTGGCAAAGGCATTCGGCTGCGCCTCGTTGATCAGATAGATCTTGGGCATCGGCAGATCGGCGTTGCGCGACAGCTCCTGCACCATCTGGAACACTTCGGGGATCGAGGCGCGGGTCACAGGCTGCGCGCCATGCATCCTCAGCATCGCCTTGTCGGAATTCCACCATGCGAACGCATTGGTGGCGACGGCGAAACCCAGCGCGATCAGCATCCCCAACTGCCCGCCGATCAGATAGCCCACACCCATGAACAGGGCGGTCAACCCCGCCAGCAGCAGACCCGTCTTGAAATAGTTCATCGCCGTGACCCCTTGCGTCCGAAACTCGGTGGAACATATGCAGTATAGGCACCTCCCGATAGGAGATGTAGGCCCCGATAGGAGATGTAGGAATGACCGACGATCCCGAAAAGACCGCCCGCCTGCGCGCCGCCGCGACCCGCGCCCTGGCCGAGGCCGAGGACCGCAAGCGGGCCACACCGCCGCTGGATCTGCCCGAGGAACTGGGCGGCCGCGACGGGCCCGAGCCGATCCGCTTCGGTGATTGGGAGAAGAAGGGCATCACCTGCGACTTTTGAACGAATGAAACCGACCGCCGGGAGGGCACCATGAAACTCGACAACTCGAAACTGTTCGTCACGAAATCCTATATCGACGGGGCGTGGACCGACGCGGATGGCGGTGCCACCTTCGACGTAACCAACCCGGTGGATGACAGCGTGATCGCGCAGGTTGCTGATCTGGGCCGGACCGAGGTCGCCCGCGCCATCGACGCCGCGGATGCCGCACAGGCCGACTGGGCCGCGAAACTCGCCTCGGAACGCTACTCGATCCTGATGGAATGGTATCGCCTGATCATGGAAAATCAGGAGGATCTGGCCAGGATCATCACCGCCGAGATGGGCAAACCGCTCAAGGAAGCGCGCGGTGAGGTCGCTTACGGCGCGTCCTTTATCCAGTGGTTCGCTGAGGAGGCGAAGCGCATCTACGGCGACACCATCCCGCCGCATCAGGCGGACAAGCGTATCGTGGTCATTAAGCAGCCCGTGGGCGTCGTCGGCTCGATCACGCCGTGGAACTTCCCGCTGGCGATGATCACGCGCAAGCTGGCCCCCGGTCTGGCCGCAGGGTGCACGGTTGTCGCCCGGCCCGCCGAACTGACCCCTCTGACCGCGCTGGCCCTGGCTGAGCTGGCCGAACAGGCAGGCTTTCCCAAGGGGGTGTTTAACGTCGTCACCGGGTCCGACAGCTCCGCCATCGGCAAGGAGCTGTGCGAGAACGACAAGGTGCGCAAGATTACCTTCACCGGCTCGACCCGCGTCGGCTCGATCCTGATGGAACAATGCGCCGGCACCATCAAGAAGATGAGCCTTGAGCTGGGCGGCAACGCCCCGTTCCTCGTATTCAACGACGCCGATATCGACGCCGCGATCGAAGGCGCGATGATCTGCAAGTTCCGCAATGCCGGCCAGACCTGCGTCTGCGCGAACCGCATCTACGTGCAGTCGGGCGTCTATGACGAATTCTCGCGCAAGCTGGCCGAACGGGTCGCGGCGATGAAGGTCGGTGACGGCATGCAGGAGGGCACGGATATCGGCCCCCTGATCTCGACCGATGCGGTCAAAAAGGTGCAGACCCACCTGGACGACGCCGTGTCCAAGGGCGCGACAATCATCGAGGGCGGCACGAAAAGCGACAAGGGCGGCACCTTCTTCACCCCCACCGTCGTCACCGGCATGTCGCAGGACATGCAGATCGCGGGTGAGGAAACCTTCGGCCCGGTGGCCCCCCTGTTCAAGTTCGAGACGGAGGAGGAGGGCATCGCCCTGGCCAACGACACGGTCTTTGGCCTCGCCGCCTATTACTACACCCGCGACATCGGCCGGGTCTGGCGTGTGGGTGAGGCGCTGGAATACGGCATCGTCGGCCTGAACACCGGACTGATCTCGACTGAGGTCGCGCCCTTCGGTGGCGTCAAGCAATCCGGCCTCGGCCGCGAGGGGTCGAAATACGGCATCGAGGAATATCTGGAGATCAAGTACATGTGCATGGGCGGCATCTGATCCGTTCACTTTCCTCACATATCCCCGCCGGAGGCATCAGACCACAAAGGTCGGAACCTCCGGCGGGCATGTCGCGGCGAATCCGAAATGGACGCCCCGCGCGCCAGCCGTTAGGCAACGCCCATGACCCTGATCCTTGGCATAGAATCGAGTTGTGACGACACGGCGGCCGCCGTCGTCGGCGCGGATCGCGTGATCCTGTCCAATAGGGTGTTCTCGCAAACCGATCTGCATGCCGATTTCGGCGGCATCGTGCCGGAGATTGCCGCCCGCGCCCATGCCGAACGGCTCGACATCGTGGCCGAGGCAGCTCTGGCCGAGGCGGGCGTGATGCTTTCCGACATCGACTTGATTGCCGTCACCGCCGGCCCCGGCCTGATCGGCGGTGTATTGTCGGGCGTGATGTTCGCCAAGGGGCTGGCCGCCGGAGCGGGAAAACCGCTGATCGGTGTCAATCACCTGGCCGGGCATGCCCTGACACCGCGCCTGACGGACGGGGTGCCGTTTCCCTATCTGATGTTGCTGGTCTCGGGCGGGCATTGCCAGTTCCTCGCCGTGACCGGCCCCGACGATTTCACCCGCATGGGCAGCACCATCGACGATGCACCTGGGGAGGCATTCGACAAGACAGCCAAGCTGCTGGGCCTGCCGCAGCCCGGCGGCCCGTTGGTGGAGGCAGAGGCCGCCAACGGCGATCCGCGCCGCTTCGCCTTCCCCCGGCCGCTGTTGGACCGGCCGGGTTGTGACATGAGCTTTTCAGGACTCAAAACCGCTCTGCGCCGCGCCCGCGACATGATCGTCGAGGAAAAGGGCGGTATCACTCGTCAGGACCGTGCCGAGCTGTGCGCCAGTTTCCAGCAGGCCGTGGCGGACGTGCTGGCCAGAAAGACCGCGCGCGCGCTGGCGGCCTTCACCGAACTGCACGGTGCCAGCACCATCGCTGTCGCGGGCGGTGTCGCGGCCAATGCCACGATCCGCGCCGGATTGCAGCGTGCGGCGGATGAGGCGGGCTTTACCTTCACCGCGCCGCCCTTGAAACTGTGCACGGATAATGGCGCCATGATCGCCTGGGCCGGGTGGGAGAGGTTTGACGCCGGCCTGACCGAGGACACCCTGACGGCCCGCCCGCGCTGGCCGCTCGACAAAACCGCCGTACCGATGCTCGGTTCCGGCAAGAAAGGTGCGAAAGCCTGAGAGGAAACACCATGTTCTATGCGATCTTTGCCCATGACAAACCCGGCGCGCTGGAAACGCGCAAGGCCAACCGCGATGCGCACCTCGCCTATATCGCCCAGACAGGGGTGGTGGCACAGGCAGGCCCTCTGCTCGACGCGCAGGGCGATATGGCCGGTTCCCTGGTGATTCTGGACGTCGCGGACATGGACGCGGCGCATGCATGGGCCGATGCCGATCCCTATGCCCGCGCGGGTCTGTTCGCCTCGGTCGATATTCACCCGTGGAAGCGGGTCATTGGAGGCTGACATGGCATATTGGCTGTTCAAATCCGAGCCGAACACATGGGGCTGGGAAGATCAGGTCGCCAAGGGCGACGAAGGTGAGGAATGGGACGGTGTGCGCAACTATCAGGCGCGCAACAACATGCGCGCCATGAAGATCGGCGACCGGGGCTTCTTCTACCACTCGATAGATGAGAAGCGCGTCGTCGGCGTGGTCGAGGTCATCGCCGAGGCACATCCCGACAGCAAGGCCGACGACGACCGGTGGGAATGCGTGGACATCAAGGCGATCGCCCCCTTCCCGCGGCCCGTCACGCTTCAAGATTGCAAGGACGATCCGCGGCTGTCCGGCATGATCCTCGTGAACAATTCCCGCCTGTCCGTGCAACCCGTCACGGATGAGGAATGGCGGATCGTTTGCGATCTGGGCGGTTACAAGGATTAAGGGGCGAAAGTCAGATTAGCAGACGGTTCATCGCGCCGCTGATCGGCGCGACCTCATCCGTGAATCGTCTGACTGGGATGAACGGCGCGGGTGCGGCGGGAAGTATCCGATGTGGATGTATCGGTTCAGGCCCTGTGGCGCACAGACCCATCGGACAGTACGACACTGTCCATGGGAATGTCCCACGGCATCGGAAAGATCGTGGGGATCACGCAATCCGCAAACCCGACGCCGATCACCCTCGGCGCGGGGTGGAGGTCGCACAGCGTCCGGTCGTAATAGCCGCCGCCATTGCCCAGCCTGAAGCATCCCCCGTCCACCCCCAACAGGGGAGAGATTACGACATCCGGCACCGCCTCCACCCCGTGAGCAGGCACCGGAATATCCCAGATCCCACGTGTCATCGCGCAGCCCGGCGACCAGGCGCGGAATACCAGCGGCGCGTCCTTCGCGATCACGACGGGAAGCAAAACCGTCGCACCTGCCTCATGCGCCGCCACCATCCAGTCGCGCAGATCGGGTTCGCCCCGAATGGGCCAGTAGGCGGCGATCCTCATACCCGGATGCGGCGTCACGATCGTATCAAGCGCGGCGCGCAAATCGCGCGTGAGGGCTTCACGATCCGGGCTGCTCACGGCGCGCCGTGACTGCATCAGACGGGTGCGTTCGGCTTTGCGAAAGCGGGCGACATCGCGCATCGTGCCCGGATCAACCGGTTTTCCCCCGATCAGAAGATGCGCCATACAGGGGGCCGAACCGCCGGTATCGTCATCCTGCATCCTCGCCTCCTTCGGTTCCAAATGGCCTGTACGGTTCACGATACCGCTGCTGTGAAGCTTGTCCAGAACGGCGCGCGGCCCTGTCTCTCGCGGTTGCCTTGGTCAAAGAAAAGCCCGGCGGCACAAGGTCTGTCGCCCGCGCGAGGGCGATAGGGCCAGCGCGCCCGAAACGTCACGCACATGTCCAGAGCGGTATGTTAAACGAATCCAAGGAATGATAAGCAGAACGCCTGCTCGAACGGAGCGGGTGGGGTCGGCACCTGATCGGCGTGGGGCGTGAGGCACCTGGGTGCGGCGCAACTTGCCATTTTCGGATGCCGGAATGGGACGGCACATGCCCGACAAGTCTCTCACCTCAAGGCATATTAGGGAGGATATCATGAAAATCACTGGAAAGTTCGCGGTGCTGCTCGGTTGCGTGGCCTCAATCGCCATCAGCCAGCCCGCCTTCGCAGAGATCGAGGAAACGAACCTGCGTCTTGCGCATGTCGTGAACGAAAACGATGGCTTTCACGCGGCGGCCACGCGGTTTCAGGAGCTTGTCGCGGAACGGTCGGACGGCAAGATCAGCGTCGAGGTGTTTCCGAACGCCACGCTGGGTGACGAGCGCACATTGCTCGAAGGGATGCAGATCGGCACGGTTGACATGGGCGTGATCACGAATGGCCCGGTCTCGAACTTCCTTGAGGATATGGCGGTGTTCGAAATGCCGTTCCTGTTCCCCTCGGCCGAGAAAGCCTACGAGGTTCTGGACGGGCCCATCGGGCAGGAGCTTCTGGATCGTCTTTCCGAGGTGAACCTGAAGGGTCTGGCCTATGCGGAACGTGGTTTTCGCAATCTGACCAACTCCGAACGTCCCATCAACTCGCCCGCCGATGTGCAGGGCCTCAAGGTGCGGGTTATGGAAAATCCGGTCTATATCGACACGTTCCGTGAGCTGGGCGCCGACGCAATTCCGATGGCCTGGACCGAAGCGTTGACGGCTATGCAGCAGGGCACAATTGACGGTCAGGAAAATCCGGTTAACGTCGTGCACTCGTTCCAGTTGAACGAAACGCAGACGAACATGACCATGACGCGGCACTCCTACGCCCCGGCGATCTTCGTGATGAGCCTTCCTGTCTGGAACAACCTTTCCGAAGAAGCGCAGGAGATCGTTCTTCAGTCCGCTCAGGAAGCAGCCGAGTACGAACGCGAGCTCAACGCTGAGCAGGAGAGCCAGCAACTCGAAGAGCTGCGCGCCTCCGGTATGAACGTGATCGACGACGCGGATCTGTCGGCCTTCTCCGAGGCTGTCGCCCCGGTCTACGTGAAATATGGTGAGCGGTTCGGCGATTACCTGCCCCGCATTCAGGAAGCGCTCAGATAACATGCTCAAGGTGCTCGGGTGGGTGGATCGGATTGTCGGTGCGGTGCTGGGGCCGGTTGTGGTCGCGGGCATGGTCGCGCTGACATTCGTCATATCGCTTCAGATCGTATCGCGTGTGTTCTTCACCTCGGTCACATGGACCGAGGAGGTCGCACGTTTCCTGTTGATCTGGATTACCTTCCTTGGGGCCACCCTGGCGTTTCAACAGGGCAGGCACATCGCGGTGCAATTGGCGCGCGACAGCCTGCCCGCCAACCTGCGCCGAATTGTAATCGGCGCGGGGATTCTGGTTTCGATTGCCTTTCTCGCCACCCTGACCTGGATCGGCTGGCGGTATATGGACCTTCAGAGCTTTCAGCGGTCTCCCTCGCTGCGGATTCCGATGAACAACATCTACCTCGTGATGCCGGTGGCGAGCGGATTGATGGCGGCGATGTCGTGTATCGACCTGGTCCGATTATTGACCGGCGACACGACGATACGGGATCGAATGCGGGATGTTGTTGAATGAGCCTTGTCCTCGTCCTGCTCTTCGTTCTGTTCCTTCTGATGGGATTGCCGGTTGCGATCGTGATCGGCGCCTCGACCATGGCCGCGCTCAATCTGGGCGATGTGCCCCTGATGGTTGTGCCACAACAGATGTTCGCAGGCATCAACAGCTTTGCGCTGGTCGCGGTGCCGATGTTCGTTCTGGCCGGCGATATCCTCGCTCAGGGTGAGATTTCCAAGCGCCTGATCGCCTTCGCTGACAGCCTGCTTGGTTTTATCAAGGGTGGGCTTTCTGTCGTCTCGGTGCTGGCAGGGGTGTTTTTTGCCGCTATTTCCGGTTCGGGCGCCGCGACCACCGCAGCGGTCGGTGCGAGCCTCGTCCCCGAACTGAAGCGCAAGGGCTATGACCCGGCATCCGCTGCATCGCTGATCGCCGCTGCCGGAACCATCGGCGTGGTGATCCCGCCTTCGGTGCCCATGATCATCTACGCGGTGATCGCGCAGGAATCGGTCAAGAGCCTCTTTCTGGCCGGTTTCATCCCCGGTGTCGCAATGGGTCTTGGCCTGATGATCGTGGCCGTGATCCAAGGCTACAGGCGGGCCTATCCACGCGGCACCAGCCTTTCCCTGAAAACCATCGTTCGCACCTTTTTCGCGGCCAGCTGGGGCCTGATGGCGCCCCTGATCATCCTTGGCGGGATCTTCTCAGGCGTATTCACGCCAAGCGAGGCGGCCGTGGTTGCCGTGAACTACGCGATCCTCGTTTCGCTGTTCATTTACCGGGATCTGACCCTGCGCGGGCTATATCGGATCATCCTGCGGGCGGGCGTTACGACGGCTGTCATACTCTTCGTCATCGCCGCCTCCTCTGTGTTGAGCTGGACATTGGCAAGCTGGCAGGTGCCCAACGCGATTGCCGCGCTTGCCCTGTCTCTCACCGACAATGTGTTCCTGCTGCTGCTGGTGGTTATGGCCCTGATCCTGATTACAGGCGTGTTTCTGGAAACGGCGAGTGCGTTGATCATCCTGACACCGATGCTGCTGCCGCTTGCAGCGCAGCTGGGCATCGGGACTGTGCATTTCGGCATTATCATTGTGGTGGGTCTGGCGATCGGGATGGTGACGCCCCCCGTCGCAATCAACCTGTTCGTCGCCTCGTCCACGACGGATCAACCGGTTGAGCGGATTGCGCGGGCGGTCGTGCCCTACCTGGCCGTGCTGATCGTCGTCTATCTTATGATCGCCTACATCCCGGTGATTTTTGCAAACTAACGGGGCGTTGACTTGAGCGACTGTGATAAGGCGCTGCCTGTCACAGTCATGCCTTCGTCGTGAGGCTGCGCAGCCAGGCGGTAACGATCTGCACCTCGGGTTCGACCTCCCGCCCGGTGGCGACGCGCATCGTGTAGGCCCAGTCCTGATCTATCGCGAAGTCCGACAAGCAGATCAGGCCCGATGCCTGCACTGCCCGCGTGATGGTGGCCCTGCGACAGATCGCGACGCCGATGCCGTGCATCGCGGCGTTTTGCAGCAGGAACGATCCTTCGAGGTAGATGGTCCGAGCTGCATTCTCGGGGGTCCAGCCTTCACCCGCTTCGGCCAGCCAGCGGGTCCACATGCGCGAATCCTCGTCCGCGACCAGCGGTCCGTTGCGCACGGCGGTGACCGGATCGCCCCCGGCGGCCCGCAGCAGGTCGGGGGTGCAGACGGGGACGGCATCGCCGGGAAACAGCACGACCTCATCCGGCAACAGGCGGTCGCGTTTGCGAAACAGGATCTCCACATCGGGCGCGGGGGTTTTTGGGCGATCGGTCTGCGCCAGTGACACGTGCAGGCTGATCTGCGGATGGGCGTTGCGAAACTGCGCCAGATTGGGCAGCAGCACCTCCTCCGCGATCACAGGCAACGCGGAGATGGACACCGCACGGGCGAAGCGCAGCGGCAGCAGGTCGATCTCGTGCCGGATCGCGTCAAAGGAATCGTGCACCACCCGCGCCAGGCTTTCCCCCGCTTCGGTAAAGGCGACGCTGCGGCCCCGGCGCACGGTAATGGGCCGGCCGATCCACTCCTCCAACTGCTTCATCTGATGGCTGACGGCAGAATGCGATACGCTGAGCCGACGCGCGGCAGCGGAAACGGAGCCGGTTTCGCGCACCGCCTCCAATGCGCGCAAGGCGTTGAGCGAGGGAAGACGGCGCGTGCTCTGCATAGAATAAACATGTGAGGTAAACAGACAGGTTACAACAATTTTATTCTATTTTCTTGAAGGTCACACCCCCTAGGGTGGAGGTGCTGCAATCAGGGGGCCGGACATGACGGATACGCTGCGGGTTTCGATGCTTCAGATGACATCGCACAACACCCATGATCGAAATATCGAGAGCCTTAGCACCGCCGCGAAGCGTGCCGCGGATGAGGGCGCCGACATGCTGACCCTGCCCGAGGCCGCGGGCCTGATGGACCGCGACAAGGACCACGCCCGCGCCCAGATCACGCAGGAGAGCCACGACCCCTACATAGCCGCCTGCCGCGAGGAGGCCGCGAAGCATGGCATCTGGATTCATTCCGGCTCCAGCCCGGTCAAGGCGCCCGATGGCAGGTATTTCAACCATACGGTTCTGATCGACCCGGCAGGTGAGATCCTCGCACGTTATGACAAGATCCACCTGTTTGACGTGTTCCTGGACGGGCGCGACGCGACAGGGGAATCCAGCCGTTACGCCCCCGGAACCGATGCCGTTCTGGTGGACACGCCCTTCGGCCCGCTGGGCATGTCGATCTGCTACGATTTGCGGTTCCCGCATCTTTACCGCGAATATGCGCTGGCCGGTGCCACGGTGATGTTCGTGCCCTCCGCCTTTACCGTGCCCACGGGCCGGGCGCATTGGGAGGTGCTGCTGCGGGCGCGGGCCATCGAAAACGGGGCTTATGTGATCGCCCCGGCGCAGGTTGGCGATCATGCGGACGGGCGTGCAACATGGGGCCATTCGCTCATCATCTCCCCCTGGGGTGAGGTGCTGGCCGATCTGGGGGGCGCGGTGGCCGGGCAAGTCACGGTCGATCTGCCGTTGGATGCCGTCGCGGCGGCACGGCGCCAGATCCCGAACCTGAAGAACGCCCGGGCCTTCGACCTTCGCCATATCGGCCCCGCCAGAAACGACATGCCCTCCACCCCGGCAAGACATTCATCAACAGGAGCTTTGACATGACCTATCGCAACTTGATGGCCGCCACGGCACTGACAGGGGCGCTGGCGATGCCCGCCCTTGCACAGGACCGCCCCGATCTGGTGATCGCGGTGGACAACCTGTGGCCGACGATGGACCCGGTGGTCGGCATTTCGACGACCGGCGCGCGGGTGCATTCCAACATCTTCGACACGCTGGTGCGCCGCAACCGCTGGGACGATCCCGACGGAACCGAACTGGTGCCGTGGCTGGCCGAAAGCTGGCAGCAGCTTTCACCCATGGTCTGGGAATTCACGCTGCGCGACGGCGTGCCCTTCCATGACGGGCATATCATGGACGCCGAGGATGTAGCCTTCTCGCTGTCCGCCGAACGATTGTGGGGGGAGGAACCCCTGGCCCCGCGCGGCACCCGCTACGCGCGCGGTTTCGTCCGGGTCGAGGCAACCGGCCCCCTGACGGTGGAGGTCGAAACCAGCTTTCCCGATCCGAACCTGCCGTTCCGCATGGTCACGCCCATCGGCTTCGTCCTGCCGGCGCATTATTACGAGGAGGTCGGAACCGACGCGTTCGGCCAGATGCCCATCGGCACCGGCCCCTACCGCATGACATCTTTCGACCCGTCGGTTTCGGTCGAGGCGGAGGCCTTTGAGGACTATTGGGCCGGGGAGCCGCCCGCCGCCTCGCTTAAATTCGAGATCGTGCCGGAGTTTTCCACCCGGTTCGCGGGTCTGGTCGCGGGCGAATATGACGTGGTGGTCAGCGTTCCCGCCGATCAGGTCGCCTCCCTCGAAGGGACTGATGGCATCACCGTGATGGAGAAGGGCATCGAGAATTACCCGATGGTCGCCTTCAACATGCTGGAAACCGAGGCCCTGCCCGACAATCCGCTGACGGATGTGAATCTGCGGCGCGCCCTCGTCGCCGGTGTGGACCGTGAGGCGATCGCGCAGGCAATCTGGGGTGATGCGACCTTCGTGCCGACGCCGTTCAACTTCCCCGAATACGGCGAGTATTTCGATCCCGACCGCGCCCGCGCCATGCCCTACGACCCCGAACAGGCGGCCGAATACCTCGCCGCCAGCGACTATGACGGGCAGGAACTGATCTGGCACATCACCCGCGGTTTTTATCCCAATTACGAGATCGCAGCGGAATTCATGGTCGAGCAATGGGCCGATCTGGGCATCGACGTGCGCATCGCGCTCAAGGATAACTTCTCGCTGGCCTACGAGCGGCCGTTCCACCTGTTGAACATGTCGATGTCCAGCGAGTTTTCCGGCGATCCCTACCGCCCGTTGTGGATGGACTGGGGTCCTGAATCCAGCCGCTTCCGCGCCTCGCACCGCACCTGGGACATGACGGAGGATTTCGTCAGGCTGGGCGAAACCTTCGAGCAGGCGCAGGACTTCGACGAGAGGTATCAGGCCTATCTCGACCTGGTGGCGGAGTGGGAGCGCGTGACGCCCGGCATGTATATGTGGCGCAATGTGGTGAACTACGCGATTGATGAGGATCTGCAATGGGATCCGGGCAATTCGGACGTCACGATCTTCGATCACCTCTACATGACGGGTTACGATGAGTGAAACCGCAACCGGTCCAGGCGCGGCGCGCCTGCCGCTCCTGACCATCGACGAACTGACGGTCGCCTTGCCGCCGGATGGCGACCGGGCGGAGGCGGTGTCGCGCATCAGCTTCGACATCGCACCGGGTGAGACGCTGTGCCTGGTCGGGGAAAGCGGCTCGGGCAAATCCGTGGCGGGGCAGGCGATCATGGGCATGTTGCCCCATGCGCTGCCAGTCACGGGCGGCACGATCCGTTTCGATGGGGCGCAGTTGCCGCCACAGCGTCACCGCGATTTCCGCACGATCCGATCCGCCCGGATCGCGATGATCTTTCAGGACGCGGGCGCCAGCCTGAATCCCGTGCGCACCATCGGCAGCCAACTGGCGGAGGTTCTGGCGGTGCATGGCGTGCCCCGATCCCGCCGCCGCGCCCGCGTGCTGGAGGTGCTGCACGACGTCGCCCTGCCCGAGCCGGAGCGGATCGCGCGTTCCTATCCGCACCAATTGTCCGGCGGGCAGGCGCAACGCGCGGTGATCGCGGCGGCCTTGCTGCTGCACCCCGGCTTGCTGATCGCGGATGAGCCGACGACGGCGCTGGACGTGACGACGCAGGCCGAAATCCTGACCCTGATCGCCCGTTTGCAGCGGGAACATAATCTGGCCGTGCTGTTCGTGACCCACGATTTCGGCGTCGTGGCCCAGATCGCGGATCGCGTCGCGGTGATGCAGCAGGGCGTGCTGGTGGAAAGCGGGCAGGCCGGCGACGTCCTGCGCAATCCGCAACATCCCTACACGCGCAAGCTGATCGCCGCCGTCAGCCCCGCGCCCCGCATTCTGGAGCACGATGAGGAGACCCCGATCCTGCAAGCGCGCGCCGTTAATCTGGTCTATCGCAGCGGCTTTCTGGGCAACCGCAAGGCGCTGCATGCGGTCAAGGATGTCACGCTGGACATCGCGCGGGGCCGCACCGTTGCCGTTGTGGGCGAAAGCGGGTCCGGCAAAAGCTCCCTCGCGCGGTGCCTGCTGCGACTGGAGGATATCGACAGTGGCTCGATCCGCTTCAAGGAGGAGGAGATCGCCGACCTGACCGGCGCCCCGCTGCGAAGGCTGCGGCGGTCCATTCAGGTGGTGTTGCAAGATCCGTTTTCCGCTCTCAACCCCCGCCAGACGGTCCTGTCCGCCGTGGCCGAGGGCCCGATCATCCATGGCACGCCGCCTGCGCAAGCACGGGCGAAAGCGGCCGAACTTCTCGACCTGGTGGGGCTGTCCGCGCAGGCAGGCGGGCGCTATCCGCAGGAATTTTCCGGTGGCCAGCGCCAGCGCATCTGCATCGCGCGGGCGCTGGCGCTGGAACCCGAATTGCTGATCGCGGATGAGGCGGTTTCCGCCCTCGACGTGTCCATTCAGGCGCAGATTCTGGACCTCTTCGCCGATCTGCAAAGCCGCTTCGGCTTCGCGATCCTGTTCATCACCCACGATCTGGCCGTCGCCCGCGCCATCGCGGACGATATTCTGGTCATGAGAGCGGGGGAAATCGTGGAGCACGGCCCCGCGAGCCGCGTTTTTGCCGCACCGCAACATCCCTATACACAAGCCTTGCTGGCCGCGGCGCCGGGGCTGGATCTGTTTCAAAAGGGCAGCGCGGCATGATCGGTTACATCCTCTCCCGTCTGCTGCGCGCCATGCTGACCATGCTGGTGACGGTGACGCTGGTTTTCCTTTTCATCCGCCTGTCGGGCGATCCGGCGGCGGCGCTGGTTCCGCCCGACGCGCCGCAATCGGTGATCGACCAGTATTCCCGCGCCATGGGCCTCGACCAGCCGCTATGGCAACAATATCTGGGCTATCTCGCGGGTCTGGCGCAGGGGAACTTCGGCTTCTCGATCCATACCGGTATCGCGGTGGAGCAGACATTTCTGAGGCGTCTGCCCTATACGCTGCACCTTGGCGGCACCGCGCTGGCGCTGGCCGTCGCCATCGGTATTCCAATAGGCGCGCTGGCCGCGATCCGCCGGGGCACGCCGCTGGACCGGCTGGTGATGGGCTTTTCGGTCTTTGCCTTCGCGATGCCGAATTTCCTGTTCGGGCTGGTGATGATCCTGGTCGCGGCCCTGGCCTTCGGCACCTTTCTGGGCGGGGAGAGCGCGAACGTCATCTGGCCCGCGCTGACCCTGGGGCTGGCGGCGATGGGCAGCTTCGCAAGGTTCACCCGCTCATCGGTGCTTGAGACGATCAACGCCCCCTACATGCGCGCGGCGGAGGCACGGGGCGTGCCCTTTGCCAAGCGGTTGCTGCGCCACGCTGCGCCCAATGCCGCGATCCCGCTGGTGACGCTTATCGGGCTGTCGCTGGGCGCGCTGGTGGCGGGCTCCGTCGTGACGGAGCAGGTCTTCGCCTGGCCCGGCGTCGGGCAACTGCTGGTCCGTTCGGTCGCGACGCGCGATCTGGCGCAGGTGCAGTTTCTGGTGCTGGTGGTGGCCGCGACCATGGTGATGGCGAACCTGATCGTCGATCTGCTCTACCTTGTCATCGACCCGAGGATCCGCGCGAAATGACGGACGTCCATTCCACCGCACCCCTCGCACGAAAGCGCCCCCCGATCCCGTTGAGCGTCAAGCTCGCCCTTGGCTTCGTGGCGCTGTTCGTCATGTTCGCGCTGTTCGGCCACCTCCTGACGCCGCACGGTTTTCGCGAGACGTCGCTGTTTCATCGGTTGGAGCCGCCGGGCAGCGAAGGTTACTGGCTGGGCACCGACGCGCGCGGGCGCGATCTGTTTGCCCGCCTCGTGACGGGGGCGCAGATCACGCTTGTGGTGGCGATCGTCGGCACAGTGATCGGGGCGGTGCTCGGCTCGCTGCTGGGGATCATGGCCGGTGCACAACGGGGCAAGACCGAAGCCGTGATCGTCGCGGCCATCGACGTGCAGGCCTCGCTGCCGATCATCATCGTGGCGCTGTTCATGCTGGCTATGTTCGACAATTCCTTCACCCTGTTCCTGCTGCTGGTCGGCCTGAACGGCTGGGAGGTCTATGCAAGGCTGATGCGTGGCGCGACCCTGCAGGCCAAGGAATCCGGCTATGTCACCGCCGTGCGCGCGCTGGGCGCGACGCCGGCGCGGATCTATCTGCGCCACGTCCTGCCAAACATCCTGAACATCGCGCTGGTACAGTTCACGGTGAACCTGCCCCTGACGATCCTGCTGGAAACGGCGCTATCGTTTCTGGGGCTGGGCGTGCAACCGCCGTTGACCAGCCTGGGCCAGATCATGTCCGAAGGGCGTGACCGCCTGATGACCGCATGGTGGCTGACGCTGCTGCCCGGCGCGATCATCTTTTGCCTCGCGCTGTCGGTCTCGATGATCGGGGACTGGCTGCGCGACAGACTCGACCCCACATTGCGGAGTGAACGATGACGAAGCCCCTGCCGTCCCCCCCGAAATACGCCATCGGCCCGACCCCGCCGCCGCTGGACCCCGAAACGGTCGAGACCTTGCGACAGTGCGAGACGACGATGCTGGGCCATATCCTGTATTGGGGCGCGATGGATCCCGGCATCCGCGCCAATCAGGGGCATGGCCCCCGCACCGTCGGGCGGGCGCTGACCGTGCAGATACCCGGACCGTGCTCGGTTATGCTGCACCATGCGATCGGGCTGGCGCAGCCGGGGGATATCCTGGTGATCGACCGTCTGGGCGATATGCGCCACGCCTGTCTGGGCGACGGCGTGGCGGAGGCGGCGATGCGGCAGGGCATCGTCGGGGCCATCATCGACGGCCCCTGCACCGATGGGCAGGAACTGGCCGAACTGGGCTTTCCGGTCTGGTGCCGCGGCGTGTCCCCGATGACGACGCGCATGGCCAATCTGGCCGGGCGCGCGCATGTTCCGGTCAGCGTGGGCGGCGTGGCGGTGCTGCCGGGTGACGCGGTGCTGGCGGATGCGGACGGCGTCTACGTGATGCAGCCCGGCGATGCGGCGACGGTCAGTGACATCGCCCTGTCCCGTGGCCGGATCGTGGCCGAACGGCGGCGCGCGCGCGGCGATGATGCGCCGCCACTGGGGCAACTGTCCGGCGCCAGCCGCATGGTCAATGAAGCGATGGAGCCAAATCCGACTGATATCTAGACCTGAAGGTTACAGCGAAGAACAGGTCATCGGGATCAAAAGAGGATTTGCGGGCCGCCAATCAGCTCATGACTTGAGGTTTGCGTTCCACTTCGCTAATAATCTAACAAATGTTAGATTATTAGCGAAGTGCGCAGATGGCCGGACCCCTTGAACACCTGAAAATAATCGAACTCGGTCATGTGATTGCCGCACCGCTGTCGACGGCCTTGCTCTCCGACTTCGGTGCCGATGTCATCAAGATCGAGTCGCCCAACCGCACAGACATGATGCGCGAACTTGGACCCAAGGCGGAGGACGGCGTCGGCGTCTGGTGGAAGACGCTGGGCCGTAACAAGAAAATCCTGAGTCTGAACTGGAAGTCGGATGAGGGGCGGGCCGTCCTGCGCAGGTTGGTTGAAGAATCAGACGTGCTTGTCGAGAACTTCCGCCCGGGAGTTCTTGAGCGTGCAGGAATCGGACCGGACGTACTGCATGAGTGGAACCCGGATCTGATGATCCTGCGCGTATCCGGCTACGGACAGGACGGTCCGATGCGCGACGTACCGGCATTCGGACGCGCGGCAGAGGCGATGAGCGGTCTGGCACATCTGACTGGTTTCACCGACGGGCCGCCGATGCATCCCGGATTTCCCGCAGCTGACAGCACGACAGGGCTTATGGGCGCGCTGGGCATCATGATCGCGCTTTTTGCCAAGGAGAAGGGGATTGCGCGCGGTCAGGTCGTCGATCTGGCTGTGTTCGAGGCGTTGTTGCGGTTGATGGATTATCCCGTTCCCGCGCTGACGGGGGCAAAGCATTCACCCCGGCGGAACGGGCTGCGTCAGCCGATGGACTTCGCGCCCGGGGGCATGTTCCGTACCTCCGACGGGGTGTGGCTGACCGTTTCCGCAGGCAGCGCGGAAACAGCCCAACGTCTGCTGCGGGCGGTTGGCGGGGATGACCTGGCCAATGATCCGCGTTTCGCGACCCTGGCGGAGATGTCGCAGCATATGACGGTCGTCTTCGATGCCATCAACGATTTCGTGACGCAGCACACCCTGGCCGAAGTGAAAGCCGAATTCGCCAAGCATGACGCTGTCGCCTCACAGGTGCTGAGCGTTGAGGAGATTACGACCAACGAGCAAATACGCCATCGCGGTGATATCGTGGCGGTCCCGGGCGAGCAGACGCAGGTGATCGGGCCGATTCCGCATTTGAGCGCCACCCCCGGTGAGCTTCGTTGGCTGGGACGCGAACCGGGCGCGGACAGCCGCAGCATTCTGCGTGATCTTGGTTTTGACGACGCCCACATAACCGCTCTGCATGAGGCGGGGCTGGTGGGCCTTAACGTGAAGGATGACATGCCGTGACGTTTCGAATGACAGATGAGCAAAAGGAAATTCGCGAACAGATCCTGCGGATTTGTGCGCAATTCGACGATGATTACTGGCTGGAAAAGGACCGCAACGGCGGTTTCCCCCATGATCTGCACAAGGCCATGGCCGACGGCGGGTGGCTGGGGATTGCTATGCCCGAAGCGGTGGGCGGTGCCGGTCTGGGCATTACCGAAGCGACCATCATGATGCAGGCGATCGCGGAGTCCGGGGGCGGCGCGAGCGGGGCTTCGGCCATTCACATGAATATATTCGGCCTCAACCCGGTGGTGAAATTCGGAACCGATGAGCAGCGCGCGCGCATGTTGAGCCCCCTGATCGCCGGTGATGAAAAGGCGTGCTTCGCCGTGACAGAGCCGACGACGGGCCTGGATACGACAAAGCTGAAAACCCTGGCGGTTCGACAGGGGGACAAATATGTCGTGCACGGTCAGAAGGTCTGGATCTCGACCGCGCAGGTGGCGCACAAGATGTTGCTTCTGGCGCGAACGACCCGGATCGAGGACGTGACCAACCCGACCGAAGGGTTGAGCCTGTTCTATACGGATCTGGATCGGACGTATGTGGATGTGCGCGAGATCGAGAAAATGGGCCGCAAGGCAGTCGATTCCAATGAAATGTTCATCGACGGTCTGCCGATCCCGGCCAGTGATCTGATTGGCGAAGAGGGCCAGGGCTTTCGGCAAATTCTGCACGGCCTGAACCCGGAACGTATCCTCGTGGCAGGGGAATGTATCGGCATCGCACGCAACGCTTTGACCCGCGCGTCGCAGTATGCGAAAGAGCGCGTGGTTTTCAACCGCCCGATCGGTCAGAACCAGGGCGTTCAGCATCCGCTGGCGCAGGCCTGGGCGCGGGTGGAGGCGGCCAATTTGATGGTGATGCACGCCGCCGCCCTCTACGATGCGGGTGAGGCGTGCGGTGTGGAGGCGAACGCGGCCAAACTTCTGGCAGCCGATGCCGCGGTGGAGGCGACGGAAGCTGCGCAGATCGCGTTTGGGGGATTCGGTTACGCAAAGGAGTACCACGTAGAGCGTTTGGTCAGAGAGGCACTGCTGTTTCGAATTGTACCGGTGACGCCGCAAATGCTCTTGTCATTCATAGCTGAGAAAGCTCTTGGACTTCCAAAGTCTTACTAGGTTTCGGCGCGGATATGACGCAACGAAAATTCTGGTGTTGATTATTTTTCTAACGCGCGTTAGATTATCGAAAAATAACCTCCGAATGGGGGAAAATTACCCCGAATGGGGGGGATAGGGAGGAAGCGTCATGACTGAGACGCAGTTTGGGTCTTCGCGAGAGGACCTGGCAGCGCGATCTACCGTTTATGCCAGCGACTTGTTCGCAGGCAAAACCGTTGTTGTAACCGGCGCAGGTGGTGGATTGGGTTTGGCGATTGCGGCCCTGTTTGCCCGGCTGGGTGCAAATCTTGCAATAAATGGACGGAACGAGGAAAAGCTCGCTTCCGCCAAGGAATTTCTCGAAAGTCTGGGCGCCAAGGTCTTTACCCGCGCCATGACAATTCGTGATCCCGAACAGGTCGAGGACTTCGTTCGCGGCGTAAATCAGGAATTCGGTGCGATTGACGTATTGGTCAACAATGCAGGCGGGCAATTTCCGCAGGCCGCACTGGATTTTTCACCGAAGGGCTGGAACGCCGTCATCGACACCAACCTCAACGGCACATGGTGGATGATGCAGGCCACCGCGCGCCATTGGGTGGAAAGCAAGCAGCCGGGTTCAATCGTGAACATCGTGGCCGACGTGTGGCGCGGGATGCCCGGTATTGCCCATACATGCGCGGCGCGGGCGGGTGTCATATACCTGTCCAAATCGGTCGCGGTGGAATGGGCGCCGCATGATATCCGCGTGAACTGCGTGGCGCCGGGCTGCTGTGAGAGTAACGGCTTCGGGAACTATCCCGAGGAAGGCTCGGCAACCTTTCAGGACTCAAACCCGATGCGCCACGCTGGCGATGAATGGGATGTCGCCGAGGGTGTCGTATATATGGCGGCCAGTTCGGGTAAATTCGTAACAGGTGAAGTTCTGAACATCGACGGCGGGCAACAGATGTGGGGTGATCCCTGGCCGACAGGCCGGCCGGATTACTTCCGGATCGCCTGACGCAAGCTATGAACCCAGTGAGGGCAACAGGATTCAGATGACGGATAAAAGAGAAACAAAAAGCCACGCCGACGATGGGGCGATCTTGGCATGTAGTGGAATCGAACGGCGGTTTGGCGGTATCGTCGCCGTCACAGGCGTGGATTTCGTCATTCACCCGAAGGAAATCTTCGGCCTCGTGGGGCCGAACGGCAGCGGGAAGACGACGCTTACCAACGCGATCACCGGCTTTTACCCACCAAATGTCGGCACTGTCCGGCTGGCCGGTAACGACATCACGGGCACCGCACCGCACAAGGTTGCAAAGCTGGGCGTCGCGCGAACGTTCCAAAACCTGGCGCTGTTCAACGGGATGAGCGTTCTGGATAACATCCTGCTCGGCCGGCACATCCACATGAACCCGGGCGTTCTGCGCACGGCGCTTTACTGGTGGGCCGCGCAGCGCGAGGAAATCGAAAACCGCAAGGTCGTCGAGGAAGTCATCGAGTTCCTGCAGCTTGAAAGCATCCGCCACGAGATGGTCGACGGGCTTCCCATCGGCTTGAAAAAGCGGGTCGAGCTGGCCCGCGCGCTGGTGGCCGAGCCGCAAATGTTGATTCTGGATGAGCCGATGGCCGGCATGAACCAGGAAGAAAAGGGATACATGTCCCGCTTCATTCTGGATGCACGGGCCGAGCGGGGCGTCAGTGTCCTGCTGATCGAGCACCATATGGATGTGATCATCGGCATCTGCGATCGCATGCTGGCGCTGAACTACGGCGAGATGATCGCCAGCGGCATTCCGAGAGAAGTTGTAAAGGACCCCAGGGTCATCGAGGCATATGTTGGAGGGGCGCATGACTGAGGGGTCGATGATGCAAAATACCGCCAGCGACACGATCGGCGCATTGCTGGCGCGCAACGCGTCCAGCCACGGGTCGAGTATCGCGGTTCGCGAAAAAGAGCGCGGAATCTGGAAAGAAAGCACCTGGTCCGAATACGTCGAGGAGGTCCTGGCCTGTGCGGCCGGGCTCGAGAAAATTGGCGTGACGCGGGGCAAGGCCGTGCTCATTCTGGGCGACAACCGGGCGCGGCTCTATGGCGGGATGCTGTCCATCGCGCTGCTGGGTGCTTACGCAATGCCGGCCTATCCAGGCGCAACGCTTGAAGAGCTTCAGCATTTTCTTGGTGAGGTCGAAATCGTTGCGGCCATCGCCGAAGATCAGGAGCAGGTCGACAAGATCCTTGAGATACGCGGCGCGGGTGCCAGCGGCATCCAGCACATCATATATGATGAAACGCGCGGGCTCGAATCCTATGAAGACGATGGTCTCATGTCATGGGATCACCTGGTCGAGATCGGCAAGCACGATCTCAACGAAAACCCCAACCGTCGTGAGGAGCTTCTGAAAAGAACTCAACCCGACGACCCGGCTATTTTCCTGCATTCGTCGGGAACGACGGGCAAGCCGAAGGGTATCGTGCTGAGCCAGAAGAACGTTCTCGCGGCTGCGAGGAATGGCCATGATGCCGGTGCATATGGTGAGGGTGAGGAGATCCTCGCCTATCTGCCGATGGCCTGGGTCGGGGACTATGCGATTACGGTCGCGGCGGCGCTGTTGTACCGGTTTACCGTGAACGTGCCGGAGCGGCAGGAAACCGTCGTTCGGGATATGCGCGAAATCGCACCGACATTCTATCTGGCGGCTCCCAGAAGCTGGGATCAGATGCTAACGACGATTCAGGTCGGAATGGAGGATTCAACACGGTTGAAAAAGTGGCTGTACCACTTCTTCATGGACCGTGCGGTCGCCGCCGAAACAGACAAGCTGAACGGCAAGAGCAGCGGTTTGTTTGAGCCATTGGGCCGGATGTTGGGCGAAGCGCTCGTTTTCGGACCGATCAAGGATCAGTTCGGCATGAGCCGTCTGAAGAATGCCTTCACCGGTGGTGAGGCGATCGGTGAGGACACTTTCGTCTTCTATCGCGCTCTGGGCATCAAGCTGCGTCAGTTCTACGGACAGACGGAAATCAGTGCGATCAGCGCGATGCAGGCCCCGAATGAGGTGCGTCTGCATACCGTTGGCACGCCAGCACCCGGGGTCGAGGTCAAGATCGACGATACCGGTGAGATTCTTCTGCGTTCCGACAGCGTGTTCGCCGGCTATTACAACAAGCCGGAAGCAAGCGCCGAAGCCCTCGAAGACGGTTGGCTGCGGACCGGCGATGCCGGCTATCTGGAGGATAACGGTCAACTCGTGGTTCTGGGCCGTGTCTCGGAGGTTATGTATACGGGCGGCGGTGAACGTTACGTTCCGAACTATATCGAGAACCGGTTGAAGTTCAGCCCGTATATCAAGGACGCAGCCGTCCTCGGCGCGGGTCTGGATGAGCTGACGGCAATGGTCTGCGTCGATTTCGAAGCGGTAGGCCATTGGGCGGAGGTGAACGGGGTGCCCTACGTGTCCTATTCCGATCTGTCGCAGCGCGATGAGGTCGCGACGCTTCTGCACGAAGCGTTCCAGCGCGTGAACAAGGCTGTGACGGAGCCGTTGCGCCTGCAACGCTTTGTCAGTCTGCCGAAAGAATTCGACCCGGACGATGGTGAAATCACGCGGACCCGGAAATTGCGCCGCAAGGTTGTCGAAGAGCGCTACGCCGATGTTATCGCGGCGCTCTATGACGGTTCAAAAGAGGTCCATGTAAGCGCTCAGGTGACTTACGAGACCGGGGAAGTAGGGAAGGTCGAAAGAAGCCTTCCCATCAGGGAGGTATGAATGGACTGGATCTTTTTGTCTGAACTAGCGATTAACGGTGCCCTGACGGGACTGCTATATTCGCTCTTCGCTATCGGCCTCGTGCTGATTTACAAGGCCTCCTCAGTGCCCAATCTGGCACAGGCCGGGCTGACGATGGTCGGTGCCTATGTGGTCCTGGCGCTGGCACGCGATCTGGGTCTGCCGCTCTGGCTGGCCATTCCGATCGGCGCGGTCATCATGTTCGGTCTGGGATTTGGTATTGAGCGTGTTGCTCTGCGCCGTCTCGCCGGTCGTCCGGTTGTCATGATCCTGATGATGACACTGGGATTGGACATCTTCCTGCGCGGCACAACGCTGGCCATCTGGGGTGGAACGTCGCGGTCGATGGAACTTGGGGTTAGCTACGACCCGCTGTTCCTGGGCGATATCTTCATCAGCCGCATCCATGTTGTCGGTGCTGCGGTGGCGATTGGCCTCTTTGTCGCCTTCATGCTGTTTTTCCGCACACGGACAGGCATCAAGTTGCGCGCGATCGCGGATGACTACATGGCCTCATGGTCTGTCGGTATTTCGGTCGAACGCGGCGTCGGGTTGTCCTGGGCGCTGGCGTCGGTCGTTGCCATGGCGGCAGGGGTTATCTGGGGTGAAATCCAGGGTGTCGATCAGGCACTGTCACTGTTGCTTCTCAAAGGTCTGACGGTTGCTGTTCTGGGTGGTCTCGACAGTATTCTGGGCGCAGTGGTCGCCGGAATTCTTCTCGGCATCATCGAGAACGTGGGTGCTGACTTCCTCGATCCGCTTGTCGGAGGCGGAAGCCGGGAGCTTATCGTCGCGGCCGTACTCATTCTTACGGTCATGATCCGTCCGCACGGCCTGTTTGGTCGTCACGACATCGAAAGGGTATAAGGGATGTTCTACCGACTTTCCGGTGTCCACCACGCGAACTATGTCTCCGACAGCCGTATCTTCAAGGTACCTGCTGACCGGAATCTGGCTGTGTTCGTCCTGCTGTTCGGTCTTGCGGCACCATTCATTGTTCCGTCGCTCTACCTCAACAGCTACATGCTGCCATGGCTGATCTGGACGGCTGCCGCGCTGGGTCTGAACCTGGTGACGGGTTGGGCTGGTCAGCTTCACCTGGGCTACGCAGCTGTCATGGCTGTGGGTGCGTATGCTTCGATCCACGCGGCGCGGTTTGGAATTCCCTGGGAATTCGCCCTCATCATCGGGGGTCTGGCATCCTCGGTGATCGGCAGCCTGTTCGCGTTTGCCGCATTGCGGGTGAAGGGGCTCTATCTCGCGCTCACGACCCTCGCCATGCAGTTCGTGATGGATTGGGTGCTGACCCACTCGCCAGCGATCACGGGCGGCTCGCATGCGTCGCTTCAATCCCCGACCCTGGCCCTGCTGGGACAGGATATCACCTCTGACACCGGCTATTACTATGTCGCGTTCGGTTGGTGTGTGTTGGTGACGATCTTCATGCTGAATCTCAAACGTACCGGTTTGGGACGTGCGCTGGTTGCGGTGCGGGAAAAGGATTTCGCCGCGGCAATTCTGGGCGTCAACAGTTTCTACTACAAGATTCTGGCCTTCGCGACGTCGTCCTTCATCGCGGGTGTAAGTGGTGCACTGCTGGTTGCGACGTTTTTCTTCTTGGCCGCACCGGAGCAATTCTCGGTGGCCGTGTCGATCCAGGTGCTGGCGATGGTGATCGTTGGCGGACTTGGCAGCATTATCGGGTCGTATCTGGGTGTTGCCTTGATCCTGCTCGTACCGGGCATAGTCAACGGGATCGTCTCCGGTGGAAGCCAGTCGTTGGGAATGCAGATCAACGTTGAAACGCTCGCCCATATCCCGAACGCGGTCTATGGAGCGCTGATCGTCATAATCCTTCTGATTGAACCGCTGGGGCTGGGTAAGCTCTACGGTAATATCAGGGATTACCTGATGGTCTGGCCCTTCGATCAGCTCAGAAAGTAAAGGGGAATGCCGATGCAAGACAAGGTCGAAGCCCAGCCCATCCTGTCGATGAACAGCGTCGAGGTGCTGTACGACAACGTGATGCTGGCGATCAAAGGTGTTTCTGTGCAGGTTCCAAAGGGCGAGATGATCGCGCTTCTGGGATCGAACGGAGCGGGAAAAAGCACGACGCTCAAGGCGATCAGCGGTTTGCTGAAAGCTGAGCGTGGACGTGTCAGCCGCGGTGAGATCAAGTTCGAAGGAACTGATATTACCGATATGCTCGCTCAAAATCGCGTCGCTCAGGGCATCTGTCACGTCATCGAAGGACGACGTGTGTTTGAACATCTGACACCCGAGGAAAACCTGACTGCAGCAGCGCCGAGCGGGATGTCCCGCTCTGCACTGAATGTGGAAAAGGAGAAGATCTACAACTATTTCCCGCGGCTGGCCGAGCGACGCAATTCGCTGTCGGGTTACCTTTCGGGCGGTGAGCAGCAAATGTTGGCCATCGGTCGCGCATTGGTGACCCAGCCGAAGCTGCTTATGCTGGATGAACCGAGCCTCGGGCTTGCACCGTTCCTGGTGGCCGAGATCTTCGGCATCCTGCAAAAGATCAACAAGGAGGACGGCATGTCCGTTCTTCTGGTCGAGCAGAACGCGCTGGCCGCACTGGAAATCGTTTCCGAGGGATATCTGATCGAAAACGGTCGCGTCGTGATGAACGGCACGGCCGAGGCTCTCAAGGCGAACTCCGACATCCAGGAATTCTATCTTGGCGCTGGTGAGGGCACGGATTTCCACAACGTCAAGCATTACAGCCGGCGCAAGCGTTGGCTGAGCTGAGGTTCCAGTCAGATATCGTTCAGTGACGAAAGGAAGAAGTCATTGCCGTGGCGCTGGTCAGAACCTGAAGGGATGCCGATTGTTCTGACGGCGCAAAATCACGGTGGCGCAGGCGAGACGTGCATCGCACTGTGGAACGCGGACAGACTCGGCTCCAGCGAATATGTGCCATGACAGTCCGTTAACCAATGGGTCAGCGTCACCGGGGGTGGCGGCGCGCCCGCAAATCAAAAAGCTACCCTGAACTTAACCAACGGGAGAAAGACCAGATGACACTCAAAAAACATATTACGGCGGTGGCCCTGACCACCGCAATGGCGGCAACCGCCACGGTGGCCTCCGCACAGTCCGAGGAGACGATCAAGTTCGGCCTCTGCTTCGACCTCAGCAAGTCGTACACGTTCGTCACACCCCAGGTGGCCCAGGCTGCCCAGGATCTGGCGATGTACACCAACGATAATGGTGGCATCGAGGGACACCCGATTGAAATCATCGTGCGCGACCACGGCAATGAGCCGCAGCGCGGCGTGGAGTGCTATGAGCAGCTCAAGCGCGACGGTGTTTTCATCTTCAACTTCATGTCCACGCCGGTCACGAATGCGGTCCTGCCCCGGGCGATGAACGACGAAAACATCCTGATGCAGTCCTTCGTGGGCCGTGGTGACGCTGTCGACGGTGAAGTGTTCGAGTGGGTTTTCCCCGTCGGCCCGACCTACTGGCAGCAGGCGGCGAACGACGTTGCCTTCATCAAGGATCAGCTGGACGGCGATCTGAGCGACGCGAAGATCGGGTTCATCTATCTGGATTATCCGTTCGGTCAGGAGCCGATCGAGATTCTCAGAACTCTCTCCGAGCGTGAAGGGTTTGAGCTGGAGCTCTATCCCGTACCGCTGCCGGGTTCGGACCAGTCCAGCGCATGGAGCAGCATCCGCCGCGACCAGCCCGACTACGTGATCAGCTGGCTTCTGGCCGGTGGCCACGTGGTTGCTTCCAAGGAAATGCGCCGGAACCGGTTCCCGATCGACCGCTATATCGCGGTTAACTGGTTCAACGAAGTTGATATCTCGAATATCGGTGCCGAAGAGGCAACGGGCATTCTGCGCGGGACCAACGTGGCCGGTGGCCAGGAAGTGCCAATCGTGCGACTGATGCTGGATACCTACTATGCCGACGGCAATGGCAGCGGTCCTGAAAGCCTGGTTCGCGACGTGTACTACAACACCGGTATGGCGATGTTTTCGACTGCTTTCGAAGCTGCACGTATTGCGGTTGCCGAAGATGGCTGGCCGCTGACGCCCGAGAGCATGAAGACTGCCTATGAATCGCTTTCCGGCTTCGATGGCGATGGGGTGATGGCCCCGGTCACTGTGACCCCCGAGGATCACGGTGGCGGAGGCAAGACCCGCATCGAGCAGTGGGATGGTGAGAACTGGGTCCCGCTGACTGACTGGAGCGCGGACTACCTCGACATCGTTTGGGAAGTCATCAAGGAAAGCTCCGAATCGTTCAGCGTCGAATAAGCATGAACTTCCCCGCGGCGCTCATGTCGCGGGGAAACCCCATACGAGAATTACACCTAGTATATTCCAAAGAAACGAAGCAGATATCATGAGCCCTATCGAAGTGACAGTTGAAGACGGCATCGCGACCGTCTGTATCAATCGGCCCGAGCGCAAGAATGCTCTGTCCGTGGCCGCGACGAACGGGCTGACCGATGCCTGGGAGAGGATCGAGGCGGACGATAGTATCCGCGTCGCGATTCTGACCTCATCCGATTGCGGTGTCTTTTCAGCCGGAATGGATTTGAAGGAAGCTACACAAATCGCGCGGGATGAGGGGGTTGATATCCTGACCAAGATGCGCGACCCGTTCCATGAGACGATGCGCGCCTGCAAAAAGCCCATCATTGCCGCGATGACCGGATCGCTGATGGCCGGTGGCATGATGCTGACGCTGAACTGCGATCTGCGCGTCGGGCTGAAGGGTACGAAGGTCGGCATTACCGAAGTCAAGATCGGTCGTGGGTCGCCTTGGGCATCCCCGGCGCTGTCGATGCTGCCGCAGCCCATCCTTATGGAAATCGTTCTGACCGGCGACCTGATGCCGATCGAACGTCTGCACAATTACGGATTCACGAACTACCTCGAAGACACGCCTGCGGCCGTTCGCGCCCGCGCGATGGAGATCGCCAAGCGGATCGCCAGCGCGGCCCCGCTCTCGGTGATCGCGGCAAAAGGCGGCGTGCGCGCAACCATGGATCTGGGCTGCGCCGCTGGCCTCGAAGAAGGCAAGCGCCTGCACGAGGTTGTGTATGCCAGCAATGACGCGATCGAAGGTCCGAAGGCTTTTGCCGAGAAGCGAGCGCCCGTCTGGACCGGAACCTGAGGGAACCTGCAATGACCGAACACATTCGCCTGGAACGGAACGGCCCGATCGGCGTCCTGCGGTTTGTACAGCCGGGGAAACGCAATCCTTACAGTGTCGAGTTCGTCGATGACTTGGTGGCGCTTCTGAAGGAAGCTGACCGCGACGATGCGATCCGTGTCGTGGTCATGACCGGCGGTGACCATTTCAGCAGCGGCGGCGATCTGGTCGGGTTCCAGGATGAAATCGCCAAGGGTGCCAGAGCGACCTCCGAGATGGTCGATAGGGTTCACGACGGCGGGCGGGCGGCGTATTTCTTTCGCAAGCCACTGATTTCCGCCGTCTGCGGCGTCGCCTTTGGTGCCGGTCTGAGCCTTGCCCTGTCGGCGGATATTGTCGTCGCCGCCGAGGATGCGCGACTGTGTGAAGTCTTTGCCCGCGTCGGCGGATGCCCCGATACCGGTTCGAGCTGGCTGCTTCAGCAACGTGCCGGAGCCGGGGTGGCCCGGATGCTGGTCCTTACAGGGCGTGAGATCGACGGGCGCACCGCCAAGGATCTGCGCGTCGTGGAAGAATGCGTTCCGGCCGACCGGGTCGAGGAGCGCGCGCTTGAGATCGCAAACGAGATCGCCCAGCATCCGATGTTCGGCGTACAGACCGCAAAGCGGGTGATGCGCAGCACCGCCGAGAGCAGCTATCTGGAGGCACTGGACATCGAGCGCGATGCGCAAAGCGTCCTGTTGTGCGCCCATGATTTCCCCGAAGCGATGAAGGCGTTTTCAGGCAAGAGAAAGCCCGAGTTCAAAGATCGCTAAGCAATGACCGCCACTATGGTCGAAAAACATCAATAACTTAAGGAGAGTAACGCCCATGAAGGTGCTTGTACCTGTCAAACGCGTTATCGATTACAACGTGAAAGTTCGCGTCAAAGCGGACGGCACGGGTGTTGATCTTGCGAACGTAAAGATGTCGATGAACCCGTTCGACGAAATATCGGTCGAGCAGGCGATCCGCTTGAAGGAAGCCGGTCAGGCCGATGAGGTCGTCGTCGTGTCCATCGGTGTCAAGCAGTCGCAGGAAACCCTGCGCACGGCCCTGGCCATGGGGGCGGATCGCGCCATTCTGGTTGTGGCCTCCGACGACGTACACAACGATATCGAGCCGCTGGCCGTTGCCAAGATCCTCAAGGCGATTGTGGATGAGGAACAGCCCGGGCTCGTGCTCTGCGGCAAGCAGGCCATCGACAACGACATGAATGCGACGGGCCAGATGCTGGCCGCGCTGATGGGGTGGTCGCAGGCGACATTCGCATCGGAGGTTGAGATCGCGGGCGACAAGGCGAAGGTCACGCGCGAAGTGGACGGCGGATTGCAGACCATCGAGGTTTCCATGCCCACCGTCATCACGGTCGATTTGCGCCTGAACGAGCCGCGCTATGCGTCCCTGCCCAACATAATGAAGGCGAAGAAGAAGCCGTTGGAAGAAAAGTCAGCTTCCGATTACGGCGTCGATGTCGCCAACCGGCTGGAAATCGTGAAGACGGCGGAGCCGGCGGAGCGTGTGGCTGGCATTACTGTCGGTTCCGTTGATGAGCTGATCGCGAAACTCAAAGAAGCGGGGGCTGTGTAATGGCTGTTCTACTCCTTGCGGAAGTAACTGACGGCAATCTGGCGATGGATGCCACGGCCAAGGCTGTAGCGGCGTGCGAGAAGCTGGGTGATGTGACGGTTCTGGTCGCCGGCGCATCTGCTGCTGCTGCGGGTGATGCCGCGGCGAAGATTGACGGTGTGGCCAAGGTTCTGGTGGCCGAAGATGCCTCTCTGGGCCACCGCCTGGCGGAAGCCACGGCAGCGCTGATCGTCAGCCTGGCGGATGATTACGAGCACATCGTTGCCCCCGCCACGACAGATGCGAAAAACGTCATGCCTCGTGTGGCGGCCCTGCTGGATGTGATGGTGATTTCCGACGCTTCGGGCGTGGTCGATGCCGATACGTTCGAGCGCCCGATCTATGCCGGTAACGCGGTTCAGACCGTGAAGTCCAAGGATGCCAAGAAGGTCATCACCTTCCGGACATCTACCTTCGATGCCGCAGGCGAAGGTGGGTCCGCCCCGGTTGAGACCGTTGGCGTCACCGCCGATCCGGGTCTGTCCTCCTGGGTGGAGGACAAGGTCGCCGAGAGTGATCGCCCTGATCTGACATCGGCTGGAATTGTCGTGTCCGGCGGTCGTGGTGTCGGCTCCGAAGAAGACTTCGCCCTGATCGAGAAGCTGGCCGACAAGCTGGGTGCCGCCGTTGGCGCATCGCGCGCGGCGGTTGACAGTGGCTATGCTCCGAATGACTGGCAGGTCGGACAGACCGGTAAGGTCGTCGCGCCGAACCTCTACATCGCGGCTGGTATCTCAGGCGCGATCCAGCATCTGGCGGGCATGAAGGATTCGAAGATCATCGTCGCGATCAACAAGGACGAAGAGGCCCCGATCTTCCAGGTCGCGGATTACGGTCTGGTCGCGGATCTGTTCCAGGCTCTGCCGGAGTTGACTGAGAAACTCTAGGATACGGGGGCCGAACAACCACCGAGCATCAGTTTAAAGGCCCGCCATATCGGCGGGCCTTTTGCGTTTGGGGCGCAGTCAGGGCAGAACATGACGCACCGTCACACGGGGTTGTGGGCCGTTGTCAGGAAACAGAACACTTGTTAGATTTCCTGAAATGCGTGCAACGCTCCGTAGGATGGCAACATGTCCCTGATCAAGAATTCCCCCGCCTGGGCCACCGATGAACACAAGATGTTTGCGGAAAGTACCCGTAAGCTCTTCGATGCCGAAATGGCACCGAATGTCGACAAATGGGCCGAGCAAGGCATCGTCGATCGCGAATTCTGGCGGACGGTCGGCAAACAAGGCGTCATGGGCGGTTCAATCGACGAGGCATATGGCGGGTTCGGCGGCGGCATCGGGTTCGATTCGATTACTGTTTACGAGCAGGGCCTTACGGGTGACACCGGATGGGGCTATGGAATCCAGACCATCGTCATCCACTACATCAATGCCTATGGCAGTGAAGAACAAAAGAAAAAGTGGTTGCCGCGTCTGATCAGCGGCGACAGCGTGGCGGCAATCGCCATGACCGAGCCGGGAACGGGTTCGGACCTTCAGAACGTCCAGACCCACGCGGAAAAGGACGGCAACCATTACAAGATCAACGGCTCGAAGATCTTCATCACCAACGGCCATACCGCCGATCTCATCGTTGTGGTGGCCAAGACCGATCGGAGCGCGGGTGCGAAGGGCGTTTCGCTCATCGTTCTGGAAACCGAGGATGCCGAGGGTTTCCGTCGCGGACGGAACCTGAAAAAGCTGGGCATGAAAGGTTCGGACACGGCCGAGTTGTTTTTCGAGGACGTGCGCGTCCCGACCGCGAACCTGCTTGGCCCGGAGGAAGGCCAGGGGTTCTATCAGCTGATGAAACAGTTGCCGTGGGAACGGCTGATGATCGGTATCACCGCGCTCGGCTTCATCGACTTCGCCATCAACGAGACGGTGAAATACGTCCAGGACCGCAAGGCCTTTGGCAACCGGATCATGGATTTCCAGAACACTCGCTTCAAGCTGGCGGAATGCAAGACCAAGGCCGAGTTGCTGCGCAGCTTCGTCAATGATGGCATCGCGCGGCTGGAGGTGGGTGAGCTGGATGCAGCCACGGCGTCGATGGCGAAATGGTGGGGCAGCCAGACCCAGAACGAGGTCATGCACGAGTGTCTGCAATTGCATGGCGGCTACGGCTTCATGATGGAATTCCCGATTGCCCGCTTGTACGCGGACAGCCGGGTCCAGATGATCTATGGCGGCACCAACGAAATCATGAAGGAACTTATCGCCCGTTCGATGGATGTCTGAGGGGAACGTCCCTAATCATCGACCCTAGTCATCGTCCTTGCCGAGGATTTCCTCGGTATGCTCCCCCAGGCGGGGGGCAGGGCGATGATCGTGGCGGGCCGGGGTCGCGGAAAATCGGACAGGCGGCCGGGTCGTCCAGATCGGCCCCTCGGAGGGATGTTCGATCCGCTGGAAAAAACCGGTCGCGGCCAGATGCGGGTCGCCGGGCAGATCCGCCAGATTGCGCACCGGCATGGCAGGAATGTCGGCTTCCTCCGTCAGGGTGAGCCATTCTTCGGTTGTTCGTGTCAGCGCCACCTGCGCGACCATATCGTAGACCGCCCCGATATTGCGGCTGCGCGCGGCCATGTCGGTGACCCATATGTGGTCAACCATGTCATCGCGCCCGACCGCCTTGAAGAAGCGGGCCCATTGCAGATTGGTGTAGGGCAAAATCGTGATATAGCCATCCGCGGTTCGAACCGGGCGCCGGTGTGGCACCAGCATGCGGTCATAGCCGAAATCCTGCGGGGTTTCTTCGAAGGTGGCGCCATCCAGATGTTCGGCCAGCAGAAACGATGTCAGCGTTTCAAACATCGGAACCTCGACATGCTGGGCCTCACCCGTACGTTCCCGATGAAACAGGGCCGCCATGACCGCATAGGCGGCGGTTACGCCACCGAGCTTGTCCGCGAGGATGGTCGGCGCATAGGCGGGTGCGTCGTTGGGATCGCGCAATGTCGCCAGACTGGCCAGGCCCGAAACTGACTGGACGATGTCGTCGAATGCGGGTTTGGCGGCATAGGGTCCGTCCTGGCCATAGCCGGTCGCGGCGACCGTAATCAGGCTTGGATTTTCCCGCCGCAAAGTTTCCGGATCGAGGGACAATCTGGCGAGCGCGGCGGGCCGGATGCTCGAAATCATCACATCCGCATCGGCCAGCAGCTTGCGCAACTGATCGCGACCGTCCTGCGACTTTAGGTCGATCACGACACTGCGCTTGTTACGGTTGCTGCCCAGGAAGGCCGCGCCCATCTGCTTGTTCTGCGATGGCTGGACGTTGCGCAGCAGATCGCCCTCGGGGCCTTCGACCTTGATCACATCGGCACCGAGATCGCCCAGCATCTGGGTGGCCAAGGGACCAAAAACCACCGAGGTCAGGTCAATGATCCTGACCCCATCAAGGATCGCGGGCTTTTTCTCGACAGTCATTTACGTACGTGGCCCTTCTTGTGTGCGCGGCGCGAACTCTGCGCGGATGGCTTCACCGTCGGCATCGAGTGCCGGGCAGGGCCCGAGTGAGGTTTCGACCCCGCTGCGCCGAATCGGGGGCGTGGGGACGTTGATCTCACCAGAAGGCGTGGCGACGCTGGATCGGTCAAGCTGCGGATGGCTGGACAGAGATGCGACATCGTTCACCGCCCCGAACGCAATGCCCGCAGCATCGAGCCGCTTCAGCATCTCGGCACGATCATGGGAGGAAAACACCGCGTTGATGAGGATTTCCAATTCCTGCTTGTGGTGCAGACGTGAGGTATTGTCGTGAAAGCGCGGATCCGTGGCCAGATTCGAGTCGCCCAGAATGAGTTCGCAGAACCTTACCCATTCCCCCGAATGTTGCACCGCGATGACGACAAGCTGCCCATCGCGGCATTTGTAGGCGCCATAAGGGCAGATGACCGTGTGGTTCAGCCCGACGCGCGGCGTCGGTTTTCCAAGGTAGTCGTGATACAGCAGCGGGACGGCCATCCAATCGGCCATCACGTCGAACATCGCCACCGAAACACCGCGTCCCTTGCCGGTTTGATCGCGCGCGATCAGGGCCTCGCAGATGCCGGCGTGGGCCGTCATGCCGGTGGCGATATCGCAGACTGAAACGCCAACCCGGCCCGGCCCGTCCGGCGTGCCGGTGACCGAGGCCAGCCCGCTCTCGCATTGCACCAACAGGTCATAGGCCTTGGCGTTTTGCATGGGGCCATCCTCACCGTAGCCGGTGATGTCGCAGGTCACGAGGCGGGGGAACTTCTGCCGCAGAGTGGCCGAATCGAGGCCCAGTTTCTTCAACGCACCGGGCAGCAGATTCTGGATAAACACATCGGCGGTTTCCAGCATTTCCAACAAAATCGCCTGGTCTTCCTCGGACTTGATATCCAGCGCGATGGATTCCTTGCCCCGGTTCAACCACGTGAAATAGGCACTTTCGCCATTGGCGGCAGAGTCGTAGGCGCGCGCAAAATCGCCTGCGCCCTTGCGTTCCACCTTGATCACCCGAGCCCCGGCATCGGCCAGCCGTGACGAGCAGAATGGGGCGGCCACCGCCTGTTCGAGCGCGATAACCAGTTTGCCGGAAAGAGGCGATGAATTTGTGTCTGACATGTGTTTCTCGCAGGTGATGCTAAGGACTTGACGAAATCTAACAAATGTTAGAAATTATATCAACACGCTTACCCGGAAATCCGAAGACGCGAAGGAGACCGCAAGTGCCGAACGCCACCGCACCAGACCAGATTTTTCAGCGCGCACTGGCCAACAATGAAATCCTGCTACCCAAATGCGATGATTGCGGGGCGTTTCACTTCTTTCCCAGGGTTCTGTGCCCGCACTGTCATGGGGCCGCAATCTCGTGGGAACGTGCCAGCGGCACCGGCCGGGTTCATACCACCACTGTCGTGCGGCAAAAGCCCGAACGAGGCGGCGACTACAACGTCTGCGTTATCGAGCTCGACGAGGGTGTGCGCATGATGAGTCGGGTGGAAGGCATCGCGCCCGCAGATGTCGTCATCGACATGCCGGTAACCGCTTTCGTGGGCGAGGCCGAGGGGGCCCCGGCCGTGCTGTTCAAACCGGTGGAGGGATAAGCATGACCAGTGAACTTCGGGGAAAATCCGCGATCGTGGGCACCGGCCATGCCGGTTTTGGTGAGGCGCATGGTCTGACGGCCTATGACGTCATGGCGCAATCGGCGCTTGCGGCGCTTGGCGATGCCGGGCTGAAGCTGTCTGACGTGGACGGGCTGTTCTGCACCATGATGGAAGACAGCATGCCGGCGCTGATGGCGGCCGAATATCTGGGCATCCAGCCACGCTTCATGGATGGCACCATGACCGGCGGCTCGTCCTTCGTGAACTATCTGACATCCGCGACCATGGCGCTGGAGGCCGGTCTGTGCGATGTCGCGCTGATCGTCTATGGCTCCAACCAACGCACGGCCTCGGGCAAGCTGGTGACGGCCTCGCGCCCGCCGGCCTATGAGGCGCCGTATAATCCGCGCTATCCGATTTCCGCATATGCGATGGCTGCGGCACGGCACATGCATGAATACGGCACCACGCGCGAACAGCTGGCGGATGTGGCGGTTTCTGCCCGGGCCTGGGCGCAGCACAACCCCGAAGCGTTCCAGCGCGGCCCGTTGACCCGCGAGGACGTGTTGGGCGCGCGCATGGTCGGGGATCCGCTGACGGTGCGGGATTGCTGTCTGGTGACCGATGGTGGCGGTGCGGTCGTGATGGTCCGGGCCGATCGCGCGCGGGATTTCCCCAAGCCGCCGGTCTATGTGCTGGGCAGTGCTGCCGAAAGCTCTCACAGACAGATTTCGCAGATGAAGGATTTCACCGTGACCGCCGCCCGCGAATCGGGCAAGCGCGCCTTTGCGGCGGCGGGCGTGTCGCCGGAGGATATCCAGGCGGTCGAGCTGTATGACGCCTTCACCATAAACACCATTCTGTTCCTCGAAGACCTCGGTTTTTGTGCCAAGGGCGAGGGCGGGGCCTTTGTCGAAGGTGGACGTATCGCGCCCGGCGGCGTTTTGCCGGTGAATACGAATGGCGGGGGTTTGTCCTGCGTGCACCCCGGCATGTACGGTATCTTCACCATAATCGAGGCGACCCGTCAGATCCGCGGCGACGCGCCCGGTATTCAGTTGAACAATGTCGATCTGGCACTGGCACACGGCAACGGCGGTGTATTGTCCAGCCAGGTCACGGCCATTCTGGGATCGCAAGCCACGCTCTGACGAGGATCAAGGGAGGAAAGATTATGCCATTGGATTTCGAAGCACTTTCAGACTGGGATTTCGAGGAAATCCAGCAGACGCTGACTCAGCGGGATACTATCCTGTACGCGCTGGGCCTGGGATTCGGTGAGGATCCGACCGACAAGAAGGAACTGGCCTTTGTTTACGAGGACGGCCTGAAGGCGGTTCCCTCGATGGCGGTCACGCTGGGATATCCGGGGTTCTGGCTGCGCAATCCAAAGACCGGGGTGAACTGGCAGAAAGTTCTGCACGGCGAACAGTGGCTGGATATCTACAAGCCGCTGCCCGTGAACGCCAACATCATCGGCCGCAGCAAGATCGACTTCATCTCGGACAAGGGTGAGGGCAAGGGCGCCGTCATCTATCAAAGCCGCGAGATCATCGACGCGGACAGCGGTGAAAAGCTGGCGCGCGTCGCGATGTCGGCCTTTTGCCGGGGCGATGGCGGGTTCGGCGGTGAAAACAAGGCGGGCCCGGCCCCCGCTGTGCTGCCTGATCGGGCCCCCGACCATGTTTGCGATATCGAGACGCTGCCGCGTCAGGCGCTGATCTATCGCCTCAGCGGTGATTATAACCCGCTTCATGCGGACCCGGATGTCGCCCGGTCCGTCGGGTTCGACCGGCCGATCCTGCATGGTCTGGCGACCTATGGTCTGGCGGCGCGGGCGATCCTCAAGACGTCTCTCGATTATGATGCCGCCCGGCTTGTCGGGCTGGACGTGCGGTTCTCCGCTCCGGTCTATCCGGGGGAAACCGTGCGGTTCGAAATCTGGGAGGAAGGCGGCGAGGCCCGGTTCCGTGCTTCGGTTCCCGACCGCGACGTGGTGGTCCTGAACAACGGGGCGGCGCGCTTTGCTTAGGGCGAAGGTATGATTCAACCTCTCAAGGATATCATGGTGCTGGATTTCAGCACGCTTCTTCCCGGGCCGATGGCGACTCTCATGCTCGCCGAGGCCGGGGCGGAGGTAATCAAGTTCGAGCGTCCCGGAACAGGCGAGGACGCTCGCGCCACAGCCCCCAGGATCGAGGGTGAGAGCATCGGCTTTGCCGTTTTGAACAAGGGCAAACGCTCCGTTGCCATCGACCTCAAATCAAAGGGCGCTGTCGATGCGCTGCGCCCCTTGCTTGAAAAGGCCGATGTTCTGGTGGAGCAGTTTCGCCCCGGAGTGATGGAGCGGCTGGGGCTGGGATATGAGGCGGTGCGCGCGATCAATCCGCAAATCGTCTATTGTTCGATCACCGGCTACGGCCAGACCGGACCGAAGGCCAGCGTTGCGGGCCATGATATGAACTATGTCGGCGATGCGGGGATTCTGTCGTTGAGCCGGGGGCCTCAGGACCAGCCAACGACACCGTTCGGGCTGGTCGCGGACATTGGCGGGGGCACCTATCCTGCGGTGGTCAACATCCTCCTAGCCCTGATGGCGCGGCAACAGACCAACGAGGGGACTCACCTCGACATTGCGATGTCCGAGGGCGCCTTCGCCTTCGCCTATTGGGCACATGCGCAGGGCGTTATCGCCGGGCAGGATATCGGCAGTGGCGCCAGCCGTCTGACCGGCGGTCTTGCCCGCTACCGGCTCTATTCCGCTTCGGACGGTCGGCAGATCGCGGTGGGCGCGCTGGAGGAAAAATTCTGGCAGGCCTTCTGCGATGTGATCGAACAACCTGAGGAGCTTCGTGACGACTGGAGCGATCCCGCCGCCTGTTCTGCGGAGGTTGCCCGCCGTCTGGCCAGTCAGCCATCGACGTATTGGGCACCGTTGCTGGCGGCGGCGGATTGTTGTTGTTCGGTGGTGAAAACTCCCGCCGAAGCTGCCGCCGATCCGCATTTCAACGCCCGTGGCATATTCGGGCGGAAGCTGAACATTTCCGGTCGGGAGGTCCCCGCCCTTCCGCTGCCGATCGCGCCGGCATTTCGGACGCCTGCGGGTGCTTCCGAACGGGCCGCCGCGCTGGGGGAAGACAATGCCCGCTATGGGCTGGATTCGGGTGGCGCGGAATGAAATTCGTTGACGTGCAGGTATTCAATCAGTAATCTAACACTTGTTAGAAAAGGGAGGACCCAATGGCGGATTCGAAAGATGACCCAACGGCAGATGGCGAACGCTATGACATGCCGGCCCGATTCGTGGAAAGCGACAGCCCCGAGGTGCAGGCTTTCGTGTCTTCCGCATTGCGTGGCCTTCCCGAGGATGCGTCCAGCCGGGACAAGGCGATTCGCCTGTTTGAGGCGGTCCGCGATAACATTCGCTATGATCCCTATTGCTTCGCACTGGATGAGGATTCCTACCGCGCCAGTCGAATTGCCAAGGCGGAAGCCGCGTTCTGTGTGCCCAAGGCGATCCTCCTCGCGGCCTGTCTGCGCGCCGTCGGCATTCCCGCCGCGCTGGGCTTCGCGGATGTGCGAAATCACCTGAATACGCCCAAGCTGCAGGAGCTTATGGGCACCGACCTGTTTATCTATCACGGCTACGTTCAACTGTGGCTGGACGGTAAGCCCTACAAGGTCACGCCTGCCTTCAACATGGAGCTGTGCGACCGGTTCGGCGTCAAGCCGCTGGTCTTTGATGGATATAACGATGCCCTGTTCCACGAATTCGACGAACAGGACCATCGCCACATGGAATATGTGAACGACCGGGGGCTGTATGTTGACGCCCCGATGGAGGAGTTCCTGGTGGCCTTCAGGGAAACCTATCCAAAACTGGAGGAGTTCAACCGCGTGCGCATTGCCAAGGATTCGAGCGGATACGATGCTGGTTTCTCCAAGGAGGGAGCATCTTGAAATATCTCGATGATTTCCACCCCGGCCAGGTCTTTCACTTCCGCAGCGATCCGATGAGCGCGGAGGCGATAAAGTCATTCGCGCAGGAGTGGGACCCGCAACGGCTTCATACCGATGAGGATTATGCCGCCACCGTTCACGGCGGTCTGATCGCGTCGGGCTTTCAGACCATGCTTGAGGTTTTCAAGCCTGTCATGACCGAAATGATGGTCGATGTTGCCAATATCGGGGGCATCGGCTTCGACACGCTGCGCTGGTTGCGACCCGTTCGGCCAAATGAACCCCTCGACGTCGAATTGACCGTGAATTCCATCACTCCGTCCAAGAGCAAGCCCGACCGAGGTGTTCTGCACTATACGCTCAGCGCGAAAAACCCCGACGGCGAAATCGTCTTCACGACCGATACTCCCGTCATGATCCGGCGAAAACAAAATGACACAGACTGATATGCTTTCCAGTGACCAAGAAGACCTTCGCCTGCTGCGTGAAAGCGCGCGCATCCTGTTTGAGCGCGCCGGCGGCAGTGGACGATCCAGAAAATTGCGCGATGCCGGTGGCGGCTGGGACGCAGCCATGATCCGTGAACTGGCGGAGGCGGGCGTTTTCGGCGTGACCGTACCCGAGGAAAACGGCGGCCTGGGCATGGGCCTGGCCGCCGGCGGCGTCATCGCCGAGGAAGTCGGCCGTGTGATTGCCCCCGAACCGGTGGTGGTGACAGTTGGGCTGAGCCTCGGACTTCTGCGCCGCCTGTGCCCCGATCATGAGAAGGTCGGGCAGATTGTTGGCGGTGAAACCGTCCTGGCGGTGGCCTGGCAGGAGCGTGGGCCGAACGGTGGCCCGGCCGAGGCAAGCTGCCGTTATGCGGATGGCAAGCTGACCGGCGGTAAGGCCTGGGTGGTCGGCGCGGACGGTGCCGATGGATTTCTGGTTCTGGCCGAAGGAGATTCCGGGCCGGTTCTCGTGCTCGCGGATGTCAAGGCGAACATGCTTTCCATTGAGAAGAAAACGCAGGCCGATGGCAGTGTCATGGGTGAGCTTTCATTCTCGGAAACCCCGGCGGAACAACTGGCCGAGGGTCCAGCGGTTCAGGACGCGCTCAACGAAGCGGTCAACGATGCCACGGCGCTCGCCGCGGCGGAACTGGTCGGCCTGAGCGATCGCGCCTTTGAAATCACGCTGGACTACATCAAGACGCGGGAGCAATTCGACAAGCCCATCGGTTCGTTCCAGGTCATTCAGCACCGCGCCGTTGACCTTCATGTCATGCGTGAGGTTGCACAGGCGGGCGTGCGCGAAGTCCTGGCTCAGATGGACCACGAAACCGATCCGAAGACACGGGCCCGACTGGCCAGCCGCGCCAAGGCGCGTGCGGTCTCCGCCGCCAAGAAGATCACCCGCGACGCCATCCAGTTGCACGGGGCGGTCGGCTATACCGACGAGTTCGATATTGGACTTTACCTGAACCGGGCGCTGGTGCTCTCGGCCTGGCTGGGCGACGACGCCTATCACCGTCGGGTCTGGTTCGACGCGAGAGAAGAAGAGGGGGCAGCATAATGACCGACTGGAACGCCATGAGCGATGCAGAGTTCCGCAAGGAAGTGCGCCAGTTCTTCGAGGCGGAATATCCCGAAGAGCTGCGCCATCTGCCGCACCGACCGAAATTTGCCGAAATCGAACATTGGCATCGCAAGCTTCACGCCAAGGGCTGGGTCGCACCGGCATGGCCCGCCGAATATGGCGGTATGGGGCTGAGCGCGGCCAAGCTGCTGATCTTCTACGAAGAACAGCAACGTTGGGGCGTGAACCGCGGGCGCGACATGGGTGTGCAGATGGTCGGCCCGCTGATCATCAAGTTCGGCACTCAGGAACAGAAGGACTATTGGCTTCCGCGTATCCTGAGCTGCGAGGACATCTGGTGTCAGGGCTATTCGGAGCCGGGTGCCGGTTCGGATCTGGCCAACCTGCGCACCCGCGCTGAGGCTGACGGCGATGATTTCGTCATCAACGGCCAGAAGATCTGGACGACGATGGCGCATGACGCGACGCATATCTTCATGCTGGTGCGTACCGATCCTGACACGCCCAGAAAGCAGCAGGGCATCAGTTTCCTGCTTGCGCCGATGGATCAGCCCGGCGTTGACGTGCGTACGATCACGACGCTGTCGGGTGAAACTGAGTTTTGCGAGGTCTTCTTCGACAATGCCCGCACGCCGCAGAAAAACCTTGTCGGTGAGCTGAACAAGGGCTGGACGATGGCCAAGGCGCTCTTGAGTTTCGAGCGCATTTTCATCGGTTCCCCGAGCCTGGCCCAGAACGCGCTTGGTCAGCTTGAAAGCTTCGCCCGTGGGCGCGGCGCCTTCGACGATCCGGTTTTCCGGGACCGCTTTGCGCAGGCCGCGCTCGACGTTGAGGATCACGCTGCGCTTTATTCCCGTTTCGCGGATCAGCTAAAGCGTGGCGAAACGCTGGGCGCGGATGTCTCGATGCTGAAAATCTGGGTGACCGAGTGTTTTCAGCGGATCACCGAATTGATGATCGAGGCTGCCGGCCCCGATGGCGGAACGATTGGACCGCTTCAGGTCGGCAATGTCGGCGTGGACGTTCTGTCGAGCTTTTACAAGGCACGGCCAACGACGATCTACGGTGGCTCGAACGAGATTCAACGCAACATCCTGTCCAAGGCCGTCCTCGGACTGCCGGGCTGAACCCATAACAAGATCTAGCAGAGGAAAAAATATGTCTGACCGTTATGCAAAATACAACAAGTTGAAGTTTGACTACCCGGCGGATCGCGTCCTGCGCATCACCTTCGACCGGCCCGAGTCCTTCAACTCCGTCGATGCCGAAACCCACACACAGATGACGGATATGTGGCTCGACGTCGACCGCGACCCCGACATCAACTCCGTGATCGTGACCGGCGCGGGCAAAGCGTTTTCGGCCGGCGGCGATTTCAGCCTGATCGAAAACATGATGGGCAATTCGCATGAGATCATGAAGACGTGGAAAGAGGCCAAGGATCTCGTCTACAACATCATCAACTGCAACAAGCCGATCATTTCGGCCATCAATGGACCGGCTGCGGGTGCGGGCCTCGTCGTGGCGCTGCTCGCGGACATTTCGATCGCTGGAAAGCGCGCGAAAATCGTCGATGGCCACCCGCGCCTGGGCGTGGCTGCTGGTGACGTCGCGGCGATCATCTGGCCGCTGCTGACCTCGATGGCGAAGGCGAAATACTACCTGATGACCTGCAAGCCGGTATCCGGTGAGGAAGCAGAGCGTATCGGTCTGGTCTCCATGTGTGTCGAGGATGACGAGCTGCAGCAGATCGCCCTGGATACAGCAGTCGAATTGGCGAATGGCTCGCAAAGCGCGATCCGCTGGACCAAGTATTCGCTGAACAACTGGCTGCGCCAGGCAGGCCCGATCTTCGATGCTTCGACCGCGCTGGAAATGCTCGGCTTCATGGGCGAAGACGTCAAGGAAGGCGTGCTGTCGCACCGCGAGAAGCGCGCGCCGAACTTCCGCAAGGACTGCCCGCTTTAAAACCCGAATGGACTGGGAGGCATAGACATGGCTGATGATATCTACAAAGACATAGCTCAAGCCTATGCCGCCGGGGCTGAAAAAGCTCCGGGTCTGAAATCACGCTTTACGGCGGCCGGATTCGATCCGGCCGCCGTAAGGTCGCTGGAAGATCTGACTCGCCTGCCGGTGATGAAGAAGGAAGAGCTGCTGAAGATCCAGCGGGACAATCCACCCTTCGGCGGGTTCCTCGCCTCTGATCTGAAGGATATCGGGCGCATCTATGTGTCGCCCGGCCCGATCTTCGAGCCGGCCCTTTCGGGCAGCGCCGGACACGGTCTGGAAATGCTGTTCAAATCGGCCGGTGTGGGCGCGGGGGACATCATCCTGAACACCTGGATGTACCATCTTGTGCCAGCCGGGCTGCTGTTTGACGAGGCGGCACAGGCCGCTGGTGCCACGGTCATTCCGGGAGGTGTGGGCAATACCGAACTGCAGGCCCAGATCATCGTTGAAACTGGCGTTACTGCGATCTGCGCCTCGACGGCCTTCTTCCTGACACTGGCTGACAAGGTGATTGAAACCTATGGTCGCGACGCATGGAAGGTGAAGACTGCCTTCCTCGGCGGCGAAATGGGCGACTGGATGTCCAAGCGGCGCCGCATCGAAGCCGATTATGGCGTGTCCACCTGGGCCGCCTATGCCACCGCCGATCTGGGCCTTGTCGCCTGTGAGGATGGCGGCGAGGGCTATGTGGTCCACCCCGACCGCGTGGTTCAGATCTGCGATCCGGTCAGCGGTGCGATGGTCGCTCACGGTGAACCGGGTGAGGTTGTGGTTACCGCGCGCGACGCCGCATGGCCGATGATCCGGTTTGGCACAGGCGACAGCGCCTTTGCACTGGAAAGCAACGAGGATGGCAGCGTCAGCCGCATCTCTGCCTTGCAGGGGCGGGTCGGTGCGGCCGTCAAGGTGCGTGAGATATTCGTCTATCCACGGGTGGTCGAGGAGGTCGTCATCGCCACCCCGGGAGCCAGGGCCGCGCAGGCCGTGGTGACGCGTGAAAACGATCGGGACATGATCCGCCTCGTCCTGGTGTTGGAGGATGGCGCCGACGTTTCTACTGCGGAAGCTGCCGCTGCCGAGGCATTCAAGCTGCATGCGAGGATCCGCGTGGACGGCGTGAGCGTGGTGACCGAGCTGCCCGAGAATGCGGAACTGCTCGTCAACAACAAGGACGTGTGACGTCAGCAATATTTCCCGCGACGCTTTCACGGAGGGGCGGCTGGGACGGCTTGCAGCTGCCCGCCGATCTCGCTCACCGCGATTCAAGATTGTGGCTGATGAACGGCTCGGATCGACAGCTCTATCAACCTGCTGGGGCGGGGATTTCGAGGTTGTCGAAGAACACTTCAATTGTCTCATGCCCGGGCATGTTTGCGCCGGGCGGACCTCCATGTCATTGCCGATGGCCTCTTTCAAATCGACCATAAAGATCGACAGGCCCTGGGACTTCTTCTTGACCTCATTCAACTGAGTGGTGCGCGCCAGCAGGATCATCAGGTCCGAATGCTGGATACGGCTAATCCAGACCTTCTGGCCGTTGATTACATAGCGATCACCCTTTTTGCCCGCCGTCGTCTTGAGCTTGGTGGTGTCCGTGCCGGTGGTCGGCTCGGTCACCGCCATGGATTGCAACCGCAGCTCCCCGCTGGCGATGCGGGGCAGGTATTCCGGGACTGTTGCATTAAAACATGCGAGCTTTCCACTCTTTGGCTTTTGAGGCCGCCCCGTATCAGGACGTGGTGGAACTGCTGGCAGAGCGCGGCATACTGGTCGACCGATCAATCGTGTATCGCTGGGTTCAGAAGTTTGGCCCGGAACTCACCAAGCGAATAGAGAAGTATTTGCGGCCGACCAGCGTCGATTGGCACGTTGACGAGATCTACATCCGTGTCGGCGGGAAATGGCGATATCTGTGGCGCGCTGTCGATGCGAACGGTCAAATGGTCGACTTCCTCCTCACCGCGCGGCGGGATGCAAAAGCCGCCAAAGCCTTTCTGAACAAGGCATTTGCGCGCGTCCGTTTACCCCGACCCATCATAATCGTGATTGACAAGGCGCAGGCTTATCGTCGCGTCATCCGCGAAATCAATCATCAGTATGATCCGCATTTTGATAGCATTCGACACATCGACAGAAAGTGGCGCAACAATCTGATATAGAGTGATCATGCAGCCATGAAGCGGCTGCTCAGCTACCGTCAAAGTTTTCCATCCTTGCTCTCGGCCAAAGCGACCCTCGGCGGGAGCGAGACAATGCGAACCATCAAACGCGGTCACATCCACCACAAACAGCCGGGTGTTTTGGGCGAAATCCAGTTCATCAGAAAACTCTTCGAAGCCGCATAATCCAGGCATCCACCCAAGCGATCAATCAACCTTGATCAATTAGTGCAATAATCCCATTTAGACAGCTCTCAAGTTCCGCTCGATGAATGTTCTCTTCTTTGGGCGCGAATGATCCACGAAATAAATAGAGCAGTCTTCCCCTGCACATAACTTGACTTTAGCGAAGTCGTCGCCCGTGAAGAGATCAATTGCATCCCGTGCAATCATGCCGAATACGGCTGAAGCGTCGAGGTCATCGTTTTCTTTCAATGCGTTTCCCGTCCTGCCCAATTGCACTACGGGAGGCGGCAGGGCTGCAAAATCATTCACAACTTCGATATCCGGAGGGACGGGCGATTTGCCGGAAAGTGCCCTCCGACATGCCGTGCTTGCCGCACTTCGCACCCGCTTCATGCTCCGAAAGGGTGCCGATGATCTGGTCGCCCGTAAATCTCGTTCGCTTCATAGTCCGTCCTCAAGTTGGATCAGACTCTAATCAATGGTGGAGGAAAAATCTCGTGGCAGGTCACCACAGCGCAACGACAAGGGTGGCCATTCCTTCATTGCACCGGCCCTTCTGGCCGGCTGCGGGTGAAGTGAGAAGTCGAGACATTGACTCATGACGGGTTCCGTTTCTTTCACCAGCCGCCAACCGCATCAGAGGCGCGTAGATGATGTTCCATGTTCGAGTTAACAGCTGTCAACTTTCTAAATTCTTTGTCGTTTTCAGCGGATGCGGGGTGAATGTGAGATTGGGGGCGCTGCGGTTTGGGTCCGCGCTCGCCCGGTTCAGTCCGTCGAGGTTGCGGCAAAGCTTAGTCCGGGCAGGTGAATGCCCTTTGCATCCTGCCGGGCGGTGGAGTGGGGAAACGCGATCAGCTTGCCGGGGCAGGGGTAGAAACGCTCTTCGAGGCTGAAATTCGCCAGGAAGGTGATCGCCCGGTTGTCGCCGTGCCGCTCTATTGCGATGATCGGCACGGTGTCGGCGTCGCAAACGACCTCGCCCCCCCAGCGCAGGAACGCGTGCTCCTTGCGCCAGGCCATCAGCGCGCGAAAGAACGACAGGACGCTGTTTTCGTCATGCTCCTGCTTGTCCACGGCCAGGAGCAGATGCTCCCTCGGGATCGGCAGCCACGAGGACTTTCCATCGGTAAAGCCGCCCCTCTTGAGGTCGTGCCGCCACGGGAAAGGGGTGCGCACGCCATCACGCCCCGCGAAATCGGGATAGAGGTTGATGCCCCACGGATCCTGAAGGTCCTCGAAGTCCAGCTTCGGTTGCGGCAGGCCCAGTTCCTCCCCCTGAAACACGATGGCGCCGCCCCTCAGCGTGGCCTGAAGAAAGAGCAAAAGCTTGGCACCGGCGTCGCGCTGGCCGGCATCCTCGGCAAATTTGGTGAGGTTCGAGACCGCGCGCTCCGAATCGTGATTGGTCATCACGTTCAACAGCCAGCCGGAGTTGATGAATCTGGAGCGAACGCGCAGGGTCTCGACCCATCGCCGGATCGACTTGCCCTTTTGGATCAGATCGAAATCGTAGACGGCGTGCAGGCGGTTCTGGCCGCCGGTGTATTTCACGGCCAGACGCGAGGTGTCCACGTCCGCCAGCTCCCCTATCAGGGCGAATTCCGGGTGGCCGTCGGTCAGCTCCTTGCGAAACCGCTCGATGATCGACATGCCGAACGGAAGATCGCGGTCGAACAGATGTTCCTGCCGGGCGAAGGGATTGTTCGGGCCGCCGCCCAAGGCCACATCGTCCGTCTGCGTGACGCGCGCGGGGTTGGAGCGCAGCGCCTCGTCCCAGCACAGGCATTGCACCGCATCCAGCCGGAACCCGTCGATCCCCAGATCGCGCCAATAGGCCATCGCGTCGATCACGGCCTGCAACGTATCCTCGTTGCGCAGGTTCAGCGCGGGCTGGCAGGTCAGGAACGGGTGGTAATAATACTGGCTCCGCCGGGGTTCCCACGTCCACGCCGGCCCGCCAAACGAGGACAGCCAGTTGTTCGGCGGCGTTCCGTCGGCAGAGGCATCCGCCCAGACGTACCAGTCGGCATGATCGTTGTCCTGCGAGGCCCGGCTGTCGCGGAACCATTTGTGTTCGTCCGACGTGTGGCAGGGGATGAAATCGGCCAGCACGCGCAACCCGCGATCATGCGCCTCCTCGATCAGTTCCAGCAAATCCTCGATTGTGCCGAACCGGGGGTCGATCGCGCGCAAGTCGCTGACATCGTAGCCAAAATCCTTTTGCGGGGACAGATAGAACGGGGCCAGCCAGATACCATCCACGCCCAGCCCTTGTATATAGTCGAGCTTCTCGATCACCCCTCGCAGGTCGCCGATCCCGTCGCCGTTGCTGTCGCGAAAGCTGCGCAGATAGATCTGATAGAAGACAGCACCGCGCCACCAGTCGCGCGCATCGAAGGTCGGTTGCCCGCCACGCAGGATTGCGTCCGCCAGAAGGATATCGCGCCCGCCGGTCATTCCGTCGCCCCGAACCACGCGCCGAAGGCCGGGATTTCCAGCATGCCGTTGCGGTGAATGGCCGTGAAGCCATGCCCGGTGATCGGCGTTCCGCAGAAATCCTCGGTACATTCGTGCACGACCTCGTCGTTCGACAGGTTGAGGATGCAGATGATCGACCGGCCCTCGCCGCTGCGCCGGATGCCCAGCAATGGTTCGGGCAGGTCGAGAAAGCTCATGCTGCCTTGCAGCAGCTCGGGCTGTTCGCGCCGCCATTTCAGGAACGTGCGCACCCGGTTGAGCGGTGAGCCGAGGGTCACCTGCTGCACATCAACGGCAGATATCTGATGCGGTTCGACCACCGGCAGCCATGGCTCGGCCTCGGAAAAGCCTGCATGGGGGGTGTCCCTGTTCCATGGCATCGGGGTGCGCGCGCCGTCGCGGCCCTTGTATGCCGGGAAGAATTCGCGCCCGTAGGGATCGCGAATGCGGTCATAGGGCAGCTGTGCCTCGGGCAGGGACAATTCCGCCCCCTGATAGAGGCACGAGGCCCCGCGCAGCAACGTCATCGCCGCTGTCAGGATCGGCCCTGCCTCGGGGTTACGCTCCAACCCCAGACGGGTCAGGCTGCGGGTGAAGTCGTGATTGTCCAGCGCCCAGCACGGCCAGCCGTCACCGTCGCCATATCCCAGTTCGCGGGCCGTATCGCGAAACAGCGCTGCGCTGACCTCCTCAGAGCCGAGAAGCCAGTAGCCATAGGCGATGTGAAGGCGATGCCCGGCGGTGTAGCTTTTGTGCAGTTCCTCGCCGTCCTCCTGATTGAGTTCGCCCAGAAGGATTCTGTCATCGTATGTGTCGCAAAGGGCGCGCAACCGTTCGAGAAATTCCAGATTTTCGGGCCGCCCGATATCGTATTTGTGCGCTTGCATGGAATAGGGGTTGAACATGAAATGCGCGCCCTCCGGCTGGACCGGATTGGGGGGGTTGTCGCGCAGTTCGCGGTCGTGAAAGTAGAAGGCACACACGTCCAGCCGGAACCCGTCCACCCCCAGATCCAGCCAGAACCGGCAGGTGTCCAGCACGGCCTGCTGCACCTGCTCGCAATGATAGTTGAGGTCGGGTTGCTGGCGCAGGAAGTTGTGCAGGTAGTATTGCCCGCGACGCGGTTCCCACTGCCACGACGGACCGCCAAAGACCGACAGCCAGTTGTTCGGCGGGCCGCCTGTCTGCGTCGGGTCGGCCCAGACATACCAGTCGGCCTTGGGATTGTCGCGGTCCTGACGGCTTTCGAGGAACCAGGCGTGTTGATCGGAGGTGTGCGACAGCACCTGATCCATCAGCACCTTCAGCCCGCGCTGATGCGCGGCGTCCAGCAATTGCCGGAAATCGTCGAGTGTTCCGAACAGCGGATCGACCGCCAGATAATCCGATACATCATAGCCGAAATCGAGCATCGGGGACGCGACGAACGGCGATATCCAGATCGCGTCCACGCCCAGATCGGCGATGTAGTCCAGTTTGCGCGTGATGCCGCGCAGGTCGCCAGTCCCGCTGCCGGTCGTATCCAGATAGCTGCGGGGGTAAATCTGGTAGATGACAGCGCCTTTCCACCAGTCGGGTTTCCTGTTGCCATGATCGGTCATGAATACCTCCATCTCAGCTAGAACAACGCGCAGGATCGGGAAGTTCCGATCCGCATGGCCCGAAGTGATGGCATTCCACCCGAGGATGGCGGAATACGCAGAAAGAACAGCGTGCTGGCGCTGTTCAGAATATCCAGTATCAGCCGAACTGCGGGCAGGGCGTTGATCCGCGTCAGCCGGGTTTGGCAAGGAAATTGTCCTTTGGTGAGAATAATCCAAATCGGCGCGACGGAATGGGATTGGATGATCGTATAAGAAAAAGCGTGAACACCTTTGGGGGCCAGACCATCAATCCCTGAGTTGATGAGCCCTAAGCTGATGAAAGCTGGCCTGGCGTCCCCACTCTCGGCGCGATGGTGTTTGACTGAGCAAAGATTACGATAACCTGTCCGGATGGACAGCGCCCCTGAGGAGCCGAGAAGCCAGTGCAAAAATCATTCTTCGCCATCTTATCCCTCGTCATCATTGCAGGCGCCTATGGCATCGCTTTCGGTGTTCCCGAGCAGGTCAGCCAATTCTGGGGGGCAAGCACGACCGAAACGGCCAGTGCCCCACAGCCCGCACGAACCGGGCGGCAGGGGCAGGGGCGCGCGACGACGGTGGTTCTGACCCCGCTGGAGGCGCGGGCCTACACCCTCGTTCTGCGAACCGTCGGCAGTGCTGTCTCACTTCACCGCACCGAAGTTACCGCGACGGATGCGGGCGAGGTGGTCGAGACTGCGTTGCATGCCAACCAGATGGTGGAAAAGGGTGATGTCCTGTTGCGTCTGGATGATCGCACGCAACGGCTGGCGCTGGAGATCGCACAGGCCAACCGGGATCAGGCGCAGGCCACCGTCACCCGCTATGAGGGGCTGCGCAGCAATGGCAGCTCGATCGTGACGGACGTGGCATTTGCCGACGCGCGCATTGCCTTGCGTCTGGCCGAAGCCAATGTCGGACTGGCCGAGGTCGCGCTGGATGACCGAACGATAACCGCCCCGATTTCGGGCCAATTGGGGCTGAGCGATGTCAGCGTCGGGGATCGTGTGTCGAGCGGGGATGCCATCGTCACGATTGATGACAGCACCAGCCTGCTCGCCACATTCGAGGTGCCCGAACGCTCCATCGGTCTGTTGAGCGAAGGCAAGCGGGTTTTCGTCTCCACACCGACTTATGCGGGCCGGATTTTCGAGGGTGAGATCACCGCCTTTGACAGCCGCCTCGACAGCGTGACGCGCAGCGCCACCGTGGAGGCGGAGATCGACAACCCCGACGGATTGTTGCTGGCCGGCATGACCTTTGCCATCCGCATGACCGAAGACACCGATGCCTTGCCCGTCGTGCCTGCAACGGCAATCACCTGGGATCGCACCGGCGCTGGGGTCTGGATCGTCGAGGAAGGCCGCGTCCGCCGCGTGGCCGTTACCATCCGCTACCGCGAGGGGGATCAGGTCTGGGTTGAGTCAGATGCCCCCCTGGGCGCGCAGATCGTGGCCGAGGGGGCATCGAAGCTGCGTGAGGGCGCGCAGGTCACTGATGCCAACGCACGCAGGGGATCGGACGCATGAGTCTGGAAAAACGAGCGCACAAGGCCGGGTTCGCCGATATCTTCGTTGCGCGGCCGATTTTCGGGATCGTGCTGAACCTGCTGATCATCATCGCCGGGCTGGCGGCGCTCGGCAGTGTGGACATCCGCGAAATGCCCGATGTGGACCGGCCCGTCCTCTCCGTCAGGACCAACTATGACGGCGCGGTGGCAAGTACGGTGGACACCGAAGTCACCCAAGTGCTCGAAGATGCGCTGAGCGCGCTTGAGGGGATGGCCTATATCGAGTCCACCTCCAGCGCGGGGTCCAGCCGGATCACCATCGACCTGTCCGACGGCACGGATGTCAACGTCGCCGCAAACGAGACGCGGGAGATCGTGTCGGGCACGCTGCGGTCCCTGCCGGATGATATCGACGATCCCAGCGTCAGCAAGAGTGACAGCAACGCCGATGCGATCATTCGCCTTGCCCTGCTGGGGGATGCCAGCCTCGACACGCTGACCTATCTGGCTGAAAACACGGTATATGAACGCCTCTCGCTGATCGACGGCATTGCGGAGGTGACGGTGCGCGGCGACCGTGCCGATGAATTCAGGGTGGCGGTGAACATGCCCTCGCTGATGAGCCGCGGTCTGACCATCTTTGACGTTTCCGCCGCGCTGGCGCAGTTGCGTGATGACACGGCCCTTGGCGAGCTTACGAGTGAATCCCAGACGCTGTCACTGCGGGTGGGCAACGAGGCCGTCGCGGTGGAGACCATAAACCAGCTGCCGATCAACGACACGACCCGCGTCGCGGATGTCGCCTTTGTCCAGCTGATCCCCGAGGATGCGAACGTTCTCACCCGCGTGAATGGGGAAACCGCCATCAGTCTGGATATCACCCGGCAATCGGTTGGCAATACGCTGGAAATCTCCCGCGAGGTGGCTGTCGCGGTGGATGAATTGCGCGAACAATTGCCCGAAGGCGTGCAACTGCTGGTCACCTCGAACGACGGTATCTTTATCGAAGGGTCGATCAACGAAGTCGTCAAATCCATCCTCATGGCCACCGGCATCGTGGTCGCCGTGATCTTTCTGTTCCTGCGCTCCCCCCGGGCGACGTTGATCCCGGCGGTCACGATCCCGGTGGCGCTGATCGGTACGCTGGCCGCGATCTGGCTGACCGGGTTTTCCGTCAACACGATCAGCCTGCTCGCGCTGGTTCTGGCGACGGGCATGGTGGTGGATGACGCCATCGTCGTGGTTGAGAACATCGTGCGCAAGCGCAAGTCGGGCATGGGGGCCTTTGCCGCCGCTGCATCGGGCACCAACGAGGTTTTCTTTGCCGTCATTTCCACAACGGCAACGCTGGCTGCGGTGTTCATACCGATTTCGTTCCTGCCCGGTCAGGCGGGGGGTGTCTTTTCGGAATTCGGCTTCGTGCTCGCCTTCGCGGTGACGCTGTCGTCGATCACGGCGCTGACCCTCGCGCCGGTTCTGTCAGCCCTGCTGGACCCCGGAAAGACGCAGGTCGAGGCGGGGCAAACGGAACCCGGGCCCATGTCCCGCGCCTTTGACCGCGTGATGGATTTCGCCATTCGCACGCCCCTGCTGGTCGTGTCGGTCGCCATCGGTTTTGCCATCATCGCCATGGGGGCCGCGATGACGCTGCCCTCGACTGTCACGCCCGAAGAGGACCGGGGTTTCTTTCTGGTGCAGGCGCGGGGTGCCTCGGACACGACGGTCGATTACCTCGACACGCAGGTGCTGTTGGTGGAGGATATTCTGGCGCCGTATCAGGAGAGCGGCCAGATCGAGACGGTGCAGAGCATCATCGGCGTCGGCGGCGGAACCAGTGCCTTTATCGTCGTCCGCCTGCCGGACTGGTCGGCGCGCGACGTAACCCAGCAGGAGCTGATCGCCCAGATCAGCGGTCGTCTCGCCTCGGTCCCCGGGGTGCAGGTCAGCGCGCGGTCTACCAACAGCCTCAACATTCGGGGCGCGGGCGGCGGGTTGAGCTTCGCGGTGACGGGCACGAACCTCGCCAATATGACCGAAGCCGCAGATGCCCTTGCGGCGGCGATGTCGCAGGACGCTACGTTTCTGAACCCGCAACTGTCCAACAACAGTGTCAATGCGCAGTTGGAAGTGACCGTCGATGACAGCGCCGCCGGCGATATGGGGCTGAACAGTTCGGATGTTACCGCCCTGATCCGCGCCATGGTGCAAGGGGATGTTGCTGTCAGCGTCTTTGCCGATGATGTGGAAACGGACGTCAACGTCCTGCCCGGCGGGCCGCCGATCGACGATCCGCCCGATATCGCGTCCATGTCCATCCGCCTCGACAATGGCGCGTTTATCCCGCTATCTGCGGTCGCTTCGCTGGATATGGTGGTCAGCGACGCGCAGATCCAACGTCTGGGCGGGGCGCTGTCCGTCGCGATGCAGGCAAATCTGGGGGAGGGTGTGGACCTGTCGAGCGCGATGGCTAGGGTGCTTGCCATATCCGACCAGGTTCTGCCCGACGGCATGGGCATTACCTTCACCGGAGAGGCCGCGACGCTCGACGATTCTCAAGGCGACATCTACATGGTTTTCGGCGTGGCGCTGATCGTCGTGCTTCTGGTGCTCTCGGCACAGTTTGAGAGTTTTGCCAGCGCGGTTGTTATCATGATGACGGTGCCCTTCGGCCTTGCCGCGGCGCTGCTGGCGATCTCCATGACCGGCGGTTCGCTGAACTATTACAGTCAGATCGGCCTGGTGATGCTGATCGGGGTCATGGCGAAGAACGGCATCCTGATCGTCGAGTTTGCAAATCAGCTGCGTGAGGCGGGTGAGGATATCGACACCGCCATCCGAAGCGCGCTGCGCCTGCGGATCCGCCCGGTGATGATGACGATGATCTCAACGGTCTTCGGGGGGTTGCCCTTGATCCTGACCTCGGGCGCGGGGGCGGAGGCGCGCATCGCCGTGGGCTGGGTGATCGTGGGCGGTCTGGGTTTTGCCACGGTGTTTACCCTGTTCCTGACACCGGTCTTCTATCGCTGGATCGCGGTCTGGGACGCCGCGCCCGGCGGGGCCGCGCGCAGGCTGAAGTCAGAGGCAGAGGCGCGCGTGTAGGGCCGGGGCCTTGCACGACAGGGATCGCAGGGGAATATCTGTTTTGGCGCGCGCCTGCGAAGGGGCGCGCGCCAGACTGGCCCTCAGTGTGTGAGGCCGCTGCCGCCGACCGCAATCACGTTGTACGGAATGCCTTCGACTGCGATGGTTTCGATCTCGGCGAGGTCTTGCGTGTCGATGACGCGCAGGGCTGCCTCCAGCGGATCGGTCAGGATCAACCGGTCATGCGCCAGACTCATCCGGGGCCGCGGATCGCGCCAGTGGCCGTCCATCGAATAAGGCTGGGTGATCTGCGCGCTCTGCTCGATCTGGGCCGATAGCATGTTCAGCCGGTGAAGCGATCCGTCCTCGGTAAAGATGTAGGCCATTCGCGGATCGGCAGGATCGAGGATGAAATCGACCTCGCGAAAGGGCAACTCGACGCGAGTGAAATATGGCTCCGTCACGGGATCGACGATCACGACCGAGGTTCCGTCATAGTCGCCCAGAAAGATCTGCATCGCCTTCGCGCCCAGCAGGAAACCTGTGCTGTCCTCGGGGAAGTTATCGGGGTAGGGCAACATCGTGAACGCATCCGGCCCACCCGTCGTGTCATGTGCGATCACCCCCTCCTTGCATCCGGCCAGCAGGAAACTGCCCGAGAACGCTTCCCCATGCAGGTCAGTGCAGATGTGCGCCTCGCCCATTGGGGTGCCGTCGGCGGCAAAACTTCCGATACCGATGCGAGGCGGCGCCTTGCCTTCTTCCATCGGCTCCTCCGTCGCGATGGAGCTGACGAAATAGTCGCCCATATCTGCCACAAAACCATGATGTGCGACGTTCATCGGGACCATTTGTTCCGCAAGGTCGCCCTCTAGAACCGCCCTCTCTTCGAGAATGGATGCGTAGCCGCCCCTGTCGAAGGTGATCGCAACCGAACCGCTATGATTGACGACATGAAATGGACGTGGTCCCTCGATCATGCCGAGATGGCCCGGCTCGGACAGCTCGATATCTGCATGGCCGCCATGCTTGGCAATGGCCAGTCCGCTTTGCAGAAAATCGACCTGTTCGTTGTCCGATTGCACGGCGATGACCAGAGCCTGATCCGCCGTCGAATAAAGCTTCGCCGGTCCGGCCAGATCGAACGTCCAGCGTTCTTCCGGGTCGTCGAGGTCAATGGCCGAAACGGTCGGTGACGTGTGGTCTGCCACGAACAGACGCCAGGCAACGGCCTCGTCGTCGGCAAAGGCAGGCGTGGCCATTGCCGCGAGTGCGCCAAGCAGGGCAGTAGGTAGTCTGGGACGGTTCATGTTCTTTTCCTTTGGTGCTGATCAGGAATTCGCAGGACCCGATTGCGTGAGCCGATCGCGGGAGAGGGTCTTTCGCTGCGCCCGGTCAAGACGGGCAATTGCCGCCACCTCACCGTCACCCCTTGCAAGTGTTGCAAACCAGATACGGCGGCAGGATGCGGGCGACCAAGGTAACGTGGCCTCGGCTAGCCAGCGGCGCAGCACTGGCGGCAGCGCGTCGTAGGTGGTCATCGGATCGACGGTTCTTTGGCGACGCTTCAGGGTTGTCTGGCCAAGATTCCGCTTCATGCCGCGTCCTCAACCCGCCGCCAGCCGGGGAACGGATCGGGCAGATTTGGCAGCGTCTCGACCGTGTTTCCTGCGCCTTCGGGCAGCAGCGCCGCGTCCAGTCGTGCCTTTAGCTTGGCCCAGTCGATGCCGGCACCGATGAACACGATTTCCTGCCGACGGTCGCCCCATGGCTCCTGCCATTGCGCGGCAAGATAGGCTTTGCCGCTCTCATTGTCGGGCCAGCGTTCACGCGGGACCGTTGCCCACCAGTTGCCCAGCGGCTTGACCGAAGACAGCGCACCGGCCAGCGAGAATTCGGCCACCCAATCAGGTCGCGTCGCCATCCAGAAATGGCCTTTCGCGCGGATCACGCCCGGCATTTCGTCGGTCAGCACGGCGTGAATAGCCTCGGGTACGAAGGGTTGGCGCGCGCGATAGACGTAGGAGGCCACGCCGTATTCCTCGGTTTCGGGCACGTGGTCGGCAAAGCCGTATAGCTCTTTGGCCCACATCGGGTGTTCGTGGGCCTTCTGAAAATCGAACAGCCCCGTATCTAGGATCGCGGACGCAGGCACGTCCGAATGCGACGTCTCGATGATGCGGGCATCGGCATTCAGGCTGCGGATGATCTTGCGCGCGGCGTCCACCTGATCGTGCGTCGCATCCGCGATCTTGTTGAGGATCACGACGTCCGCAAACTCAATCTGTTCGACCAGCAGGTCCACCAATGTGCGCTCATCGCCCTCGCCAGATGTATCGCCCCGGTCGCGCAGGAAATCATGGCTGGAGTAGTTGCCCATCAGGTTTACCGCGTCCACCACCGTCACCATCGTGTCGAGCCGCGCGACGTCCGACAGGCTCTGCCCCTCGGCATCGCGGAAATCGAAAGTGGCGGCGACGGGCAGCGGTTCTGAAACGCCGGTGGATTCAATCAGCAGCGTGTCGAACCGGTCTTCCTCGGCCAGGCGGCGAACCTCGACCAGCAGGTCGTCGCGCAGCGTGCAGCAAATGCAGCCGTTGGACATTTCGACCAAGGTTTCTTCGGTGCGGCTGAGGTCGGTGTCGGCACGCACGAGATCGGCGTCGATATTCACTTCGGACATGTCGTTCACGATGACCGCCACCCGTCGTCCGTCGCGGTTGTTCAAAACGCGGTTCAGCAGGGTGGTCTTGCCGGCGCCCAGAAAGCCGGAAAGCACGGTTACGGGCAGTTTTTCATTTTTCATGCAGGGTCCTCGGAACGAAGAGTGTCGGTTGTTTCAGGAATCCGCGCGCGCAGCATGTCGAGACTGCGCACCAGTTCGGGGCGCGTCATGTCGCGCGCGATCACGACGATGCGCGAGCGTCGGTCGCCGCCTGGCCAATCGCGCATCGGCACGGGCGGATCGAACACATGCTGAACACCGTGAAAGACGAAGGGCGCCTCGATACCTTCGATGAACACGATGCCTTTCACGCGCAGGATGTCTGGTCCGCGTAATACGATCAGCGTATCGAGCCAGAGGTCAAAGGCGGCACCGGGGATGGGATCGTCCAGAACGATGGAGGCCGAACCTATTCGCGCGTCATGCGGCGACAATGTCGCGTCTGGGGTGGATTGCGCCGGGGCGAGACCGGACAGATTCGCGAGCGGATCGGGAGCGGGGTCGCGGGGAGTAAGCCAGCTCAGCGTCTGCTGCGGTGTCGCTGTATTTCGCAGACCGCTCAGGTTCCACAAGGCCCCGGCCGGAAGGTCCCCGTGATCGGCGCGCAGCAGGCGTGCCGTCGGATTGAGCACACGCAGCCTTGCCTCGAAGGCCTCTGTCGTCGCGGCCGAGACGAGTTCGGTTTTGCTGAGCACCAGCAGGTCCGCCATCGCAATCTGCGACACGGCTTCGAACTGTCTGTCGAGCGTATCAGGCCCCGTTGCGGCATCGGCGACCGTCACCACGCCATCCATACGCACATTGCGCGAAAGATAGGGATCGACCAGCAGAGTTTGCAGGATCGGGCCGGGATCGGCCAAGCCTGTCGTCTCGATTATCACCCGCTCGAAAGCAATGTCGCCTGCTTGTCGGCGGTTGATCAGGTCCGCCATCGTGCGCGTCAGATCGCCACGAACCGAACAGCACAGACATCCCGATTGCATCAGGATGATTTCTTCGTCTACTGCCTCGATCAGATCGTGATCCAGGCCAGCCTCGCCAAACTCATTCACGATGACGGCAAGTCCGGGTCCGGCTTTCGCGCGCAGAACCGAATTCAGAAGCGTGGTTTTTCCCGCGCCGAGAAACCCCGTCAGCACCGTGACGGGCAAGCGTGTGTCGGTCGGTGGAGCGGCAGAGGTCATTTCAGGGCGGTCCAGGGCTAGGTGATTCGAGATATGTTATAACGTAACATTCACCACGCGAAAAGGACAAGTCACAGCATGCTCTGCCCCCGGCGCGGGCTGGTCCAAACGGGGCAGTTCATCGAATTCCATCTCACGGCAGGACGTGATGCGAAAGCCAAGGCCTAACGCAGGCCATGGAAAACGTCCGTCTCTACCGGCCCGTTCCATTTGCACAGACATGGGGCGCCGGATATCGGAAGGTGATCCACGATCTGAACGGCCGCTACGATCCCCACTTCGACAGCATACGGCACACTGATCGGAAGTGGCGGAATAACCGGATCGAAAGCGAGGGTCCTCCCTCGCATCTCCAGCGTTCGTGCGATGGTCCCCCGCATATCCGCCAGACGGTTGCTCTGCTCTCCAAGCGTGATCGCGTGGCGCAAAGGTTCCAGCAGGAGAGAGTGCTGACCGAGCGTTGCGCTCAGCGTCACGCCGTCGCGGATTGCGGCGATACTCGTGGAAATATCCACGCGCAGCGCCGGATTGCCGATTGCACTTTGCACCAAACGCAGCCCTTCCATCAAACCCGCGCCGCCGTCAGCGCGACCTGATCGGTCAGGAAGGCAGATCCGTATCTTCGCCTGTTCCGCCGACAGCACCGTCGCGGCCCGGACTGCGAATGACCGGGCCCTCGGTCCCAGTGTTTTCATCGTAAAGATAGGCTCTGCCCCATGGATCGCGCAAAGGGTTCTGACTATCGAGGTAAGGCCCCTGCCATGCCGAGGCGTCGGCAGGCGAAGCCATCAAAGCGGCAAGACCCTCCTGCTCGCTGGGATAACGTCCGGTATCGAGATAGAACAGCCGCGCCGCCTCTTTGATCGCATCGATCTGCAACTCGACCGCCTATGGAACGCGATGCCATCCGCAACATGCGCAAGGCTTCCCAGCCGCCCGCCGGTATCGTAGCCAGTGTCGTATTCGCGCCGCTGGCGCGCGGGACGGCGAGGCGGCGGTCCTGCGCATCGTAGGTGAAGCCGATCTGGCCGCCCCAAGGCTGCGACAGTGTCGCGAGCCGATCAGCCCGATCCCAAGTATGTCCGATCTCCGCGTCCAGATGGTCGGTCATCCCGGTCCGGCGCGACAGCAGATCGTATGTGTATCGCAACGCGCTGTCGGAATCCTGCGCCATCGTGAGATTTCCGATTGCGTCGTAGGTGCTGACCGCGCCCATTGTAGGTTGCGAGTTCAGAGCGTCCATCAGTTCGTCTGATACGAGTGAGATTACTGCGCAGATCGTAGACGTGGGTTCTCGTATTGCCCAACGGATCGGTTCGCTCGACCATCTGCTCGAATAGACTGAAGCGGAAGCGGGTGACCTCGCCGCGACCGTCCACGACCTGGATGACATTGTCCGCCTCGTCGTAGTCGAAACTCCGTCCGATCAGATCCGGATCGATCGATGTGATCATCCGGTCCACGGCGTCGTATTCGTAGGTCGAGACGCGTCCCTGCGCATCCTCGATCCGCGAAACCTGTCCAGCAACATCGTAGTCGTAGAGCGTGACGCCGCTCGCCAGCATATCACTGCGCACGATCCGATCCATCGCGCCATACTCGTAGGAGGTAATCAGGCCTGTCGCATCGACTGCGGAAGTCAGGAGTCCCTGCTCGGCGTAAGCCCACGTTTCGCGGTTGCCCAGACCGTCCTCGATCGCGGTGACACGGCTTTGATCGTCATACTCCATTGTCGTCACACCACCATCCAGATCGGTGGCGTGGATGCCGGGGCTGTTTCCGTAGGGTGTGATCGGTCTGCTGCCGGTCCCGTCACGTCAGGGAAACATAGAGCCGAAGCTGACCCGATCCGCAGGACCGGGCCAGCATCCGGGCGCTAAACCTGCAACATCTTGTCCAGTTCCCGGTAATCGTCGCGATCGCTCAGCAGCAGCGCCACGGGGCGCAGCGGTTCGATCCGGGCGCATATGACAAGCGCCGCGATCAGCACCGGCGTTGACAAAAGCGTACCCGGCACGCCCCAGATCCACGCGAAGAGGAGGAGCCCCGTCAGGATCACCACCGGCGAGATCGAGATCTGGCGGCCCTGCACGCGGGGATCGACGAAATTGCCGATCACCTGCTCGATCGCCAGCAGCCCAGCCGCCACTGCGATTGCCGTGCCGATATCCTTGGTCAGGAACACGTAAACGGTGGGCAGGACGCCCGAGACGACCGAACCGAGATTCGGCACAAAGCTGAGCAGGAAGGTCAGAATCCCCCATACGAAGATCAGATCCACACCGAAGATCCAGAGCCAGATCATATAGAGCGCCGCCGTCACCAGCCCCATCGCGGCGCGCACCAGCACGAAGCGCCGGACAAGGCGCCCCATCACGGTGATCGCCTGCAACGTCTTGTCACGGCGTTCCTCGCCCGCCACGCGCGCGATCCGCCGGTGCCATCCCGGCGCGTCCACCAGCATCATAAGCCCGAGAAACACCACCAGCACGACCCCGCCTACCGCAGAACCCGCGAATTGCAGCCCCGTGAAGGCCACATTGCCAAGGGTGCCGATCAGGCTGGAGGCGAGATCCTCGACCGTCAGCTCAAATTCGGAGAGAAGGCCCTGCGCGCCGTCCTGCGCACCACCTTGCTCACCTGCCGGGGTGCCGCTTGGCTGCGATATGCCTGCCGAGGCAGCGTCGGCGGAGGTTTGTGTGGTCGGGTCACTGCCCAGTGCGGGGAACTCCGCCGCGATCCGCTGAACCGCGAAGAAGAGCCCCGCGCCCAGCACCACCAGCACCACGAGCATCACCAGCAGCGACGCGATATGACCGAGCCATCGCCGCCCGCCCGTCCGCTCCGCCACCGCGGCATCCAGTGGCGCCAGCATCACCGCCACGAAGAACGCCGCGACCAGCAGCGCGCTGACCGCCGCAGTGGCGTGCAGGGCCCAGCCGATCAGGATGGCGACCGCCGTGATCTGAAGCCCCAGCATGACACGCGGGACGGGTTCCGCCGACGCAGGATCCGTGTGGAGGGGTGAATGTCTATCTTCCATGAAACGTCTCCCAGTTGGTTCCGCATCCCGTGGTGGTGCCGCTGGCTAAGGTGAAGCCGGAATCGGATTGAAGGCGCGAAGAACCGAATGCCGTCACGCTCACCGCCCTTTGCCTTTTCCGCTGCCGGGGTTTGCAGCTGAATTTGCTGCATCGCTTCGGGTAAACGAATGAAACGCCGCTGCGTTCCTCACCATCCCGCCACGCCTGACGCCCGGGCTGGGTTTTTCAGGACTTCGCCACGTCAAACGCCACCGTTTTCCGCGTGATATCATCCTTTGTGCTGTGCGGTGATATCTCCGATTCCCGCTTTCGTATCAGGACGTGGTGGAACTGCTGGCAGAGCGCGGCATACTGGTCGGCCGATCAACCGTGTATCGCTGGGTTCAGAAGTTGGCCCGGAACTCACCAAGCGAACAGAGAAGCATTTGCGCGCGTCCGCTTACCCCGACCCATCACAATCGTGACTGACAAGGCGCAGGCTTGTCGTCGCGTCATCCGCGAAATCAATCATCAGTATGATCCGCATTTTGATAGCATTCGACACATCGACAGAAAGTGGCGCAACAATCTGATAGAGAGTGATCATGCAGCCATGAAGCGGCTGCTCAGCTACCGTCAAAGTTTTCCATCTTTGCTCTCGGCCAAAGCGACCCTCGGCGGGAGCGAGACAATGCGAACCATCAAACGCGGTCACAGCCACCACAAACAGCCGGGTGTTTTGGGCGAAATCCAGTTCATCAGAAAACTCTTCGAAGCCGCATAATCCAAGCATCCACCCAGGCGATCGATCAACCTTGATCAATTAGTGCAACAGCTCCGGTTCAGGTGCAATCGAGGGGCGGCCGAAACCTGTGTACAGCGCTTCGAACTTGGCCAGCGCTCATTCACCACCTGTCTGATCTTCCGCAGCGGGTGCCGCGCAGGGATGTGCTGCTCCAGATCAACTTAGCTGAACCGCGAACCGCTTGTCTCATCCGTTCGCGTATCGTTACCCCTGCCGTTGTCGTGGCAAGGGTGAATCATGTTCATCTAACCGCGTCGAGATCCGACTATTTCAGCAACCTGCTCTAGACCTCGCGCAGGCTGCCATCCGTCCGCGTGAGGATGGCGCGCGCGCCCGGATAGCTGCCCAGAAGGTCACCCGCCCGCGCCTCTCCGCCGACGTATATGGCTGTCGACAGCGCATCCGCCCAGACCGCCTTCGGCGCGATCACCGCGACTTGCGACAGGCTGTTGGCGCTCCGACCGGTGGCGGGGTCGAAGATGTGATGGCGCCCCGATCCATCGAACCTCAGACCATAGCCTCCTGATACCGACAACGCCGCGTCCGAAAGACCCACGGTGCGGGCGATGCCGGAGGGGTCGCCGGGATCGATCAGCCCGACCTGGAAGGGGTGCCCCCCCGCAGACGCGCCAAGAGCCCGCGTCTCGCCCAGCTCGATGACCGCCCTCTCGAAGCCTTCATTGCCGAGGATCTCGGTGATCCTGTCGGTGATATATCCCTGCGCGATGCCGTTGAGCGACAGCGCCATCCCGCGGCGCGCGAATGCGATGCGGCTCGGCCCGGCGGTCAGCGCGGTGTGATCGACCAGCGCGCGCACCCGATCGAGCCGCCCCGCCGCGCCCGAGGCGTGAAACCGCCATAGCGGCTGGATCGTCGGATCGAACGCGCCCCTGCTGGCGTCGGCAATGCGGCGGCTTTGGTCGAGCACATCGACCAAATCGCGCGACGGCGACACAAGCACCCCGTTCCGGTTGAGCCGCGCGATTTCACTGTCTGTCCGATACAGGCTGAAGACGCATTCCAGGCGCTCGATCTCGATCAGCATCTGCCCGATCGCACGCCGCGCCACGGATGGGTTCGGATGCCACAACGTCATGCCCGACACGGCCCCCAGCACCTCGCCATGCCACTGCACCGGTTCGGGCGCACCGCGCAGGGTCCGCAACCCCAGCGCACCAAGCGGCAGGGCAAGGCCCGCGCCGAGAATGCGAAGCATCCTGCGCCGTGTCGGGTGCCCGCTCATGCCGGCGTCTCTGCCGGCACATTGGCCGGGTTGCGGGCCGGCTGTTTCAGCTGGCGCAGTTGCAGCTTGCGGGCCTTCGCGAGGGGCGGGCACCTGCGATCGTCGTAATATTCGACCTGGCAGTCGAGACACTGGAAACACTCGGCCATGATGATCTTGCCGGATCGTTCGATGGCCTTGACCGGGCAGGACCTTTCACACAGATGGCACGGGCTGCCGCATTCCGGGCGCCGCTTGAGCAGGTCGACGAGGTGCAGCCGGTCCAGGATCGCCAGCGCCCCGCCCAGCGGACAGAGGAAGCGGCAGAAGGCGCGTTCTGTAAACAGCCCGATTCCCAGCAGGATCAATGCGTAGATCACATAAGGCAGGCCGCGCACGAACATCGCGGTGATCGCGGTCTTGAACGGCTCGACTTCCTCGGCCACGATCGCTGCCTCGGGGGCTACGACCACCAGCGTCAGAATGGCCGACAGCGAGAGATACTTGCCCATCCAAAGGTGCCGCTGAAGCCGCTCTTTCGGGTTCCACTGCGGCAGGCGCAGCTTGCGCGCCAGATGGGCCAGAAGCTCCTGCAAGGCGCCGAAGGGGCACAGCCAGCCGCAGAACACGCCACGTCCCAACAGGACCAGCGAGATCGCAGTATAGACCGACAGGATCACGATCAGCGGCTCGGCCAGGTAGAAGCCGAAATCGAGATCCTCGGACGGTGCCTTGAGATAGTTGATCACGTGGACAATGGACAGTTGCGCGCTGGCGATCCAGCCGACCCAGACAAGGGTGAATGTCAGAAAACCGAGGCGCAGATAGCGGTGCAGCCAACGTCTGCGGCTGATCGCGCCCTGAAACGCCAGAATCGCCGTGAGCACCCCGAGAGCCACGCAGAGCACCGCGATCTCGAACCTTTCCTCGATCCAGGGTTCCGCCCATGCCGGGGCGGCGGCAGGCTCGGGGTGCAGGATGTAATGCGGCGGCAGGGTGTAATCCATCTCGGCCAGTACGAAGCTTTCGCGTCTGCCGTCCGGCCGCAATGCCGTGCCGTGAAGTTCGGCGCGCCAGGGCTGCATCGGGTCGAAGCCGCTGCCCTCCGGCAGCGTCAGCAGGTCCGCAATCCGGCCGCGCGCCGGGATCATGTCGGATTTGGTGAACTCATAATGCTGCCCGGCCTGCGACACGCTCAACCTGTCCAGCGCAAAGCGGTTGGACAGGTTGTTGTACCGGGTGCCCCGGTGGTCGTAGACACCGCCGAGCGAGCCTGCGTAGATCGCCATCGTCCCCGGCGCCGTGCCGTTGATCAGCTGATCGTAGGGTTCCAGCCCCACGCCGTTGCGCCCCACCTTCGGAGGGTTGGCATAGCCCACCACCAGATCGGCATAGAGGCCGTCCGCACTGCCCTTGGTCGGGACTTCCGGCAAGAGATCACCAAGACCGGCACGCGCCAGCGCCGCGGCAAGATCGGCATTGGTGATCCGTGCCCGTGCCAGGGCACCGTCGGCCACCAGTTCCTCCACGCTCATCGGCTTGAAGTTGATCATGTCGATCGTGGGTTCGGTCACCACGATCTCCTCGGTCCGAAACCGCAGCACCATTCGCGCGCTTTCCTGCACCGCATTGCGCATCGCCCGGGCCGAGATCGTGGCCCCGGCCACAAAGCCCGGCGGCAGCGCGGTCTCCGCGCCGAGCCTCGCCTCGCCCCCTGCCATCGCGGACAGGAATTTCACCAGCTGCGCGGTGCGCCATGTGTCGTTGATCAGATAGGGTTCACGATGGAACAGCACCACCGCTCCTGTGATGCGCCCGTCAAGGTCCACGCCCGCCACGACGTCGAAGGGCGTGCTCGAATAGCCCGGCGCGCGGACCACGTCCAGAGTGGAAAAGACATAGCCGACGGGGTCTCCGTTGCGGTACGCCGCCGCCGCGACGGGCCCGTCATCCGCGACCATCTCGACCCGGTCCACCTCCGGAAAGACGGCGGCAAGAACCTCCGGCGTCAACCGGTCGATCAGCGGCGGGGGATTGTCCTCATAGGGTTGCGCGATGGCGGCGGAAAACAAGACCAGCGCGGCAAGGACAGCCAGTGCGGCCCGGCGCAGCCCTGGTCCGAAGGCTCTGCGTGCTGCCGCCATGCCGGTTCTCCCCTCGTCCATCCTAACATTCCTCATCGGCCACCGTCCCGTCAGGCAGGGTGGTTCCGCAAAGCGTGGCCTCCACCAGAAGCGCCCTGTCGACATCCGCCCCGGTGAGATCGGCCCCGGTGAGATCGGCACTGGCAAGCGAGGCACTGCCGAGGTCCGCGCCCTGCATCCGGGCATCGGTCAGATCTGCCCGGAACAGGTTCGCCCCGCTCAGGTCGGTGCCGGTCAGCACCGCCCCGGACAGTCGGGCGCCTGCAAGATTGGCGCCGGTCAGATCCGCGCCGGAAAGATCTGCGCCGGACAGATCGGCGTAGAACAGGTTCGCCCCGCTCAGGTCGGCCCTGCCAAGATCCGCCCCGCTCAGGTCCGCTCCGATGAAACTGCTGTAGGACAGCGTCGCGCCGGTCAGATCGGCCCCGGTCAGAGACGAGGCACGCAGGTCGGTGCGGACAAGATTGGCGCCCGTGAGGTCGCAATCGGAGCATGAAATCGTGTTCTTCAACCTGCGAAGGTCTGCCGGTTCCCAGCCCAGTGCAGGCGTCGCCGAGACCAGCATGACCGCCGCCCATGCCAGCCCCGCGCCCGCCCGCCTAGGCAACGGTGATGTCGGCGCTGTCCGTATAAATATCGCCATTCGTATCGACCCATTCGAACCGCAAGTGCGTCGTTTCATCGACCTTGAGGGGGAACGCCATATAGGGGTTGGCCGAGATCGCCGGCTCCAGCCTGGCGGAAAAGGCCAGCGTCTCATTCGCGAAACAGCGAAACCATTCGGCAATCCGTACCGGGATCGTGAGGCCCCTGGAGTTGTAGCGAAAACCGGTCTCCATCGGGTGCGAGATGATCGTGCGGATCTCGACCTGCGCGCCCGCTTCGACGGTACCGGGCACCGCGAGGCGGATTTGCGGCGCCCAGCCATCCGGAAACTGGTCACTTGCAACGGGCTGCTCACACGCGCCGTAGGTGACATCCACCTGACGCACGTATTGAAACACCTCACCGGTGGCCATTTTCACCACAAAGGTGACATCCTGATAGGAATCGAGACGCACACGGGTTGAAAACGTCGCCTCGCCGCAGGCCGGCGTGAAATACACCGCAACGATCCGCGGACGCGGGTTGCGGGCGGCGTAGACGGCGACGACCTCGGGATAATCCAGACCCTCCATCGAGCATGGGACCGTCACCGTCATCGGAACCGATTTGCCGGAGTCCGAGAAATCCGGCATGTCGACGAGAATCTCCCCCTCTGCGAAGGCGACATCGCCGAAATCCTCGGCGATGGCCTCGAGCACGTCGGCCTCGGATGCGCGCGACAGGCCCGGCACTCCGAGAGCCAGCAGCGACGTGGTTCCCAGACACAGGCTCCGGCGCGAGATCCGGGCATCGAAACGTGGATATCTGCCAGCCATACTTTTCGCCTCCCGGGTGACGGCGGTCTTCGCCTGTGTCATGCTGTCTGCACATTGCGGGATGCACACCGAAATGGGTAGTGCCAAGATATTGCGTTTCCGAATACGTAAAGTCAAAAAATCCAATCCTGTTCTATGCGACCTTGCAGCGAAACAGCCGGAGGATGTCTGAGGGACAATGTTTAGGCCACTGATAATACTCGCCTTAATTTGTTCAGGCGGGGCCGGTTTGGCACAGGATACGTCTGCCGAGATCACGGCGGAATCCTGTGCGGTTTGCCATAACGATAGCGCGACCGCGATTCCGAAGATCGGTGACCGGAGCTTCGAGGAGCTGACCGATACACTGACCGGGTTCAGGCAGGCTGGCAGCACCGTCACCATCATGCACAATTTTGTCGCCGGGCTGACCGCGCGGGAAATCGAAGACCTGGCGCGGTTCCTGTCCCGCAAGGAGGAAAAGTGATGGTCGGCTACACCCGGCGGCAGGCGATTGTCGCGTCCTCCTCGTTTATTTCGGCGTCTTTGCTCGCGGCACCCTCACTGGGCCAAGGCAAAAGCCACGTCGTCATCGTCGGTGGCGGGTTTGGCGGCGCCTCAGCCGCCCGTACGTTGCGCGACATCGCGCCCGATATCGACGTGACCCTTGTGGTCGCGACCGAGACCTTTTCCACCTGCCCGTTTTCCAACCTCGTCATCGCGGGCGAGATCCCCATGTCGCAGATCACTTTCGGCTACGAGGCGCTGATCTCGGCCGGGGTCTCGGTCAGGCGCGGTGTCGCAACCCGGATCGACGCGGCACGCAACATGATCGTGCTCGACGACGGGCAAGAGCTGGCTTACGACCGGGCGATTGTGTCCCCCGGCATAGACCTGAAACTGGACGAGGTGCCGGGCTATGACGCCGCGGCCACCGAGGTCATGCCGCATGCGTGGAAGGCCGGCGCCCAGACGGAATTGCTGCGCGATCAACTGGCCGCCATGCCCGAGGGCGGCACCTTTCTGATGTCGGTGCCGAACAATCCCTATCGCTGCCCGCCGGGGCCCTATGAACGGGCCAGCCTGGTCGCCCATTTCCTCGGCAAATCGAACCCGACCGCCAAGATCATCATTCTGGACGGCAAGGATTCCTTTTCCAAGCAGCCGCTCTTTGTCGAGGGCTGGGAGCGGCTTTATCCCGGCATGATCACCCATGTGCCCTTTGCCGAGAACGGCGGTGTGCTCAATGTCGATCCGGCCGCGATGACCATAGAGACCGCCTTCGAGACCTTCAAAGGCGATGTGGTCAACTTTATCCCGCCACAGCGGGCGGCGGAGGTCCTGCTGAGATCGGGGCTGGGCGGCAACGGCGACTGGTGCCCGATCGACGAGGCGACATTCGAATCCCCGCATGCACCCGGCGTGCATGTCCTGGGCGACTCCGCCGTTGTGGGTGACATGCCGAAAAGCGGGTTCTCTGCCGCCGTTCAGGGCGCCAACTGCGCCCATGTGGTGGCGTCGTTGCTGCGCGGCACGGCCGCCGAACGCGGCGTGCTGCTGAACACGTGCTACAGCTTCGTGGCACCCGATTACGGCATCTCGATCGCCGGGGTGTACCGGGTCAATGGCGAAGGTCGCCTGGCATCGGTGAAAGACGCCGGCGGCACCAGTCCGGTCGGCGCAAACGACGGTTTCAGGCAGTCCGAGGCCGACTTCGCCAGAAGCTGGTATACCTCCCTGACACACCGGATTTTCGGGTAGGACACACGTGAAGCACTCTTTGTCGATCCTCCTGCTGGCGCTGGCGATCTGTGTGTCCGGACAGGCTCTTGCACAGGCCACCCCGTCACACCCCGCCCTGACTGTCACGCCCGGCGATGCCGACAGGGGCCGCGCCCTGATCCGCGATCCGTCCCGGGCAAGTTGCCTGATCTGCCACAGCATCGCGGCCCTGCCCGACAGGGACCAGGGCGAGCTGGGGCCGCCGCTGGACGGTGTCGCGGCGATCTATGACGCGGATGAGTTGCGACTACGGGTGATGGATGCCCGCCGCCTGTCGCCCGATACGATCATGCCGCCGTATTTCTCGACCGAGGGGCTGTACCGCGTCGGGCGGGAATGGTCGGGGACGACGATTTATTCAGCCCAGGAGGTCGAGGACGTCGTGGCCTTCCTTGCAACATTGATCGAGTGACATGAAGCACCTTGCGGCCATTCTGTTTCTGCTCGCCGCTCCGGTTGTCGCACAGACGTCGGAGCAACCCATTTCGGGCTACGCCTTCATGGAACCCGCGACGCAGGAATTGCAAGATGACGATTTCCTGAACCCGGCGTTCTTTCTGGTCGCCGAAGGCATGGAGATCTGGAACCGCGCCTGGCCAGGCGCAAGCGGTGAGGCACGATCCTGCCGGTCCTGTCATGGCGACCCGAAGGACAGCATGGCCGGGGTCGCCGCCCGCTATCCCACCGCCGATCCGGATGGCGCAGGGGTCATCAACCTCGAAGGCATGTTGAACCGCGAGATCGAGACGCGGCTCGGCGGCGAGGCATTGGCTTACGAATCGCAAGAACTGCTCGCCCTCACCGCCCTCGTCGGTTACCAGTCGCGGGGGCTGGCGATGTCGATCGATGCCAGCGCTCAGGTGCAGGGCTGGGCCGACCGGGGCGAGGAGATCTACACCACCCGGCACGGCCAGTTGAACCTGTCCTGCCAGAATTGCCACGTGGACCACTCGGGCGAGAAACTGCGCGGCGACACCATCAGTCAGGGCCATATCAACGCCTTTCCGATCTTTCGCCTCATATGGGACGAAGTGGGTTCGCGTCACCGGATGTTCACCTGGTGCATGGAGTCCATCCGGGCTGAACCCTTCGCGGCCGGGTCGGACGAATACCTTGCGCTGGAAACCTACCTCGCGCTACGTGGCGAAGGGCTGTTGATCGAGGCGCCGGGGGTGCGGCGGTGACCGCATCTGCTCAGGCGAAGGAACAAAGCATCTCAACAAAACATGAGGCATATCAATGAAGAAGTGGCTGGCCGGAACCGCTGTCGTCGCAATCGCAGCGGTCGCGGCAGGGGTGTATCTGCTGGACGTTTTCCCCGGCGAAATCGAAGCGGTGCCAGAGGTGGATCGCGTGGCCTTCCCGGACGATCAGATCGCGGCGGGTGAAAATCTCGCTCTGATTGGCGATTGCGCCACTTGTCACACACCGCGCGATGCGGGGGCGATGTCCGGCGGGATCGCCCTGCCGACGCCGTTCGGCACGATCTATTCCACCAACATCACCCCCGACCCCGAGACCGGCATCGGCATGTGGTCCTTTGCCGCCTTTGACAGGGCGATGCGCGAAGGCGTGGACCGGGAGGGCAACCACCTCTACCCGGCCTTTCCCTACGACCATTTCGCCGCGATGACCGAAGACGACATGGAAGCGCTCTACCAGTATCTGATGACGCAAGACCCGGTGGTCGCAGAGGACATCCCGAACGAACTGGGTTTTCCGTTTTCCTTCCGTCCGATCCTAGCGGGGTGGAAGTTCCTGTTCCACCATCCCGAGGAATTCACCCCCGACCCGGAGTTCAACGACGAAGAGAACCGCGGTGCCTATCTGGGCGAAACGCTGGGCCATTGCTCTGCCTGCCACAGCCCGCGCAACGCCTTCGGCGCGGTGAAGACGTCGGAGTTTCTGGCCGGGGGCGAGGCCGAAGGCTGGCTGATTCCACCGCTTGGCGCAGCCTCGATATCGCCGCTGGGCTGGGAGATGGACGATTATCTGGATTATCTGTTCGACGGGTGGAGCCAACACCACGGCATTGCGGGCGGCCCGATGACGCCGGTGATCGACAACCTTTATGACGCAGAGGAAGACGATGTCTTTGCCATCGCTGCATGGCTGAACCGCATCACCCCCCCGGTCGATGTCGAAGAGCGGGACGCCCGGCAAAGCGAGATCGCGGCGCTGGACCTGCCCGAAACCTTTGACGTCACGCTGGACGGGGCCGAGGTCTCCGATCAGATCCGGCAAGGCGCGCAGGTCTTCGAGGACAGTTGCGTCCGCTGCCACAAGCAGCGGATTTCCGAGACCCAACCGATCTCACTGGGCCTGACCTACGCGCTGAACGCGCCAGCGCCGACGAACTTGATCAATGCCATCCGGAACGGCATCCAGCCCAGCATCGGGTCGAGAGAGCGCAAGATGGAGGCGATCGCCCTGTCGGACGAGAAACTTGCCGCCGTCGTTGCCTTTGCCCGCTGGCAGTTCACGGATCTGCCCGCATGGGAGGATATCGAGGGGCACATCGCCAGCGCCTCCACCGGGGACGCGGGTCACTGACCTGTCGCCCATCGGGAGAAAAAGCGGGAGAAAAGCAAAACAGGGGCCCTTGGGCCCCTGTTTCTCGTTTCAGACTGATGGTGTCCGCCTTGGTATCAGAGAGACACCTTGGCAAAAGGCGTGGTCCTGACCCGCGTGCCTGTCGCATGGAAGATCGCGTTGGCGACCGCAGGCGGTGTCGGCGGCCCGGCCGGCTCACCCAGGCCACCCCACCACTGGTCGTTGGAGTTTTCGAGGTGAATCTCGATCTCCGGCGGCGTGTCGGGCATACTCATCATCGTGTAGGAGTCGAAGTTGGTGTTCACCACGCGACCCTCGCGGATGTCGAGACCGCCAAAGAAGGCATGGGTCAGTTCCCAGATCGCAGAGCTTTCGGCCTGCTCCCTGGCGTTGAGCGGATTGATGACATAGCCGCTGTTGATGAAATATTGCAGCTTGTCGATGTAGATCTCTCCGCGTCGGCTGACCTCTACCGTGGCGACACAGCCGGCATAGGTGCCGTGGCTGTCGACCACGGCACAGCCCATGCCTCGACCGTTGCCAAGGTCTGTCGTCCAGCCCGACTTTTCCTTCATTGCGGTCAGCACACGTTGCCAAGGTTCGTTGCCCTCGGTCATCTTGAGCCGCCATTCCAGCGGATCCCAGCCTCCGGCATGGGCAAGTTCGTCAGCCATCTGTTCGACGATGAACCCGTTGGAGTTCGCCCCCGGCGCCCGGTGATAGCCGATCGGAATATGGCTCTGAACGGCAGAGTATTCGTGTCGGCGGTTCGGCACTTGGTAGTGCATGTTCGCGACGCCGCGCTGCGAGAACGCGGGCATCTTCTCTTCCCCGACGAAATGCGTCACCAGCGCGGTGGGCAGCCCGTCGTCACCGAGAACGGCCTTGTAGGTGCCCCAGACCGGCGGGCGCTGGCTGTCCTGCGCGACATCTTCCTCGCGGCTCCAGATGAGCTTGACCGGTCTGCCGATCTCGGCCGAGATCGCCGCGGCCTGACGGTGGACGAACATGTTGTACCCGCCGCCGAAACCACCGCCCAGAAAGGTCTGGTGCAGATGCACGTTTTCGGTATCCCGGCCAATCTCGTCCGCCACTTCGTTGAGCGACCGGCCGATGTCCTGGGTGAACGTCCAGATATCGACCCGGTCGTCCTTTACATCCGCGACGGCACAGGGCGGCATCATCGTGGCGTGCGCCTCGAACGGCCTGGAATAGACCTCACCAACCACCAGTTTGTCTTCGGCGGCGGCTTCGATCATGCCGGGCACGGCGTCCTGATTGACGCCGGTCTCCTGGCCCTTGCCGATGTTGCCGTCCTCGTCGAGGACAAGCATACCGGGCTTGGAAATCAGGCTCATCGCTTCGGCGGTTTGACTCTCAAAGCTGATCGAGGCACCCCGGCCAAGGTCCCATTCGACCGGCATGGCCGCGAGGGCGTTCTTGGCCTGGTACCAGCTTTCGGCAACAACGGCGACGCCGCTGCGCATGTCGGTGAAGGCAGGAACGTCCTTGGTCTGCTTCATCTCGACGGCCGCGATCACGCCCGGCATGTCCTTGATCGCCTCGAAATCGTAGCTCAAGAGCTTTCCTTCGGGCACCGGACAAGAGGCCACGGCGGCGTGGACCATTCCATCCAGAATGACATCCATCGGATAGGTCGCCGTGCCGTTGGTCTTGAGATCGACGTCGAGACGCTTGATGTCGGTCCCCAGCAGCCACCAGTCGCCGTACTCCTTGATCGCGGGCTCTTCCTCGAGCGTGACCTGAGCCGCGTCTGCCGCGAAGTCTCCGTAGGTCCCGCTCTGATCGCCTGCACTCAGCATGCCCTGCTTGGCGACGACCTCCTCGATCGCCACACCCCAACGATCCGCTGCTGCCTTGCGAAGGCGTTCGCGGGCCGAGGCGCCGGCCTGCATCATGTAGGGGTGCCGGCTGGCCACGGTGCGCGAGCCGCCGGTCGAGGTCGTGACATAGAGGTTGTCGTTGTTGACGTGGCGGTTCGCATCGGCATAGACGCGGCGCACATTCTCCCACGGGATATCAAGCTCTTCCGCCACCATCATTGGAACAGCGGTAAAGGCGCCCTGTCCCATTTCGGTCTGTGGCGTCACGATGCTGACAATGTTGTCAGGGTCGATCGTGAGCCAGGCATTGATCTCGGCGCCTGCCCCTGCGTGGGACTCGGCGAATGCCGCTCCCGGCATGTGCACCCCGATAGCCAGCCCCCCGGCCGCGGTCATCGCAACCTGGAGGAAATTCCGTCTTGTGAAATTATGGTCCTTCATGACTTCCTCCTTCAGGTCTTGCTCAGTTCAGCCGCTTTGTGAATCGCCGCGCGAATTCGCGGATAGGTGCCGCAGCGGCAGATGTTGCCGGCCATGGCCTGGTCGATTTCGCGATCCGTAGGCTCTGCGCTCTTTTCGAGAAGCGCTACGGCAGACATGATCTGGCCAGACTGGCAGTACCCGCATTGCGGCACGGTCAGATCTTGCCAGGCGATCTGCACAGGGTGGTCGTTGTTCTCCGACACCCCTTCGATCGTCCGGATGGATTTGCCAGCCGCAGCGGCGACAGGCGTGTTGCAAGACCGGACGGCAGCGCCATCAATGATCACCGTGCAAGCCCCGCACCGGGCGATACCGCAGCCGAATTTGGTCCCAGTCAGCCCGGCCTTTTCGCGGATCGCCCAAAGCAGGGGCATCTGCGGGTCTGCATCCAGTTCGTGATCTTCGCCATTGATATTGAGTGTGATCGCCATCCGTTACTCCTCCTCTTTACCCGTTGTCCGGGTCTGCGCACCACGTGCGGTTCGTCTGCGTTGTGCCAAGTCTGGCGCAGTCTGATCTTCACTTGCTCTCGCCGCGCGTTCGGCAAGAACCAAGACTCCCATTGTTCGGACTTTTCCGATCAAACCCCAATAGGACTCTAGACAACCACCGGAGTGTCTCAATGGCCTTTGTGTCGGAGGCGACCAATACGCACTATTGGAAAAACCAATTTAAGCGCGGGGCGGTATTGTGGTTCGAACTGCACCCTTGCCGCCGCCGCGGCCCCTCATTCTTCGCGGGTCTTGTAGGTGCAGTAGAGCCCGGTATCACTGTCGTTGTGATACAGCGTCCCAGCGTTGAGATCGAAACGATAGCTGCCGAAATCCCCTTCGAGCCGGATTGCATCCTCGTCCATCGTGAAATCCGCCAGGCCGATGCCTGCGATGTCCTGTCTGTCCAGCGTGGTGTCGAACGTGTAGATGTCGAGATCCAGCATCCCGGTGCAATTCGCCGTCACGATGTCAGCCGGTGCAGCCCCGGCCCAGACCATGCCGACCATCGCGACCGCCAGACTGCGACCTGTTCCCTGATACCATTTCATGACCCGTCTCCTTCAATTTCTGCCCCCGCCGCGGGGCTTGCTGACAGGAGGTTAGCAGACCAGACACCGCCTGTCGCCGGAGCACGATTTTCACCCGCCCCCTGTTACATCGCCGGTCCGCGGCGTAGCCTTGCCGGAAATGCGCCAATTGCCTGAACGCCGGAGACCATACTTGAAAGTCACGTTGAAACAGCTTGAGATCCTCCACGCGATCATCATGGCAGGCTCCATAAGCCAGGCCACGCGCATGGTTGGCCTGTCCCAGCCGACGCTGTCACAACAACTGGCCAAGTTCGAGGAGACCCTTGGAACGCAGCTGATTGTCCGCGGCCGGTCGTCCAATGTGAAGTTGACCGCAGCCGGAGAATACTGGTTCAGGAACGCTTCACAGATCCTGAATTCCGTCGACAAGGCGGAACAGCAGCACAAGATCCTGTTCGCCGAAAGGAATCTCACGTTGAGCTTCGGAACCACTCCGTCCTTGCGCGGGCGGTTTACCGAAGTCGCCGCGCGGTGTGCCTCCGAGATCGAACAGATCGCGCGCTTCGAAATGGTGTGGGGCACCACGTCAAGCGACGTTGTCGAGATGATCAACACGCACAAGCTCAACTGCGGTATCGTGAGCCTTGGCAGCATTGAGCCGTTCCGATCATCGTTTCATATCGAGCATCTGTGGACAGATCCCATCGCCTGGACCCTGCCTGCGGACATTCCCGACAAGATCATCGAGAGTATTCTGGCCACCGGCGCCTTGCCCGCATCAAGCCCGAAGGCTCTTTCGAGGTACGTCGACCTCACCGAAGAACTGATCTGGAGCGAGTGGAGCGAGAACTGGTTCCGACATCGTTTGCCTTTCGCGACACCGTTTTTCGGTTGCATGGCGCTTCCGACGGCTGTCGATATCGTGGCGGCCGGACTGGCAACCTGTCACACCCCCGTCTCACTCATTAGTAACTTGCCGGAGTCGGTGCGCAGCAGGATCAAGATTGTCGAACTAGGAGAATACAGGCGAGACGTTGTCCTTGTGACGCCAAAGCACCTGATGAGCCTCAAGCCCTTCAAGGCGTTTTGCGACAAGATGACCTCTTATACCCGCGTCGCCTATGGCAATAGCGCCGATCTCCCTAAGAAAGCTGACAGCGCTTTGAGCATTGCCAACTTGTTGTCGCGTGATTGAGAGGAGCGCCCCCGGGTTCGGCCATTTGCGCTGCATAGGTATTCCAGAGATCGAAAGCGTCGGCCCTGGCGTGCCGCTAAGAGATTGCGGAGATCCAATAACGTCGGGGGCGGAAGATCGTGTTTGTCTGATCGTGCGAGGCGAGAAACCTCTGTGCCTGTCGAGGCGATTTGAACCGGCCCATCACTTTCTCGCGCCTTCGTGTAGACCTGTTCGAGCGCTCAATACGATTGTTCAAACCCTTGTGTGCGCGATGATCCGCGTTCGGTGCGAGATCGCGGATAGGCTTGAAATGGCGGCGCAACTTGTCCGTCACAATGACCCGGGGGCTCGCCAAACCGTGCGATCAGTCGCTTTAGGAAACGTCGTGCGGCCTTGGCATTGCGCTGATGCTGCACGAGGATATCTGTTCCATCCCGGATGATCACATAAGCCCTCGGCGATCGGCGCTTTTCATGGCAAGATCGGTCCTCAGGGAAGTTCGGGACGGGGCGCGACCATGTTGATCCACCTTCACAAGCAAGCCACAACGACGCCGAAGGTTCGGGCCGCGATACAAGCGAGCACGGAGCCTGCGCCAGTACTGGCCGAGCGTTTCGGGGTCACGGAGCAGACGGTCTATAAATGGCGGCACCGGGATAGCGTCGAGGATCGCAGCCACACGCCGCATCGGCTTCAGACAACGTTGACGCCCGCGCAGGAAGCGGTCGCGGTTGCCTTGCGCCGGACGCTTTTGGTTTCGCTCGATGATCTGCTTTCCGTGGTCAGGGAGTTCCTGAACCCGAACGTCTCGCGCTCCGGTTTGGACCGTTGCCTGCGACGGCATGGTGTGGGAAACCTCCGCGATCTCAAGGCTCAGGACCAGAAGCCGAAGCACAGCACCTTCAAGGCCTACGAGCCCGGATACATCCATATCGATGTGAAATACCTGCCGAAAATGGAAGATGAGGTCTCGCGGCGCTATCTCTTCGTGGCAATCGACCGAGCGACCCGCTGGGTCTTCATCCGTGTGTTCAGGGCCAAGACCGCCGCCAACGCGCGTCGCTTCCTACGCGATCTGGAACGCGCTTGCCCCCTGCGTATCCGCACCATTCTTACGGACAACGGCAAGGAGTTCACCGACCGCCTCTTCGGCCTGCGCAAGCGCGCGGCCACGGGCGCGCACGAGTTCGACCAGCTCTGCTCAGCCCTCGACATCGATCATCGCCTGACACCGCCAAAGTCACCCCAGACCAACGGCATGGTCGAGCGGTTCAACGGCCGCATCGAAGAGGTGCTGCAAAGCCACCATTTCCGATCAGGCGAAGAATTGGAGACGACGCTGCACCGGTATGTCTGGCTCTACAACCAGCAGCTCCCGCAATCAGCCTTGGGCAGCAAGACGCCATTGCAGGCGATGAAAGACTGGCACAAAATGAAGCCGGAGCTGTTTAAAAAACAGCCATACTACCTTCTGGGATGTGACAGACTGTGAAACTTGGCTGATCATGAGCGATCGCCACGCATGAACCCAGACAACATCAACAACCTGACAATACCTTGCCGGTCGACGGTGCGGGGCTCGTCGATCGCGACGACCTGCGCCGCCCGACTCGCTCCGACAGGCGGCCAGAAACGAAGTTCATCACGCCCTTCACGATACCGAAAGAGACTATGAAGGCGAAGATGACGGTTATCGAGCGCTGAACGACACCGAACTCTGTCTCGGTCAGCGCAGGAATCACAGTGCGTTGCAGGCCGATAGTCAGGGACCCGGTTGCAGACCGGGGATCAGAAAAGCGCCGAGCAGGAACGCCATGCTGGTGCTGCCCGGCACGCCAAAGGCGATGGTCGACACCAGCGCGGCGCTTGTCGTAGCGTTGTTGGCGCTTTCCGCCGCGATCACTCCGCGCACATCACCGGTGTCGAAGGTCTCGTTCGCGCCCTTCACGGTGCGGGCTGCGAACCCATAGGCGAACCAGTCGATGATCGACGCACCTTGCGAAAGTGTGAGCCGAAACTGCCAAAACTCAGCAATTGGTATCGTCGATACGCCCGTCCGGCATGGTCGTGTTGCAAAAGGACACACCATCAACCGTGGCATTCGTCAGATCGGCCCCCGTCAGATCGGCGCCTTTCAGGGTCGCCCAGGACAGTTTGGCCCCCGACAGGTTGCTGCGGCGCAGGTCTGCCCCCTCCAGGTTCGCTCCGTAAAGATCCGCGCCGGAAAGGTCGGCATCGCTCAGCGCCGCGCCCACCAGATTCGGGGCGCCAGCCAGTTCGGCTTCATAGACGTTTGCCCATCTCAGGTTGGCGTCGCTCAGATCGCAGCCGGGACAATCTCCGGTCTCCTTCAGCCGGGTCATTGCCTCGGGCTCCCATGCCGCTGCGGCCATGGGAGCCAGCACGAGAATGGCCATCAATGCGCTCTTCTTCATCGTCATTCGTCTCCTCAGCCTTGGGTATGAAACGATAGCACCTCACCCTTGCCGGTGACGAGTCGACTTCGCGGCAGACCGGCGGGAAGGCGCAGCGGTTGCCATTGCACCCGCGTTGCGGTCTTTTGCATGGGCAACTGCGGACAAACCCTTCACATGACGGACCTTCGATTGATCCCGGCCCTACTCGCGCTGCTGTTGACGCTCGGATCCGCGCAGGCACAGCCGGCTCTGCAAGACTGCGTGGAAACCCTGCCGGAGTGCCTGCTCAAGGATGCGCGCCGCGCCGCCGACGAGGTGTCGCGCCCCAGGCAGCGCGACGAGATTCTCTTTGCCATAGCGGTGGCGTTGGCGCGGATGGATCGGATTGACCAGTCGGTCGAAACCGCGCGCCAGATCGCCAATCCGCGCACCGTGGCCGAGGCCATGGGAGAAATCGCAAAATCCGGGGCACGGGCGGGAGCGGTCGAGCAGGCACAGGTCATCGCGCTTGAAATCGCCGACGCGCGGATCGGCTCCTCGCGCATCGCCGCGCTTGAATCGGTGGCCGTTCAACAGGCCGCTGCCGGCGACATCGACGCCGCCTTCGACACGGTATTGGCAATCGACAACCCTTACCGCCGCTCGGAGGCAGAGGCGGCCATTGCGATCTCGGTTGCGCGCAGCGGCGACATCCGCGGCGCGATCCTCGCGGCAAGCCGCATTGCAACCAATTACTGGTTCACCTCGGAACAGCACCAGTTCAAGATCGCCTCCGGTCTGGTCTCGCGGTCCGGAGAGTTCGATCACTTCTGGTTCTACGAGGCGCTCGCGACGATTGCGCAGATCCAGGCGGAAGCGGGCGACCTTGCTGGCGCTCTCGCAACCGCGGCTTCGATACCCGATGTCGGCGGCCGGTCGCGCGCGATCTCGCGGATCGCCGCGTTCGAGGCCAGACAGGGACAGATCGACAAGGCGCTCGACATCGCATCGCGCATAGAGGCGCCCTACGGCGACCTCGACGCGATGGTCGCGATCGCCGAACGCAGGGCCGCCAACGGCGAGATCGACGCCGCCCTCGGGATCTCGCGCGACCTTGCCCGACATTACGGCGATACCTCGGCCTTTGCCGCGGTCGCGCAGCAGCAGGTTCTTCTGGGTCAGCCGGAGGCGGGCCTTGCTACTGTTGCGGAAATCGACACCCGGGAAAACCGCATCGCCGCCATCGTCGCCATCGCCGAAGCGCTGGTCCGAAACCAGCGGCCGGATGAGGCCCTGGCCATCGTGACGCGCAGCCCGGAGGCGCGCAGCCGCCTTGACATACAATATAGGATGGCTGAGCTCTTGGCAGCAGCTGGCGAAGTTGAGAGCGCGCTCGACCTTGCCAGTGATGTGACGGACCCACGTGACCGAGACGAGATTATGGTCGCCATCGTGCTTGCACAGGCCGGCACCGGCGATACGAAGGGTGCCATCGCCACGGCGCTGATGTTGGACGACGACATGTACCGTGCCATCGCCCTGGCAGGGATCGCGCCCTTTGTCAGGTAGCCGGGGTCGCACCAGGCCGCCCCCGGTGTTGCAGCGGCCTTGCCCGGTCGAAGCTCTGGCAGGGTGCTGAAATAGCCGAAGCGAAATTGTTTTCCGTTATTTGGGTTGCCGTCTTGAACGTAATGCCCGTCGACGCGAATGTTCTGCGCGCGTGACGCCTGCTTTCGGCTTCATTGTGGCCAGCAGCCGGGGGACTCGCGATGCACCATATCCAAGGCAGCACGCCGTTCGGCATGGCCGTCCGCTTCGGTCAGGTTGCCCTGCATAATCACGCCGCAGCGATTCTCCATCAGAGCATGGACAATAAAGCACAGCATCGCACCGGTGCCGGGCGATTTCCTGTAGAGCCGTGCGTCCGGATCGGTGGTCGAGGCATGAGTGATGTTAGAGCGCTTCTCGCCCCGGGAATCGACCTCGGAATCGCGGTTCTGGCGAGGGTTGCTGGGCATCGGGGCGGTCTCGATCTGGGGCTCTTCAGGCACATTCTCGGGGGCGGGCAGTGACACGCGTTGCCACCGTTGCGGTTCACCTCCTCCATGATGATCGAAGCCTCGGTCAGGCCAAGGCCCGATCCGCCATATTCCTCGGGGATCATCGCGACGCGCCAACCCTCGCGGGTCAGTGCATCGACGAACTCTCGGGATAGGGGGCGGCCTCACCGTGCTTGCGATGGTATTCCGGTGGGAACTGCGCGCAAAGAGCGCGCAACGCTCAGGCTTTCCCGGGACCGGAGGTTTCGAGGATTTCCTCCTCGGCACGCTGCCAGATTTCATAGGAAATCGGGTTTTCGCTTTCCTCAAGGATGTGCCCGACCAGCCCGATGGACCGCGCCATGACGCCAAATCCGCGAACGATCTTCCACGGGAAGCCGAATTCGCAGCAGATCGCGCCGATGGCGCCGGTGGCGTTGATTGGCAGCATCTTGCCGGCCTTCTCCTCCGCGACGGCCTGAATCTTCTGGATCAGTGCGATGTACTCGCCCGATTTTCCGTTCTCGGCGGCAATCTGGAACAGGCGCGGCGTGCGCGGGTCGATCGGCTTGTGAACCGGATGGCCCAGACCGGGTACGATGGCCTTTCTGGCGCGGAATTTCTCGACCGTTTCCAGCGCGATTGCGTCCAGATCGGCGCCGGTGCCGAGCTTATCCTCGGGCAGCGCCTCGTATAGCATCTTCGACGCGCCCTCCATCGAGCCGACGAAGACCGTGCCCAGTCCACACAAACCGGCCGCGACCGCCGCCTGTAGCGATTCCGGTGCGCCCATATAGGTCATGCGCGCGGCCAGGGCGGACGGGGTAATGCCGTGTTCCACCAGGGTAATCACGATGGCGTTGAAGACTTTGCTTTCCTCCGGCGTGGCCTTGCGGCCCGTCAGTTGCAGGAAGGCGAGATCGCCCAGGTTCATGTGGCCCAGAATCTCGTTCGGCAGGTCCAGCCCGCGAACGGTGATCTTGTCGGGTGTGCTCCAGCCGATGTCGGAGCTGATCTTATCCTTGCGCTTGGCCATCAGACGGGATCCCATGAGAAGACGTCCGCCGAAACTTCGAGCGGCGTGAACTGCGATTTGAGCGCGGGAATGGCGCGCTCGGCGATTTCATCGGCGGTCCAGCCCTCGCCTGAATGGACGGAGCGCACCGGACGGGGCTGGTTGAACAGGAATATCTCGTTCTTGCGCACCGCGAAGATCTGCCCGGACACGTCCGCCGCACGGTCGCTCATCAGGAAACAGGCCATCGGCGCGACTTTGGCCGGTGTCATTTCCTTGATTTTCGCAACGCGGGCCTGCTGTTCCGGCGTGTCGGTCTTGATCGAGGAGATCATCCGGCTCCACGCGAAGGGCGCGATGCAGTTCGAGCGGACGTTCCACCGCTTGAGGTCGAGCGCCACGGATTTCGAGAAGGCGGCGATGCCCAGCTTGGCGGCGGAATAGTTCGCCTGAGCCAGATTGCCGATCAAACCCGAGGTGGAGGTCATGTGCACCAGCGCGCCGCCCTCCTGCTCACGGAAATAGTCGGCGGCGGCGCGGCTGGTGTTGAACGCACCGTAAAGATGTACCTTCACCACCGCGTCGAAATCTTCATAGGTCATCTTGTGAAAGAAACCGTCGCGCAGGATGCCGGCGTTGTTTACGACAGCGTCGATGCGGCCGAATTCCTTGACGCCCGCCTCGATCATCGCGCGGGCGGCGTCGGGATCGGTGACATTGCCGCCATCGACGATCGCATCGCCGCCAGCGGCCTTGATTTCATCCACCACGTTTTGCGCTGCGGTTTCCGTTTGACCGGTTCCCTTCAGCGACGCGCCCAGGTCGTTGACCACCACAGCCGCGCCTTCGGACGCTGCCATCAGGGCGATATCGCGGCCGATTCCGCCACCCGCTCCGGTGACGAGAACCACCTTTCCGTCAAGTGCCTTAGCCATTTTCATCCTCCCTCAGCTTGCCTTGCGGTACTTGTCCAGACCGCCAGTATGCATGACGCGGCCCATGAGCGGCGCGTCGATAATGTCTTCCGCCTTGACCGCGGCTGCGATCAGCTTGTCCAGGTCGATGCCGGTTTCGATGCCAAGCTCGTGGCACAGGAAAACCGCATCCTCCGTGCAGACATTGCCGGCGGCACGTGCGTGGCCGTGGCCTGCGAAAGGACAGCCGCCAAGGCCCGCGACCGAGCTTTCGAACATGTCTACACCCATCGACAGGGCGGCATAAACATTGGCGATGCCAAGCCCGCGCGTGTCGTGAATGTGCATGCCGATGCGCGCATCCGGCGCCAGTTCACGCAGCGCACCGATCATGCGCTTGACTGCCTCCGGGTTGCCCCAGCCCATTGTATCCGCGACCACCAGGATCGGAACGGGAATCTGCTCCTCCTCGCAAAGCTGCAGGATAAAGCGGAAATCGTCCAGGATGCGCTCCTGCGGCATGGGGCCTTCGAAGTTGCAGCCAAAAGCCGTCATCACATAGGCCGCATCGACCGTGTAGCCTTCTTCCTTGTAGAGCCGGACCCACTCGCGCTGTTTTTCACGCATTTCCAACGACGAGCAATTATTGTTCGCCTGCGCAAAGGATTCGGACGGATAGAACAGAAGACGCGGGTCGATGTCGACCTCATGGGCGGTCAGGGCCTTGCGAAAACCCTTGTCGTTCAGCCACAGCGATGTGTAGTTCACGCCGGGCTTGCGCTTGATGCGCTGGAACAGCTCGCCGGTATCTGCCATTTGCGGCACGTATTTCGGGCTGACAAAGCTGCCGACCTGAATGCGCTTCAACCCCGTCTCGCTGAGCATGTCGATCAGTTCGATCCGGTCTTCGATCGGATAGATTTTCTTCTCGATCTGAAAGCCCTCACGCGGGCCTTCTTCGCGAAATTCGACGAATTTTGGAAAGTCACTCATCTTGTTGCTCCTCGGATGGCAGTATCTCGGCAATGACTTGGCCGCGATCGACCATGTCCCCAGTCGAGACGGATATGTTGCTGGCGATCCCGGCTGCGGCAGCGCGGATCGAGATTTCAAGCTTCATGGATTCCATGACCGCGATCACATCGCCCTCTGCCACCTGCTGACCTTCTGCCACCTTGATCTCGACGATCATGCCGGTCAGCGGAGAAGCCACGGCACGATCCGCCGCCGCATCGCCACCTGCGAAGTCCAGAGGTGCGGCAGGGCGGAAGACAAGACGCCCTTCGGGCGTATCCATCTCAATCACCCCGGCCTGAATACGCGCGTCGATCAGGAAGACGGCGTCGCCATGGCCCAGACGCCAGCGACCAGGCACGACCTCACGCATGGTCAGGGTGGCGACATCGTCGTTTTCCGACAGCACGGTGTAGCTGTCACCGGATTTGACGGGTCCGACGCGGAATTCCTGCGAAGCTCCCGAGGCGTCCGTGAGCGTCACGCGCTGCCCTGCCTCCATCGTGTCGCCGCCCAGGCCCAGCCGCCAACCGGTGAAGGTGTCGCGGTTGATCCAGGGATCGGTTTCCCCATCCTGCCGAGAGGTGGCCATGAAAAGAATGGCCGCTGCGGCCTTCCACAGCTCGGGACGGGACAAGACGCTGTCCTTGGTCAGTTCGTCCAACCTGCCGTCGATCCAGCGGGTGTGAACCTGCATCCGTTCGAATTCCGGATTGCGTGCCAGTGCCGTGAGGAATGCGCGGTTGGTCTCCACACCCTCCACCGCGACATGATCCAGCGCCGTCGCCAGCCGCGCCAATGCCGTTTCCCGGTCGGGTGCGTGCACGATCAGCTTGGCGATCATCGGGTCATAGTAAGGTGTGACCGTGTCGCCCGCTTCGACGCCGCTGTCGATGCGCAGGCCCTCGGGCAGGCTCAGCGTGGTCAATGTGCCTGTCGAAGGGGCGAACTGCATCGCCGGATCTTCGGCATAAAGCCGCGCCTCAACCGCGTGGCCGTTGATCGCAAGGTCATCCTGAACCAGACCAAGGCCCGCACCTTCGGCAATGCGCAGATGCAGCGCGACCAGATCCAGCCCGGTAATCGCCTCGGTGACGGGGTGTTCGACCTGGATGCGGGGGTTCACCTCAAGAAAGAAGTATTCCTCGCCCGCGACCAGAAATTCCACGGTGCCCAGACCGCGATAGGCCAGCGTTTCGCCCAGACGCACCGCGTCCTGCGCGATCCGGTCCAGCAGAGCGCGCGGCAAACCCCAGGCCGGGGCCTCCTCGATGACCTTCTGATGGCGCCGTTGCAATGTACAGTCGCGCTCGAACAGGTGCACAACGTGCCCGTTTCCGTCGCCTGCGATCTGCACTTCGACGTGGCGGGCCTCGGGCAGGAAGCGTTCCAGCAACAGCCCTTCGGAGCCAAATGTGGATTTTGCCTCCCGCAGCGCGCCTTCGATGTCCTCCTCCAGAGTGGTCTCATCGGTCACAAGCCGTTGGCCGCGACCGCCGCCACCGCCGACGGCCTTGAGCAGGACGGGCAGGCCCATCTCGCGCACTTCCCTGGCAATCTCCTGCGGGTTGGATCGCGCGCCTTGCGCGCCGGAAATCACTGGAACACTGGCGGCCACCGCGGCATCCTTGGCGCTGGCCTTGTCGCCGAAACGTTCAAGCGTTTCCGGCGTCGGCCCCATGAAGATCATGCCGGCGGCTTCGACCGCACGGGCAAAATCGGGATTCTCCGCCAGAAAGCCATAGCCGGGATGGATCGCATCCGCGCCGACCGACTTCGCGGCGGCAATCACCGCGTCAATCTTCAGATAGCTTTCGGATGCGGGTCCGGCGCCGATGCAGACGGAGTGTCCGATCTCCCGAACGTGAAGGGCATTTGCGTCGGCCTGCGAATGCACGCCGACAGGGGTGATACCGCTGGCCCGCGCGGTGCGCGCGATCCGGCAGGCAATTTCGCCGCGATTGGCGATAAGAAGCGTTTTGATTTTCATGGTTCGCCCCTCACATCCTGAACACGCCGAAATTGGTTTCGACCTTAGGTCTGCGCGATGTCACATCCAGCATCAGCGCCATGACATTCCGGGTTTCACAAGGTTCGATCACGCTGTCGATCCACAGGTTGGAGGCAAAATTGTAGGCACCTTGAAACTCCTCGTATTCCTTGCGGATCGGGGCCTTGAAGGCTTCCTCCTCCTCGGGGGTCCAGCTCTTGCCCTCACGCTCGTTGATCTGGGCGCGGACCTGCGCCAGCACGCTGGCGGCCTGCTCCGGCCCCATGATGGCGGAACGGCCCGTCGGCCAAGCGAACATCGCGTCCGGCTGGAAAGGACGGCCCAGCATGGCCAGATAGCCGGCCCCGTAGGAGCCGCCGGTGATGATGGTAAATTTCGGCACCCGCGCGGAGGACATGGCCGTAATCATTTTCGCGCCGGCCTTGGCAATGCCCATCTGCTCGACCTCGCGGCCGACCATGAAGCCATTCACATCGGCCAGGAACAGCAATGGAATATCGCGCTGGACACAAAGGTTGATGAAATGGGTGGCCTTCAACGCGGCCTCAACGAACAGCACACCGGTATTGGCGATAATCCCGACTTCGTGGCCGTGGATCCGGCCCCAGCCGGTCATGATGGTATCGCCGTAGAGCGGCTTGAACTCGTGAAAGTCACTGTCGTCCACCAGCCGGGCGATGATCTCCCGGTTGTCCGTCGGCACCTTGGGATCTCGGCTGACGATGCCGTAGATTTCCTCGGTCGGATAGGCGGGCTCCCGCGGTTCATGGGGTGTCTTGCGGGGCACGGGCTTTTCGCCCAGATGGCTGACGATATCGCGCGTGATGGCCAGCGCGTGTGCGTCATCCTCGGCCAGATGGTCGGTTACGCCCGAGACGGACGAGTGCATCTTGCCACCGCCCAGCGACTCGGCATCGACCTTCTCACCTGTAGCAGCAAAGGTCAGTTCCGGGCCACCCAGATACATGAAGCCCTGACCGCGCACGATCACCACCTCGTCGCAAAGCGCGGGAATATAGGCGCCGCCTGCGGTGCAGGGGCCCATGACCACTGCGATCTGCGGCACGCCGTCACCCGACATGCCGATCTGCTGATGAAAGATTGAGCCGAACTGCCCCTCATCAGGGAAGAGATTCGCTTGATCAGGAAGGAACGCGCCGCCCGAATCCACAAGCGTGATGACCGGAAGACGGTTTTTCCAGGCGATTTTCTGCGCGCGCACGTGCTTGCGGCACGTGATGCCGAAATAGGTGCCGCCCTTAACGGTGGCATCATTGGCGATGATCATGCACTGGCGGCCTTCGATCACACCGATACCGGTGATGATGCCGGCGCCGGGCGGAACGCCCTTGTGCATGTTCAGCCCGGCCAGTTCGCCAAGCTCCAGAAAGGGCGTACCAGGGTCGATCAGGCGTTCGATACGCTCACGCGGCAGTATCTTGCCTTTCGATTCGTGCCGTTCACGTGCCTTTTCAGGACCGCCGACACGCTGCGTCAGCCGCAGAGCATGCAGATCGTCGATCTTCTGGCGATACTGCGCATCATTTTCCCGGAAGCCGTCGGACCCGGTGTCGAGGAGGGATTTCATTTTTGTCATGACAGGTCGGGATATTCTCTTAGGACAAAGGCTACCTTCGCAGCGCCGGGCTTTTCAAAGGTGTCGGGCGCGACGAGATGAACGTCGGCCTTGAAGACAAGGGCGTCGCGCAGTCGCTGTTCGATCTTCTTCTTGAGCGCTGCATCATCCTTGGCGTCACGGTCAGGACCGCGTTCGACAATGACCGTCAGCGCGCCCTGTGTGGTGTGACCCTGGAAATCGGCCACGATCCGCATGACGCCGTTGGTTTCCGGCACCATTTCCGTGACCACGCTGTTGACGGCCGAAGGGAAGACATTGGCGCCGCGTACGATCAGCATGTCGTCGGTTCGACCGGTGCAGCGAATTTTCGGTCCGGTGCGCCCGCAGGTGCATTCCGTATCGATGACTTCGATGTAGTCGCCGGACCGGAACCGCACCACCGGGCTCGCCTCGCGGCCGATCGCGGTATAGATCATTTCGCCCTCGGCGCCCTTTTCCCAGGGAATGATCTTGCCGCTTTCGGGGTCGAGCAGCTCTGTAATGATATAGTCCATGTTGACCATATGCATCCCTGACTGAGCCTCGCATTCGGCCCAATACGTAACGCCCAGATCGGTGCCGCCCAGCATTTCGCAGCATTTCGCGCCCCAGGCTTCTTCAATTTTTGCGCGAATTGCCGGAATGCCGCCGCCGGGTTCACCGCCGACGATTACCTGCTCGACGCCCAGCTCGCTGGCCTTGCAGCCGAGGATCTCGGGCGCTTTCTCCGCCAGGTGCAGAACGAAATTCGGGGCACCGACGATGCAGCGCGGGCGCGTGTCGGCGCAGGCGCGCAGCAGCCGTTCCGCGCCGCCATCCGCCCCGACCGGCACGTCGATCGTTCCCATGTATTGCAAGCCCTGCATCACGGGGATGCCGCCGACAAAGCCCTTGGCCAATGCGAATGCATGCAGCACCATGTCGCCGGGGCGCACACCGTTTGCAAAGAAACAACGCGCGGTCATTTCGTGCCACATCTCGGTATCGGCCTCGGTCAGCGCGACGTAGGACGGGCTGCCGGTCGTACCTGACGAGGCCTGCATCTGGATGATGTCCGCCATCGGGGCCGCGCGGTGCTTGCCGAAGGGCGGCTCCGCGGCCAGGCTTTCGCGGATCTCGGTCTTGTAGGTGAAGGGCAGCTTTTGCAGATCCTCGATGGTGCGGATGTCGTCGAAATCCACACCCGTCTCGGCCAGCTTCTCCTGATAGAAGGTGGAGTTCGCCTTGAGATAGGCCATCTGCGCGCGCAGCCGCTCCTCCTGAATGCTGCGCACCTCGTCGAGGGGCATGCCCTCGATCTCGTGCCAGAAGCGGTCGTTCACCTTATCGGCGGCGTCTTGCCGCCGGAAGCGCATTCCAAATTGCATGTCGTCCTCCCTTCCGGGCCGCGCGATCAATAGGATCGCGGCAGGCCCATGACCTTTTCACCGATAAAGCTGAGGCATAGTTCGCGGTTCACGGGTGCCGTGCGCAGCAGGCGTACCAGCGGGTACATTTCGTACAGTCCGGTATCCTCGGTAAAACCGGATCCGCCATGAGCCTGAAGTGCGGCGTCCACGGCTTCGATCCCGGCCTCCGCCGCTGCGTATTTGGCCATGTTCGATGAGGCACCGGCGGGCAGTTTGTTATCAAACTCCCACGCCGCGCGACGGGTCATCAGACTGGCCATTTCCACGGCGGTATGCGCCTTGGCCATCGGGTGCTGCACACCCTGATGCGCCCCGATAGGCTGGCCGAAGACATTGCGCTCGGACGCGTAGGCCACGCCCTTGTTCAGCGCGAAACGGCCGATGCCGCAGCACAGCGCGGACAGGATGATACGCTCGGGGTTGAGGCTGTCGAACAGGATCGAGAACCCCTCGTCCACTTCACCCACCACGTCCTCGGGGCCCAGATCGACCTCGTCGAAGAACAGAGTCCACTGTTCCTCGGGCAGGGGGATCGAGATCTTCACCCGCTGCTTGTCGACGCCCTTTTTCTTCAGGTCCACGGCGAACAGGGTGAAGCCGTCCGTCTTGCGGCTGACCTCCGTGTGCGGCTTGGTCCGTGCCACCACCAGGCAATAATCCGATACCTCGGCGCCGGTGATGAAGGTCTTTTCGCCCGACAGGCTGAACCGGTTGCCCCGGCGCTTGGCCAGCGTGGTGGCCTTCATCGTGTTGGAGCCGGCACCCGGTTCCGTGATCGCGAAGCAGAACTGGATATCGCCGCGGCAGGCTGCCGGCAGCAGTTCCTTCTTGTGGAACTCGGACCCGTGACTGGCGAGGTGAGCCAACGACATGGTCGGCCCGACCACCATCATCAGAAGCGGAATGCCATTATTGGCGGTGCCTTCCATGAACAGCGACATTTCTGTCATGCCCAGTCCGGCACCGCCGTATTCCTCGGGCACCATGATGCCCAGGAAGCCGTCATCGGCAATTTTCTGGAACATCTCTTTGGGGAATTCGTGCTTGCGCGCGTGCTCCAGCCAATAGGAATTGTCGTATTTCTGTGCCAGCTGATCGCCATATTCGTAGATTTGGCGCTGTTCGTCGTTCAGGGTAAAATCCATGGTTCTTCCTCAGCCCTTGAATTCAGGTTTGCGACGGTTCTCGAAGGCATCGAGCCCTTCGGCGACGTCGTCACTGGGCAGCGCGCGGACGGCTGCGTCGCGCTCAAGCCGCATCTGCTGGTCGATGCCGAGATCGGCACCCTCCCGCGCCAACCGCTTCATTTCAGCGATACCCGGGCGGGACCGTGTGGCAATCTTCTGGCAATATTCCAGGGCGGCCTTATGCAGATCCGCGTCCGGTACGATGTAGTTGACCAGACCGCTTTCCTTAGCCTCATCCGCCTTGAGCCAGCGGGCCGAGAACATCAGATCGAGCGCCCGGCGCTGACCCATCAGGCGCGTCAGCCGTTGCGAGCCGCCCCAGCCGGGGATCAGCCCGAACTGCGCGTGCTGATCGCCAAACTGGGCGGTTTCGGCCGCGAAACATACATCACATGCCAGCATCAGTTCGATCCCGCCGGCCAGACACAACCCCTGTACGGCCACTACGACAGGAAGAGGGGAGACTTCGAGCGCACGGAGGTTTTTCATGCCAAAGGCGATGAAATGGTCCAACTCGACGGGATCGTTCAATTTACCTTTCACTTCAGTCAGATCGGCACCGGTGCAAAAGTGCTTGCCCTGCGCGCGGATAAGGATCGCCCGGATATCCGGGTTCGCCTCGAATTCCGCCCGCGCGGCAGTTATGCGCTGGTGCACGTCCAGTGACAGGCAATTGAATTTCTCGGGGCGGGCCAGATCGATGATACCGGTGGTACCCTCGATGCTGGCGATGACAGGGTCGCTCATTTCGAACCTCCCTTCGCCCGCTTGTCGTATTGCAGCGCCATCCGGCCTACTTTTTCACGCGCGATCACCAGTTTCTGGATTTGCGCGGTGCCGTCCCCGATCTGCAGGCCGAGAACGTCGTTGTAGCGCTGGTGATGCGGCAGGTCGGTGGTATAGCCGTAGTGCCCGTGCAGGATCAGACACTGGTGCAGAATCTCGCAAGCCGTCTTGGGCAGATACCATTTGCACATCGCCGCTTGCGAGGTGTGGGGCAGGCCCTGGTCGCGCAGATCCAACGTATAGTAGCAAAGCTGACGCATCATGGTCAGTTGGGTTTCCGCCTCGGCCAGCGGGAAGCTTACACCCTGATACTGGACGATGGGCGCGCCGAATGCCTCACGCTCCTGAACATAGGCCCAAGTCTCATCCACCGATGCCTGCGCGGCGCCCAGGCATTCCAGCCCGATCAGCGCGCGTGAATAGTCAAAGCCCGCCATGATCGTGCCAAAGGCGCGATCCTGTTCGGCCATCATGTTTTCGGCCGGCACGAAAACGTCGTCAAAAAACACGGATCCGCGCCCGACCGGCTTGGTGCCGATGTCGTCGAAATGGGTGCGCTTGACGCCCTCCTGATTCAGATCGACGAAAAAGGCGCTGACCCCGCGCGCGCCGCCGTCCTGATCGCCGGTGCGGGCGAAGACCACGGCCGCATCGGCCTGGCTGGCAAAGCTCATGGAGGTCTTCTCACCGTTCAGCCGCCATCCGTTGCCGGATTTCTCGGCCTTCAGGATCAGGTTCGCAGCATCCGATCCGCCGCGTGGTTCGGTCAGGCCCAGCCCGATAACGGCGTCGCCGGAAACAACCTTGGGCACCCATTCCGAAGCGATGTCCTTCGACGCGTGCTTGGCCACCATACCCCCCATGAGGGAGCCGAGAAGCTGCACATAGCTTGCGTTGAAATCGGCATAGGCGATCTCCTCGACGATCAGCCCGGACGTGACCGAGCTTTCGCCAAGACCGCCGAATTCCTCGGGCAGATCGGCGCCGATCAGGCCCAGTGCGCCCATTTCCTTGATCAGCGCGCGATCAAAGACGTGCCCGCTGGCGCGTTTGAGATAGCTGGACGCCAATTTTTCCGTGGCGAATCGCTTCGCGGTTTCGCGGAACGCCTTTTGATCTTCTGTTGCCTGGAATTGCATCGGTGCTACTCCCCATGACCGAAATTATCTTCTTCCCTAAAATCTAACAAATGTTAGAATACAGATCAAGGGAAGTTTTGAGGAGGATGACCAGAATGAAAAACACGCAGAAGGACAACTTCGCGACCATGCTTTCGCCGATCCGCGCGGGGCAGCACACGCTACGAAATCGAGTCATCATGGGGTCGATGCACACGCGGTTGGAAACCGAGCCCGACGGCATCGCCAAACAGATCGCCTTCTACGCGGAAAGGGCGCGGGGGGAGGCGGCGATTCTGGTCACCGGCGGGTTCTCACCCAATGCGGAGGGCGTATTCGACCCCGAAGGCCCGCGTATCGACGACGCGGCGGAGGCGGAAAGCCTGCGCCCGATCTGCGAGGCGGTGCAGGCCGAGGGCAGCCTGCTTTGCGCGCAGCTTCTGCATGCCGGACGCTACGCAAAGATCGAGGGATGCGTCGCGCCAAGCCCGATTCGCGCGCCGATCAATCGCTTCATTCCGCGCGAAATGACCGACGCGGACATTCGCCGCACCATCGAGGATTTCGCCAAGGCTGCCGAAAATGCGCAGGCTGCAGGCTTCGATGGCGTGGAGATCATGGGCTCCGAGGGATATCTTCTCAACGAATTCACCGTCGTTCACACCAACAAGCGTGAGGACGAATGGGGGGGCAGCGCCGAGAATCGCCACCGTTTCCCGGTTGAGATCGTGCGCGCCGTGCGTGAGCATTGCGGGCCTGATTTCCTTGTCATCTATCGGATTTCCGCCGCCGATCTGGTTGAGGGGGGCGCACCCACCGCTGAAATCACCGATCTGGCGCGCAAGATCGAGGCCGCAGGCGCCGATATCCTCAACACCGGCATCGGCTGGCATGAGGCCCGCGTGCCGACCATCGCCTATACGGTGCCCCGTGGCGCCTGGCGTCAGGCCGCGGCGAATGTGAAGGCCGCCGTTTCGATCCCGGTGGTGGCCTCCAATCGGATCAACACGCCCCAACTGGCGGAGGATATCCTGTCTTCCGGCGAGGCGGACATGATCTCGATGGCACGGCCCTTTCTGGCGGATCCGCATTTCGTGAAGAAGGCGCGCGAGGGCCATGCCGACGAAATCAATACCTGTATTGCCTGCAACCAGGCCTGCCTCGATTTCATCTTTTCCGACCGTCCTGTCGGGTGCCTGGTCAACCCACGGGCCGGGCGCGAAACCGAGTTTCGCGACACGCCCACGGACTCACCCCGGAAGGTGGCCGTAATCGGCGGCGGCGCAGCAGGCATGGCCACGGCTGCCGAGGCGGCGCGTCTGGGCCATGACGTCACCTTGTTCGAGGCACAGGCAAAGCTGGGCGGCCAGTTGAATCTGGCGCGCGCGGCGCCGGGCAAGGACGAGTTCGACGAAACCATCCGGTATTATTCCGGGCAGTTGGAAAAGCATGGCGTCAAGCTGCATCTGGGGCAGCGGGCCGGTCTGGACGATCTGAACGGCTTTGACCATGTGGTGATCTCCACCGGAGTGACGCCGCGCATTCCCGATCTGCCGGGCATCGACCATCCCAGTGTCGCGACCTATGCCGAGGTCCTCTCGGGTGAGCGTGTGGCGGGCGACACCGTGGTGGTGATGGGGGCAGGGGGCATCGGTCATGACGTGGCCGAGTTCCTGGTGACCGAACCGGCGGAGGCCCAGAACGCCGATGCGTTCTGTCAGACCTGGGGCGTGGACCCGGAATTCGCAATGTCCGGCGCGCTGGCGGGCGATCCGCTGGCACCGAAATCATCGCCGCGCAAGGTGATCATGCTTCAGCGGAAAACCTCGAAACCGGGTGCGGGGCTTGGCGTCTCGACAGGTTGGATCCTGCGCAATGCCCTGCGAAAGCACGGTGTCGAGGTCATGGGCGGCGTGGGCTACGAACGTATCGACGACGCGGGACTGCATATTTTCATGGATGGAAAGCCAAGTGTGATCGCCGCCGATACGATCGTGCTTTGTACCGGTCAGGAACCCGAACGCGACCTGGCGCACGAGCTGACCGCGCGCAACGTCGCCGTCACGATGATCGGCGGCGCGAAGGAGGCCGCCGAGCTCGACGCGCTGCGTGCGATTGATGAGGGGATCCGGCTGGCGCAAAGTCTCTGATAGGGGCGGTCGATCTGAGCAAGGTGCAGGCAGTTCGCCATATGGCCTGCCTGCACCGCCGACCCGCCGCGTAAAATCGGCAGGCGCGCGTACCCTGTCAGTCGGTAACGCCTGCCCGGCCCACCAGCGCCATCAGCGTGGCGGTCATCGTGGCGACCACCTTTTCTTTCTGACCCTTCACCGCATAGGCACGCGCCTCGCAGATGGTCAGTGTTCTACCGGGTTTCACCACGTCGGCGACGAAACGAAACCGCTCCCCATCGGCGGGGTTCAGCAGGTTGATCTTGAATTCCGCCGTCAGAACCGCCGCTTCGGGGGGCATCAGGGAAAAGCCTGCATATCCGCAGGCACTGTCCAGCGCGGTGGATACGATCCCGGCATGCAGGAAACCATGCTGCTGGGTCAGCGCGTCATTGTGCGCCATCTCCAGAACGATATGGCCGGGCGACAGGTCGGCAATGCTGATCCCCATCGTGCGCATGACGTTCTGGCGATCGAAACTGCTGCGCACACGCGCGTCATAGTCAGGGTTCTTCGGCTCGAATTGCACCATGGTGTGATTTTACTCCTGTTTTTCATTCATGATGACCAAGCTTACCCGATCCCTGAAATGCGTATCTTGTAACGAAAGGTCAAAAGGGCGTCTTGCCGCCTGTGAGCGGAGGGCCCCGGGCGAACGGCCGGCGAAGGATCGGCAGAACGCCGACATATGCGCTTGATCGTAATACCCGGCGTCCAGCGCAAGATCGCTCAATGACGGGGTATTCCGGCTCGCAAGTCGCTTGAGCATCTGGCGAAAGCGCCGAATGGCGGCGAGCCGTCGTCTCGACACACCGGTGTCGGCCAGCGCTCTGCGACGCCCGGTACGGTCGCTGACGGCATGTGGCGAAGCGGCGAAGCTCAACTCCCGGCCCAGATTGTCCAGCGCAGCCACCAGAGCGGGCAAATCGTCGTCGAACCGTTGTGCCCGCTGAAGTGCCACGGCCAACTGCTCCACCGCCGCGCGCTCGGGCAAACTCTCCGGTCGCGCCGACAGCCGCAGACCGGCGACGATGCCGCAAAACGGCGCGCGACGGTGAGCGAAGCCCGCGCGGGGCAGCGTGAGCGAGATATGCGGATCGCCGCCACCGTCCGTGCGCCCGCCCGGTGCCACCGAAAGGGTGAACAGATCGGTGGCGAAACGACCGCTGCCGCCACCGCTCAACGTACCCGTGTCGCGGAACACGAAAAGATGGTCGATCTGCGCCACAGCATCCGCAGCCGGTGCCAGCTCAAGATAAAGCGGCGCGACCGTTCGCTCACTGGACGAAAGCATCCCGATTCTCGACTACGAAATCACGGAACCGCCGCGCCGGGCGGCCCAGAACGTCACTGACCGTGGTCTCGATACCCCCCAGGTAGCCCTTGGGCGCGATGGAGGCCAGTTCCACCATCGCTGCGGCGACCTCGCTCTGCATTCCGCCGGAGATCATGGCCGCCTTGGCCTCATCCGCCGAGAGGTGCACGCAGGTGACGGCACGGCCGGTTTCCTCGGACAGGACAGCGGCGATCTCTTCTCCGGTCAGGGCCTCGGGGCCGGTCACGCCATATCCCTTGCCCGCGTGGCCCGAACCGGTCAGGGCCTCCGCTGCGACATCGGCAATGTCGCGGGCGTCGATCCATGAGACGGGACCGCCCATATCGTCATAATAGACCCCGTCCTTGGCGATGCTGTCAGCCTGCCACAGCAGGTTTTGCATGAAATAGGTTGGCTGAACGAAGGTCCAGTCGAGGCCGCTTTCCTTGAGCAATTCCTGACTTTCGGAATGCCACTTGCCGAAGGTCAGCCCCGCCTTTGGTGAGGCGCCAAGCCCGGTGGCCAGAACGACATGCTGCACGCCTGTCTTCTTGGCCGCCGCGATCGCGTTGGCCTTCCACTGACGCATGTCCAGATGCGCGGGTGTCACCAGATAAATCCTGTCCGCCCCGGAACATGCCTGTTCCAGTGCGGACTGATCGTCGAAACTTGCGGTGACAGCCTCGCATCCCTTGGCTTTTAGCCCGTCAAGCTTGGCTGGATCGCTGGTCACGGCGCGCACCTTGGCGCCCTTGGTCAGAAGAGTATCGACAAGAGGTGCACCGGTGGTTCCGGTGGCTCCGAAGACGGTGATCATGACGTTTCCTTTCTCAGCAGTGCGATGGGCTGGATGGTTTCGGGATTGCTGACCGATGCCAGGTCGCCGGGGTCTTCATCGAGGAAGGCCGCGCGCACGATCCGGCGCATTGTCTTCATGCTGCGGGTCTTGGGCAGGGCCTCGACAAAGTGAATCTCACGCGGGCGGAAGGGTTTCGAGACGACTTCACCCACACGGTTCTTGAGCCGCTCGACCAGATCCGCGTCGGGCACCACACCCGGTGCCGCGACGCATACGCAGACCACGGCCACGCCCTTGATATCATCGGGTGCTGCAATGGCGGCGGCGTCCACGACTTCCCCGGTTTCGGTCAGAGCGCCCTCGATCTCGGGCGGGCCGATGCGTTTGCCGGCGATGTTGAGCGTATCGTCCGAACGGCCAAGGATATACCACGTGCCGTCAGGATCGCAGCGCACCCAGTCGCCATGCCGCCAGATGCCGGGATAGGTGGACCAGTAGGTTTCAAGGTAGCGTTCACGGTCGCCGCGGATGGCCGGGGTCAGGCCCAGGGGCGGCTGGGTGACGACCAGTTCACCCACTTCGCCAGGCGCGGCCTCGCTGCCGTCCTGACGCAGGACCTTGGCCCCGACACCCAGCGCCTGTGCGGAAAATCCGCCGGGACGAACCTCGTGCAGCACGGTCGAGGTCAGGATCGCGCCGAAAAGCTCGGTCCCGCCGGAGATGTTGAGCGGCACCGCGCGGCGGCGGCAGATATGGTCGAGTTGCCACATCCAGGCGTCGTCGGTCCAGGGTTCCCCGGTCGAGGCGACGATGCGAAGAGGCGAAAGATCGTAGCTTGAAAGAGGGGCCGGATCCTGCGTCATGAACTGCCGCACCAGGGTCGGCGCGACGCCCATGTGTGTCACCTTCATCTCCGCGGCGATGCGCAGCAGCCGGAAGGGATCGCCGGGCATCGACGGCGCACCCTCCGCCAGAACCAGTGTGGCCCCCGACAGCAATACCGACAAAAGCGTGAGCGGCCCCATGACCCAGCCCATATCGGTCATCCACAGATGTCGGTCGTCATGCTTCATGTCGAGGCCAAGCAGGAAATCCGAGGCGGCCTTGGCCTGCACGCCCAGATGGGTGTGCACCACACCCTTGGGCCGCCCGGTCGTGCCCGAGGTATAGGCGATCATCAGCGCGGCGTCCGCGTCCACGGGATGGGCGGGATAGGTCGGATCCGCCTTTCCGATGCTCTGCTGCCAGTCCAGATCTCGGGCCGGATCGGCCACTTCGCCGCCGAAGCGTCGCAGGCTGATCACGGTATGGACCGATGGCACGTCCTGAAGGGCCTCGGCCAGTTTGGCCTCCATCCAGACGGGCGTGCCGCGCCGGGGCGTGGCATCCGCCGTGAGCACCGCCACGGCACCTGAATCGTTCAGTCGGGAGACGATGGCCGGTGGCGCGAATCCGGAAAACAGCGGCACTGCCACGGCGCCCAGCCGGGCGATCCCCAGCAGCGCGGCCTCGATTTCGGGTATCATGGGCATGTAGATGCCCACAGCCTGTCCGGGCTTCACGCCACGCTGCGCCAGCGCGGAGGCCACGCGCGCGGTTTCGGCGGCGAGATCGGAATAGGTCCAGCTGCGCTGGCTTCCGTCCTCACCCACCCAGTCGATCGCGATCTTGTCTCCCAGACCGTTTTCGATGTGAGCGTCCAGACAGGTTTCCGTCAGGTTCAAGGTGCCGCCCACGGCCCACCGGATCGACTCCGGCCCATCGGACATATCCCTCAACTGGGTGTAGGGGCGGCTGAACCTTATGCCGGCAAAATTGATTACGCGGTCCCAGAACCAATCCGGTTCAGCATTCGCCCGTTGGGCAAGGTCTTCATAACTGTCCGCGCCGCAATCCTTCAGGAAAGCTGCGAGCGTGCTTGAACGCTGAATGTCAGAATCTGGCTGGAACATGTGTCACCTTTCTTCAACGAAAAAGGGCCGCACCGGTGGCGCGGCCAGTTAGGGAGGTAACTTTGTACACGGATCGGCGGCCATGCCCAGTGACAAGCATGGCCGCCAGCGATCATCCGTGCATGGACAGACCGCCCGAAACCGAAATCACCTGGCCGGTGATGAATCCGGCGTCATCGGACGACAGGAAGCAGATGACCCCGGGATAATCCGTGGGCTGCGCCAGACGCTTCATCGGAATGGCCCGCTTCAGGCCCTCCGCGATCTTCTGGCCGGCTTCGCCCTGTGCAACCTGGGCGAACAGCGGCGTATCGGTCGGTCCCGGTGCGACTGCGTTCAGCTGGATACCCTTGCGGGCGAGCTCACGCGCAACGGTTTTCGTGAACGAGATGATGCCGCCCTTGCAAGCGGAATACACAGCCTCACCCGACGAGCCGACACGGCCCGCATCCGAGGCGATGTTGACCACACGGCCGCCACCATTCTTGACCATGCCCGGTAGCACCGCGTGGTGCATGTTCAGGGGGCCGTAAAGATTGATGTCGATGATCTTTTTCCAGAGATCCTCATCGGTATCCAGGAACGGCTTGATCAGATCCCAGCCGGCATTGTTCACCAGCACGTCGATCGGGCCGCTAGCCTCGAACTCCGCAACTGCCTTGTCGACCTGTGCGCGGTCGGTGATGTCGGCCTTGAAGGCGGACGCCTTTCCACCGGCATCAACGATCAGTTGTGCCGTTTCGCGTGCTCCATCCTCGTTCATATCGAAAACAGCAACCTCGGCACCTTCGTCGCCGAACCGTTCGCAGACAGCGCGCCCGATGCCGCTACCACCGCCGGTCACGATTACACGTTTTCCACTCAATCCTCGCATATGGAGGTCCTCCTCTTTCGCTGGCGTCATTACAAAGAACTTGATTCGAGCGTCCTTTCGCGTATTCTAACACTTGTTAGATTTATTGCAATGGACAGCCTTGTCACTGACAAGTATCGACTATGAATGGTGAGGCAGTTTGATGACGACAAGCAAACCGACGATGATTTGAGCAAGTCGGAGAGGACACGCGGAGATATTCTCGCAGCGGCTGCCTGCCTTTTCCGTCACGAAGGTTACTATGCGACCACGATGCGCAGCATCGCGCAGGAAACCGGCATCGAAGCGGGCAGCATCTACTACCATTTCGACTCGAAGGACCAGATATTGAGCGAGGTGCTCGATATCGGTGTTCGCGCGCTCTATGAACAGGTCAGCAGTATAATTCGCGCTAACAAGGGCCATCCGGAGCGGTTTCGGGAGACATTTGCGCAGCTTATCGAAACGCATCTGACCTATCTGTTGACGACAAGTGATTATACCTCGGCCAATATCCGGAATTATCCGATGTTGTCGGATGAGGCCCGCGCGCCCCACCGGGATCTGCGTGCCTCCTACGCACGGGTCTGGAGCGAATTTCTCGAAGAAGCCAAGGAAGCGGACCTTCTGAGGAGGGACATCTCCGTCTCGGCCATTCGCCAGTTTGTGCTCAGCGCGATGAACTGGACCGTCGAATGGTATGACGTGGACCGGCACCCCGTGCATGTCCTGGCGGAACGCATGAGCAATCTCATACTTGACGGAATGTCATCGCGTCACCGCGCGGATACCGGCGGGTCCAAGATGATCAATCATATTGCCTACAAGGCCCCTGAGGCGACTGGCAAGGCGGCGAAAACCCGTTCCGATATCCTGCTGGCCGCCGCGCGCGTACTGCGGGACAATGGTTTCAAGGCGACCACGTTACGGCAGATCGCTGCAGAAGCGGACATGCAGGCGGGCAGCGTCTACTATCATTTCAAATCCAAGGAAGAGATAGTGGACGAGGTTCTGAACGCGGGATTGAGCGATTTGCTATCCGGTGTCAGCGCCGCGGTAGAAGAGTTTCACGAACCTTACGACCATTACGCCAGGATCGCGACGGCCATCTGGACGCATCTGGATTTCCTGTTCAAGGCGAGCGAATTCACGTCCGCCAATATCAGAAGTTATGGGATGCTGCCCAACCAATTCAGGGAAAGACACGGCAAAATCCGGCATGATTACGGGAGGCTCTGGGACAGAATACTCAGAGACGCGCAAAAGGACGACGCGATCAGATCGGATATCAAGATCGTTCCCCTGCGGCAGGTGATGCTGGGCGCCCTGAACTGGACGGTGGAGTGGTTCGATCCCAACAGGACGGGCGCGGACGGCTACCTTTCCCTTCCCGAATTCTCCGAAATGCTCATCAAGCTGCTGCTCGAAGGGATTTGCAACAGAGCGGACCCCACCGAACAGGTGCAGATCCACTGAGAGCTGCCCGTGGCGCGGCCCCCGCCCGATCAGACGAGAGGCCGGCCCGCACGGCACGGCGGATTAGGGCAGAAGCCGGATCACACCAGAAGCCGGATCACACGAGAAGGAAGTGATACAGCCCTTCTGCGATCGGTTTTTCCCGCTCTATCTGCCAGGTAATCACGCTGAGGCTGGCGATGCGCTTGCCCTTGCGGGTGACATCGGCGCGGGCATATAGCGGCCCCTTCAGACCCGGTCTGAGGTAATCCACCGTTAGATTGATCGGCTTGGCCGGAACGTCCGCGAAATCGGGGTGGACGGCGATGGCGGCCGTCGCCTCCATGAAGCTGGCGATGATGCCGCCGTGGTAATGCTCCATGACCGGATTTCCGATATGGCGTGATTCAAAGGTCATCTCCGCCTCGGCATGCAGGTTGTCCAGGCTCTGCACTTCGAAGTTCAGAAACCTGAAGAACGGCACCCGGGACACATTGGCATTGACGGTTTGCAAATCAATCACGGGTTTTTTCCTTTTGTCATCGCGTCAAACAGGCTGACGTCGCCGCGGGTCAATGCAAACGAGGCGGTTCCACGGGCGATTTCCGCGTCTTCATGGCCATCGAAACAGATGCTGCCGGAATTGAAGGCGATATGCCGGGTTTTCCGAAAGCAATGCGCGCGAACGATGACATCCGAGCGGGAGCGCGCCGGGCGCAGATAGTCAACTCTGAGGTCCAAAGTCGCCATGGTGCTGACCCCCTCGATGGACACGAAGTTCGCCAGCCCGAAGACACTGTCCAGCAGGGCCGTCAGGATGCCGCCATGCAGCAGGGTTTGATCGCTGTCGACACAGAAGTCTGGATTGAACGGCATGCGGACCCGAACCCCCTCGGAGGAGACGTCTTCGATATCGAGCGCCATGTGGGTGATCAGGCCCTTGCCACGCGCATTCCACATCTGCGCGATCTGTTCCATTTTCGTCTTGCTGATGTCAGACATGCGGTCTTTCCTTTAGCGCCCGGTAAAGCTGGGTTTTCGTTTTTCCATAAACGCGGAGACCGCCTCATGGTGGTCCTCGGTCTGATGCATCAGCGCCTGATAGGCCGCTGCGGAATTCAGGAAATCAGGCAGATCCATCCGTTCGGCGTTGCGCATCAGGCGCTTGGCAACCCGTACAGCACGCGGCGGCTTGGCTGCAATGACCGACGCCCGTTCGCGTGCCCGTTCCATGAGATTTTCATGAGGCACGACATCCAGCACCATACCGATCTCAAGCGCCTCCTTCGCCTCGACCATACGGCCCGAGAATGTCAGGTCGGCGGCCCGTTGATGGCCCAGACGGCGCAGCATGAACCAACTGCCCGCATCGCCCGGAATGATACCCAGGTTCAGGAACACCTCGCCGAACTTCGCTTTCTCGGATGCAATGCGCATGTCGCACATCATCGTCAGATCGCATCCCGCGCCGACCGCAGGGCCGTTGACCGCCGCGATGGTGGGGATGTCCATGTTGTAGAGCGCCTGTGGCAGACGCTGCACGCCGTTGACATAGCTTTCGGCGGCGGCCAGCGGTTCCTTGCGGAAAATGCCGTCGGGATCGTTCATTTCCTTGATATCGCCGCCGGCGCAGAATGCCGTGCCGGCACCGGTCAGGATCATCACGCTGACCTGCGGATCGGCCTGCACCTTCGCGAAGGTATCCAGAAGGGCCGAAATCATTTCGTTTCCGGTAATCGGATTGCGACGCTCCGGATCGTTCAGCGTAACGGTGGCAATCCTGTCAGCGATATCCAGAAGGACAATGGGCTCACTCATCTTTTCCGTCTCCGCGCTCGCGTTTGTCGAACATGTCGGGGTTGATCATATCGCGCGCGTCATGACCCATGTGAAGGGTTTCGCCGCCATCGACATAGATGTCCTCACCGGTGATGAAGTTCCCCAGATCAGACGCCAGGAAGATGATGGTGCCGGCGATATCCTCGGCCATGCCCATCCGGTTGAGGACCGAGCGGTTCAGCTGTTTCCACCGCTCGGGCGGGATGGGATAGCGGCCAAGCGCCTCGGTCTTGATCGTGCCCGGCGCGACGCAATTGAGGCGAATGCCATACTCGCCCCATTCGGCGGCAAGCGTCTTCATCATGCCGGTAACACCCGCGCGCGCGGCAACGGTATGGGTAAACCCGGTAAGTGCGGTCCGCCCTGAAATCGCGGTGACGAACACGACCGATCCGCCGTTTTCATACATGAAATGATCGGCGGCTGCGCGGGTCATCTGCCATGACCCGATCAGGTTGTTGCGGATCACCGCTTCGAAGCCCTTGTTGGTGATGTCCCGCGCAGCGGCGATGTACTGCCCGCCTGCATTGTTCACCAGCACGTCAAGCTGTCCGTAATGTTCCTTGATGCGGCCCATCGCGGTTTCGATGCTGTCCTCGTCGCGGGTGTCGCCAGGTACGACGAACGCCTCTCCACCCGCTGCACGGATCATTTCGGCAGTCTCTTCCAGCGGCTCCTCGCGGCGCGCGAACAGCGCCAGTCTGGCCCCGCAGGAGGCCATTTCCAGTGCCGTTGCCCGGCCCATTCCCGAACCCGATCCTGTGACAAGGGCCACCTGGCCCGCCATCAGATCCGGTGCATAACGCGATGTCTTTTTCTCGCTCATGTTTTCACTCTCAGTTTTTAAGAAGTTCGCCGGAAATGATCAGCTTGCGCACTTCCTGAGTGCCCGCGCCAACCTCCAGAACACGGCCCGTGCGGTAAAGCCGGTTCACTTCCGTGTCGCGCATGTAGCCCGACCCGCCGTGGATCTGGACGGCCTTGTCCAGCACGAATGACGTGACCTCGGCGGCCTTGAAGATCGCGGCGGCGGTCAGCTTGTGAATTTCGCCGCGTCCGCCTTCGCCCTCCTTCAGGCCCTCGCACATCGCGACGGTTTTCAGCGACAGGCTGCGCGCCGCCTCAAGCTGTGTGTACATGTCGGCCAGCATCGCCTGCACCATCTGGAAGCTGGCGATCGGCTTGCCGAACTGCTGGCGCGTTTTGGCGTAATCGATGGAGATATCCAGCGCCCGCTGTGCAATGCCCAGGGCGTTGAAGCAGACGATAGCGCGCTCCAGGTCCAGGCCCGACATCGTGACTGCCACACCGCCGTCCAGCTTGCCCACCATGTTCTTGGCGGGCACGCGGCAATCCTCGAAAACCAGTTCCCCTGTCGGCGACCCGCGGAAACCCATCTTGTTGAGCTTCTGCGCCACCTTGAAACCGGGTGTGTCCGTCTCGACTATGAAGGCTGAAATCCCCTGGGCGCCCTTTTCGGGAGAGGTCTTGGCATAGACCAGCACCAGATCGGCAATCGGCCCGTTGGTGATATAGATCTTTGACCCGTTCAGGATGTAGTCGTCGCCATCCTTCCTGGCCGTGGTGCGCATTGAGCCGAGCGCGTCGGACCCGGCACCCGGTTCGGTCAGGCCCAGTGCGCCGACCAGCGTGCCGTTGCACAGCCCCGGCAGATATTTGCGGCGCAGATCGTCATTGGCGTTGCGGTAGATATTGTTGACGCACAGGTTGTCATGCGCCACATGCGTCAGCCCAATCGCGGCAGAGGCGCGCGACAGTTCTTCGGTGATGATGCAGGCGGAGGTAAAATCGAGCCCGGCCCCGCCAAATTCCGGCGGCACGTTCAGGCCGAGATACCCCATCTCCCCCAGCTTAGGAAAGACTGAGGGCGGCAGGTCGTCGGTGTCGTCCATTTCCGCGTTCAGGTGGTGGAACTCGGACATGAAGAACTTGCCGGCCTGATCGGCCAGCGCCTGCTGTTCATCCGTCTTGAAATGAGTCGGAAGGTCGATGTCGTTGCGCAGTTGCTTGTTCATGATCTTGCCCCCCTCAGGCGCGCAGCAGTTCTTCGGCGATGATGATCTTGCGCACTTCACTGGTGCCCGCACCGATCTCCAACAGCTTGTTTGCGCGGAACAGCCGGTTGATTTCGGTGTCCTGCATGTAGCCGGAGCCGCCATGGATGTGGCAGGCCTCGGTGACGGCCTTGTTGAATGCCTCACCTGCATAAAGGCAGGCCGCGGCGGTCAGCTTGTGAATCTCACCACGCCCACCGGCACCCTTGGGCAGGCCGACACAGGCAGCCAACGCGCGATAGCTGAAGGCGCGCGCTGTTTCGACCTCGGTATAGATCTCGGCCAGTTTCGACTGCACCATCTGGAAGCTTGCGATTGGCTTGCCGAATTGTTCGCGGATCTTGGCGTATTCCAGACCCAGCTCCAGCGCGCGGTCGGCCATGCCAACGCAGAGCGAGGCGACCATCGCCCGTTCCAGATCCAGCCCGCTCATCACCACCGCGACGCCGCTGTTTTCAGCGCCCAGCATTGCGGAGGCCGGCACCCGGCAATCCTCGAATACCAGTTCCCCGGTCGGAGAACCGCGAAAGCCCATCTTGTCGAGCTTTTGCGCCACCTTGAATCCGGGATTGTCGGTGTCGATGATAAAGGCCGAAATGCCCTTGGCGCCTTTGGACTTGTCGGTTTTGGCGTAGAGCAGGATCACGTCCGCGATCGGCCCGTTCGTGATGTAGATCTTCGAGCCATTGATGATGTAGTCGTCGCCATCGCGACGCGCCGTGGTCGCCATGGAGCCAAGCGCATCGGACCCGGCACCGGGCTCGGTCAGCCCCAGCGCCCCGACCAGATCACCGGAACACAGGCCGGGCACATACTTCTTTATCTGTTCCTCGGACCCGTTGCGCAGCAGGTTATTAAGGCAAAGATTGTCATGCGCCCCGTGCGACAGCCCCACGGCCGGATTCCATTTCGAGATCACTTCGGACACCAGCGCCTGCGTAAATTCGTTCTGGCCCGATCCGCCGAATTTCTCGGGCGCGGTGATTCCCAGAAGGCCAAGCTCCCCCATCTGTTTGAACAGATCGTCGGGCCACCATTCCTCCGCGTCCATACGGGCCTGCAGCGGGTGCAGCACCTCGCGCGAAACGCGGTCCACATGATCGACGATCTGGCGCTGCTCATCGGTCAATGAATAGTTGGCCCTGATGGCTTCCAAGGCTGCCATGTCAGGCTCGTTCTGGCTGGTCATTATCGTTCCTCCCCGAACAGAATGACATCTGTAGTGTTGACCAAAATCAAACACATGTTAGAAAATAGATCAAGGCAAGCTTTTCGCGACCTGACGTTGCAAGCAAGGCAATTGCCAATGCGGGGAGGTTCTGGAGATGGCTGAGAACGTCGTACAATCGCAGGCGCGAGGGCATGAAACGCGCATCACGATATGCCGTCCCGAACGGCGCAATGCCATGAACCTCGATGTGGCTGAGGGCATGATTGCCGCGCTTCAGGCAGCCGAGGCTGACGTCGATTGCCGGGTGATCGTATTGACCGGAGAGGGGGAGCTTGCCTTTTGCGCGGGCGGCGATCTCAAGGCTGGGGCCGAAGGGGGCCCGTTCGTTCAGGACCCGGCCGATCCCGAGCATTTTGCCGGCAAGTTGTTCGACGCGATTCAGGCCTGCCGAAAGCCGACAATAGCCCGCATCAATGGTGTCGCCGTCGGCGCGGGCGCAGGAATCGTCTGTGCCTGCGATCTGGCGGTGATGGCGGATCACGCCAGAATCGGAACGCCGGAGGTAAAGGTGGGCCTGTTTCCCATGACCATCGTTCCGCCGATGATGCGCGTGTTGCCACGGCGCAGATTGATGGAGATGTTCATCACCGGCGTCCCCCTGACCGCCGAGGAATCGCTGCGCTATGATCTGGTCAACTATGTGACGGATGGCGCCGGACTGGATGACAAGATTTCGGAGCTGGTTGACCAGATCGCCGCCCAGTCGCCCACTGCCATTCGGCTGGGCAAATACGCCTGTCACGCGATGCAGGACATGACCTATCCGCAGCAGATGCGCTTTGCCGAAACGCTGTTGCCGCGCGTGGCACAGACAGAAGATGCGCGCGAGGGCTTCGATGCTTTCATCGCGAAACGCAAACCTGAATGGACGGGCCGCTGATACTGCGGTGAGGAGGGAATATGTCAGATCGAAAATTGCGCATCGGATGCGCCTCCGGGTTCTGGGGCGATACGCCCGAAGCGGCCGGCCAGTTGGTTTCCGGCGGACAGATCGACTATCTGGTGTTCGATTATCTGGCGGAAGTCACGATGTCCCTGATGGCGCGCGCCCGCGCCAAGTCGCCTGAGGCGGGCTTTGCGCCGGATTTCGTAAAGGCGCTCGTGCCGTTGCTTCCGCAAATCAAGGCCAAGGGCATCAAGGTCGTGGCCAATGCCGGCGGTGTGAACCCGCGCGGCTGTCGCGATGCGCTGGCCAAGGCCGCCGCCGAGGCTGGAATCGAACTGTCCATCGGTGTGGTTCTGGGCGATGATCTGTCAGGGCAGGCCGGTGATATTCGCGCCCGCGGTCAGCGGGAAATGTTCTCCGGCGTGGATTTCCCCGACGATATCTGGAGCATGAATGCCTATCTGGGCGCCCGCCCCATCGCGACCGCGCTGGATGCGGGGGCCGATATCGTGATTACCGGACGCTGCGCTGACAGTGCCGTGGCGCTGGGCCCGCTCATGCACGAATTCGGCTGGAGCGATGAGGATTGGGACAAGCTCAGCCAGGGATCGCTGGCAGGCCATCTGATCGAATGCGGTCCGCAGGGCACCGGGGGCAACTTCACCGACTGGCGCGACGTGCCGGGGTGGGACAATATGGGCATGCCCATCGTCGAAGTGACCGAGGATGGCAGCTTCGTCATGACGAAGACGCCCGACACTGGCGGGCTGGTTGTGCCGGGATCGGTCGGCGAACAGATGCTCTACGAGATCGGCGACCCGCGGGCCTATCTGCTGCCGGATGTGATCTGCGACTGGTCCGGCGTCACGCTCGAACAGGTCGGTCCCGATCAGGTGCTGGTCAAGGGGGGCAGGGGACTTGGGCGTACCGACAGCTACAAGGTCTCGGCCACCCATGCCGACGGCTGGCGCGCGGTCACCACCCTGACTCTCGCCGCCATTGACGCCCCGGCGAAGGCCGAGCGTGTGGCCGAGGCGATCCTGACCCGCTGCCGCCGGATTTTCCGCGACAGGAACCTTGGCGATTTTCGACAGGTCAGCGTTGAGGTTCTGGGGGCAGAGGCCGCCTATGGCGCCAACGCTCGCGCCAAGACTCGCGAGGTGGTGCTCAAGATCGGCGCGGTGCATGAGGATCGCAGCGCGCTCAACATTTTTGCCGGGGAAATCGCGCCCATGGCCATTTCCACCGCGCAGGGCCTGACCGGATTTTTCGCCGGGCGCCCGAAGGTGCAGCCGGTGGTTCGCCTGTTCTCCTTCCTGCAGGACAAGGCTGACACCCCCGTTGAGGTCGAGGTGGACGGAACGCAGGTGCCCCTCACCGTATCGACAGATGCGGTCACACTCGATCCGTCGTCGGGGCCGCAGGTGGAAAGCCGCAAGGCCGGGCCTGACGCCGTCAACGTGCGGCTTGTCGATCTGGCGTGGGGTCGGTCGGGTGACAAGGGCGATATCGCCAATATCGGCATCCTGGCGCGCAAGCCGGAATATCTGCCCTACATCCGCTCCTCGCTTACCGAGGGAAGGGTAAAGGACTATTTCGTCCATCTGTGCCACGGTGCGGTCGAACGTTTCGACCTGCCGGGAAGCCATGCGCTGAACTTCCTGCTGCATGAATCACTGGGCGGCGGCGGCATCGCCTCTGTTCGCATCGACCCGCAGGGCAAGGGCTTTGCGCAGATGCTGCTGGACATCGAGATTCCCGTACCGGCCGATCTGGCCGCAAGGGACGGGCTTCATTCCGTCGAGAGCGCATGAAAGGAAGTAAGATGAGTATCTCCAAACTGCTGGTCGCCAACAGGGGGGAGATCGCTGCACGTGTCTTGCGCACCGCCAAGGCACGCGGCCTTGCCACCGCCGTGTTGCGCCACCCGTCCGAGCAGGAGGGACCGGCCCATCTGATAGCGGACGAGGTCGTCAGCATCGACGGCCCCACCCCCGTTGCCGCCTATCTCGACATCCCGCAGATCGTCGAGGTCGCGAAAAGGATCGGCGCGGACGCAGTGCATCCGGGCTATGGCTTCCTGTCGGAAAATGCAGGCTTCGTAGCCGCGCTTGAGCAAGCCGGCGTGACCTTCGTCGGCCCCACATCCGAGGTCATCGACCTGATGGGCGACAAGGTGCGCGCCCGCGGCTTCGTCGAGGAACGCGGTTTCCCGGTTGCGCCATCGGCCATCGAGGATGACGACCCCGCCACCTTCGTCGAACGCTCCCGCGCGGTGGGCTATCCGCTGCTGATCAAGCCCTCGGCGGGCGGCGGCGGCAAGGGAATGCGCGTCGTGCGTGAGGACAGCGCACTGGAATCGGAGATCGAGACCGCCCGCCGCGAGGGTGAGCGCTATTTCGGTGACGGTCGTCTGTTCGTCGAACGCTACATCGAACGCCCGCGCCATATCGAGGTGCAGGTCATGGGTGACGGGCAGGGCAATGTCGTTCATTTCTGGGAGCGCGAATGCTCGATCCAGCGCCGCTTTCAGAAGATCATCGAGGAAACGCCGTCTCCGGCGCTCTCGGCGCAGCAGCGTCTGGACATCTGCGAAACCGCCGCCGGGATCGCGCGCGCGGTCAACTATCGCGGAGCCGGAACGGTCGAGTTCATCTATGCGCAGGACGGGTCCTTCTATTTCTTGGAAATGAACACCCGCCTACAGGTCGAACATCCCGTGACGGAGATGGTCACCGGCTTCGACCTCGTCGCCGAACAGCTGCGCATCGCGGCGGGTGAGGGGCTGAGCGCCGCGCAGGACGACATTGCGCAGTCCGGTCACTCGATCGAGCTGCGCATCTGTGCCGAGGACGCAACGGAAGATTTCCGCCCCGCCATCGGGGACATCCTGCTGCTGGACGAACCGCAGGGCACAGGCGTGCGAGTTGACAGCGGCATCCTGGGGGGGGGCAAGGTCACCACCGATTTCGACCCGATGCTGTCCAAGCTGATCGTTCACGCCCCGGACCGTACACAGGCCATCGTGCGGGCGCGACAGGCGGTGCAGAATTACGTCATCCTCGGGGTGACGACCAACACAGGCTATCTGGATGCGATCCTGGCCCACCCGGATTTTGCGTCGGGTGACATCTCGACCGGATTTCTGGCCGAACAGGCGGATACGCTGACAGCACCGGGCGAGGACATATCAGACTTGCTGATCGCCGCGACCGCTCTGTCGGACGACCGGCTGGTGGGCGAAGTCATGCAGATACCTGAGATGCACCGTAAAATGGGCGGGTGGAGAAACTGATGCGGCGGATATTCCAGATCGACGGCGAAGAGACCGAATGCTGGTTGTCGCATGACGGCACCAACCTGATTGTAAACATGCCCGATGGCCCGGTTCCCTGCCGGTTGGACCCGACAAGCGAGCCGGGCGGTTATGTCCTGCGCGCACGCGGGCGCGTGCAGGAATTGCGTCTGGCTGTCGGACCCGACGCAACTTTCGTGCATCTGAACGGCCGGGCATATGCCATCGGGCGGGTCGATCCCGCAGAACGTCTGGCCGGAAGCGATGGCGGCGCGGCCGACGATCGCATCATCGCGCCGATGCCCGGTGTGGTCGTGGCCGTGAACGCCAAACCCGGCGATCAGGTCAAGGAAGGCCAGATCCTGCTCGTCATCGAAAGCATGAAGCTCGAAACCAGCCTGGCCGCACCGCGCGACGGGGTGGTTGCTGAAATACCATTTGCCGCAGGTGACAGTTTCGGGCTGAAGGCCACGCTCGCCCAGCTGGCCCCGGAGGAGGACTGACCATGCGCCGGATCGAAAGCCAGATTGATACGAATGCTCCCGACTTCAAGGCCAACCATGCGGCCATGACCGAGCGGTTGAAGGAGTTCCACGCCCGCCAGCACGCGGCGCGTTTCGAGCGCCCTCAGCGCGATATCGACCGCCTCGCCCGCCAGAACAAGCTGGGCGTGCGGGAGCGGCTGAAGCTGCTGCTGGACCCCGGCACGCCGTTCCTGGAGTTCTCGACGCTCGCCGCCTGTCGCGAATATGACGGTGCGGTGCCCGGTGCCGCCGTGGTGACGGGCATCGGCATCGTGCAGGGGCGCGAGGTTGCCATTCACGCCAACGATGCCAGCGTCAAGGGCGGTGCGTGGTATCCGCATACCGTCAAGAAAATCGTGCGGCTGCTGGATGTCGCACTGGAAAACCGCTTGCCGGTCATCCACATCTGCGACAGCGCCGGGGGTTTCCTGCCGCTGCAACACGGTGTCTTTCCCGACCGTTATCTGGGGGGGCGGGTGTTTCGAAATCAGGTCAAGCTGAGCCAGGCCAACATCCCGCAGGTCGCCATCGTCGGCGGGCACTGCACGGCGGGCGGCGCGTATGTGCCGACGCTCAGCGATTACAACGTCATCATCGAAGGCACCGGCGCGATCTTCCTCGGCGGTCCACCGCTGGTCAAGGCGGCCACAGGCGAGGAGGTCGGCGTTCAGGAGCTGGGCGGGGCGGTCATGCATACCTCTGTCTCGGGCACCGGCGACTATCGCGCCGCCACCGAGGAACACGCCTTTTCACTGGCGCGCGAAATTGTCAGCCAATGGAAGCGCACGCCGAAGACAATCATCGAGACCGCCTCGTTCGAGGAACCATATTACGACCCGAAAGAGCTTTACGGGATCATCCCCAAGGACCGGAAGACCCAGTTCGACATGCGTGAGGTTCTGGCCCGGATCGTGGACGGTTCGCGCTTTCACGAATATCAGCCCGATTACGGCACCACGATGATCTGCGGTTATGCCCATATCTGGGGCTACAAGGTGGGGATTCTCGCCAATAACGGGGTGCTGTTCAACGACAGTTCGCTCAAGGCCGCGCATTTCATACAGCTTTGCAACCAGAACCGGACGCCTCTGGTCTTCTTCCAGAACATTACGGGCTACATGGTGGGTCGCGAATATGAGGAACGCGGCATCGCCAAGGACGGCGCAAAGATGCTGATGGCGCAGGGTGGGTCGGTCGTGCCGAAATTCACCGTGATCGCCAATGCCTCGTACGGGGCGGGCAATTACGGGATGTGCGGGCGTGCCTGGGATGCGCGTACGCTGTTCATGTGGCCGCAGGCTGAGATCGGCGTCATGGGCGCGGATCAGGCCGCAAACACTATGGCCGACGTCAAGATCCGGCAGCTTGAGCGCGAAGGCAAGAAGCTGAGCGATGAGGAAATCGCCGCCATCCGCGACCCCGTGCTGGAGAAATTCCGCCACGATGTCGAAGCCTATACCTCTACCTCCGAGCTGTGGGATGATGGCATTCTCGACCCGGCGGACACGCGCAATGCGCTGGGCATGTCCATCTCCGCATCGCTGAACGCGCCGATCGACGATCCGCATTACGGCATATTCCGGCTGTGACAGCCAAGACCGGCGCGCTTCGGCGCCCCGGATCGCCCCGCTACCCTTTCGGGGTGGCGGGCGCGTCGTTTTGTGGCGCGTTCGGGACTCGACGCTGAGCGCGTGTTGCGGGGAATAGCGCCAGAAAGTCTGCGAATTCGGCACGATATGTCATTCACGCTGTCCTTCGGCCCGCGCGGTGCGAATGCCCGAACATATGCAGGCACCCCGAACCCGATACCCTACGTCACGAAGCGATTTTGTTGACAGAGCCAAGCGTGGCTATGTAATTTCTAACAAACGGTAGAAAATCCGAGTCCGCCCGATCCGTCGGTGTCGGCTCGAACCTGGGAGAGAGACATGACAGATAAGGCCTATGTGGTTGGCGTGGGGATGGTCCCGTTCCAGAAGCCTGGAAAATCCGATAGCTATGACGTGATGGCCGCCACGGCCACCCGCTCCGCCCTGGCAGATGCGGGACTGGATTACGACAGTGTCCAGCAGGCCTATGTGGGCTATGTCTATGGCGACAGCACCAGCGGCCAGCGGGCGCTGTACCATGTCGGCATGACCGGCATTCCGGTTGTGAACGTGAACAACAACTGCTCGACCGGGTCGTCGGCGCTGTTCCTGGCCCGTCAGGCCGTTGAAAGCGGCGCGGTGGAATGTGCGCTGGCACTGGGGTTCGAGCAGATGCAGCCCGGCGCACTTGGCGCGATGTTCCCTGATCGGATCAGCCCGTTCACGGCGTTTGACGAGGAAACCGACGATCTGGTGGGCAACTCCGAGATCCCGCTGGCGCTTCGCTATTTCGGTGGCGCGGGCAAGGCGCATATGGATGAGTTCGGCACCTCGATGGAAACCTTCGCGAAAATCCGCGCCAAGGCCAGCCGTCATGCGGCCAAGAACCCCGTCGCCCTGTTCCGGCAGGAAATGACCGCCGAAGAGGTCATGGCCGCTCCGGTCATGTGGCCCGGCGTGATGACACGGCTGATGGCGTGCCCGCCGACCTGCGGTGCGGCGGCGGCAATCATCTGTTCCAAGGAGTTCGCGGACAAGCACGGCCTCGACAGTTCCGTTCGGATCTCGGCGCAGGCCATGACAACGGACGGGCCGGAGACGTTCGGCGCGCATGACATGCGTGAGGTTGTGGGCTTCTCGATGGCCAAGCGTGCTGCGGAGCAGGTCTATGAGGCGGCGGGCATCGGACCCGACGATGTGGACGTGGTCGAATTGCACGACTGTTTCGCCCATAACGAGCTTATCACCTATGAGGCGCTGGGCCTTTGCGCGCGCGGCGATGCGGCCAAATTCGTTGACGATGGCGACAATACCTATGGCGGCAAATTCGTGACCAACCCGTCGGGCGGTCTTTTGTCCAAGGGGCATCCGCTGGGCGCGACCGGCCTTGCGCAGTGCACGGAACTGGTCCAGCAGCTTCGCGGTCAGGCCGATGCGCGTCAGGTCGACGGGGCGCGCCTTGCGCTCCAGCATAACCTTGGCCTCGGCGGGGCCTGTGTGACCACGCTTTACGAAAAAGTCTGACAGCGCCATTCGGAAGGATAAGCCATGACTGATAAACTTGACGGGCGCGTGGCGCTGGTCTCCGGCTCCGGCCGGGGCATCGGACGCGAAATCGCGCTCAAGCTGGCCTCGGAAGGGGCGCGGCTGGTGATCAACGATCTGGATGCCGATCCAGCCAACGAAACAGCCGAAGCAATCCGCGCCGCCGGTGGCGAAGCGGTGGTCTGCGCGGGCAGCGTGACCGAAGACGGCTTTGCCGAGCGGTTCATCAACACCGGCGTCGAAAGCTTCGGCGGACTGGACATCATCGTGAACAACGCGGGCTATACCTGGGACAGCGTCGTTCAGAAGATGACGGACGAGCAGTGGCAGGCAATCATCGACGTTCACATGACCGCGCCGTTCAGGATCCTGCGTGCCGCCCAGCCGGTGATCAGCGCCAAGGCCAAGGAAGAAGCCGCCGCCGGACGCGAGGTGTTCCGCAAGGTGGTAAACATCTCCTCCATCGCGGGGACCGGTGGCAACCCGGGTCAGATCAACTATTCCGCCGCCAAGGCCGGGATCCTGGGTGTCACCCGGACCATGGCCAAGGAATGGGGCCGCTACAAGGTGAACGTCAATGCCGTGGCCTTCGGCCCGATCCGCACCCGCCTGACCGAGGGCAGCGCGGATGGCGACAGCACGATCACCGTCGAGGAGAAGGAGATCAAAGTGGGCGTGAACCCCGATCTTCTGTCCCAGATGGAGCGCATGATCCCCTTGGGTCGTGTCGGCACACCCGAGGAAGCCGCAGGCGCGGTCTATCTGTTCTGTGCGCCGGAATCGAACTTCATCTCTGGCCAGCACGTCATCTGCGGCGGCGGCTTCGTGATTTAACACGGGCCGGTCGGGACAGCACGAACAGGGTTGTCCCGACCTTCCATATCCAACGAAATAGAGCTTGCCGGATGATGCTGATCCAGTTACCTAACAGTTGTTAGTTATGGTGGCGCGAAGGGCGATCATGTCCGAACTTGCAGTGAAACAGGTATCACAGGGCGTCCGCAGTCCGGTCGGGCGAGAGGGCGTGCTGGACGTTGCAGCAAAGCTTTTCCGCGAGCAGGGTTACGGGTCTGTATCGCTGAGAAAGATCGCCGAAGCCGCCGGGATCAAGGCAGGCAGCCTATACTACCATTTCGGCTCCAAGGACGAGATTGTCGCGGCTGTTCTGGACGTGGGCATTCAGGTCGTCCACGACAGCATGCGTCAGGCCGTTTCCGCACTGCCCGAAGGCACCGGCGCCGAGGCGAGCCTGCATGCCGCGATCGGGGCCCATCTGCGCGCGCTTCTTGACGTTAGCGACTATACTTCGGCCAATGTGCGTATTTTCGGGCAGGTGCCGCAATCCGTCCGCGATGCCAACCTGCCGACGCGCCGCGCCTATGAGGCCGAATGGGATGCACTGCTGTCCCGGCTTCAGCAGGAGGGCGCGCTGAAGAGCGACGTCGATATTCGCCACCTGCGCCTGATGTTGATCGGCGCGCTGAACGCCACGCTCGATTGGTTCGACCCGGCTCGCGGCAGCGCAGAGGCGCTGTCACGCACCTATGCCGATGTGTTCCTCAACGGGATACTTGAAAGACAGGATACCTGATACATGGCTCGTCTTGACTCAGCGGTTCTAACCGCATCCGAAACCTTCGCGCGCAATCACGCGGCGCAAAGCGAACGCGTCGAAACCCTGCGCACGCGGATCGCCGAGGCTACGTCGGGCGGTCGCCCCGATATGGTGGAACGCCACCGCAAGCGCGGAAAACTTCTGGTGCGCGAACGGATCGACCTGCTGGTGGATCCGGGCACGGCGTTTCTGGAGCTGTCATCGCTGGCGGCCTACGGTCAATATGGTGGGGAGGTTCCCGGTTCCGGCATCGTGACGGGCATCGGTATCGTTCATGGGCTGCCGTGCGTGGTCATCGCGAATGATGCGACGGTTAAGGGCGGCTCCTTCTATCATGAGACAGTGCAAAAGCACATTCGCGCCCAGGAAATCGCGGCTGAGAACAGGTTGCCCTGTCTGTATCTGGTCGATTGCGGCGGGGCCTATCTGCCGGAACAGGATCGGGTCTTTCCCGATGCACGTCATTTCGGCAATTCCTTCTATCGCCAGACCAATATGTCGGCCAGCGGCCTGCCGCAAATCTCCGCCGTGTTCGGCGGCTGCACGGCAGGCGGGGCCTATATTCCGGCCCTGTCGGACGAGCTTATCATGGTGCGCGGCAATGCCCGCATCCATCTGGGCGGGCCGTCGATCGTCAAGGTGGCGATCAACGAGGAGGTCGATGGCGAAACCTTGGGCGGGGCCGAAATGCACACCAGCGTCTCCGGTGTTTGCGACCATCTGGCCGAGGATGAATACCATGCCCTCGCCCTGATGCGCGACATCGTGGCCGAACTGGGCCAATCGCGCCCGATGCAGCCTGACACGCCGCCCGCGCCGCCCGCGCATGACCCCTCCGAATTGCTGGGCGTCATCAGCGCGGACCGCAAGGAACCCTATGACATGCGCGAGGTTCTGCTGCGCATGATAGACGCCGGCGAATTTCGCGAGTTCAAGCCGGGCTGGGGTGAAACGCTGCTCTGCGGAACGGCGCGCATCCACGGTTTTCGCGTCGGTATCCTGGCCAATAACGGCGCGCTTTTGTCCGAAAGCTCGCTTAAGGGCGCGCAGTTCGTATCCATGTGCGACCAGCGCAACATCCCGCTTTTGTTCCTGCACAACATCTCCGGCTTCATGGTCGGCACGGAGGCGGAGCGCGGCGGCATCGCCAAGGACAGCGCCAAGCTGGTCTATGCCATGTCGGTGGCTAAGGTGCCGCGTCTGTCGGTCCTGCTTGGCGGATCCTATGGCGCTGGAAATTACGGCATGTGCGGGCGGGGGTTCGCGCCGAACTTCCTCTTCGCGTGGCCCACGGCGGAACTCGCCACCATGTCCGCCGATATCGCCAGCAACGTGATGCTGGAACTGCGCAGGCAGAAGGGCGGTGATCCGGAAAAGATGCAGGCCGATCTGGTGCAGATCGAGGCGCAGGTGCGCGCTCAATACGGCGAACAGTCCGATCCCTATTACGCGACCTCGCGGCTTTGGGATGACGGGCTGATCGAACCGGGTCAGACCCGCGACATCCTCGGCCTGTGCCTGTCCATAGTCTCTTCGGTGCCCGAGGCAGGGCGCCACACGCCCGTCTTCAGAATGTGAGGCCCTTGATATGACAACCACCTACGAAACCATCCTGCTTGACACCGACGCACGCGGTGTCGCCACCGTAACCTTGAACCGCCCGGACAAGCACAATGCCCTGAACGGCACGCTGATCGCCGAACTGTACGACGTCGCCGAAAAGCTGGCCAATGATGACAAGGTGCGCATCGTGGTTCTGACCGGCGCGGGTAAGAGCTTCTGCGCCGGAGGTGACTTCAACTGGTTCGCCTCCAATATCGAAAAATCCCGGGCCGAGCGGGTGGAGCAAAGCGCAACGCTGGCGCATCTGCTGCGCCGCCTCGATACCTTGCCCAAGCCCCTGATCGGGCGGATCAACGGGCCGGCTTATGGCGGCGGCGTCGGAATGATATCGGTCTGCGATTACACCATAGGCGCCGAAGGGTCGCGCTTTGGCCTGACGGAGGTGAAGCTGGGTCTGTTGCCCGCCAATATCTCGCCCTATGTCGTGGCGCGGATCGGCAAGGTGCATTCGCGCGAAACCATGCTCTCGGGTGCCCTGTTCGACAGCGCGCGGGCCGCGCGGATCGGCCTGCTGACCGAGGTTGTCGCCGCTGATGGACTGGACGCCGCCGTTGAAGGCGTCGTGCACGATCACCTTCAGGCCGCGCCGGGGGCCGTGGCCGATACCAAGGCGCTGATTGCCTATGTCGCGGCGCACGATCTGGAAACCAACATGATCTATACCGCCGACCGGCTGGCCGATGCATGGGAAACCGACGAGGGGATCGAGGGCATCAACAGCTTCCTCAAGAAGGGTACTCCTTCATGGCGGATAAAATGAGCTTTACCCGCGTCCTGATCGCCAACAGGGGTGAGATTGCACGGCGAATCCAGCGGGGCTGCCGCGCGCTGGGTGTGGAAACGGTCGCGGTCTTTTCCGAGGCTGACCGCGATGCGCCCTTTGTGGTCGAGGCTGATCACGCCGTGTGCATCGGCGGGGCCGCGCCTGCGGACAGCTATCTGAACGTCGATGCCATACTGGATGCCGCCCGGGTGACCGGGGCCGGTGCCGTGCATCCCGGCTATGGTTTCCTGTCCGAAAACGCAGGGTTCGCCGCCGCGGTCGAGGGGGCCGGTCTGGTTTTCATCGGGCCCGATGCCGACGCGATCGCAATGATGGGCTCGAAGATCGAGGCCAAGGCCGCAGCCGAGGCGGCAGGCGTGCCCGTTTTGCCCGGCTATCGCGGCGAGGACCAGTCCGACGCGCGATTGCTCGAAGAGGCGCAGACGCTTGGCACGCCGTTTCTGGTCAAGGCCAGCGCGGGCGGCGGCGGGCGCGGCATGCGTCTCGTCACCGATCTGGCCGATGCGCCCGAGGCCATCACCTCCGCCCGGTCCGAGGCGAAGGGCGCCTTTGGCGACGCGGCGGTGTTTCTGGAACGCTATGCGCCCCGCGCGCGCCACGTCGAGGTGCAGGTGCTGGGCGACAGCCACGGCACTGTGCTGCATCTGGGCGACCGGGATTGTTCGCTGCAACGCAACCACCAGAAGCTGATAGAGGAAGCCCCCGCCGCCGATCTGCCCGATGCCCTGCGCGATGACATGCGCGCGGCAGCGGTCCGTCTGGCACAATCCATCGGCTATCGCTCGGCAGGGACGGTGGAATACCTCTACGATCCGGCACGCGGGGAATATTACTTCCTCGAAATGAACACCCGTTTGCAGGTGGAGCATCCGGTGACGGAGGCGATTACCGGCATCGATCTGGTTGAATGGCAGTTGCGCATCGCCCGGGGCGAGGCGCTGTCGCTGGCTCAATCCGATGTGCGGTTCAACGGACACGCCATCGAGATCCGCATCGCGGCGGAGAATCCGGCCGAGAATTTCCGACCCGAAACCGGCCAGATCACCCTCTGGGCGCCGCCTGCGGGCGTGCGGCTGGACAGCGGAGTCGGGGCAGGTTCCGTCGTGGGTCACCATTACGATTCCATGTTGGCGAAGCTGATCGTCCATGCGCCCGACCGGGCCGGGGCGATCCGGCAGGCGGTCGCGGCGATTGATGCCTTCGCCGTTGGTGGCGTCGGTCTGAATCTGTCCTATCAACGCGCCCTGTTGACCCATGCGGATTTCGAGGCGTTCCGGCACCACACCTCGGGACTGCCCGAGATGTTTCCGGGCGGCTGGACCCAGCCCATACCCGATGCCCGCGACACTGGCCTGGCCGCCATGGCGCTGCATCTGCATCTGGCCCCGACGGGCGGATCGCCTTGGGAAAGCCTGGGGTCATGGCGGCTTACGGCGGCGGCGGGGCGGCCCGGTGCGGCGTCCTATTGGACCACATCCGAGGATGATCCGATCCGCATATCGGGCACCCCTGCAGAGCTTGCCGCCCTACTGCCGGACGGTCAGAGCACGACAGTCGAGTCCGTCACCCTGACCGGCGACCGCCTGTCCGGACGCATCGACGGCGTTCCCTTTTCGCGCATCGCGCATGTCGAACGCGCCCGCGATCATTGGCGGGTGCACCTTCAGACCTCGGCGGGGATCTGCGCGGTGGAACTGCGCACGCTCGAAGACCGGCATCTCGTCCGCGCCGGGGCCGGGGGTAGCGGCGCTGACCTGCTGACAGCCCCGATGCCCGGTGCCGTGGCCGAGGTGCGCGTCGCACCCGGTGACCGCGTCGCCGTCGGTGACACGCTGGTGGTGCTCGAAGCCATGAAACTGCTGCAAAGCCTGCCCGCGCCGGTCGCGGGCATCGTAACGGAAATCTATTGTGCACCGGGCGATACAGTCGCCGGGCACGCACCACTCGTCAAACTCGACCCGGAGGAAAAGACATGACCAGCCAGGATACCATCACTGCGGCCAACGGCCCGTTCAACGAAGATCTCGAGATGATCCGCGCCCAGCTGCGCCGCTTCATCGAGACGGAGGTGACAGCCAAGGCCGACGCATGGGAAGAAGAGGGCATGGTGCCCCGCGACGTGCTGCGCCGGATGGGCGATCTGGGCGTGCTGGGAATGCGCTATGATGAGCAATATGGCGGTGCCGGGCTGGATGTGATGTCCAGCGTGGTTCTGGCCGAAGAGGTCGGCCGCTCCACCTTCGGCGGATTTTCGGCCACGGTTCTGGTGCATACCGACATGGCCTCGCCGCATCTTGAAAACGCCGGCACACCGGAACAGAAGGCCCGCTGGATGCCGTCGATCACCTCGGGTGAGAAGATCGCCGCCGTCGCGGTGACCGAACCCGGTGCCGGGTCGGACGTTGCGGGTATGCGCACCCGCGCGGTGAAGGACGGGTCCGACTGGGTGCTGAACGGCACCAAGATGTTCATCACCAACGGCGTGCATGGCGATATCTATTTCGTCGGTGCCAAGACCGATCCCGATGCCAAGGGCTCACGCGGGATCACCATGTTCGCGATCGAAAAGGGCACGCCGGGATTCTCGGTCGGTCGTGCGTTGAACAAGACCGGCTGGCTGTGCTCGGACACCGCTGAACTGATCTTCGAGGATGTTCGCGTCCCTGCCGAAGACGTGTTGGGTGAGGTCAACAAGGGCTTCTATTCGGTCATGAAGAACTTCCAGAACGAGCGGATCGTGCTGGGCGCAATGGCCTGCGCCGAGGCGCAGAGCGCGCTGGACATGACCGTGGACTATGTAAAACAGCGCAAGGCCTTTGGCGGCGTGCTGTGGGACAAGCAGGCGATCCGCCAGCGTCTGGCCGATTGCCAGACCCGGATCGCGGCAGGCCGTCAGCTGGTCTATCATGCCGCAGGGATGGATGCCGCGGGCCTCGACTGCGTGAAGGAAGTCTCGATGGTCAAGGCATATTGCGGCGAGCTGGTGAATTCCGTGCTCTATGATTGTGTGCAGTTCCATGGCGGCATGGGCTATATGCGCGAAACCCCAGTGGAGCGCATGTCGCGCGATGCCCGCGTTCAGGCCATCGGTGGAGGTGCCTCCGAGGTGATGCTGGAAGAGGTCGCCAAGCGGATGTGAGCCATCACTGCCAAGAACCCGGCGAACTGGCGTGAAGACGCTGGCTCGCTGAAAAGGGGCCGGTGCGTGGGTTATGGAGCCATCTCCATGCCTCCCGCAACAGGTTGCCGGGTAGCGCGGCTAACCCACCGGTAGCCACCGCAGGAATTCACGGATTTCGCGATATGCCGGATTTCACCCGGCGGATCGGGATCGAGGATTCGATGGAGGCGACGCCGTCGATCTTGACCAACCGTTCGATCATCAACTCCTCGAACTCCTTTAACCCCGTCACGGCAAGGCGCAGCAGGTAGTCGCGATTGCCGGTCATCAGCCAGCAATCCACGACCTCGGGAAAGGTCAGGATCGCGGATTCGAAGCGGGCGAGCGCCTGATCCACCTGCCGGTCGAGCTTGACGGAAACGAACACCGACATCGCGAAGCCGAGCGCGGCCTCGTTTATCAAGGCGGTATATCCCACGATGGTGCCCGACTGCTCCAGCCGTCTCAACCGGCGAATGACGGGTGTCGCGCTGAGGCCGACACGCTGGCTCAGCTCCGCCGCGCTGATCCGCCCATCCAGGGTAAGCTCGCGAAGAATTCTGATGTCGATTTCATCCAGAGTAGGGTTTTCCACCATGCTACCTCGTATCGTGGCGTATTCACCTATCATAGGACGCGCGCCAGCCAGCAATTGCAAGAAACCAACGCAAGTGCGCTGATAGGGTCGTCCGAAACACATTGCCTGAGGATACGTGACATGAGCCGGAACCTGAAAATCGTCGAGCAGCGCCTGTTGTGGCTGTCGCACTGGATGATCCACAACGCCAACCACCTGCGCGACAAGGAAGACGGCATCAAGATCGGCGGGCATCAGGCCTCCTCCGCCTCCATGGTCTCGATCATGACGGCGCTGTATTTCTCCGCTCTGCGGCCCGAGGACAGGGTTGCGGTCAAGCCTCATGCCTCACCGATCTTTCATGCGATCCAGTACCTTATGGGCAACCAGACGCGTGAGAAGATGGAGGCGTTTCGGGGCCTGGGCGGTGCGCAATCCTATCCCTCGCGGACCAAGGACACCTGCGATGTCGATTTCTCGACCGGATCGGTGGGGTTGGGGGTGGCGATCACGTCCTTTGCGTCACTGGTGCAGGATTTCATCACAGCGAAATCCTGGGGCGATGACGTGCAGCCGGGGCGTATGGTGGCGCTGGTCGGGGATGCGGAACTGGACGAGGGCAACATCTACGAATGCCTGCAGGAAGGGTGGAAGAACGACCTGCGCAACACGTGGTGGATCATCGACTACAACCGCCAGTCGCTGGACGGTATCGTGCGCGAGGGGCTGTTCCGCCGGGTCGAGAAGATCTTCGACGCGTTCGGCTGGGATGTGGTTCGGGTAAAATACGGCGTACTGCAACGTGCGGCCTTTGCAGAGCCGGGCGGTGAAAAGCTGCGCGCCTGGATCGACGACTGTCCGAACCAGCTTTACTCCGCGCTGACATTCATGGGGGGCGCTGTCTGGCGGGAACGTCTCATGGATGCGCTGGGCGATCAGGGGGACGTCAGCGCGCTGATCGCACGCCGCTCGGACAAGGAGCTGGCCGACCTGATGGAAAACCTCGGCGGGAACTGCGTGGAAACGATGGCCGAGGTCTTCGCCGGGATCGACCACGACAGGCCGGTCTGCTTCCTCGCCTATACCATCAAGGGCTGGGGCACGCCCATCGCCGGGCACAAGGACAACCACGGCGGCCTGATGAACAAGACGCAGTTTGCCCAATGGCAGGATCATATGGGCGTGGCCAAGGGGCAGGAGTGGGAGAAATTCGCCACCGTGGCGGACCCGGACGCGCTGCAAGGCTTCCTCGACTCCGTGCCGTTTTTTGCCAAGGGGCAACGTCGGTTCAGCGATGCGCGGCTGAGCGTCCCAGATATCGAGATGGCCAGCGACAGGGACATCTCCACCCAAACGGCCTTTGGCAAGATCCTGGATGATCTGGCAAAGGGTTCCAGCGATCTGGCGGCGCGGATCGTCACCACCTCACCCGATGTGACGGGCACGACCAGCCTCGGCCCGTGGGTGAACCGGCGTAAGCTGTTTGCGCGGACGCAGCAATCGGACACCTTCATCAGCGAGAAAATCCCCTCCACCGCCAAGTGGGAGTTCACCCCCGAAGGTCAGCATATCGAACTGGGCATTGCGGAGATGAACCTGATGCTGCTGTTGGGCGCGGCAGGGTTGAGCCATAGCCTGTTCGGCAAACGGCTGATCCCCATCGGCACAGTCTACGACCCGTTTGTGGCGCGCGGTCTGGATGCGCTGAACTACGCCTGCTATCAGGACGCCCGGTTCCTGTTGGTCGGCACGCCCTCCGGCGTGACGCTGGCGCCCGAGGGGGGCGCGCATCAATCCATCAACGCGCCCCTGATCGGGATGAGCCAGGACGGGCTGGCCGCGTTCGAGCCTGCCTTTGTCGATGAACTGGCCGTCATCATGGGCTGGGCCTTCGACTATATTCAGCGCGACGGTGAGGGCGACCGGGATGAGCGCACATGGCTGCGGGATGAGACGGGCGGCTCCGTCTATCTGCGCCTGACCACGAAACCGCTGGAGCAACCCGTGCGCCGCGTGAACGAGGATTTCCGTCAGGGTGCCGTGGACGGGGCATACTGGCTGCGCGAGCCCGGCCCGAACTGTTCGGTCGTCATTGCCTATCAAGGCGCCGTGGCGGATGAGGCGATCGCGGCGGCGGGCATGATCGCCGAGCATCGTCGCGACGTGGCCGTACTGGCCGTGACCTCCGCCGATCGACTGCATGCGGGGTGGAGCGCTGCGCAAAGGGACCGCGCGCGCGGAAACCCCGCCGCGATGAGCCATGTGGAAAGGCTGCTGCAACAATTGCCGCGCGATTGCGCGATGGTCACTGCGATTGACGGGCATCCCGCAACGTTGAGCTGGCTGGGCGCGGTTGCGGGTCATCGCACCATTGCTCACGGGGTCGAGCATTTCGGACAGACGGGCACGATCGGCGATCTTTACCGGCATTTTCGAATCGACCGACGATCGCTGGTTCAATCAATCAGCGCGCTGACGGCAGGCGCGTCGATTGATTTTGCCCGTTCTGGTTGAGGTGTATAGCGTGTCAATTTGCACGTTATGGCCCTCAAATGCATAGTGAAGGTATAAATAAAACGTGAGCTGCGCGGTTCCGTAGCGTCACCGCGTGGCTTTCTTCTTGAAATGCGCCCAGTATGAATATGTTAACGAATACATGCTAGTTCGGCTGGGTCGGGGGATCACGCCGTTCCGGTATCGATGGGAATTGCGCTTCGTTCCGATATAAGCATTCGGCGGCGGACGCATCGGGGGCATAGCTGGAACCACTCGCCTTTGGATTGAATTTCTGGTTATATGGCTGGTAATGATTCCCGCATTTCGGGCAGGCGGGAAAACACACGTGTTGCGTGGAGGGTTAGAGAATGGCCAGTAATTATCGCTACGGCGGCGCCTATATCCTGAATGTCGACAACAATCAGATTCTAGATGTGGGCGTGACGGTGTCGATCACCGACAACGCGACAGACAACACGTACACAGCTTACACCAACGATACGACGCAGAGTTTTTCCCTGACCGGATCGTCCGTGGATGGCAACTATACGGCCGAGGAACAGGCCGGCACCGTGACCTTCACCTCCGGCGGCACCACATTGATGGGTACGTACGGCGTCTTCACTGACGATGGTACGACCTATGCGTTTTTCATCCCGGAATCCGGCACGGGTACCTTCACTGCGGGTTCGACATGGTCCGCAAGCGATGTCACCTCGGACGGATTCGGATATTCCGACGTCACCGCACAGGGTAACGACACGGTAACACTCGACGATGCGGGCCCTCGGGTCGTTCAGGGCGGTGCCGGCAATGACAACATTACCGGATCGCAACAGGCAGATACCCTGTATGGTGGCTCCGGGTCCGACACAATTTCGGGTCGGGATGGCAACGATGTCATCTACGGCGATTCGGACTCGATCCCGCGGCTTGCGTTCAAGTGGTCCGAACTGCCCGATCCATCGGGTGACAACTCTGCCATCGACGATAACGATGTCCTCGCCACAGCGGATGAGACCGGTTTCGCGACACAGAATGTCGGCGGTATCAACGTTTCGCTGGATTACGATGAGGAAGCGAACGGGCAGGACGTCACCTTCCAGGACCTTGACCAATATACGACCGGTATCGACACCGGCGGTACGGGTGCAGTCAACGGCAACTCTTCGGCTCAGGTGCTTGGATCACGGTCTGGCTCGGATCCGAACACGTCCGTTGTGACCGTCAATTTCTCATCCACCACGTCGGAATACCAGGATACCGTTTCCAACGTTCAGTTTCGCATCAACGATATCGATCAGAATGGAACGAACGGTTTTCGTGACCGGGTCATCGTGCGCGCCTATGACGCAGATGGAAACCGCATTGCCGTCACGCTGGAATCCGGCGGGGATGCTACGGCCGGTCCTACGCTGAGCGACCGGGCGGGCGATGGCTATACTGGTGTGGACACCGCGCTGGGAAATACAGGGACCGACGCCATCGATGCCGGGGGGTCTATCAAGGTCACGGTCAACGGTCCCGTCGCCCGGATCGAGATCGACTATGAAAATGCTGGAACGTCGAACCAGGCGATTTACATCACGGATATCTATTTCTCACCCATCGCGGCGCCGGGAACGGGCGCTGGCGACAGCATCGACGGCGGTGCAGGCAACGACACGATCTATGGCCTGGACGGAAACGACACGATCAGCGGCGGTGACGGCACAGATTCCATCGAAGGTGGCGCGGGCAACGATACGCTGGACGGTGGGGCAGGCACTGATACCCTGACCGGCGGGGACGGGTTCGATACCTTCGTCGCGGATGGCACGGACGATCTGATCTCGGACTTCAACACGGCTACGGGTCAGAATATCGACGATGGCAATCAGGCCAACAACGATTTCGTGGACCTGTCTGCCTATTACAATTCCGGCACGCTGGCAGCCTACAATTCCGCCAATGGCACCGACTTCACGCAAGCCATCATTGCGCTGAGAGACGATGCGGCAGACGGCGTACTGGATTCCGCGGGCGGATTGCGCCTGCCGGGTGTCTCATCCGAGGATCTGACATTCGACAACACCAATGTCATCTGTTTCACGCCCGGCACGTCTATCGTCACGGCGACAGGCGGGCGTGCGGTTGAGACGCTGCAAATCGGCGATCTGGTGGCGACCCGGGATCATGGCCTGCGCCCCTTGGTTTGGGTTGGCCGGCGTGAGCTGACAAAGGCGGAGGTCGAGCAGAAACCGCAACTGGCACCGGTTCTGATCCGTCGTGGCGCGTTGGGACCGGACAGCCCGAACCGTGACATGATCGTTTCGCCTCAGCACCGTATCTTGCTCAAGGGAGTGAGGCTGGCACTCATGACCGGTGAGACCGAGGCTCTGGCCCCCGCGATCGGACTGGTGAACGGCGATACGATCGTCAGTTGCGCGCCGGAGGCTGTCACCTATCTGCACCTGATGTGCCGCAATCACGAGGTGATCCGCGCCGACGGGGTCTGGACCGAAACATTGTTCCCCGGCGATCAGGCCCTGTCCGGACTGACGGCGGAGGCGCGTGCAGAGGTGTGTGAGTTGTTCCCCGATCTGACAGGGTTCGTGCCTGCCCGGACCTTGATCGCGAGCAGTGAGACCCGCTGGTTGAGCGCAGTCTGATCTCTAGACGGTGTGAGTGCGGATAGCGAAGGCGATGACCTTTGCTACGTCAAACATGGTGAGAGCCACGGACCCGGCTTGGGCCGCAGTGCCCAAGGTGCCGCCTAGCATGACACCAGGATCCTGCACCACAGTCCCTTTCCGTTCATTTGATGATTTTGGCGTCTCGCCTATGTGCTGAGTGCGCGAAAGTTCCGACGTGCCTATCTGCCTTTCCGCGAATGCCGCGGCACCGTTCGGGGTGGACGTGACCGTCACGCTGACGCAAAGTCGCGCAATGTTTCAAACTGTCGAAATTCCAATCTGGCTTGTATTTCTCGGCGGTTTAACACTGACCATCGCGGTTCTGAACCGCGTGCTGGTCCCGTCGGTCCGCTGGTTTTTCCGGGCGCGCATCAACCGGGCGCTGCGCCGTGTCAACGAGCGGTTGCAGCTTTCGATCAAGCCTTTCAGCCTGACCAAACGGCAGGTTCTGGTGGACAGGCTGACCTACGACCCCGTTGTGATGTCTGCGGTCGAGGCGGAGGCACGCCATCGTGGCATCCCCAACGAGGTCGCAGCCGAGGAAGCCGCCAGATATGCGCGCGAAATCGTGCCGAGTTTCTCCGCCGCGACCTATTTCCTGTTCGGCGTGAAGTTGAGCCGCTGGATCGCGCAGAAACTGTACCGGGTGCGACTGGGCGCGAATGAGAACGCCTCACTGGAAGGGATCCATGCCGACGCAACGGTGATTTTCGTCATGAACCACCGATCAAATTTCGATTACCTGTTGGTGACCTATCTGGCGAGCGAGCGAACATCGCTGAGCTATGCCGCCGGTGAGTGGGCCCAAATCTGGCCCCTTGAACAGGTGGCCAAAGCGATGGGCGCGTTCTTCATCCGGCGCAGGTCGGAAAATCCGCTCTATCGCAAGGTCCTGTCGCGATACGTCCAGATGGCGACGGAGGCAGGTGTGACACAGGCCGTGTTCCCCGAAGGCGGCTTGAGCCGTGACGGGAAGCTGCGCCCGGCAAAACTGGGCTTGCTAAGCTATATCCTGCAAGGGTTCGATCCTGCGGGCACACGCGATGTGGTCTTCATTCCCGTCGGGCTGAACTACGATCGGGTGCTGGAGGATCGGATCCTGGTCGGCTCGGAGCTGGATGAAAAGGGCCGCCCGCGCTTTCGTGCGAAGGTCTCCACTGCATTGTGGTTTTTCCTGCGGCATCTGTGGATGCGCATTATCGGCAAGTGGAACCGCTTCGGCTATGCCAGCGTCAGTTTCGGGGCGCCGATCACGCTGCGCTCCCTGTCATCCGATGGCCGTATCGGCGCGGAGGCATTGGGCCATAAGCTGATCGACGCGGTGGGAAAGGTCGTGCCCGTTCTGCCCGTACCGCTGGTTGCGCAGGTTCTGCTGGACAGTGGCACACCGCTGCGCCGGGCGCAGATCGTGGATCGCGCGATGGTGCTGAAGGATCGTCTGGTGGATCAAGGCGCGCATTTCCATCTGCCGCGCGGCGATTTCGATTATGCTGTCGATGTGGGTCTGCGGGCCTTGGTGCGACGCAAGGTTCTGCGGGAAACTGATGAGGGCTACCGGCTGAACCCCGCTCAGGAACCCTTGCTGGCCTATTATGCAAACTCGATCGCGCATTTGCCGCGCTGATGCCGGCACATCTCCCTGGATCAGATGTTCTGCCCTTGCAGCGCGTTGGTAAAGAATTCCAGCAGCTTTTCCTTGTCTATGGGTTTTGAGAGGAGTTGCAGCTTGTTTGTGTGACAGGCTCTGTGCAGTTCCTCGCTGCGGTCGGCTGAAATCATCGCGGTCGGGATCCTGCCATAGGTGTCGATCAGATCGCGGTAGAGTTGAATTCCCGAGGCGTCTGGTCCCAGTTGATAATCCAGCAACATGAAATCGGGCACCAGCTGGATCTCGGCCAGCAGGTTTTTCGCCTCGGTCGCGTTGTGCGCCAGCAGAACCTCTGCGCCATGAGTCTCGATCATCAGGGAAATTGCGTTGGCGAGCCTGAGGTCGTTTTCTACGAGCAGCACCACCATGCCCTCGATGGCGTTGCCCCATTTGGCGCTGGATTTCGGCAGACCCAGGCGATTGCCGTGCGGGCCGGTGGCGATCTTGACGGTCAGGCCGAAACAACTGCCCTTTCCGACTTCGGATTGCAGCGTCAAATCATGGCCCAGACCCTTCGCGGCACGCTCCACGATGGCCAGCCCCAGCCCCAGGCCGTCACTGCTGTTCAATTGGTCGAGGCGGGCGAATTCCTGAAAGATCGTTTCGCGGTGTTCCATGGCAATGCCGGGGCCGGTGTCCCAGACCTCGATCCGGGCGGTGCTGCCCGTGCGGCGCACACCCACGACAATACGTCCGGTCTGCGTGTATTTGATAGCGTTGGTGATGAGGTTTTGCAGGATCCGCCGCAAATATCCCACATCGCTCAGAATGCTCAGCCCGCTGTCGATGATGGTAAGGTGCAGGCCCTTGTCCTGCGCCATCGGGGTCAGCTCATCGCGCAGCAGCGCCAGAATCGGGGACAGCGACACGGCGCTTTTGTCGAAGGCCGCCTCTCCTGCGTCAAGCTTCGAGATGTCGAGCAGCGCGCCGATGATGTTCTCCATCCCCAAAAGGGCGTTTTCCGCCTTGCTCAACACCAGCCGGGCATCGGGTTCGTCCAGTCGATCGGACAGCGATGACATGAACAGCTTCGCTGCGGACAGGGGCTGCAACAGGTCGTGACTGGCCGCGGCGACGAAGCGGGATTTGGACGCGTTCGCGCGCACCGCGTCGGCCAGCGCCTCGCCCAACTCCTCGGTCCGCGCGATCACGCCCTGTTCCAGTGTTTCGTTGATTTGGGAGAGGGCACGCGTCGCGTTCCGTTCGGCAGACACGTCCGTAATGCTGATGACGAAACCGCGATCGGGCATTTCCTGGGCAAAGATGCTGAGCGTCCGCGTCGCGCCGCGCGTTACCTCGAACGCGATGGGGCGGCGGTGGGCACGTCGTTGGGTCCACCTGAGCAGCTTCTCCGCACTGAACCCGCCATGAAAGACCGTCTCTTTCTCAAGCGTCAGCAGCAGCGTCGAAAAGGGCAGGCCCAGCACGCCGCGCTCCGGCGGCAGCGCCAGCATACGGTTCATGATCTTGTTCCAGCCGACCAGTTGCCCCTGGTTGTTGAAGATGCAGACCCCCTGGTTGAGGTGGTCGAGCGTGGCTTGCAGAATCTCCGTCTGCTGGCCCAGCATCTTGTCACGCTCTTCGCGCTCGGACAGCATCATGTCGGTGACGTCGGTCTGCAGGATCACGGTGCCGCCATGTGCGGTGCGGTGCTCACTGATCTGAAGCCAGCGGTTCCAGACCAGACTGACATTGAACACGACGTGATCCTGGCTGTGATGCGACAGGCGCATTCTGGCCCAATCCTCGGGTGTTTGTCCCGCCGGGACGGCCAGGAAACGGCTGTGGGAGATCATCGTGACGTAATCCGAAAACAGCAGCCCCTCCTTCAACTGGTCCGCCACATCACCGATATCGCTGCAGAACCGGCTGTTGAAATGCACCAACCGCTCGTTCGGATCGAACAGGGCGAAACCCTCGTCGATGGTTTCGATAGCCTCCGCGATGTTGGATCGGGTCTGCTCCGTCTCGACATTGGCCTGTTCCAGCCGGGCATTTGTCTCTCGCAGCAGGTCGAGGGTCTTTTCCAGTTCCCGCGTACGCTGGCGGACCTGCGTTTCCAGCAGGGCGGCCCGTTCGAATTGCTGATAGGCCAGCCCGGATTGATCGTTTTTCTGTTCGACCCGCCGCATCAGGGACTGGGCGATCTGCAACAGCTTTTCGTTCTGCCGCTCGATCGAGTCGTTGGGATTGATCAGGGACATGTGGGGTCCGTATTCTTGCGATAGATCGCGACGCCGGTCATCGTCTGGTTCACATGCAACGGTCCGATCTGTTCGCCATAGGTCGAGAAGCCGGTGACGTTGAACTGTGACAGCACGTCGGAGACTTCGCGGGAAACCTGGCTCTGCTCCGCCTCGATCCGGCGCAGGATGCAGTCGCATCCCAGAATATCGGTAAAGGCCGCCCCGGCGGTCAGGGCCCCGAATTTCTGGCGCAGATGCTCGGCCATGTTCTGCGGCTCGGCCACGGTCAGCACCATCCCCTCATCTATGGCGGAAAAGAACACCAGCTCACCGGCCTCGTTCACCTGATGGATGGCGCGGACATGGTGGTCGCTGCCGATCCGCACGACGACCGGGTGCGACGCGAATGTGAAGGGGTCCATCTGGTTGGGGTCCTTGCCGATGATGCGGGCATATTCGCGGCCTGCGGGTTCGGCGTTTATGGACTTCACGATCCGGCGTTCGGGATCGGCATCCGTCACGACCATCCGGGTTTCGGTAGGCAGAAAGTGATCGAGGCTGAAGACTTTGGTCTCATGCACGCTCTGCACAAGGTTGAGCACCGCACCCTTGAGCAGGATCTTTCCGTTGATCGCCACGAAGGTGGCCTGAAAATCCGCACCGTCACCGGCGGACGCGCCAAAGAGCGGCATGTTGCGCAGAGCCGGTGAGATCAGGGCCGTCAGCGTGTCCTCCTGCAGGGACAATCCGTCGATAATCAGGAACACGAAACCGCTTTTCATGTCGGGGTTGGCCCTTTCCAGCGCCACCCGCTCACGCGCGATGCGATAGATTTCGGGCTTGGCGTGGAACCGGTCCAGATCGTTGATTGGCAGAGACTTGGTCGCGAAATCCGATTTGGGAAAGCCCACGGCGATGATCAGACCTTCCTCGTAACCCGCCATGCCGATTTCACCTGCGGTCGTGCATGCGACCGTATCTGTATCGGGATACAGTCGCTCCGCTTCCTCCACCACGGCGTGAAAGTCGGTCTGGGGTGTGACGAACAGGATCAGCAGGCTGAGGGGGGTATCCCCGAGTTGCGCTTTCAGTTCCGCGACCGGCGCGGTCGTGCTTGCGCGGACCTGGGCCTTGTGCAGCAATCCCGTTTGGGACGTGTCATGCGTGGTCATTCAGGTCTTCCTCCCCGTGTTGTGAACGTCAGGGTGCCTGCTCCGCATTTGGCAGTGCCTCGAAATAGCGTGCCTCCTGCACCACGAGGACGGCCTGCGTGCGGCGCTGAACGCCAAGCTTGCGCATGATTGCGGTGACATGCGCCTTGACGGTCCCCTCCGCTATGGTCAGATCGAAGGCGATCTGCTTGTTCAGCTTGCCCTCGCAGATCAGTTCCAGGATGCGGCTTTGTTGATTGGTAAGTGAGGACAGCCGTTCGATGATCTGGGTCTGGCGTTCCGAGCTTTCGGATTCGACGAAACCTGCGGGTTTGTAGACGCGATCGTTGGTAATCTCGTCCAGCGCCTGCTTGAAGATCGCGCGACCGGAATGTTTTGGCACGAACCCCGAAGCCCCGGCGGCAATCGCCCCGGTGATGACGTTGTTTTCGGTCATCGAGGATACGACGAGCACGGGCGAGCGGTCCGACTGACGCTTGATACGCACCAGGCCCTCGAACCCCTTCACATCGGGCAGATTCAGGTCCAGCAGGATCAGCGCGGGCGGCGGGGCACGGTCCAGAACGCGCAGGCCGGCCTCGATATTGGTTGCGGTCCGCACGTCGGTGAATTCCCCTGTCGCGCGCAGCGTCAGCTCCAGCGCGTCGCAGAACAACGGATGATCGTCGATGATCAGCGCCCACCGGTGGTGGGGATCCGGGGCGTCGTGATCTGACGAAGTCTGCGCGTTTGCTGCCATGCGTCAACTCTAGCGACATGGCGGGATCGCTGCCAATCCGCCAAAGGTCATAATCACGAAAAAAGACGCGCCCCCGATCGGGAGCGCGCCAGAAAAGCCAGTTGATCCAGGGAGATCAGTTGCCGGCGAGTTGCTCGGGCAGACGGAACGTCCACAACAGGCCACCCTGGTTGAGGTAGTTCACGGTCTGCGCGACCTCACCACCCCACAGAGGAACCGCGCCGCCCCAGCCGGAGATGACTGAGACATATTGCTCACCATCCTGTTCCCAGGTGATCGGCTGGCCGACGATGCCGGAGCCGGTCTGGAAGGACCACAGGACCTCACCGGTTTGATCGTCGAACGCGATGAACTCACCCTCGGGCGTTCCGGTGAAGACCAGACCGCCGCCCGTGGTCATGACGCCACCCCATAGCGGTGCGGGGTTCTGGAATTCCCAGACGATTTCGCCGGTATCCGGGTCGATCGCCTTTAGGCTGCCGATATGGTCCTCGTAGTTCGGCTTGATCGTGAAGCCGGAGCCGAGATAGGCCGCGCCCTGACGATAGGTGATCGGTTCGTTCCAGATATCCATGCCCCATTCGTTGGACGGGACGTAGAACAGTCCGGTGGAGGGGGAATGCGCCATCGGCATCCAGTTCTTGCCGCCCAGGAAGGACGGGGAGGCGAAGACGACCTCGCCCCGTGCGCCGTCCGCTGTCTCGCTCGGATCGCCGGGGCGGGCATCCTCGTTGAAGATCGGACGGCCGGTTTCGTCGATGCCCTCGGCCCAGGTGATGTCCTTGACGAACGGTGTGGCGGATACGAATGCCCCGTCCTCACGGTTCAGAACGTAGAAAAAGCCGTTCCGATCCGCCGTGGCGAAGCGGTCGTTGCCCTCACGGTCGGTATAGGCGACGACTTCGTTCACGCCGTCATAGTCCCATCCCTCACGCGGGGTGGTCTGGTAATGCCACTTGATCTCACCCGTTGCCGGATCAATGCCGAGGCGGGAGGCCGCGTACAGGTTGTCGCCCGCATTGCCCTCGACCGGGGTTCCCGCGTTGCGCAGATGGCTGTTCCATGGGGCCGGGTTGCCCGTGCCGAAGACCAGCGTGTCCGTGCTCGCATCGTAGGAGCCGCCCAGCCAGGTTGCACCGCCACCTGTCTGCCACATGTCACCGGGCCAGGTCGCGTTCAGCTCACCTGTCATGGTGCTTTCTTCGCCGTTCAGCGTGCCCATGTGACCCTCGATCACCGGGCGGGTCCAGACCAGATCGCCGGTCTCCGCGTCGCGGGCCTGCACCTCTCCGACGATGCCGAACTCACCGCCGGAATTTCCGGTGATGATCAGCCCGTCCACGATCAGCGGGGCGGCGGTATAGCTGTAGCCCGCGCGGTAATCCGCGATCTTCTTGTTCCACACCACGTCGCCGGTCATGCGGTTCAGCGCCACGATGCGCGCGTCCAGCGTGCCGAAATAGACGTTGTCGCCATAAATCGCGGCGCCCCGGTTCACCACGTCACAGCAAGGCAGGATGCCCTCGGGCAGGCGGGCGTCGTACTGCCACAGTTCCTGACCGGTCTTTACGTCGATGGCGTAAAGGCGGCTGTACGATCCGGTGATATACATGATGCCGTCATAGATGATCGGCTGGGTTTCCTGGCCGCGCTGCTTCTCACCCCCGAGCGAGAACGCCCAGGCCGGAACCAGGTTATCCACGTTGTCGCGGTTGAGAATGTCCAGCGGTGAGTGGCGCTGCAAATCGCGGCCCATGCCATTGGTCAGCACATCCGCGGTGGATGTCGCATCGTTGAGCAGCATCTCCTCCGTCACTTGCGCGTGCGCCATTCCGGTCGTGGCGAGCGTGGCTGCCAGAGTAAAAGCAAACCGTTTCATTTTGACTCCTCCCATGTTTGTTCGAGATCATCCACGTCGCCCATTTCCTGACCGTAAGCGTCTGCGTGCGCCTATCGTGAAGCGTGATCACGTGGCAGTATCCGGTAAAACGGCCGTTTTGCGATATAGAACCTTGGTCATACGCCCCATGCTGGTCTGATCCGCCCCGTGCAGGGGCCCGCGCACCGGGATTCAGCCGGCCGTTCCGGCGCGGGCGCACCCCCCTTTGGTCGTATTCCGGCGCGACACCGACCTGCTAGTCTTTCACGTGACATTGGGAGGCATAAAATGACGATGATGAAAAAAATCGGCGGCGCGATCGTCGCCGCATGTATCGCCACGGCGGGTTTGGCGGATACGCCGGTTCTGCGGGCGTCCGTCTTGCAGTTCGGCACCGTGAACTGGGAGCTCGACACCATCCAGCACCACGGGCTCGACGCTGCGAACGGCTTCGATCTGGAGGTTCAGGGCGTCGCGGGCGGTTCGGCGGCGCGGGTCGCGTTTCAGGGGGGGGAGACCGACGTGATCGTCGCGGACTGGCTGTGGGTTGCCCGGCAACGCGCCGCCGGGCGTGACTACGTCTTCATCCCGTATTCGAAGGCCGTCGGCGGCATCATGGTTCCGCACGACAGCACCGCGCAGGACCTCAGCGATCTGGCCGGGCAACGCATCGGCATCGCGGGCGGGCCGCTCGACAAGAGCTGGCTGATCCTGCAGGCCTACGCGCAGAAGAACTTCGACATGGACCTCGCCGCGGAAACCGAGCAGGTCTTCGGGGCGCCGCCTCTCATCTTCGGTACGGCGATGGCGGGTGATCTGGATGGCGCGATCAACTTCTGGCATTTCGGCGCGAAGATGACGGCGGGCGGGATGCGCACATTGGTGGATGTCGCGGAAGCCTCGGTTGATCTGGGACTGGATCCGGAGACACCCCTTCTGGGCTATGTCGTGAACGGCGCGCTGCTGCGTGAACATCCCGAACTGGTGGAGGGGTTGTCGGCGGCCTCGCGCGCGGCGAAGGATATTCTGGCCACCGACGATGCGGAATGGGATCGTCTGCGCCCGCGCATGAATGCGGATACCGACGCGCAATTTGCCGCATTGGTTGCCGGATTCCGCGCGGGAATTCCCGCCTCCGGCCCGATAGATGAGGCGGCGGCGGCCCGGATGCTGGCGCTGATGTACGAACTGGGCGGTGAGGACCTGCTGGGTGAGGCATCCGAACTGCCCGAGGGCGTGTTCGTGCACACCGGCAGCTAGGGTGCGCCGCAGATCCAAAACCGGGCCCATGGCCGGGGCGAACCCATGACGGAAACGGGCGGTACTGCGCCCGTTCTCGACCTGCATCTGCGCGGGCTGGCCTATGAGGGGGCTGACATCCTCGGCGATATCTCCTTCGCAATCCCGCGCGGGCAGACCGTCGCACTGGTCGGCCCGTCGGGAATCGGAAAATCATCGCTGCTGCGGATCTTTGCCGGGCTGGAGCGCGGCTATGACGGAACATGTACCGTCACGGGGCGCACCGCGATGGTGTTTCAGGAGCCGACGCTGCTGCCTTGGCGTAGTTTGCGGGACAACATCACCATCGCGGCGGGTGTTTCCACCGATATCGCGGATGCGGTGCTAGCCGATGTGGGGCTGGCGGATCGGCGCGACGCATTTCCCAACCGCCTGTCACTGGGCCAGCAACGTCGCCTGTCACTGGCGCGGGCCTTCGCGGTGCGGCCGGACCTGCTGTTGATGGACGAACCTTTCGTCTCGCTCGACCCGCAACTGGTGGGAGAGATGATTGCCCTGTTCGCCAGATTGCGGGACGCCTACGGGGTCACGACCGTGCTGGTGACGCATGTGGTGGAGGAGGCCCGGCAACTGGCGGACCGTATCCTGACCCTGTCGGGACACCCCGCACGGGTCGCGAGTGATACACTCAACACCACTCAGAAAAGCGGGGCGTAGCGCCAGTTGTCCGCGTCGGGTGTGATCACGTCCAGATCGTAATCCGCATCGGCCAGCCGCCGCGCAATGTGCAGGCCGTCCTGCGCGGCCTCACCCACCAGTTGCCGGCCACGTTCCTCATCCTGCTGAACGCCGTGTCCGCGCATCAGGCTGATCCCGTAATTGAACTTTCCCACCGAATCGCCCAGCTCGGCGGCGCGACGATCCCATTCGGCGGCTGCTTCGGGATCGTAATCCCCGCCGAGGCCGTTATTGTCCAACTGCCCCATCCACGTCATCGCGGCGGTGTAGCCTGCACGCGCGCAATTCTCCAACAGGAAGCGGGCCGCGGCATGATTGCCGGATTTCGTCAGCGGATAGCCCATGGAACACAGGACCATGCCGGTCTCACCCTCCTCGGCCCGTTCGATGAAGCGTTGCCACGTCATCTCATCGGGATTGGTGGTTCCGAATTGCGACAGTTCCTCGGCCATAGCCGGGGCGCCGCACAGGGCGAAAGCGATAATGATCTGTTTCATGAGGGTCATTTTATCACCATCGGGCGATCAATTCAGTACTGCTATGGTCGTAGATCCGTCATCCCCTGCCGCGCGGCCCCGTAATCCGGGGGCTGTAGCCCCACAGGGCCGCAACCGTGAACACTGCCGCTGCCAGTACGGTCCAGAACAGGGCCGGACCGTTGAACTCGACATAGAGCGCGAAGCGGATCAGTTCGATCGCGTGGGTGAACGGATTCACCAAGCAGATATTGTAGAGCAACTCGGACGATTCAGCCATTTTCCACAAGGGGTAGAGCGCGGAGGACAGGAAGAACATCGGGAAGATAACGAAATTCATCACCCCTGCGAAATTCTCCAACTGCTTGATGAAGCTGGACAGAAGCAGCCCCAGCGACCCCAGCATCAGCCCTGCCACGATCAGCGCCGGCAGCACGGTCAGATAACCCGCGACAGGCATCTTGATGCCCAGTGCCGCCGCGATGGCCAGAAAGGCATAGACCTGAATGATGGATATGGCTGTCGCACCCAGCAGTTTGCACGTCAGCAGCCACCATCGCGGCAGTGGGCTGGTCAGCAGCAGCTTCATCGACCCCATCTCGCGATCGTAGATCAGGCTGAGCGAGGATTGCATCCCGTTGAACAGCATGATCATGCCGCACAGACCGGGCACGATATAGGTCTCGTAGCTGATATAGGTCTGATAGGGCGGAATGATCGACAGTCCCAGCGCCGCACGAAAGCCCGCGGCGAAGACCAGCAGCCAGACCAGCGGGCGCACCAGCGCCGCGACGAAGCGTTCGCGCTGGTGGACGAAGCGCAGCGCCTCACGCAGGACGATCGCGATCAGGGCGGTCAGGTAACGGCTCATCCCGGGGCCTGCGTCATGGCGAGGAACGCTTGTTGCAAGGGGCGCCCGCCGGCGATTTCCCCGGCCAGACCGTCGCGCAGGACGCGGGTCCGGTGCAGCACGATCAGGCGGTCGTCGGGGCGGACTTCATCCGCCAGATGGGTCGCCCACAGCACGGTCGTGCCGTCGTTCGTCAGGTCGTGGACGTGATCAGTGATGGCGGCGCGGGCCGCTGCGTCGAACCCCACCGTCGGCTCATCCAGCAACAGGACCTTGGGATCATGCAGCAGGGCGCGGGCGATCTCGGTGCGCCGCCGATGGCCGCCGTTCAGGGCGCGGGCCTTTTCCTCCGCCCGGTCCGCGATGTCGAGCCGTTCGAGGACATAGGCAATCCTGAGCGCCCGCCTCTTGCCGGACAGGCCGTGCAGGGCAGCGAAATATGTCAGGTTCTGACGAACGGTCAGATCGAGGTCCAGCGTCGATTGCTGAAACACGATCCCCAGTTGCGCCAGGGCCGCGCGGGACGCGCGCTGCAGATCATGACCCGCGATGTGGATCTGACCGGCGGGCGGCACGAACAGCCGCGTCAGCAGGTTGAACAGCGTCGATTTGCCCGCGCCGTTCGGCCCGAGCAAGGCGCAGAACCTGCCCTGACCGACCTCGAACCCGACATCGGTCAGCGCCTGTTTGGCACCGTATCTATAGTTCAGCCCCTCGACGCGGATCGCGCTCATTCGATGATGATCTCGATCCGCTGGGTTTCGCCGGTGGTGCCGGGGATCTGCATGGAATAGGCGCCCGGCTTGATGGCGAGGAAGCCGATCTCCATCTCACCGGCCTCGTCGAATTCGACGCTGTCCAGCCCGAGGGGGCGGATCTCCAGCCCTTCGACCACGATTTCGTCGATCCAGATCGCGCGAAAGAATTCCGGGCCGACCAGCGCCAGTTCCTGACTGCCATCGCCCTGAATTTCGAACTCGTAATAGGTGCCGGATTTCAGAAGCCATGGTTCGGCGGAAATCGGCTCGCCCGCCGACAGGATGATCGGCGGCAGGTCTTCCTTGTTGCTGCCCGACAGTACACCTGCGGCGCCGAAGCCGTCAGCCAGTGCAGGCGTTGCCAGAAGGGCGAGCGATGCGATGAGCGCTTTCATGTGGAAACCTATTGAGTTGGACGGAAGGCCGCACCCCAGGGGAAGCGGCCGACGTCGATGGATTTGAGCGCAGTTCTGGTGGCCACATCGATGACCGTGACATCGCCCGAGACGCCGTTCGTGGTGAACAGCAGCGACTTGTCCGCGTTGAAGGCCATGTGCCAGACGCGGCGCCCGACGAGGATGTAATCCTCGACCTCCAGTGTTTCGGCATTCACCACGGCGATGTGGTTGGACGGGCCGAGGGCGACGAAGGCCGTGCTTTCATCGGCGGAAAACTCGAACCCGACCGGCTGCACCCGGTCGCGGTGCACGCCCGGAACCTCGAAGTCGATCTTGCCGATCTCGGACTGGTCGGAGGTGTCGAAGACCGTGATCGTGCCGCCGATCTCGGAGCTGACCCACATCTGCGCGCCGTCATGCACGAATTCCGCGTGGCGCGGGCGGCTGTCCACCAGCGTGTTGGCGAACAGTTCCTGCGTTTCGGTGTCGATCCAGTGGGCCATGTTGGTGGTTTCGGACGTGGTGATCGCGATGGTGCCGTCTGGTGAGATGGCCATGCCCTCAGGCTCCACCCCCACGTCGATCTGCGCGATGACCTGCCGGGTCTGCGTGTCCACGACCGTGGTGATCGCATCGTCCTCGTTCGCGATGTAAAGATGCCGGTCGTTGGGATGCAGCACGAATTGTTCGGGATCCTCGCCCGAGGGCAGGTCGTGCAGGATCTCTCCGGTTGCGGGGTCCATCACCTGCACCGCGTCGCTGTCGGACGCGCAGATATAGACGACGCTGTAATCCTTGGAAAAGGTGATGCCGCGCGGGCGTTCGCCGGTGGGGTAGGTGGCGATGACCTCCAGCGTGTCGATCGAGATGACGGACACGGTGTCGTCCTTCTCGTTCGTCACCCAGATTTCATCGGCTGCGACGGGTGCTGCCAGCAGGCAACAGATCAGACCTGCGCTGCGTATCATTCGAAGACCTCGCAATTGCTTTCAGGGCGATCCAGCCCAAGGGTATCCAGCTCGTTGACCTGATGCAGGAACCCCTCAAGCGGGGCCTGCGCGACCAGGGCGCGTGGGTGGGCGATGGCGATGGGCTGACGCAACTGACCGTTCCAGTCGCGATAGGTCAGCGGGCGGCCCTTGAATCCGGGCAGTTCGAAATCCTCGGACAGGATATAGTCGCGCAGCACCTGCGGATCAGCGGAATCGGTACGGGTTACCGCCTCACCTATGGTGCGGATGGCGGCCCAGGCGGCGTAATCCACGCTCAACATGTTGCGCGCGTGACGTTCGGAAAACCGGCCCTGCAACTGTGCCGCGCCCCACTGCTCGATCACCGGGGACCATGTGACAGCGGTCAGCCCCTCGGACCCGGCGACTGGGCGGGCCTGCCATGTGTTGTAGAGGACGTAGCGCCCGAAATCGTGCAGTTCGTCCGCCAGGATCATCACGTCATAGTCGCCGAGGCTCTGCGTGAACAACGGAACCTCCTGCGAGGCGGAGCGGCGCATATCCGCCTCGAAATCCCAGGTTTTCTCACCTTCGAGGCCCAGGCCGAATTTCGCGAGGCTGCGCCGCATGGCGGCCGCGTAGGCCACGTCCTGCGGATGAACACCGGCAATCATCACCAGATCGGTCCAGCGGCGAAACAGGAAGAATTGCGCCAGCGCGTCCGTGCGCATTGCGTCCGACGGCAGGGTGTGCAGCAGGTTCGCGCGACACTGGTCGTCGCGCAACGCGATATCGCCGGAGGACACGTTGAACAGTGTCGCATCGCGCGCTTGCGGCAGGTCCGCAATCGCCAGCATCACGTGCGCCGGGGCGTCGATCAGGATGAACGGCGTCACCGCCAGCATTTCCGCCGCCGCCGCAACGGGATCGCCCCCGTCCTGAACCGTGGTTGCCGTCAACTCGTAGCCATGGCCCAGAAACCGCCCGGTGGTGATGTTGTCCTCCAGCCCGGTCTGCGCCCCGGCCAGTCCCAGATCGTCCGGAACGGGGTCGAGATTCGACAGCGTCGGCGGTTGGGGCGGGCGCGCTGAAAGATACCCGATATTCAGGTTGACCTCAGCGTGGGCTGCCACCCCGAAGAACAGACATATGAACAGTGCCAGATATGTGCCTTTTTCCATGTCCAAAGTCTTAACAAACGGCAGGGTGCCTTGGGATGAGACCTTAGTCTTGTGGCGGGAGCCTTGTGGCGGGGCGTGCGTTCAAGCAAGGGTGGGGCATGCGTTCAACCAAGGTCGTATATGCCGCCCCCGTGGCACCTGATAGCCGTTTGGGCAACCGATCGAAAAAATGAACGGACAGGGAGCGATACATGAACCGCATTACCAGGAAATTCGCCATTGGCACCATCATCGGCGGGTCGATGATCGGCACGGCCTTCGCGGCGGGGCTGCCATTGGGGGTGTCGCCGGTGGATACCGGCGATCTGCCGCATACCGGTGATGAATGGCTGATGGAAAACCCCTACCGGGCCGAGGTCGCGGGTGAGGATGTCTGGAGAGAGGCCCTCGCCGTAGGGGAATCCGGCTACATCCAGAACTGCGCGCGCTGTCACGGGCTGGGGGTCGTGTCGGGCGGTCTGGCCCCCGATCTGCGTTTTCTCGAAGCGGAGGAATACGGCGATTCGTGGTATGTCGAACGCTTCCGTTCGGGCTATTCGCAAAACGGCACCACCAAGATGCCCGCCTTCGAGGAAACCCTCGGTCAGGACGCCGCCTGGGCGATCCGCACCTATATCGAGACCCGCCCAGATGATGAGGTGATGGCGGAGTATGTGGACGAACTTGCCGAGCTGCGCGATACGCTACGCTCCGTGGGCGATGATACGGACAGCGTCGATCCGGAGGCGCTCAAATCCCGCCTGAACGAGATCGCCGCCGAAATTCCGACCATGTCCGGTGCCCCGGTGGCCGACAGCATCGCCTCGCGCGCGGCGCAAATCATCGACGGCACCGCCGAGGGGTATGTTCATGCCGCCGAAACCCTGACGATCGGTCTGTCGGCGGCGCATTAGGGGGGCGGCTGGTGATACGCTCTTTGCTGTTCGCGCTGGGCCTGCTTGCGGCCGGACCGGCTGCCGCCCAGGATCCATGCGCCTACTACACGCCGCAGCCCCGGCCGCAGAATGCCGGTCGCGATATCGTGGGCCAGGAACTGGATGTCATTCAGGAACAGGGCCACATGCTGTTCGCGGTCTACGCCGATTTCCCGCCCTATTCGTGGCAGCAGGGCGGGCGTCCGACCGGCGTGGATATCGAGATAGCGGAGCTGATCGCCGAGGATCTGGGCGTTGACGCGCGGTTCAACTTCGTCGCGGCGGGGGAGAATTTGGAGGCCGATCTGCTCAACAACATCTGGAAAGGTGCGGTGATCGGCGGGCGGATCGCCAATGTGATGATGCGCGTCCCCTACGATTCCGCGTTCAGTTGCAGGGTGGAGCAGGTCGTCTTTACCGGGCAATACGGCGCGGAATCCATCGCCATCGCCTATGACAAGGCCAGCTATCCCGATACGCCGCCCGTTCCCGCATTCTTCCGGTTCGACAGTGTCGCGGTCGAAAGCGATTCGATCTCGGATTTCTACCTCGCCTCGTTTGCCGGGGGGCAACTGGCCGGAAATGTAAGGCGCTACCCCACGATGGCCACCGCGATGGAGGCGTTGAACGCCGGTGAGGTCATGGCCGCGATGGGGCCGCTGGGGCAGCTGGAATACGGGTTGTCGGAGAGCTCCGCCGTGCACAACCCGCCCCTGCCCGGTTTCGCGGTCAGCAAGTGGACGCTGGGCGTCGCGGTCAACTTTCGGTATCGCCCGTTGTCCTATGCGGTGGACGATGCGATCAGTGCCGGGCTGCAGGATGGCCGGATCGCAGGGATCTACGAGAGTTATGGACTGACCTTTCAGCAACCGGAGCGTTGAGGGCGGACTAAGCCCTTGGTCGAATAGTCCTGAGCCGCCGCCGCCCCTAATCTGAGTCGAAGCAACAACGGATATTGTCATGAACCTTACTGGATCGCGCACGATCAACGCAGACGTAAAGACGGTCTGGGCCGCACTTCTGGATCCGGATGTCCTGAAGGATTGCGTTCCCGGCTGTACAGAGATGGCAGGCTCCGCCGAGGAGGGGTTCGAGGCGAAGGTCGTGCAAAAGGTCGGCCCGATCAAGGCGACCTTCAAGGGGATCGTCGAGATCAGCGACCGCATCGAATATCAGAGCCTCAAGATCAGCGGCGAGGGCAAGGGCGGCCCCGCAGGATTCGCCAAGGGCGGCGCGGATGTCCGCCTGGAGGGGCAGGGCGACAGTACGGTCCTGAACTACGATGTTGAGGCGAAGGTGGGGGGCAAGCTCGCCCAGCTTGGCTCTCGCGTCATAGACGGTTTCGCCTCTAAGATGGCGGATCAGTTCTTCGAGAACTTTCAAAACGCGGTCGAGAAGGGGCCGACCGGGGACACCACGGATGAGTCGGCTGCTTCGTCCGATGATGCCCCTGCGGCTGAAACGGATGAACCAAAAAAAGGGTGGCTGGGCCGGATACGCGGCCGCTGACCACTGCGATATATAATGGGAGGATATGATGGCTAAGGTTTCCATGACGGTGAACGGAACTTCGGTTTCGAGGGAAGTGGAGGGTCAGACGCTGCTCGTCTCGATGCTGCGTGAAGATTTGCGGCTGACCGGCACGCATGTCGGCTGCGACACATCCCAATGCGGCGCCTGCGTCGTGCACGTGAACGGCAAGGCGGTGAAATCCTGCACCATGTTCGCCGTCGAGGCGGACGGCGCCGAGGTGTCCACGATCGAGGGGCAGGCCAATTCCGACGGAACGCTCAGCACGATCCAGCAGGCATTTCAGGAACATCACGGTCTGCAATGCGGGTTCTGCACGCCCGGCATGGTGATGTCGGCGGCAGCGCTGCTTAAGGACAACCCAACCCCGACCGAGGGGGAGGTGCGCGCCTATCTGGACGGCAATATCTGCCGTTGCACCGGCTACCACAACATCGTGAAGGCCATCATGGCTGCGTCCGGGCAGGACGTGTCCGCGATCGCCGCCGAATAATCAGACTGTCGATGAATCTGGGGCGAGAGCCTTTCAAGACGAACAGCCCCGAGGGAGGAATAAAATGCCCAAAGATGGTGGAATAGGAGCGCCGACACGGCGCCGCGAAGATTACCGCTTCCTGACCGGTCGCGGCCGGTACAGTGACGATATCAAGACCCAGGGCGAGTGCGCGGCGATCTTCGCCCGCTCGACCGTTGCCCATGGCACGATCAAGTCGATCGACACGTCCGCCGCTGTCGCCATGCCCGGCGTGCTGGCGATCTTCACCGGTGAGGATTTCGTCGAGGTCGGCGGCAACCCCGCAGGCTGGCTGATCAACAGCCGCGACGGGGAGCCGATGAAGGAGCCCAAGCGCCCGGTTCTGGCCCATGGCAAGGTGCGCCATGTCGGTGATGCATACGCCGCCGTGATCGCGGAGACGGTGCAGCAGGCCCGCGACGCGGCCGAGATGATCGAGATCGACATCGAGGAGCACGACGCCGTCGTCAACATGAAGGACGCGCTGGCCGGCACCACCTATGTGCACGATGAAATCGGCACCAACCAGTGCTTCGACTGGGGCTGGATCGAGGACAACCGCGCCGCCACCGACGCCGCCATTCAGGGCGCGCATCACGTCACCACGCTGGAACTGGTCAACAACCGCCTGGTCCCCAATGCGATGGAGACGCGGTGTTCCATCGGTCATTACGATACGGGCACGGGTGATTATACCCTGCACACCACCAGCCAGAACCCGCACCTGACGCGGCTTCTGCTCAGCGCCTTCGTCATGGGGATCCCGGAAAACAAGCTGACCGTGATCGCACCCGATGTCGGCGGTGGCTTCGGCTCCAAGATCTATCACTACGGCGAGGAAGCCCTGGTTCTGGCCGCGGCCAAGAAGCTGGGCCGCACCGTCAAGTGGACCTCGGATCGCAGTGAAGCGTTCCAGACCGATGCGCATGGTCGCGACCATGTGACCAAGATCGAACTGGCGCTGGACGAGGAAGGAAACTTCCTGGCCTTCCGCACCGAAACCCATGCGAATGTGGGGGCGTATCTGTCGAACTTCTCGACCGCGACGCCGACCTTCCTGCACGGCACGCTGATGGCGGGCAACTATACGGTGCCCAATGTCTATGTGAACGTGAAGGCGGTGTTCACCAACACGGCCCCTGTGGACGCCTATCGCGGCGCCGGTCGTCCCGAGGCGACCTATTCGCTGGAACGTGTCATAGACATGGCCGCCCGCGAAATCGGCATGGATCCGATCGAACTGCGCCGCAAGAACTTCATCAAGCCGGACCAGTATCCTTTCGCCTCGGCTGCGGGTCTGGAATATGACAGCGGCAATTATGACGCCTTGATGGATCAGATGGAGAAGGTCGCCGACAAGGCCGGTTTCGCTGCGCGTCGCGCGGAATCGGAATCCAAGGGGCTTCTGCGCGGTTTCGGGGTGAACGCCTATGTCGAGGCCTGCGGTATCGCGCCCTCGAATCTGGTGGGTGTCCTCGGCTCGCGTGTCGGACTCTACGATGCGGCGACGGTGCGGGTGAACGCGACCGGCAACCTGTCGGTGATGGTCGGGGCACACAGCCATGGTCAGGGACACGAGACGGTGTTCCCGCAGGTCGTGGCCGAGATGCTCGGGATAGATCCGGGCAGCATCGACATCGTGCACGGTGACACGTCCAAGATCCCGTTCGGCATGGGAACCTACGGCTCCCGCTCGCTGGCGGTTTGCGGCTCCGCCGTTGTGCGGGCGACCGAGAAGATCATCGTCAAGGCGACGAAGATCGCGGCGCACATGCTCGAAGCGGATGCCGCCGATGTCGAATTCAAGGACGGTACCTTCAGCGTGGTCGGCACCAACCAGTCCGTCAGCTTCGGTGAGGTCGCGCTCAAGGCCTATATCCCCCACCAGTTCCCGATCGAGGATATCGAACCGGGGCTGGAGGAAACGGCCTTCTACGATCCGGCCAACTTCACCTATCCCTCCGGTGCCTATTGCTGTGAGGTCGAGGTTGACCCAGAGACCGGCAAGGTCCGGGTGGACCGGATGACGGCTGTGGATGATTTCGGAAACGTCATCAACCCGATGGTCGTGACCGGTCAGGTCCATGGCGGTCTGGGACAGGGCATCGGACAGGCGTTGATGGAAAACACCACCTACGACGCTGATGGCCAGCTGCTGTCGGCCAGCTACATGGATTATGCCATGCCGCGCGCCGACGACCTGCCCTTCTATACCGTCGATCACTCCCAAGGCACGGCCTGCACGCACAACCCGCTGGGCGTGAAGGGGTGTGGCGAGGCAGGCGCGATCGGATCGCCCCCCACGGTGGTGAACGCCGTCATCGACGCGCTGCAATCAGGCGGCAAGAACGTCACCCATATCGACATGCCCGTGACCCCGCACCGTGTGTGGTCCGCCATGAAGAACGCTGGTTAAGGAGAGCGGATATGTATGCATTTGATATAGAATGTCCGACATCGGTGGCGGATGCCGTCACCGCTTTGCAGGCTGAGGAGGCGCAACCCTTGAGCGGGGGGCAGACCCTGATCCCCACGTTGAAACAGCGGCTGGCGGCACCCTCCACGCTGGTTTCCCTCACCAAAATACCGGAGATGCAGGGCATCGAGGCGAGCGGCGGAACCGTGCGCATCGGTGGGGCGGTCACCCATGCGACCGTGGCCGCGTCGGTGGGGCAGGCTTACCCCGCGCTGGCCGACCTTGCCTCGCGTATCGGGGATCCGGCGGTTCGCAACCGGGGCACGATCGGGGGATCGCTGGCCAACAACGACCCCTCGGCGTGCTATCCCGCCGCGGCGCTGGGTTCGGGGGCCACGATCATCACCAACACGCGTGAAATCGCTGCCGACGATTACTTTCAGGGCATGTTCGTGACCGCGCTGGAGGAGGGGGAGATCGTCACCGGCGTGTCCTTCCCAGTGCCCGAGAAGGCAAATTACCAAAAGTTCATCCAGCCCGCGTCACGCTTCCCCCTGGTGGCGGTGTTCGTTGCCAAATACGGCGACGGCGTGCGGGTGGCGGTTACCGGTGCCTCGAATGAGGGCGTGTTCCGGTGGGCGGAGGCGGAACAGGCGCTGTCCGCGAACTTCTCCGCCGATGCGGTTTCCGGCTTGCAGGTCGATGACAGCAACTTGATCGCGGATCTGCACGGCAGTGCCGACTATCGCGCACATCTGATCAAGGTCATGACCGGCCGCGCGGTGACGGCGGCAGCCTGATTGTTCTTGCAGCGAAAGGGCGCCGGAGCGATCCGGCGCCCTTTTTCGTGCGCAAAGGGTTGTATCTGTCATGATCCGCGAGGCAGAGGCCTGACGATCTGAGTTTGACGGAGCCCAGACTGGCGGACCACAGACTGGTAGACCCGCGGGTGGCGGATCAGCGGCTGGCAGATCAAACGCTGGTCAGGTTTCCATCCGGATCGACCAGCGTGATGCGCTGAACGCCGTCCATCTGCCGAACCTGCCGTATCAACGACATCGGCGCGAGGCACAGCGCGGTGGACAGGCAGTCGGCCAGCGTGGCATTCGCCGCTTCGACCGAGACCGTAGACCACAACGCGCCCCCCGCCGGATGCAGGATATGCTGCCGGTGTCCAACCTGCATGGCTGACGGGCTGGAAGTCGCGATCGCGGAGTTTCGGATTGTGCGCATCCCCAGCACCCCGAAGTTGGGATCATGCAGACCCAATCGCCAAGGTCCGCCCAGGGCGCTGTACTCACCGATATTGACCAGCGCCTCACGCAGACCCAGTGCTTTCAGCCGGGCGGTAACCAGATCGGTCGCGAAGCCCTGCGCGATACCGTTGAAGGTCAGCGCCTGACCTGCCGCTAGGCTAATATGGGAATCGTTCCAGCGCACCCTGTCCCATCCGACCGCCTGCGCGGCTCCGTCCAAGTCTTCCCCCTGCGCCATTGCCAGCCACAGCGGCTGCACCGACGGATCGAACAGGCCCTGGGTCATCCGGTGACCACGGTCCGCAACGGCAACCAGTTCCATGAATCGCGGGTCGTGGGGGGCGAGTGTTCCGGTACGGTTCAGCGTCGAAAGAGCCGAGGATGGATCGTAGAGGCTGAACAGCCGCTCGACCTCGCCCAGCAGTGGCGGTATTTCCGCGATGGCGCGTTCGGCAACGTCACGCGGGCCGTCGATGGTCAGACTGACATCCGCGCCCAGCGCCCGACCCCGCCACGACTGCGCCGCGACAGCATGGCCCGGCGCGGCCGCAGCGGCGGCGGCGATGGTCAGGAACCTGCGACGGGTAAGCCTCATGCCGGAACCTCCTGTGATCGGGCGCGGGCTTTCTTGGCCTGCACGATCAGCGGAACGCATTTTCTCGGGTCATCGTGAATGGTCACGCAATCGAGGCATTGAAAACATTCCGAATACTGAATCTCCCCGGTTTTTTTGATCGCGCCGTATTTGCACTTCACCTTGCAAAGCTGACAGGGCGATCCGCAATCTGGACGCCGCTCGATCCACTTGCGCCCGCGCAACAACCCGCCGATCGCCATCACGGCGCCCAGCGGGCAGACATAGCGGCAGAATCCCTTGAACAGTACCATGGACAGCAACAGCAGCCCCACGGCATAGGCCACGTAATACCATTCGCGGATGAAGAATGTGGTGATTGCGGTCTTGAACGGTTCGACCTCTATCGCCTTGTCCAGCCGCGCCGGAGCGGTGAAAATCAGCGTGATCAATGCGGCCAGCACGACATACTTGATCCATTTCAGGCGATTGTCCCATGCGGGCGTCGGCTCGATCTGCGGCAGTTTCAGGAACCGACCGATATGGTGCGCGAACTCCTGCAATGCGCCGAACGGGCACAGCCAGCCGCAGAACAGGCCCCGCCCCCACAAGACGAAGCCCAGAATCGTCACGATCCAGATCACGAGCGAGAAAGGATCGTAGAGCAGGAACCCGAAAGCCCCCCCGGACTGGGCGGTGCGGATCACAGCCAGCGGTGTGGCGATGGACAATTGCCCCTGACCCCACCAGCCGATGAAAACCGTCACGAAGGCCAGAATGCCAAGCCGGATCGGCGTGAAATATCGGTGTCCGGCCAGCCTGTTCAGGCGAAGTCCCAGAACGCCGATCAGTCCCACCAGAAACACTGTCAGGATGATCAGGTCGGTAGAGCGGTTGCGGATAGCATCGACCCAGGGCGGTCGGGCCGTGGGGGTCTGCGGTCGCAGGAAAAACCGCTCATCCGTCGAAACCGCCGTGCTCAACGTGATGGTGCCGATTTCGGGCTGGAACATGCCATGCTCGCGCAGACTGGCGATGTTCAACTGCCATTCGGTCGTGGGGTCGAAGCCCAGCCGCCGGTCGGTTCGCAGGATCAACGCGGTTCCGTCTTGCAGTTCGGTCGGCAGATCGGGGTGCAACTGGATGAACAGATCGGCATCGCGAAAGGCAATGGGAAACCCGCCCTGTTCGGCGCTGATCAGATCGGGGGAGGTGTTGCGCACGAACTCCTCCGTTACCAGACCGTGCCGCGCCGTTTCGATCAGTAGCACGGGTTCATCCGTGGGGGAAAGTTGCATGAATTGTTGCAGGTCCTCGAACGTGCCCGGGTCCAGAACCGCGCGCGCGACCGAGGGCGGCCCGATATCGATGGCCCACAGGTCGAGGTACAGCCCCTGCGGATCGGCCCGCCCTTGCGGATCGTCATATTCCCAGATCGTGCCGGTGAATTCCGCATCCACCTGCGCATTGGTCACGGCAAGATGCGAGACGAGACCCTGCGCGACCAGATCGTTCCAGCTCAATCCCTCGACATGGTCGGGGTTCGGATAGGCGGGGGGGCCGGTTGCGATGCCGCTCATCTTTTCGCGCGCGACGTTCAGGGCGGCGGCCATGATGCTCTCATGCGCGATGCGGACCGAGGCCGTCGCCTTGGTCACGCCGTCCAGATAGACCAGCGCGGATCCGTCCGCGCCGCTGCCATAGGGACTGCCCACGACGAGGCTGTCGGAAATCGAGAGGCCGCGATATTGCTCAAAGAACTTGTGGAACGGTGCCTCGCCCAACCCGGATACGAAGATCGGCTCGTTATGCGAGATCAGCTTCACGTCCAGAAAGCGCCCCTCCAGATCCAGAACGACCAGCAGGTTGATCGCAGCCCCGGAGAATCCGGGCAGCGGGGCCATCGGTTCTGTCTCGAAAACGAATCCGGCCTCCGCCCCACCGGAATTGAGCAATTGCCAGACCCCGTTGTCGCCCAGGCTTTCCCCCAGCGACATCGGCGGTGCGATATATGAGGCGATGACCTCACGCTCCAGCGGCTGCGGCTCTGCGTGGGCGGGGGTCATGGCAAGCAGCACGAGGCTGAGGGCGAGGCGAAGAATGCGCATGGATCATGTCTAGGTGCCCCCTGCGCGTTGTCCTATGCGACTTAGGTATCAAAGGTGCAGTTAGCCATTGGGATGGCGCGGCATTCATGGAAGGATTTCGGCATGATCCGCGACCTGTTCCGAACAAATGGTATCGTCACCGCCCTGTCCCTGATCGGGCTGATGATCCTGTGGACCGTCCTTGCCTGGCTCAAGGGGGATCCCGATGTGCTGCCCATGCCGCTGGAGGTGTGGAGCATCGTTCGGCGTGAGGCCGCATCGGGCGATCTGGCCTATCACATGATCGCCACCATCGGGCGGGTGGCGGCGGCGTTCGCGCTGGCAATGGCGCTGGGTCTTGGCATCGGGGTCGTTCTGGGACGCTCCCCCGCGCTGGATCGGTGGTTCGGCATCTGGCTGGTGGTGTTCCTGAACATCCCCGCGCTGGTGGTGATCGTGCTGTGCTATCTGTGGATCGGTCTGAACGAGGTTGCGGCGATCACCGCCGTGGCCCTGAACAAGACGGCAATGGTGGCCGTCACGATTCGCGAGGGGACCCGCGCCCTCGACCCCAGATTGCGCGACATGGCGCGGTCGTTCCAGATGTCATCGCTCGACACGTTCCGCCACGTCACCATTCCGCAGCTGTGGCCCTATATCGCGGCGAGCACGCGCAACGGCCTGGCCATCATCTGGAAGATCGTTCTGGTGGTGGAGTTTCTGGGACGCAGCAACGGCGTCGGATTTCAAATTCACCTTTATTTTCAGTTGTTCGAGATCGGCTACGTCATGGCCTATGCGGTGAGTTTCGTTGCCTTTGTCCTGGTTCTGGAATGGACGGTCATCAATCTGTTCGAGCGTCGGGCCACACGCTGGCGTGCGGGTGAGCCCGGATCGTGACGAACAGGCCATACGCCGGATTTTTTGTGCACCGCACCTAAAAATTCGCTTGCTTACCGCGCAATCTCATTCCATATCGTAACTCACAAACGTATTTTTATTGCGCAACTAAATTGCGCACAGCCCGAAGGGAACGTTGCATGGTTCAGACGGAAACCAACCCTGCCGCCGATCCGGAGAACCGCCCGGTGAAGGATTTGTACGAAATGGGCGAGTTTCCGCCCCTCGGACATGTGCCCAAGCAGATGTACGCCTGGACCATCCGGCGTGAGCGTCATGGCGAGCCTGATAAGGCCTTTGCCCTCGAAACCGTCGATACGCCCGTGCTCGACAGCAACGAGGTGCTGGTCCTCGTGATGGCCGCCGGCGTCAACTACAATGGCGTGTGGGCGGGCCTCGGCACGCCGATCAGCCCGTTCGACGGTCATGGCGCACCCTACCACATCGCGGGCTCCGACGCGTCCGGCATCGTTTGGGCCGTGGGCGACAAGGTAAAGCGGTGGAAGGTCGGTGACGAGGTCGTCATTCACTGCAACCAGGACGACGGCGATGATGAGGAGTGCAATGGCGGCGACCCCATGATGTCTCCGAGCCAGCGCATCTGGGGCTACGAGACCCCGGACGGGTCCTTCGCGCAGTTCACCAATGTGCAGTCGCAACAGTTGATGCCGCGCCCCAAGCACCTGACGTGGGAGGAAGCGGCCTGCTATACCCTGACCCTGGCCACTGCTTACCGCATGTTGTTCGGTCATGCCCCGCATGAGCTGCGCCCCGGTCAGAACGTTCTGGTCTGGGGGGCTTCGGGGGGTCTCGGCTCCTATGCGATCCAGTTGATCAACACGGCAGGCGCCAACGCGATCGGCGTGATTTCGGACGAAAGCAAGCGTGAGTTCGTAATGGGGCTGGGCGCCAAGGGCGTTATCAACCGCAAGGACTTCAACTGCTGGGGCCAGATGCCGACAGTGAACACGCCTGAATACAAGGACTGGTTCAACGAGACGCGCAAGTTCGGCAAGGCGATCTGGGAGATCACCGGCAAGGGCAACAACGTCGACATGGTGTTCGAGCATCCGGGCGAAAGCACGTTCCCGGTATCGGTCTTCGTGGTGAAGCGTGGCGGCATGGTCGTGATCTGCGCCGGGACCACCGGCTATAACCTGACCTTTGACGTGCGCTATCTGTGGATGCATCAGAAACGTGTGCAGGGCAGCCACTTCGCCAACCTCAAGCAGGCCAGTTCCGCCAATCAGTTGATGGTAGAGCAGCGCCTGGACCCCTGCATGTCCGAGGTGTTCGAGTGGAGCGAACTGCCCGCCGCACATACCAAGATGCTGCGCAACGAGCATAAGCCAGGAAACATGGCTGTGCTGGTCTGTGCGCCCAGAACAGGGCTGCGGACCTTCGAGGATGCCGTGAACGGCTGAAACCGGCTGAACAGAACATTTGGGCTGTTCAAGGCCCAGTTGAGCGTAAAACCGCCTATCCCGCCCTGCGGGATAGGTATTTTTGTTGATATGAAACCTCGAGATGAAACCTCAATGCGGGTTGCGAGTTGGATCACTGTGTGGGGAGAGCCCCTTTCAGATTTCACGCAGCCAATTTGAGGTATATACCATGAAAAAGTTTCTTATGACGACCGCCGTGGCACTTGCGATGACGACAACCGCATATGCCCAATCCGCATCTGTAGAGTATATCCAGAGCGCCGAGGCAGACGCGCTGATGGCGTCCAATCTGCTGGGCGCGCGTGTCTACGCAACCGAAACCGATGAGGAGATCACCTATTCGGCAGGCATGGAAACCGAGTGGGACGACATCGGTGAGATCAACGACGTGATCGTATCGCGCGATGGATCCATCGAGGGTGTCGTGTTGGGCGTCGGAGGCTTCCTTGGAATGGGTGAGAAGGACGTCGCCGTATCCATGGACGATCTGCGTTTCGTATCCGACGGGGCCGATGCCGATGACTGGTTCATCGTTGTGACCACAACGGCGGAGGCGCTTGAAGCCGCGCCGACGTTCACCCCTGCAATGGAAGTGGACACCACGGCGACCGATGTCTCCGACGATATTCCGAACACGATGGAAAACGGTGATACCGACACGCAGACGACTGCACCCGGCGCGATTGACGCTGAAGTCGACAGCGAACTCTCCGCCGAAGCAGATGTCGAGACACGCGAGGTCGAGACCGAAATCGTCTCCGATACCGAAGCCATGACCGATGAGGCCATGGACGAGGTGGACGACATGGCCGAGTCGACCGGTGACACGCTGGAAAATGCTGGCGACACGCTGGAAAACACCGGTGACGCCATCGCTGAGGAAACCGGTCAACTGGCAACGAATGTCGAGGAATCGATGGATGAGACCGTCGCCGCGACCGAGGAAAACCTTGAGGCGATGGACAACCCCATGGAGGGCTTCTCCGAGGTCGATATCGCCAGCCTGACGCAGGACGATCTGATCGGTGCCGAGGTCTATGGCGCCAATGATGAAAATGTCGGCGAAGTGGGCGACGTGATGGAGAACGGCGTCCTGATCGAGGTCGGCGGCTTCCTTGGGCTTGGTGAGAAGCAGGTGCTCGTACCGCTCGATGATTTGAGCGTCATGACCGACACCGACGGTGAAGTTCGCATCTACGTGAACGCAACCGAGGAATCGCTGGAGGCAATGCCGGAATTTGAAGCGAACTGATCCCGGCTATATTTTCTGAGACGTTACGAAACGAAGCCCCGGACTTGCGCCGGGGCTTTTTCGTGTCTTTGATCGGCGCAAACTGATGGAGGATAGTCATGACACTGCCAGAGCCGAAATTGCTTTACGATACGCCCCGCGCCCCCAACCCGCGCCGGGTGCGGATATTCATGGCCGAGAAGGGGATCGACCTGCCCCGCTCGAACATCGACATCATGGCCGGAACGCAATTCAGCGCGGACTATCAGGCAAAGGTCGGATCCCACCACGTGCCTGCCCTCGAACTCGACGATGGAACCGTGCTGACGGAAACCGTCGCGATCTGCCGCTATCTCGAAGCGCTGCACCCCGAGCCGAACCTGATGGGTCGCGACCCGCTGGAGGCCGCGAAGGTCGAGATGTGGAGCCGGCGCGTCGAATTCCATTTGATGACGCCCGTCGCCGCCGTTGCGCGGCATGGCATCCCGGCGATGGCCAGTCTGGAACACGGTGATCAATGCCCCGAATGGGCCGCTGCGAATGACAGCCGCGTGGATGCGGGCCTGACATGGCTTGAGAACAGTCTGAAAGACAAGGAGTGGCTGGCCACCGATCGCTTCACCGTTGCAGACATCACGGCCATCGCGACGCTGGGCTTCATGCACCTGATTCGCAAGAAAGTGCCGGAGACGCACGTGGCGACCCTTGCCTGGCTTGATCGCTGCAATGAACGCGGCACGATTGTGGACTGATCACGGGGCGCGGTAAGGTCACCTGACGACAGAGGGGATTCGCGCCGTGGACAATACCGATCCGGAAGCCTTGCTCGCCGCGCTTGCCTGGCAGGTCGAGCTGGGCGTGGACGCGGCTGTTGGCGACGTACCTGTCGATCGCTATGCCGCGCCCCCACCGTCGGAACCGGCCACTCGCCAAGCTGACGCCCCCCGCCTTGATACGTCACAACGGCGGCACGCGCCGAAACAGGATGACGATCACGCCCAGCTGGTGGAGCAGGCCCGACAGCTTGCCGGCAGAGCCGCGACACTGGCCGAACTGCGCAGCGCGATGGCGGGCTTCGACGGCTGCATCCTGAAACAGGGCGCGCGAAACCTCGTGTTCAGCGACGGCCACCCCGCCGCCCGGCTGATGATCGTAGGCGAGGCCCCAGGCAAGGATGAGGACCGCGAGGGCAAACCCTTTGTCGGGCGCTCGGGTCAATTGCTGGACAGGATGCTGGCCGCGATCGGTCGCGACAGATCGGACGATAGCCCAAACGGCGGCGTCTATATCACCAACGTCCTGCCATGGCGCCCCCCTGCGAACCGCGACCCCGGCAAGGATGAAATGGCGATGATGAAGCCATTCCTGTTGCGTCATATCGCCCTGGCTGCGCCCGATTGCCTGCTGCTGCTGGGAAATGCCGCGATGAAGACCTTGTATGAGACGGATCGCGGGATCACCGCAATGCGGGGACAATGGCGCGAGGTCGGGGGCATAGCGGCCATCGCCTCGTTCCATCCGGCCGCCTTGCTGCGAAACGGGCTGCACAAACGGTCGGCCTGGCAGGATTTGCAGATGCTGAAATCGAGGTTGGATACACATGGCTGAACGTGACTTCGTCCCTGTCCGCATTGCGGTGTTGACGGTATCGGATACTCGCACCCCCGCCGATGACCGGTCGGGGGATACTCTGGTCGCGCGCATTGCTGCGGCGGGTCACACGTTGGCGGCGCGCGATATCGTTCAGGACGACCGCGATGCAATCGTGGCCCGCTTGCGCGAATGGATCGCCGAGGATGACATCGACGTCATCATCTCCACCGGCGGTACGGGCCTGACGGGCCGTGATGTGACGGTTGAGGCGCACCGCGAGGTCTATGAAAAACAGATCGACGCCTTCGCGACCCTGTTCACCATGATTTCCGTCCGCAAGATCGGCACCTCCGCCGTGCAGTCGCGGGCCTGCGGCGGCGTGGCGCAGGGCACGTATCTGTTCGCGCTTCCCGGCTCACCCGGCGCGTGCAAGGATGGATGGGATGAAATCCTGGTCCATCAACTGGATTACCGCCACATGCCCTGTAACTTCGTCGAGATCATGCCCCGGCTGCAGGAACATCTTCGCCGGAAATGATGTTCCGGTCGCGGGATGGGCAGGAAAGCTGAAGGCATAAGGGCACGGATCGATGGTTTGCCCTTCGCATCGGAGATGTCATGCGATTTGTTCTGCGCAGTCTGGTCGCGCTGATGTTGCTGTGCCTGACCCTGGGTCTGGTCGGTATTGGAATCGTGCAGATCGTTCAGTCGCGCAGTGCCGATGAAGCAGGTGGTCGCCCGCGTGGTGCGTCGGGGCGCGAGAGGACGTTCGCGGTGTCCCTGGAGCAGATAACGCGGCAAACGGCCCATCCCGTGATTTCCAGCTATGGTGAGGTTGAGGGCGCCCGTGTTCTGGAGCTTCGCGCCGCTACAGGCGGTGTGCTGACCGATCTGGCTGCGGATTTTCGCAATGGGGCCTCCGTGGCCCAGGGCGATCTGTTGTTCGAGATAGACCCCGCCGATGCCACCGCCGCGCGAAACCGGGCCGCCGCCGCCGTGCAGGAGGCCTCGGCCGCGCTGTCGCAGGCCATCGCGGCCCGCGAACTGGCTGATGACGAGTTGGCCGCCGCCGTTTCGCAGCGCACTTTGCGGGCGGCGGCACTGGAACGTCAGCGTGGTTTGGAGCAGCGCGGGGTCGGAACCTCGATCACGACGGAAACGGCGGAGCTGGCGCTGAGCCAGGCCGAGCAGACCGTCCTGACCCGCAGGCAGGCGATGCTGTCGCAGGACGCCGCGATTGATCGGGCCGAAATCGAATTGACACGTGCCCGCATTGATCTGGAGGAGGCCGAGCGCACTCTGGCCGACACACGTTATCTGGCGCCATTCGATGGGCTGCTGACGAATGTGACAGCGGTTCCGGGCCGCCGTGTCTCACAAAACGAGCAGTTGGCCGTCCTGATCGACCCGACCGTGCTGGAGGTGGCGTTTCAGGTCACGACCGCGCAGTTTGCACGCTTGCTCGACGCGGAGGGGGCGTTGACACAGGCCGCGGTCACGGTCTCCCTCGATCTGGACGGGGTGCCGTTCGCGGTGCCGGGGCGCATCGTGCGCTCGGGCGCGGAGGTCGCGGCCGGTCAGACCGGACGACAGCTCTACGCCGCGCTGGACCTTGAGGGGGGTGCGGTCCTGCGACCCGGAGATTTCGTCGCCATCGCCATTTCCGAGCCTGCGCTGACCGACGTATCGACCGTGCCCGCAGCGGCGTTGACCAGCACGAATGAGCTGTTGATCGCGGGTCCCGACGACCGTTTGCAGGCGTTCGCGGTGGAGGTGCTGCGCCGGCAGGGCGATGAGGTCATCATCGCGGATGCGCCTGTGGGTGCGCGATACGTGGTGGAGGTCCGCCCCCAGCTGGGCCCCGGTGTCGCGATCACGCCCATCGTTTCGCAGGTCGAGGAGGAGCAATCCGCCGTCGAATTGCCGCGAACCATATCTCTCGACCCCGAACGCCGCGCGCGGCTGCGGGCATTTGTCGAGGGCAATACCGCGATGCCGGCGGATGTTCGGGCCCGAACCCTGTCCGCGCTGGAGGCTGAAGAAGTGCCCCGCGCCACGGTCGAACGGCTGGAACAGCGTATGGGGGGCTAGACCATGCTGTCATATTTCGTCAGGCATCGGACCGCCGCGAACCTGATCCTCGTGATGATGGTGGCATTGGGGCTGGGGGCGCTGACCCAGATCAGGGCGCAGTTCTTTCCCGACGTGATCGTGGACAGCGTGTCTGTCTCCGTCCGCTGGGACGGGGCAGGGCCGGAGGACGTGGACAATGCGGTCGTGGCCCCGCTGGAACCGGTTCTGCTGGCGGTGGAGGGGGTCATCAGCACCCGTGCAACGGCGCGCGAAGGTTCCGCCACCTTGCGGATGGAGTTCGAGCCGAACTGGGACATGGCGCGCGCGGCGGCGGATGTGGAAACGGCCGTGAACTCCGTCTCGACCCTGCCGACGGATGCGGACGACCCGGTGATCCGGCGCGGTATCTGGCGCGACAGGGTGACGAATGTGGTGATCTCCGGCCCGGTGGGGGCCCAGCAACTGGGCCGCTACGCCGACGAATTCGTGGCCCGTCTGTTTCGTGAGGGGGTGACGCGCACCACGATCTCAGGGCTTGCCGCGCCCTCCGTCGCGGTGGAGGTGCCGGAGGCTGCGCTGATCCGCAACGACCTGACCCTGTCAGCCATCGCGCAGGCCATCGCCGACAGCGCGGAAACCGATCCGGCGGGGGAGGTGGCAGGCGGCACCGCCCGTGTTCGCACCGGGGTCGAACGCCGCTCGGTCGAGGAAATCTCACAGATCGCCGTGCGCACGCAGGCCGATGGAACCGCGCTGCTGGTGCGCGATGTCGCCCGGGTCGCGGACGAAGGCGTCAGCCGCGATCAGGCTTACTTCGTCGGCACCGACCCGGCCATCGCTGTGCGCGTGGATCGGTCCAATCAGGGCGACGCGATCGAGATGCAGGCCACGGTGGACCGCGTGGCGCGCGAGATGGAGCAGACGCTGCCCGAGGGCGTTACGATCACCCTGACCAACACGCGGGCCGAGCAGATTTCGGACCGGATCGACATCCTGCTGGACAATGGCCTGATGGGGCTGGCGCTGGTCGTGGTCCTGTTGTTCCTGTTCCTGTCGGCGCGCACGGCATTCTGGGTGGCGGCAGGCATTCCCGTCGCGATGCTGGCCACTGTGGCGATGATGTTCGTCTTTGGTATCACCATCAACATGATTTCGCTGTTCGCGCTGATCATCTGTCTGGGCATCGTGGTGGATGACGCCATCGTCGTGGGGGAACACGCGGATTTCAGGCATCGCCATTTGGGAGAGTCGCCCCAGAACGCCGCGATCAACGCGGCCCGGCGCATGAGCTTGCCCGTGCTGTCCTCGACCATCACCACGATCATCGCGTTTTCCGCCATGGTCGTGATCGGCGGGCGGTTCGGTTCGTTGATCGCGGACATACCTTTCACGGTGTCGGTCGTCCTGCTGGCCAGCCTGATCGAGTGCTTTCTGATCCTGCCCGCGCATATGCGACATGCCCTGTCCGCGCAGAGCAAGGTCCGCTGGTATGACGCGCCCTCCTACTGGTTCAATATCGGATTCAACAAGGTGAACCGCACCCTGTTCCGCCCGCTGATGTGGCTGGTCGTTATCCTGCGCTATCCGGTTCTGGCGGGCACGTTCGCGGTGCTGGCATATATGCTGTCACTGTTTTTCTCGGGTGAGGTGGTCTGGCGCTTTTTCAATTCGCCAGAACAGGCCGAGTTGACGGGAAACATCGCGATGGTCAACGGCGCCACCCGCGCGCAAACGCAGGCGATGGTGGTTGAACTGGACCGTGCCGTCACGGCGGTAGGACAGCGGTTCGAGGCGGAATACGGGCGCGATCCGATCCTCTTCGCGATGACGCAGATCGGCGGCAATACCGGGCGGGCCATCAGCGGCAGCGATCAGAAGGACCCCGATCAGCTCGGATCCATTTCCATCGAGATTCTGGATTCCGACAATCGCCCCTATTCCGCCGCCACTTTGCAGCAGGCGATCGAGGATGAGATCGTGCGTCATCCCAGGCTGGAAACCCTCAGCTTTCGCCGCTGGGGCTCCGGCCCCGGGGGGGATGGCTTGTCGGTGGAGCTGTTCGGCGCGGATGCGCAGACGCTCAAGGCGGCGTCCGAGGCGTTTCAGGCGGCGTTGACCCCGTACGAGGTGATTTCAGCGGTCGAGGACGATCTGCCCTATGACAAGACCGAACTGATCCTTGACCTGACCCCGCGCGGCGCTGCGCTGGGGCTGACGACGGATAGCATCGGCAGTGAACTGCGCCAGCGGCTCGGCGGGATCGAGGCGCTGACCTTCCCCGCCGGGGTGCGTTCGGGCAGCGTGACCGTGCGGATGCCCGAGGCGGAATTGACGGCGGATTTCATTCAGGATGCCCGTGTCAGAACGCCGGGTGGCAACTGGGTGCCCCTGTCTGAGGTCGTCTCGGTCCAGACCCGGCTGGGATTTTCCACCGTGTTGCGCGAAAACGGCCAGCGCGTCATCACCGTGACCGGCCAGATGTCCGAGGACGATCCCGCCCGCGCGGCCGAGGTCATGGATCTGCTGCAAAGCGAGGTTCTGCCCCGCATCGCGGGCGAATACGGGGTCGAGTTCCTGATGACCGGTCTGGCCGAGCAGGAGCGTGATTTCCTCAACGAGGCGCTGGTCGGCTTTGTGCTGTGCCTGCTGGGCATCTATCTGACGCTGTGCTGGGTCTTCTCCAGCTGGGTGCGGCCTTTCGTGGTGATGGCGATCATACCGTTCGGACTGATCGGGACAATCTGGGGGCATTACCTGTGGGGCGTCCCGATGAGCCTGTTCACCGTGGTCGGTCTGCTGGGCATGACCGGCATCATCATCAACGACTCAATCGTTCTGATCACCACGATCGACGAATATTCGAGGACCCGTGGCACGATCCCCGCGCTGGTCGATGCTGTGTCCGACAGATTGCGGCCGGTGATGCTGACCACGCTGACCACGGTTCTGGGCCTGGCGCCCCTGCTCTATGAGAGCAGTTTGCAGGCGCAATTCCTCAAACCCACCGTGATTACCCTGTGCTACGGACTGGGTGCCGGGATGTTCCTGGTGCTGCTGGTGGTGCCTGCGATCATCGCGATCCAGATGGATGTGGGGCGAATATCGCGTAGCCTGCGGCGTGCGCTGTTTGGGCGTCACTTGCCGCGTGCGGTGCGCGTGACAATCATGGGCGCTGCCGGGATCAGCCTTGCACTGACAGCCGGGGCGATTGCGCTGGCGGCGCGGCCCGCTTTGTGGCCAGCGCTGGGTGCCGCCGATGTGCCGCTGTTCGTATTGCTGGCCGCTGCGCTGATCGCGGTGGCGGTGGTTGCGGCGATTCTGGTGCCGCTGCTGACCCCACGGCCCGGGGCAGTCGTGGCGAAGTGATCAGCAGCCGGTCAATTCCACCGCGCTGCGCCCGGAGGAAATCAGAGTGATGCGCATGTCCTCACGTGACAGGGCGAAGGCCCCGTCCCCGAACCATTCCATCGGCGCGCTGAACAACAACCCGTCGCCCTGTTCCACCGCATCGGGTGTGCCAATCCACAGATTGGGGTCGGCGGTTTCGAACACGGCCACAAGATCGCGTTCCAATGGGTGGTCCGCCCGTACAGTCGCGTCCAACCGCCATGCATCGGCAGCGGGGACGACCGCGCAATCGGCCACCAGCCCGGATGCCTGGCGGGTCGTGTCGCGGCGCGCGCGGGCCAGTTCCTCCGCATTGTGGACCTGACCGGCGGGCAAAAGCGCGCTCGCCTCGGCATGGGCCGGAATGCAGATGTCCGAACACAGCCCGTAGTCCAGCGACAGTCGCAAGCGGGCATCGGCCTGTGGATCGGACATGTCGAACAGGATCGGAAAGACGACACTGTCGTGATAGCCGAGCGAGCGCAGGCCGTAAGTGTCGAACACCTCGGGCACCGGCCATTCAACTGTTGCGGAGGTTACGTTGCTGGATCCCGACCAGTCGAAGACGGGGGGCAGGCCGCCCTCACCAGGTTGACGCCAATAGGTTTTCCACCCCTGCGCCATGGTGATCTGCACCCCTGCCAGATACTGCCCCGACGCCGTCATGTGGCCCGGCAGAATGGTGACGTCGCTATAGGCGTTCACATTCTGCGCCTGCACGGCCGTGGCTGAGAGGAGGAGGGCAATCGCGACTTTGTGCATGTATAGGGTCCGATAGGCAAAGGGCGGTACGTCCAAAAACAATACTCATCCGGGACGGAATGGAAAATCACATCGGCGGCACTCGGCTGTCTTGACGTTATGCCATCCGGGGACAGATTGAATGGCATGAATGACACAGATAAAGCATCTCCATTTTTCGATGGAACCCTGCTGGTTGCCTCTCCGGGCATGGTGGATCCGCGTTTCGCGGGCGCAGTGATTTTCCTGTGTACCCATTCGGATCGCGGCGCGATGGGGCTGGTCATCAACAAGCCCGCCGCGGGTGTCGCGTTCGAGGATCTGGCCGAGCAGATGGATGTGGAACCCGCGCCGAGCGTGCCCGAGATTCCGGTAATGATCGGCGGCCCGGTTGAGCGGAGCCGCGGATTCGTGCTGCATTCGCCTGATTACGCATTGGATTGCAACACGTTAAACGTGAACGACTGGTGCTCGATGACAGGTCATTTCGCCGTGCTGCGCGAATTGATGGGGGGCGCGGGGCCTGAACAGGCCGTCCTTGCGCTGGGATATTCCAATTGGGGTCCCGGACAGTTGGAAAGCGAGCTGCGAGACAGCTCATGGTTGATGGTGGACGCCTCACCCAAGCTGGTGTTCGAGACCGCCCCCGATGATGTATGGGAGAAGTGCCTTTCCGCCATCGGCATTGACCCGGCCATGCTGCATTCCGTTGCAGGCAGCGCCTGACGCACCCTAACCCCTGCCGCGACGATCCTGTCGCAGGCAGGCGTAGACGACATGCGTGCGCCATTTTCCCGCGATCTGAAGAAAGCTCTGCGCCACGCCCTCATACCGAAAACCCGCCTTTTCCAGAACCCGGCGCGAGGCCGCGTTCTCCGGCAGGGTGGCCGCCTGAACACGGCTGAGGTCCAGCGGGCCGAAGGCATGTGCCACGACCGCTTGCAGCGCCTCGGACATATAGCCGTGGCCGGTGAATTGCTGACCCATCCAGTATCCTACAGTGGCGTATTGCGCCGGTCCGCGCTGGATATTGTCCAGCGTGATCGCGCCGAGCAGGACGCCGTCCGCAGCCCGGAAGACGAACAGCGGAACGGCCCGCTCCGCCTTGATCGCCCGGGCGGCCCAGTGCGTGCGGGTTCGGAACGCGCTCAGGCTGAGGTGATCGTGGGCGCGCAACGGCTCCCACGGATACAGATAGTCGTAGCCATCTCGGCGCAACGTTGCCCAGTCGATGTGATCGCTCAAGCGTGGAGGCCGCAGATACAGACGCTCGGTTTTCAGCAACAATTCCGTGCGACGCCGGAACATCGTGTCAGGCGACCAGACGTGCCGTCAGATCGCCAAGCGCGGGCGTCCTGTCCACGGGTCCGTACAGTGCCATCGCAGTCTGGCCCGACACGACCAGACGCGCAGCATGTGCCATCACGCTTTGCGCCGTCACCGCGTCGATCCGAGCGATGCTTTCGTCCAGCGACGGCACCCGGTCCCAGATCGCCAGCATACGCGCCATGCGTTCGGCCCGGGACGAGGGGCTTTCCAGGCCCATCAACAGCCCGGCCTTCATCTGCGCCTTGGCACGGGCGATCTCGACGTCGCTCATGTCTTCGGTGCTGCGGCGGAATTCGTCGATGGTCAGTTCGGCCAGCCCCTCGATCTCCTGACTGCTGGTGCCGGCATAGATCGTCAGCATTCCCGTATCGGCATAGGAGCCGGGCTGCGCGAAGATCGAATAGCACAGGCCGCGTTTCTCGCGTGCCTCCTGAAACAGACGAGAGGACATGCCGCCGCCCAGCGTCATCGCATAGACTTGGCTGTCATAGATATCATCGGCCCGGTAGCCGGAGCTTTCCAGCGCGAAGGTGAAGTGCGCCTGCTCCAGATCCTTGACCTTGCGCATCTCGCCCCCCTTGAACGCGGCGGGTGCCTCGGCGGGTTTCGGGCGGCGGGTCAGGTGGCCGAATGCTTCCTCTGCGGCGCGCACGATGCGGTCATGATCCACGCCCCCGGCAGCGGAGACGATGAGGTTTTCCGGCCCGTATTGCTGTGCCACGAACCGTTCAAAATCCGCGCGGCCAAAGGCCTTCACCCGCTCGCTGGGGCCAAGGATGGTCCGCCCGAAGGCCTGCTCGGGATACGCTGTTTCCTGCAACCAGTCGAAAATCACGTCATCCGGCGTGTCGTGCGATTGCCCGATCTCCTGCAGGATCACGCCGCGCTCCACCTCGATCTCACGCGCGTCGAAGGCAGGGTTCAGCACGATGTCCGAGATCACGTCGAAGGCGAGGTCGCAATCCTCGGCCAGAACGCGGGCGTAATAGGCGGTCATCTCACGGCTGGTATAGGCATTGATGTAACCGCCGACATCCTCGATCGCCTCGGCGATTTGCAGGGCGTTGCGCTTGGCCGTGCCCTTGAACGCCATGTGTTCCAGAAAATGCGCGATGCCGTTCTGATCGGCCGCCTCGTGCCGACCGCCCGCCGTGACCCAGATGCCCAGGGTCGCGCTTTTCATGCTTGGCATGTGTTCCGTCACGACGCGAACCCCGTTGGGGAGCCGATGCAGTTGAACTGTCATAGAGTGCCTTCGATATGCTTTTCGAGCGCGGAAAGCTCACCCGGCAGCCGGGTCAGGCGCTCTGGCCGTTCATACAGGTCCGCCATCCGGGGTGGCAAGTCCGGGCGAATGCCGCAGGCCTGTTCCACCGCATCGGGAAACTTGGCGGCGTGGGCGGTGGCCAGCGTGACCATGGGGGCGCTCCCGTGCGCTTCCCGCGCAACCTTGGTGCCGACGGCACAATGGGGACAGATGACGTGGCCGGTGGTTTCGGCCATCAGCCGGATTTCTGCGAGGGTTTCCTCCTCGCTCGCACGGCCACTGTCGAACTCGGCGCGCAGACGGTCCAGCGCGCCCTGGCTCAGCGTGAACTGGCCGTTCTCCTTCAACTCATCCATCAACTGGGCGATGGCACTGCCCTCACGATCATACAGATCGAACAGCAGCCGTTCGAAATTCGACGACACCTGAATGTCCATCGACGGGCTGATCGAGGGGGCGACGCCCTCCTTCTCATGCGCGCCCGATTGCAGGGTGCGGTGCAGGATGTCGTTCTGGTTCGTGGCAATCACCAGCCGGTCGATGGGCAGGCCCATCCGCTTGGCGACGTAGCCGGCGAAGATATCTCCGAAATTGCCGGTCGGCACGGTAAAGCTGACCTTGCGTGCCGGTGCGCCCAGCGACACGGCGGCGGTGAAGAAGTACACCGCCTGCGCCAGCACCCGCGCCCAATTGATCGAGTTCACGCCCGCCAGACGCACACGGTCGCGGAATTCCAGATCGTTGAACATGTCCTTGACCAGCGCCTGACAGGTGTCGAAATCCCCGTCCACGGCCAACGCGTGCACGTTGTCCTCGACCGGGGTGGTCATCTGGCGGCGCTGCACCTCACTGACCCGCCCGTGCGGATACAGGATGAACACGTCCACAGAACTCAGCCCGCGAAATGCCTCGATCGCGGCGGAGCCGGTATCGCCCGAGGTCGCGCCGACGATGGTCACACGCTGCCCGGATCGTTTCAGCGACGTCTCGAACATCTGCCCGATCAACTGCATCGCCACGTCCTTGAACGCCAGGGTTGGGCCGTGATGCAGCTCCAGCAACCAGTCGTTCGGCCCGGTCTGCACCATGGGGCAGCGGGCGGCGTGATCGAACCCGGCATAGGCGCGCTGGATGATTTCACGAAACTCCGCGTCGGAGAACGTCTCATCCACGAAGGGTTTCATGACGCGGAACGCGACTTCCTCATAGGGCAATCCGGCCAGCGCGGCGATGTCATCCGCGCTCATCTGCGGCCATTCGGCCGGCACGTACAGTCCGCCATCACGGGCAAGTCCGGTCAGCATCGCCTCTTCGAAATTCAGCTCCGGTGCCTGTCCCCGTGTGGAAATATAGCGCATGGGATCGTTCCTCATCCTGACATTGCCCACAGGCTTATCGTTCCTGTCCCCTATGGAAAACAGCAAAAACACCGCTGAATGCCATGTGTGCAGGTTCGCGCCACGGATTCGCCGGGTATCTGCGTGCAGGCGGGGCGGAATCCGATAATGGGTGACAGGCGCGCGCGCAGTTTCTATCTCTGACGGATGAACCTTACACCCGCCACCCCCGCCTTTCTCGACCATCTGAAGGATGCGATTCCGGCCCTGCGCTGCGATCCCGCCAGCGCGGGCTGGCTGGAGGAGCCGCGCGGAAAATGGCAGGGGCAGGCGCTCGCCGTTTTGCGCCCCTCCTGCGTTGAGGAGGTCGCGAGCATCCTGCGCCTGTGCAACGAGGCGCGCGTCGGCATCATCCCCTATGGCGGCGGCACGGGTCTGGTAGGCGGGCAGGTGATCGAGGCGCCTGGCGTCCTGCTGCTGTCGCTGGACCGGATGCATGCGATTCGCGACACCGCGCCCGAGGACAACATGATCGAGGTCGAGGCCGGCGTGACCCTGCAATCCGTGCAGGAGGCCGCCGCCGCCGCCGGGCGTCTGTTCCCGCTTTCCATCGCCTCCGAAGGTACGGCGCGGATCGGGGGTGTCCTTGCGACCAATGCAGGGGGCACGGGCGTGCTTCGCTACGGCAATACCCGCGATCTGGTTCTGGGAGTCGAGGCGGTTCTGGCCGATGGCACGATCATCCGTGACCTCAAGCGGTTGCGCAAGGACAACACCGGCTACGATCTGCGGCACCTGCTGATCGGATCCGAGGGGACGCTGGGCGTCATCACCGCCGCCAGTCTGCGTTTGTTTCCCCGTCCGGCGGAGCGGGCAACCGCTTTTCTGGCGGTCGAGGGTCCCGCCGATGCGCTGGCACTGCTTCACGCGCTGCAATCGCAGCTGGGCGATGTGGTCACGGCGTTCGAGCTGATGCACCGGCAGGGCATGGATTTTCTGGACGAACACGGCTTCCAGATGCCCGACCCGCTGGAAACCCGTCCCGACTGGATGGTGCTGGTGGAGACGAGCGGCGCCTCCGGAACGGTCGCCGCGTTGGAGCAGGCACTGGGCAGCGCGTTTGAGGAGGAGCGGATTTCCGACGCGGTTCTGGCCCAGTCCGACGCGCAGCGCGACGCGCTGTGGGCGATCCGCGAAACCATACCCGAGGGGAACCGCCTGACCGGGTCGATCATGTCACATGATATTTCCGCGCCACTGTCGCGGCTGGCGACCTTCGTTGAAAGGGCCGGCAAGGCCGTTCGTGCGGTCGCCCCGGATGTGAGGATCAACTGTTTCGGTCATGTCGGGGACGGCAATCTGCATTACAACGTCTTTCCCGCGCAGGGTCGGGCGCGGCAGGACTACGCCGCCCAGACCGAGGATATTCAGCGCGCGGTACATGATGTGACGCATGATCTGGGGGGATCGGTCAGTGCGGAGCATGGTGTGGGCAGGCTGAAGGTCAGCGATCTGGAGCGATATTCCGACGCCGGCCGTTTGCGCACGCAACGCGCCGTGAAGGCCGCGCTGGACCCGAGAGGCATACTGAACCCGGGTGCGGTTTTGAGCGGTGCCCCTCTGGGGTAAGAAGGACACCGCTCACAGGCCAAGGCCCGGCAAGCAGCAATCCGGTATCCCGGATGCCAGAATTCATAGCCATGCGGCGTTAAATGATCGTTAACAGCGTCTATTCACCGGTATAGCTGCACAGGCTGTGAACCTCGACGCCCATCGCCTCCAACCGGGCGCGGCCACCCAGATCGGGCAGATCTACGACAAAGGCGCATCCCGCGATCTTGCCGCCCATCCGTTCGATCAACTTGATCCCGGCCTCCGCCGTGCCGCCGGTGGCCAGCAGATCATCGACGATCAGGACGCTCTCACCGGGTTGGAACGAATCCGTGTGCATTTCCACCGTCGCGGTGCCGTATTCGAGGGTGTAGTCCTGCGATATCCGCTCATGCGGCAGTTTGCCTGCCTTGCGCACCGGGATGAACCCGACGCCCAGCTGGTGCGCCACCGCACCGCCCAGAATGAAGCCTCGCGCCTCCAGCCCCGCCACCCGGTCAATCGGCCGGCCTGCAAAGGGGTGGAGCAACATATCGACCGCCATGCGAAAGCCGCGCGCATCGTTGAAGAGGGTGGTCACGTCCCGAAACATGATCCCCTCGTGCGGGAAATCGGGGATCGTTCTGATGTAGTCGGAAATGGATTTCATCGGGGCCGCTTTCGATCTGTGGTTCAGATCGTTTTCGCGCAGCCCCCCATGTGACGCAAGAGCTTAGCGGAACCGATCACGAAACGACCGGTACAGGCTGCTGGGCAACCAGGGCAGGTGCGGTTTGTTCCAATCGCTGCGATCGCGCATGACGATCGCTTGTGCTGCTGCAATATTCATATAACTCATCCTTTGTGGGACACCCCGAATCGGGGCATGATGTTCTCTGCTATACAAAGTATATACATTCGATAGCCTTTCAAGCGCCGGGACCGCCTCGTGAACAAGAAAAACGACAAAAAGTCCGGAAAAAAGAGCAGTCAGCTCGTTATCCGGGTCGAAAAAGAAGATCGGGATCAATTCGTGAAACTGTGTGAGGAGCTGGACACATCCGCCGCGCGTGAGATCAGGCGCTTCATGCGCGAATTCGTCCAGCAGAACGGCTGACGCGGCGGTCGCGCGCGTCAGCCGGGATGTTTACAGCATCCGGCCGGCCACGGCATCCAGTTTCGCCACCAGGTCTGCGTCGCGATGCTCCGCGCGGGTCAGGATCGCGAATTCCAGCGCCTTGTCACAGCCATGCGGGCAATCGGCGCGATCGGCTCCCAGCAGACCGGGCAGTCGCGCGACCAGTCCGCGCGCCTTGTCCGCGTTGCCCGTCATCGTGGCGATGATTTTGGTCACATCGACCTCACCGTGATCGGGATGCCAGCTGTCGTAATCCGTAACCATCGCGATGGAGGCATAGCAAAGCTCCGCCTCACGGGCGAGCTTGGCCTCCGGCATGTTGGTCATGCCGATGACGTCCGCATTCCAGATCTCGCGGTACATTTTCGATTCCGCCAGAGTCGAGAATTGTGGCCCCTCCATCGCCAGATAGGTGCCGCCGCGATGCACGCGAATGCCCTCGGCCTCCGCCGCGGCTTGCGCAGCGTCGGACAGGCGTGGGCAGGTGGGATGCGCGACGGACACATGGGCAACGCAACCGGGGCCGAAAAACGATTTCTCGCGCGCATAGGTCCGGTCGATGAATTGATCCACCACCACGAAATCACCCGGTGCCATTTCCTCGCGGAAGCTGCCGGTCGCGGACAGGCTGAACAGATCGGTCACCCCCAACCGCTTCATCGCGTCGATATTCGCGCGATAGGGCACGGAGGAAGGCGAGTGCACATGCCCGCGCCCGTGCCGCGGCAGAAACACCATCCGCACCCCGTTCAGCGTTCCGATAAAGAAATGATCCGACGGCGCGCCCCACGGCGTGTCCACGCTGACCCATTCGGCCCCTTCGAGGCCCGCAATCTCGTAGAGGCCGGAGCCGCCCATGATTCCGATCACAGTCTGCATTTCATTTCTCCTCCGGTCGGTTCAGGCTGAATTTCTCTCGCACGACCGAGTAATCGCGATAGCCCATGCGGGCCAGCGGATTGAAGGACAGGACATCGAAAATGCCGTCCTTCAGGCAATCGTCGCGCATATGAATACCCGTCACCTCACCCAGGATCATCAGGTTGCCCTTCCCCTCCAACGTCACGATCTGTGACAGTTTGCATTCCAGCGAGGCGGGTGCCTCGGCCACCCGCGAACAGGCGATGGTTTCGCACGGGGATTTGCCCAGCCCGGCCAAATCGAACTCATCCGTGTCCTTGTCCCACGCGCCGGAGGTGGTGTTCATCGCATCGCGCAGGGCGTAGCTGACGATATTGACGCAGAACACTCCGGTTTCGCGGATATTTGCGACACTGTCCTTCGTGCCATCGCGGTCGGGTTTGATGCCGGTGGACGAAAACATCAGTTGCGGCGGCACGTAGGCCGTGGCGTTGAAAAAGGAATACGGTGCCAGATTCTCTCCGCCATCGGCCCCGCGCGTGGAAATCCAGCCGATGGGACGGGGTGTGACGATGGCGTTATACGGATTGTGGGGCAGGCCGTGGCCGTCTTCGGGGCGGTAGAACATGAACTCTCCGGGTGTTTGAGGGGCTTGGCGGTATGCGTCCACCGTGCTAGCCCATCGGAATGTAACCGAAAAGGAGCACAGGCCAAGGATGCGACGAGGACAGGCCCCATCACCCTGACCGCGACCCTCGATCCGGAGTCCCCATGACCCGCCTGCTGCCCGAACGCCCCGACGACACACCTGAGGTGGAATACCTCTACGATCTTGCCTTCGCGCCGGGGCGCACCGCCTTGTCCAGCTATCGCCTGCGGGCCGGTCCCCCGGTCGAGGGGTTGAGCTGGATGGTTCGCGACGATTACGACAGCTTGTCGGCGGCTATCCGGTACTGGCCGGTGAGCGCAGGCGATAGCCCGTGCCTGCTGCTTGGCCCCATCGCCGTGCACCCGACCCGGCAGGGTGAGGGGCTGGGCGGTCTGCTGATGCGCCACACGCTGGCGCTCGCGCCGGATCTGGGCTGGACGCGCGTGATCCTGGTCGGCGATCCACCATATTATACCCGGTTCGGGTTTCGCCGGGACCTCGCCACCGGGCTGGAATATCCGCCGCCCACGAACCCCGATCGCCTGCTTGCGCTGGAGCTGGTGCCCGGCGCGATGGAAGGGGTGGCAGGCCCGGTCATCGCCGGGGCCTGATCCCTTTCACTTTCACGAAATATCCCCGCCGGAGGCATCCTTGACGCGATGGCGCACAGGACGCTGGACCGCCGCACACCCGGCACGCTATGCCGAATGCAACGACAGCGGATGGAGCGGCGCATGGACATTATTCAAATCACATCGATTCTGATCGTTCTGGCGGGCCTGTTCGGAACCTTCAATTACCTCTACCTCAAATTGCCCGCCGCGATTGGCATCCTCGTGGTGTCGCTGGTGGCGTCGTTTCTGATCCTCGGTGTCGATCTAATGCTGCCGGATCTGGGGATCGGTGTGACCGTGCGCACCACCGTGACCGATATCCACTTCTCGGATGCGTTGCTCGAGGGCATGTTGGGATTGCTGCTGTTCGCGGGGGCGCTGCACGTTTCGCTCGACCAGTTGCGGGCGCAGGCCCTGCCGGTGCTGCTGATGGCCACGATTGGCGTGGCGTTGTCGACGGTGATCGCGGGCACGGCCTTTTCACTTGTGACCGGAATGCCGCTGCTGATTGCGCTGGTCTTCGGGGCGCTGATTTCACCGACGGACCCGGTCGCGGTGCTCGGCGTGCTGCGGCAGGCGAACCTGCGCGAATCTCTCGAAACCAAGATCGCGGGCGAAAGTCTGTTCAATGACGGGGTGGGCTACGTCGTCTACCTGATCCTTGTGGCGTTGGCATTTCCGGTCGCAGGGGGGCATGCCACGACGCTTTCCGACGCCGGTCTGCTGTTCGTGCAGGAGGCGATCGGCGGCGCGCTGCTGGGCGGTATTCTGGGGTGGCTGACATTCCAGTTGATGAAGCGGGTGGACGATTACTCGCTGGAGGTGCTGCTGACGCTGGGCCTGGCCTTCGGTGGATATTCGCTCAGCCTGGCGCTGCACGTCTCGGCACCCATCATGGCGGTGGTGGCGGGATTGTTCATCGGCCATGTCGGCACGCGCTACGGCATGTCCAAGGTTACGCGGAGCTATGTGGACGGGTTCTGGAAGCTGGTGGACGAAATTTTGAATGCCGTCCTGTTCCTGCTGATCGGGGTGGAGGTGTTCGCCGTCGCCTTCTCCGCCGATATCCTGCTGGCCGGAACGGCGGCCATCGCGATTGCGCTGGTCGCGCGGCTGGCGGCTGTCGCGGTGCCAGTGCTGATGCTCAGGCCATTCCGGCGTCAGGAAAGGGACGTGATCCCGGTGATGACCTGGGGCGGGCTGAAGGGCGGCATTTCCATCGCACTGGCGCTGGCGCTGCCAGATGGGGAGTGGAAGCCGCTGATCCTGGGCGCCACCTATTGTGTCGTGATCTTCTCGATCATCGTACAGGGCCTGACCGTGGCCCCGCTGGCCCGGCGGCTGGCCGCATCGGCATGGATGCACCGGGACGAAGACGAGGTATAGGCGACCCGGTCGCGCCGATTCAGGGGCGCGATCGGAAGACCGGACTTATGCCGGGTTTTTATGCTGGGGCCATTTCCGCCCGGATTTGCTGGCGCAGCACGTCGATGGGGGCCCACTCGCCCTGCCGCTTATACGTCCAGTAGGTCCAGCCGTTGCAGGAGGGTGCGCCCTCCAGAACCGCGCCGACCTGATGGATCGAGCCCTTGGTGTCGAAGGCGACCAGCGTGCCGTCGGCCCGCACCTTCGCCTTGTGACGCCCGTTCAGGGAACGCAGCTCCGCCCCGACCTTCAACAATCCACGCTCCACCAGCGTGCCGAAGGCGACGCGCGGTTCAGCCCGTTTCGACTGCGTGACCTGCAAGGCGTCGCGGTCATAGCGCTTGATCTCGGCCAGACGCTTTGTCGCGACCTTGCGATATGCGGCCTCACGCTCGATGCCGATATAATGGCGGCCCAGACGTTTCGCCACAGCACCCGTGGTTCCAGTGCCGAAAAACGGGTCGAGCACCACGTCCCCCGGCTTGGTCGAGGCGATCAGAACCCGGTGCAGCAAGCTTTCCGGCTTTTGCGTCGGATGTGCCTTGTCGCCGTTGTCGTCCTTCAGCCGCTCGCCGCCATTGCAGATCGGCAGCAGCCAGTCGGAGCGCATCTGCACCCCCTCGTTGAGCGATTTCAGAGCCTCGTAGTTGAAGGTATATTTGCCACCATCCGACTTCGCCGCCCAGATCATCGTCTCATGCGCATTTGTCAGACGCTTGCCGCGAAAGTTCGGCATCGGGTTCGATTTGCGCCAGACGACGTCGTTGAGGATCCAGTAGCCCTGATCCTGCAAGGCCGCGCCGACGCGGAAGATATTGTGATAGGATCCGATCACCCAGATCGCGCCATTCGGTTTGAGGATACGTTTCGCCGCCGCCAGCCATTCACGTGTGAATCGATCATAGATCGCGAAGCTGTTGAACTGATCCCAGTGATCGTCCACCGCATCGACCTTGGAATTGTCGGGCCGGTGCAGATCGCCCTTGAGCTGCAGGTTGTAGGGCGGATCCGCGAATATCAGATCCACTGATTCCGCAGGCAGAGCGTTCATTCGTGCAACACAATCCCCCGCGAGAATGGTGTCGAGGGGGAGCTCATCGCTCGTCTGTTTTTGCCGGATCGCCATGTGCTGCTGCCCTTACATCTTGTTTTCTCCAAAATGCCGGGTGAGCGAATCGCTGTCAATTTTCAATCGAATCAACGTGTTGAATAATTTTGTTGAACCAATATCTTGTGTATGGGTGCGAACCCCCTACGATGATGTGGTGTTACGCCATAGCGTGACAGGCCATCTCGGTGGGCCTTTGTGCCGTAGCCCATGTTGGTTTCCCAAGCGTAACCCGGAAACTGTTGCGCAAGGGCAACCATCTCCCTGTCCCGAGTCACCTTGGCGACGATGGACGCAGCCGCGATGGCCCGCGATTGCGCGTCACCCTTCACCACAGGCAGTCCCCGGCAGGGCAGATCACGCGGCAGCTTGTTACCGTCGATCAGGGCGATAGCGGGGCAGGTTTTCAGGGCGCTGACCGCGCGTGACATGGCCACAAGCGAGGCCTGAAGGATGTTCAGCTCCTCGATTTCACGCAGGTCCGCGCGCCCGATGGCAACCTGGCAGGACGACATGATCGCATCGAAGAGTGCGTTGCGTTGCCGCAAGCTGAGCGTTTTTGAATCTCGCAGCCCTTCAGGCGCATCGGGGCCGAGGATCACTGCGGCGGTGACGACAGGTCCGGCCCATGGGCCGCGACCAACCTCATCCACCCCGCAGACGGGGCCGAATTGCGCGAAACGCGCTTCGAATTCAGGATCGGGAAACACTGTCATGCCCCGACATACCGCAGCTATCCAGCGCAGAAAACCGTTAGAAAAGTGTAAACTGGTCGCCCTTGCGCGCGGGCAGTGCGAACCGCGAACAGTCGAGCGGGGCAAGGCGACGGCGTAGGTCATGCCGTTTCATCGCGGCCTCAACCCGCCGGGCGATCAGGTTGGCGTAGACGCCCTCACCCTTCATCCGCTTGCCCCAGTTGCTGTCGTAATCCTTGCCACCATGCATTTCGCGCACCTGCGCCATGATGCGATGGGCGCGGGCGGGGTAATGTTCGTCCAGCCAGTCCCGAAACAGGGGCGAGACCTCACGCGGCAACCGCAGCGCCACGTAAGAGCACCATGTCGCGCCGGCCCGTGCGCTGGCTTCGATAATCTTCTCGATCTCATGATCGTTGAGCGCGGGAATGATCGGCGCCACCATGAAACCCGTGGGCACACCGGCGCGGGCCAATGCGCCGATGGCGCGCAGCCGTACCTGCGGCGCACTGGCCCGCGGCTCCATCCGGCGGGACAGATGCGGGTCCAGCGTTGTCAGCGACAGCGCGACCTTGGCCAATCCGCGCCGGGCCATGCGCCCCAGAATGTCCGTGTCCCGCGTGACCAGAGCGCCCTTTGTCACGATGGCGACCGGATGGTTGTAGGCATCCAGAACCTCGAGGATCCGCCGCATGATCTGGCGGTCCTTCTCGATCGGTTGATAGGGGTCCGTATTGGTGCCGATGGCAATGGTCGCGGGGATATAGCCCTGTTTTCTAAGTTCTTTTTCAAGAAGTTGCGCAGCATCCGGCTTGGCGAAAATACGGCTCTCGAAATCCAGCCCCGCGCTGAGGCCCAGATAGGTGTGTGTCGGTCGGGCAAAGCAGTAGATGCAACCGTGTTCGCACCCCTTGTAAGGGTTGATCGAGCGGTCGAACGGTACGTCGGGGGACTGGTTCCGGGTCAGGATCCTGCGGGGATGATCGTCGAAAACCTGCGTTTTTACAACGGTTTGCTCTTGCGGCTCCCACCCATCATCGGCGCGGTGATGGCTCAACGCCTCGAACCGGCCGGTCAGGTTGCGCAGGGCGCCGCGCCCACGGCGGGCCTGCTCTTCGATATCGTCCGTAAAGAGATCGTTCATACTTCGCCCCCACTTTGGAACAAAGTAAGAACAAACATCTGATTCGGGAAGGGGCAGCAGCTGTGCTCGGACGTAAAATGTGGCCTCAGATGGCGGGGGCTTCAGGTCTTTCCACAAGCGCATGGCCGACGCATAGCGGCTTCGCGCCCATCATGTTGCCACCGGGTTGGAGGCAGCCTTGTAGGCGCTCCAATCCTGAATGTCGGGATAGAACTGACGCCGCCATGCGCGCACACGCGGGTTCATCACCCTGCGAAACAGCGGTGGGCAGGTGGCCAGCACTGTCATCACCGGATAGCCGAAGGGCAGTTGCGGGGCTTCACTCTCATCTCGCGCTTGTAGGAGGGGGAAGCGGCGGTTGGGTTTGTAGTGATGATCGGAATGGCGCTGCAGGTTGATCAGGAACCAGTTCGACACACGGTGGTTGGAGTTCCACGAATGATGCGGTTTGACATGCTCGTATTTTCCCTGCCCCAGATGGCGACGGGTCAGGCCATAATGTTCGATATAGTTCGTCGCCTCCAGATGCACGATCGCGACGATGGCCTGTACGCAGAACAGCCCGATGCCGACCCAGCTCCCGACCACGAACGCCAGCAGCAGAAATGCCAGACTGGCGGCTGCGTAGCGATACATTGGGTTGCGGAAGTGATGCGCGGGCAGGCCCCTGCGCGCCAACATTGCCCCTTCCGCCCGCCAGGCGCTGATGACCTGCTGATACAATACGCGGGGGAAAAAGCGGTGGAACCCTTCGTTATAGCGAGCCGTCACCGGATCGCGCGGCGTGGCGACGTAGCGGTGGTGGATCAGAATGTGCTCGGATCTGAAATGACCGTAGAGCACCATGGTCAGCAGAAACTCACCCATGCGCGGTTCCCAGCGGGTGCGCTGGTGGATCAGTTCATGCGCGAAATTGATGCCGATCGCACCGGTCGCAATGCCGGTCACGACCATCAGGCCGATGGATTCGGCGCTGGACAGCGTGCCGTGCACCCCCCACCACAGCGCACCGAAGACCAGGACGAATTGCATCGGCGGCCAGACCCACGTGACCATCTTGTGCCAGAACAGGTGTTGCTCATGCACCGTCGGGTCGGCATTCGTGGTGTCCATCTCCAGCACGCTGTCCAGAACGGTGATCAGCCCCAAAGTGTAGAGAGTGACAGCCGCCAGCCACCAGCCGCCCAGCCACCCAGCCAGCGCGATCAGCGGGAAGAGCGATAGCGACAGCCAGAATTGCAATGCGGGCGCGGGCATCATGGGGTTCTCCAATCTTTGGTCGAGTGTGCGGTGCATGGCCAGGTCCGGCAAGTCGCGACGCTGCCGGACGGGGCGAAATGACGCGGGGAATTTCACCGCACTTCCAGTGGCAAACGCCGTGCCGCGATGCCCAGCACCAGCAGAGCGACGAGTCCGACCGCCACATAGGCCACCAGAATTTGCCGGATATCCGTATGGCTCATCGTGTCGGCATCGTCGGCCAGGCCGGATGCCAGAAACAGTGAGCCGGCGAACAGCAACCGCCCGACCAGGCTTTGCAATGACAGATAGGTCGCCCGGGTCGCATCGCCAAGCAGCGGTTGGATGCGGGCCAGAATGAACGGCCGCGACAGGCTGTCAGGCACCATACGCAGCAGCAGGAACGCGATCGCGATGGCCGAACCGGTCGCCGCCAGCACCGCCGCCAGCCCGATCTGCATCGCGAAGGCCAGTAGCAGGATCGCCGCCAGCCCGATGCGGCGGCGCAGGCGCAGCGCGATCAGCGAGGCCGCGACGGAGACCAGCATCATGACGGAAGACACCGCGCCGCTGACCACCGGCGCCTGGGCTGCAAGGCCGGCGCTGTCCAAAGCCTCCAATATGAACGGCTGGCCGAAAACGAAGGGCAGGTGGCTGTAGCCGTACATCAGCACGCTCAGCACGAACAGCCAGATCAGGACCGGATGCACCAGCGCGGCGCGCAACGAGGCACTGCGCAGAACCTCCGGCCCGGAGGAGAGCCTGCGCGACGGCTCCACCAATCGCAGGCAGAGCGCAAACATCGCCAGAAAGGCCAGACCCGCTGCCAGAAATGGAAGGGCGGGCCACCAAAGGCTCATCACGCCGCCGGTCACGGCGGACAGGGCGAGCGCGGTGAAGGTGAAGCGCCATGCGCGAAGCTCCTGCGCCTCGACCTCCGCCGCGCGCCCCTGCGCGACGAGGCTTTCGTAAAGCAGTGCTGTATCGGTGCCCGATGCAAATGCCGCCGACGCGCCGAAGAACAGTTGCGCCACCGCGAAGGCGGCAAAGCTGTCGCCCGTTACCAGCAGCAGGCAGGCGATCAGTCCTGAAAGGGCTGAGACGAGCAGCGTGATCCGCCGCCCCAGCCGGTCGGACAGATAGCCTGACGGCACCTCCAGCACCGTGGTTCCGATGTCGTAGATCGCATAGAGGACGATGGCATCGGCTGCCGACAGCTCCGTCTGGAAAAACAGGAACCAGACCGCCTGCCAGAAGATCAGGTTCTGACAGAACTTGATCCATGGGTAGAGGGTGATGTTGCGCGCGACGGACATGGGAATCCTCCTGCCGGTCAGCCTAGGGGCAGAATGCCGGGCAGGCGACGATTATCGTGGGGGGCAGCGCGGGTCGCGAAGGTGCGGTTCACCGGTGGCTCCGCGCCAGCCGCAGCGCCTTGGCAAATACAGTCGGCAGATCGTCGGGGTTTGCAGCTTCGACCCACAGTCCGCGCTCGGGCGTGGCGGCGGAGGTGGCGACCGCGACGGTCAGGATCAGGTGAAAATGGGTGAAGGTGTGGCGCACCTCGCCCGCGATCTGCCAGTTCGCTTCGAGCGGCGGCGCAGGTTGCGGATCGTCGGAGAAATCGGTGGAGGGCAGCGCAAGCATTCCGCCCAGCAGACCCTTGGGCGGGCGCGTCTCCAACAACTCCGCGCCGTCGGGGCGGCGGGCGAAATAGGCGGTGCCGTGGCGGACGGGCTTGGCCTTTTTCGGTCGCTTGCGTGGCAATTCGGTGGCGATGCCGGCCAGACGCCCCTCGCATTCGGACATCCATGGGCAGATGCCGCAGGCCGGGTTGCGCGGGGTGCAGATGGTCGCGCCCAGATCCATCACCGCCTGCGCGTAATCGCCGGGGCGGACTTGCGGCGTATGGGACGCCGCCAGCGCGCGCAGGGTCTGCTTGCTGTCGGGCAAGGGCTCCACCACGGCGTGGCGCCGGGCCATCACACGCTCCACATTTCCGTCCAGCACCACCGCCGGGAGGTCGAAGGCAATGGCCGCGATGGCGGCGGCGGTGTAGGGGCCGATACCGGGAAGGGTCAGCAATTCCGCCTCCGTATCGGGGAAACGACCGCCGCGCGCCGTGACTTCTCGGGCGCATTTGAGCAGGTTGCGTGCCCGCGCGTAGTACCCAAGACCCGCCCACGCGGCCATCACGTCCTCATCCGGGGCGGCGGCCAGATCGGTGACGGTGGGCCAGCGGGTGGTGAACTTGATGAAATAATCGCGCACGGCGGCAACCGTGGTTTGTTGCAGCATCACCTCGGACAGCCAGACGGAATAAGGATCGGCCCGGCGGTTCGTGCTGCTGCTGGCCATGGGATCAGTCACCGGAGGCACGCGCCACGGCATCGCGCGGGCATTGGCGTCGTACCAGTCAAGCAGAGTCTGCGCGTCCATGTTTTCCTCGACCACGGGTGATGTTATCGTGCCCGTCGTAACGGGGGACAGGAACGTGCGCAAACCGGGCAAGCCGTCGCAGCCGCGACGCAGCTGGAAATTCACGCAGGCGGGCAGCCTGATCGCGCCGCAATTGCGCAAGGCCTCGGAAAAGCGGGGTTTCGCGCATACGCGGCTGTTGACCGATTGGGATGAGATCGTCGGCCCGCAGATCGCGGCGCTGGCCCGACCGGTCAAGGTCGGCTACGCGCGTCAGGGATTCGGTGCGACGCTGACGGTTCTGGTCAGTGGCGCCGCCGCCCCGCAGGTGCAGATGATGGCACCTCAGATCCTGGAACGGGTCAACGCCTGCTATGGCTACGCGGCGATCAGCCGGATCAGCCTGACGCAATCGGCACCCGGTGCCCAGATTCCAAACATGGCGCAGGGCTTCGCGGAGGGGCAGGCTGGCTACAATCCGGCTGCGCCCCGCCTGCCGGTGGATCGGATCGAGGCCCTGCGATCAGACCTTCGTGAGGTTGGCGATGACAGCTTGCGTGAGGCGCTGATGTCCTTAGGTAAAAACATCGAGAGCAAGTCGCTCTAACGCGAACGTATAATGGGGGGAATACCCGACATGACGACGATCTTCACACGCCGCGCGGCGATCGCGACCGGGGCGGCCTCCGGGCTGATGCTGAGCGGACTGCCCCTCTGGGCGCAGGACGCCACCACGGGTGAGGCCGAGGCGACCGGCCCGGATACCCGCGCCTATGTCATGGGCGACGCCGACGCGCCGGTGCACGTGATCGAATACGCTTCGCTGACCTGCTCGCACTGTGCCCGGTTCCATACCGACGTGCTGCCGCAACTGCGGGAGGATTACATTGAGACCGGCAAGGTCAAGTTGGAGTTCCGCGAAGTCTATTTCGATCGTCTGGGCCTGTGGGGCGGTATGCTGGCGCGATGCGGCGGCGGAATGCGCTATTTCGGCATCGTCGGATTGCTGCTGGAGCGGCAGGCGGACTGGACCCGCGTTTCCTCGGGCGAGGAAGCGATCGCGGCGATGCGGCGCATCGGGCTGGAGGCGGGTCTGACCGACGCGCAGATGGACGAATGCCTGCAGGATTCCGCGCTGGCCGAGGCGCTGGTCGCGAAATATCAGGAGCATACCGAGGAATATCCGATCACCGGCACGCCGTCCTTCGTCATCGACGGGGAACTGAACTCGAACATGAGCTATTCGGATCTTTCGGCCAAGCTGGACGCGGCGCTGGGCTGATCCCAAGCCGGACGAGCGGAATAGAGGGGGGCAGTGCCGGATGGCGCCGCCCCCTTTCATTTGTGAAGGGCGGTGCCGACGCCAGGGTCTGCCATGCCAGTGGATATGTTCACCGGATATAACAGACGGTCCGAACAACTGGCGAAGGCCGCCTTCACCTTACCCTTTATCGCGACGCTCCGCAGATATCGGGAGCGACGCGCCAAGCGCATGAAGCCAAACCGCGTGAGAGACGTGTCAGGCGATCAGGCGTTGCTGGCATAAAGGCACAGCATCTCCAGCGCGATGGTCGCCCCAGCCAGGGCGGTGATCTCCCCCACATCATAGGCGGGGGAAACTTCGACCACGTCGCAGCCGACCATGTTCAAACCGTGCAGACCGCGCAGGATGCTCATCGCCTTGTGCGTGGACAGCCCACCAATGACCGGTGTGCCGGTGCCCGGCGCGCAGGACGGGTCCAGCGCGTCAATATCGAAGGTGACATAGCAGGGCGCATCGCCCACACGCGCCCGGATTGCAGCGATGGTCTCGGCCGTCGGGGTGTCGTTGACGGTGATGGCGTCGCGCACCTCGATCCCCATCGGGTCGTCATTGGTGGTGCGGATGCCGACCTGAATGGATTTCGCGGGGTCGATCAGCCCCTGTTCCACTGCGTGATAGAACATGGTGCCGTGATCAATGCGGGTGCCGTCGTCCTTCCAAGTGTCAGTATGCGCGTCGAACTGGATCAGAGCCAGCGGCCCGTGCTTCGCGACATGCGCCTTCAGCGACGGATAGGTGGTGAAGTGATCGCCGCCGATCAGCAGGGTTTTCGCGCCCTGTGCGTGGATATGCGCAATCGCCGCCTCGATCATGGCGGGCGTCTGTTCGGGGTGGCCATGCTCGATGTGAATGTCGCCCCAGTCACCGACCGCCAGGCGCTGGAACGGGTCGAAGCTGGACGGCCACGCCCGCGCCCATGCCAGGTTCGTAGAGGCGGTGCGCACCGCGCGCGGGCCGAAGCGGCTGCCGGGCCGGTTCGTGACCGATGTGTCGAAGGGCACCCCGACCACCGCGACATCCACCCCGGTCAGCTCGCGTACATATTTGCGTCGGCAAAAGCTGGTGGCCCCGGAAAAGAACATCTCGTCATGGGTTTCCGCCTTCAGATCGGTGGCGGTAAAGGCGTAGTCCTTGCGGTGGTCCATGAAATCTCTCCCGGTGAGGTTTGCGTGCACAGTTGCACCTGCACCGCATATGCTGTCCAGACGTGCTTTCACTTTCTGAAAATATCCCCGCCGGAGGCATCCAGCCGTCAGCGGGCCTGCGGCGCGGATATTTGGGGAAAGTGAAAGGCAGCAACTTGACGCCCCGGCGCGGTGGGCGGATCATTCCGGCATGAGCATCACGCAAAGCATCGACGGCCCCGGTCCCGCGCATGAGCGGGTCTATCGACGGTTGCGAAACCGTATCCTGCACGGTGAGATCGAGCCGGGGCAAAGCCTGACCCTGCGCGGTATGGCGGAGGAGATGGATGTCAGCATCACCCCTGTGCGTGAGGCCCTGCGCCGTTTGGCGGCAGAGGGGGCGGTGACGCTGTCGAAATCGGGCCGAATCTCCACCCCCGCCCTGACGAACGAGCGGATCGAGGAGTTGGCCGCCATCCGCGCCTTGTTGGAGCCGGAACTGGCGGCGCGGTCCTTGCCCCGCGCGCATATGGCGCTGATCGACCGGTTGCAGTCCATCAACGGTGAGATTCAGCGTCTGGTCAGCGAGGGTGCGCGCAATGGCTATGTGCGCGCGAACATGGAGTTTCACCGCACGCTGTATTTGCGTGCGCAGGCCCCCGCGATGCTGGCCTTGACGGAGACGATCTGGCTGCAGTCTGGCCCCACCCTGCGCGCGATGTATGCGCGCCAACAACAAACCCGCGCCGTGGATCATCACATGAAGATCATCGCGGCGTTGAAGGCGGGCGACGAACCGGGCCTGCGGTTGGCGATCCGCGCCGATGTGACCGGCGGATTGCGGATGCTGGTCAGTTGAGGCGCCTCATCTGTGTCGTGATGCTGGCCCTGACCGCGTGTGGCAGTGGCGACACGCGCCGCGCTGGCGCGGTGGATGGCGCGCTGTGCGGCGATCCGCGGTTGCAGGGCGAAGCGCTGCCTCCGATGATTGACGGCGGGGCTTGTGCGATCACGAACCCTGTCCGGGTGTCGGCCATAGGCTCCGTCGCCATCGGGGGCGCTCCGGTGATGGACTGTCGGACGGCCCTGGCCTTTGCCGACTGGACGGCGGGCGGGCTGTCGCGTGCTGCCCGCAAGGGCGGGCGTAAGGTTTCGCGTGTTGACACGGTGGCCAGCTATGCCTGCCGCAACCGCTACGGGCGGGTAGGCGGGCGGATCAGCAACCATGCGCTGGGCCGCGCGGTGGACGTGTCTGCGGTGGGCTTCACCGATGGCAGTCGTTTGAGCGTTCTGCACGATTGGACCGATACCACCATCTTGCAAGAGGCCGCGGGGCACGCCTGCGGGCCGTTCGACACCGTACTGGGCCCCAATTACAACGCGGCGCATCGCGATCACCTGCATCTGGATGTCACCGACGAATATGGCGGCGCTACGTTTTGCCGTTAGCCCGTGCTACCAGAGTCTGATCAATTCGGAGAGTTTCATGCCCCGCGTCGCCCTGTTCGTCACCTGCCTCGTCGATATGTTCCGGCCTTCGGTCGGGTTCGCCACCGTCAAGTTGCTGGAGGATGCCGGTTGCACGGTCGAGGTGCCTGAGACGCAGACCTGTTGCGGACAGCCTGCCTACAATTCCGGCGACCGGGCGACGGCGGCACAGATCGCGCAGCAGGTGATCGTGGCGTTCGAGAGCTATGATTACGTCGTCGCACCGTCGGGCTCGTGCGCGGGCACAATCGTCAAGGATTATCCCGATCTGGTGCAGGGGGCATGGGTGCCGCGCGCGCAGGCGCTGGCGGCGAAAACGCATGAGATCACATCCTTCCTCGTGGACGTGCTGGGCGTGGAAAGCGTGACCGCCGACATACCGCGTCTGACGACCTATCATGACAGTTGTTCCGGCCTGCGCACCCTTGGCGTGCGGGACCAGCCGCGCAAGCTGCTCGCATCGACCGGGGTCACCGTGCGCGAGATGGATGAGGCGGAGGTCTGCTGCGGCTTTGGCGGCACCTTCTGCGTGAAATATCCCGACATCTCGGCCAGCATGGTCGCGGACAAGGTGGGCCACGCCACCGATACGGGGGCGGAGCTGTTGCTGGCCGGCGATCTGGGGTGTCTGATGAACATGGCCGGCAAGGCCAGTCGTGAGGGGCGCGGCATCGAGGTGCGGCACGTGGTCGAGGTTCTGGCCGGAATGACCGACACCCCCGCGATCGGAGAGCCGAAATGAGCCTGCACACGTCCACCACTCCGCAGTTCAAGCAGAATTCACGCGACGCGCTGGCGGATGAAAACCTGCAAAGCGCCCTGCGCTCCGCCCGCAACGGTTTTGTCGGCAAGCGCGCCATCGCTCGCGCAAAGATGGGGGAGGATGAATTCGATGCCCTGCGCAACCGGGGCCGCGATTTGAAGAATCACGTTCTGGCCAATCTGGGCGATTATCTGGAGGCGTATGAGCGTGAGGTCATAGCCTCGGGCGGGCATGTGCACTGGGCCGAAACGGCCGAGGATGCGCAGGCCATCGTGCTCGACATCTGCCGCAAGGCAGGGGCCAAGACGGTCAACAAGGGCAAGACCATGATCTCGGAGGAATGCGGGATCAACGACCACCTTTCCGCCAACGGGATCACGCCGGTCGAAACCGATCTGGGCGAATACATCATCCAGTTGCGTGATGAGACGCCCAGTCACATCATCGCCCCGGCGGTGCACGTCACCGTCCCGCAAGTGCGTGAGGAGTTCCTGAAGGCGCACACCCATCTGGACCCGGACCGCGATCTGTCCGGCCTCGACACTCTGCTCAAGGAGGCCCGCGCGGTCCTGCGCGCGAAGTATTTCGAGGCGCAGGTCGGCATCACCGGCGCGAACATGCTGATCGCGGAAACCGGGCAGAGCGTCATCGTCACGAACGAGGGCAATGGCGATCTGAGCCAGAGCCTTCCCAAGGTGCACATCGTCATGGCCTCGATCGAGAAGATCGTGCCGACGCTGGAGGATGCGGCCACGGTGCTGCGCATCCTCGCCCGCTCCGCCACGGGGCAGGACATGAGCGTCTACACCACCTTCAGTCAGGGGCCGCGCCGCGCGGGCGATCCCGATGGCCCCGAGGAATACCACGTCGTCCTGCTCGACAATGGCCGGTCAAACATGCTGGGCACGGAGTTTCAGGACATGCTGCGCTGCATCCGCTGCGGGGCCTGCATGAACCACTGCCCAGTCTATCAGACGGTCGGCGGTCACGCCTATGGCTGGGTCTATCCCGGCCCGATGGGCGCGGTTCTGACGCCCAGCCTGATCGGGGTGGAGGAAGGCGGCCACCTCCCCAACGCCTCGACCTTTTGCGGACGGTGCGAGGATGTCTGCCCGATGCGGATCCCGTTGCCCAAGATGATGCGTCACTGGCGTGAGCGGGAGTTCGAAAGGAACCTGACCCCCGCCGCCACCCGCTGGGGTCTGGGCATCTGGGGCTGGTTCGCGAAACGCCCGGCGCTCTACCGGCTGGCGACGCGCGGCGGCATGGCCGGGTTGCGGCTGCTCGGGCGGGGGCGTGGCCGCCTGGGCAAGGTGCCGCTGGCCGGCGGCTGGACCGACGCACGCGACATGCCCGCGCCGCAGGGTGATACCTTCATGGCACAGTGGAGGGCGAAGCGATGAGCGCGCGTGATCGTATTCTCGGGCGCATCCGGCGCGTGGCCACAGGCGACGACATTGTCTGGCAGGGCGGCGGGGCGACGCCCGCAATCGCGCGGACCAGCGGCGCGGACCGGGTGGAGCGTTTCATCGCGCAGGCCACCGCCGCCGATGCCACGGTCACCCGTCTCGATGGATTGGCGGACCTGCCTGCCGCGCTGGCCGAGGAATTGCGCAACCGCAACCTGCCCGCCGCGATCCGGCACGGGGCGGAGCCGGACTTCGCCGCGCTGGACTGGGGCGGGGTCGAGGCATCGCAGGGCATGGGCCGAATTGATGAGCCCGCCACCCTGTCCAAGGCCCGCTGCGCCATGGCGGAAACCGGAACACTGGTCCTGACCTCCGGCCCCGACAATCCTGTGACACTGACCTTTCTGGGCGAGACGCATTTCGTGGTCGTGGAGGCCGACAGGATCGAAGCGGGGTTCGAGGGGGTCTTCGCCGACCTGCGCGCGGCAGGATCCAGCCCGCGCACGGTGAACATGGTGACGGGCCCGTCGCGATCCGCCGATATCGGGCAGGTCCTGCAACTGGGCGCCCATGGCCCGATCGCGCTGCATATCTTCGTGCTGGGCGCATGAGGTCCGCGCTGAATGATCACGCGGCCAGCCTGCCCGGCGCGTTCATGGTGGTGCAATGGGGCGACGCCCATGTCTACAAGGTCGGCCCCCCGGAAAAGGCGAAGGTCTTCGCAATCCTGGGGCTTCAGGTGAACCGCGTGACGGTCAAGTGTCAGGACACGGACACCGCCGATTTCCTGATCGAGATCGGGGCCGCAGAGCGGGCGAAATACCTGCCGCGCGGCGGGTGGGTGTCCTTCGATCTGAACGATACGGCGCTGGACGATCTGCTGGTCCGGATCGACACGTCCTACGACACGGTACGCGCCGGTCTGACGAAGGCTGTCCGCGCCGATCTACCGCCGCGCTGACTCTTCTGTCCCCAAATATCCCCTTCGGACATCCGCGCTGCACGGGCCGCGCAAGTATTTCACGGATCGTGCACGCGCCTCTTTATCTCCACCGGTTTATCGACTAAGGGACAGTTTCGCGCGGCGCTTACACCCCTGGAGGATCGCCGCCATGAAACGGATTTTAGGAGAAAGCCAATGGCTGAGAACACGATTCTCGAAGCAGTGGCGCGTGATGCATCGGGCAAAGGGGCTGCTCGGGCTGCGCGTCGTGAGGGGCTGGTCCCCGGTGTGATCTACGGTGGCAACGCGGAGCCGCAGTCGATCAGCGTCAAGTTCAATGAGCTGCTCAAGCTGCTCAAGGCGGGCAAGTTCCTGTCCACGCTGATGAACGTCAAGGTCGACGGCAAGGATAACAAGGTCATCTGCCGCGCCGTTCAGCGCGACATCGTCAAGGATCTGCCGACGCATGTCGATTTCCTGCGCCTGTCCGATCGTAGCCGCATCAACCTCTACATCCCCGTGGTGTTTGAGAACGAGGAAACCTGTCCCGGCATCAAGAAGGGCGGCACGCTGATCGTCGTCCGTTCGGAAGTCGAGCTGAAGGTGACCGCGAACAACATTCCCGACCAGCTGGTCGTGGATTTGGCCGAGTTCGAGATCGGCGACACCATCACCATCTCCGACATTGTCCTGCCCGAGGGCACGCGCCCGATGATTACCGGCCGCGATTTCGTGATCGCGAACATCCAGGCGCCGGGCGGCCTCTCCACCGAGGATGAGGACGAGGACGGCGAGACCGAGGTCATCGAGCAGACCGATGATACGGTCATGAACGACTGATCCGGTCCCATCTGTGGACCTGAGGACGCGCACCGCTTATTCCAAGCGGTGCGCGTTTTCGTTTGTGAAGGGGATATCGCCATGAAACTGTTCGTTGGACTGGGCAATCCGGGCGCGAAATACGCGCGCAATCGGCACAATATCGGCTTCATGGCGTTGGACCGTCTGGCCTCGGATCATGGGTTCGGGCCGTGGCGCACGAAGTTTCAGGGCGATGTGGCCGAGGGGCGATTGGGCACGGAAAAGGTCTGGCTGCTCAAGCCCGCGACCTTCATGAACAATTCCGGTCAGTCGGTGGGGGAGGCGATGCGCTTCTGGAAGATCGATCTGCCGGACCTGACCGTGTTTCACGACGAGCTGGATCTGGCACCGGGCAAGGTGCGGGTCAAGCAGGGGGGCGGTCATGCGGGGCATAACGGCCTGCGTTCGATCCACGCGCATGTCGGGCCGGATTATCAGCGGGTGCGGTTGGGCATCGGCCATCCGGGTCACAAGGATCGCGTCTCCGGCTATGTCCTGTCCGATTTCGCCAAGGCTGAGGAAGGCTGGCTGGACGACGTGTTGCGTGGCGTCAGTGATGGCGCGGCGGAGCTGGCTAAGGGCGATAGCGGCCGGTTCCTGAACGCGGTCGCCCTGCGCGTCGCCCCGCCCCGGTCGTCGAAATCCAAACCCGGGCAGACGGCCTCGGATCCGGTGCCGAAGGCCGGCTCCGCACCCGAATCCCCCCCCGAATCCCCCACTGACGAGCGCAGCGCGCTGGAGCGTCTGGCCGATCGGTTTCGCCGATAACAGCCGGGTTTCCCTTTACACTTCCGCAATGCTATGAGCGCGGATCGAACGGCTGTGCCACGGCGCACAGATTCCTCCTGAAAGGATTTCCATGCTTCTGGCCCCTTACCTTCAACGTCACTTCAACAATTGGTTCCGCATGGATGGACCGCAGGTCCGCACCGAGGTGCTGTCAGGCATCACCGTGGCGCTGGCCCTGGTGCCCGAGGCGGTGGCCTTTGCCTTCGTCGCCGGGGTGGAGCCGCTGGTCGGATTGTACGCCGCATTCATGGTCGGGTTGATCACCTCGCTGTTCGGGGGGCGACCGGGCATGATCTCCGGCGCGACGGGGGCGTTGGCCGTCGTGATGGTGGCACTGGTGGCGGAGCATGGCGTGCAGTATCTGTTCGCGACTGTGGTGCTGATGGGGATCATTCAGGTGATCTTCGGCGCGCTGCGATGGGGCAAGTTCATCCGGCTGGTGCCGCAGCCCGTCATGATGGGCTTCGTCAACGGTCTGGCGATCGTGATCTTTCTGGCCCAGTTGGAGCAGTTTCAGATCGCGACCCCCGGTGGCGGACACACCTGGCTGCAAGGGGCCGATCTGGCGCTGATGCTGGCGCTGGTCGGGCTGGCCATGGCGATCATCTGGCTGTTGCCGCGCATCACCCGCACGGTTCCGGCCCCGCTGGTCGCGATCATCGGTGTGTGGGCCGTGGTGGAACTGCTGGGTCTCGACACGCGCAACGTGGGCGATCTGGCCAGCATCGAGGGTGGATTGCCTGCCTTTGCCATCCCGATGGTGCCGTTCAACATGGAAACGCTGGGGATCATCCTTCCCTACGCGCTGATCCTCGCCGGGATCGGCCTGATCGAAAGTCTGCTGACCCTCAACCTGATCGACGAAATCACCGAGACGCGGGGCCGCAACTCCGTCGAGTGCGTGGCGCAGGGCGCGGCGAACATCGTTACCGGTTTCTTTGGCGGCATGGGCGGCTGCGCGATGATCGGGCAGAGCATGATCAACATCTCGTCCGGGGCGCGGCACCGGCTGTCGGGCGTGGTGGCGGCGCTGGCGCTGCTGAGCTTCATCCTGTTCGGATCGGCATTGATCGAGCAGATCCCGCTGGCCGCGCTGACCGGCGTGATGTTCATGGTGGTGATCGGAACCTTCGCCTGGCGGACGTTCCAGGTCATGCGCAAGGTGCCGCTGTCGGATGCGCTGCTGATCGTGGTGGTGACCGGTGTGACGGTGGTCGAGGATCTGGCCGTCGCGGTGGTCGTGGGCATTATTCTGGCCTCTTTGGTGCATTCCTGGCGGGTCAGCCGCCTGGTCAGCGCGCGCACGTGGCGCTCCGATGATGAACGGGTGAAGACCTATCATCTAAACGGTCCAGTGATGTTCGCCTCCACCGACAAGTTTCGCGAGTTGTTCACGCCCAAGACCGATCCCGCCCGCGTGATCGCCGATTTCACCGACAGCCGCGTCTGGGACATGTCCGGCGTCGATGCGCTGAAATCACTGGCAGAGCGGTATATCCGTGAGGGCAAGACGCTGGAGTTCCACGGCCTCAGCCCCGACTGCGCCAAGCGTCTGGGCGATTATACGCGGCTGGTGGTGCGCGATGAGGAGCACGATCCGAAATACGAACTGTTCGTGGATCGCGACAACCCGCCGGGCGCGCCTGTCGGGCACTGAAATCGCAGGGTCACGCTTCCAGTCGCGATGCGGCACAGATGCGGCAGCGTGACCCGCCTGTATCGTGCTAGGTTCGGAATGAATGCCCGGCCAAGCGGGCCGCCGTCACAGGCGCGTAACAGATTGTGTCGATGTGTGTTGCTGCGGAGGCGATGACCGCAGCGGGGCGTCTCACCGTCCAAGCGAGCCAGTGGAGGCGAGGTCCGCGCCTGATGCGCGGGCCCCGCAAGGTCTTGGGTCAGGCAGCCTTGGCGGCGAGGCGCTGATTCATTGTCGGCAGATTGTTGAGCGAGTGCAGATGCAGGTAGCACAGCTCCAACTCATCCGTCTTGGCCATCTCGGCCAACGTTTCGGCCGGGACCTGACGCAGGGCGTCGCGCTTGATGGTCTTGAACCCGGTCAGGTTGGATTGCTTGCCCTCCGCATCGCGGAACTGCGCCTGTGCGGGCTCCAGCAGGTCCAGCTGCGCCAGACGTTTCGCGAACATCTGTGTGCGGTTGAACTGCGCCTGATAGTCGGACGTGAACTTCAGCATCCGCTCCAGATATTCGGTCCGCTCGCCCTGGCTGTCGAACAGGCGCTCGCCCTTGCCGTCCTTGTTGAAGCCCTCGAACTCCTCATCAATGCACAGCGTGAAGGAGGAATTGTCCTCCGTCGCGGCGAAGACAAAGGGATAGCGGCGCAGGAAGGCGGGGATATATCCGCTCAACCATTTTCCGTTTTCGCCGATATGCGCGTTCTCACCGTCGCGCTGGCCCAGAATGACCGAGGGGAAGATCGCGTCGCCCTCACCCGCGAAGACGATGGTATGCTCGCCCGCCGCGGCCGCGAATTCGGCTGCCAGCAATGGCACGGAGTTGATTTCGCCGGCAAAGGAGAAATCGCGGCCCGCCAGAACGGACCAGTCTCGATGCGCTTCCGACGAAACAGGTACTGCGCGCTCGTAGATCATTAGTTGTTTGGTCATTGGTCGTCGCTCCCGGACAGTCTTCGGTTTGAATTCGTTATCGCAAATGATGGACACCATTCATAGCCTAATAGGAGGGGAATCATGGCGTGACCGTGGCCTTTGACACGCTTCGCTATAGTTTCCTGTCTCTAACCAGCGGTGGAGGTTGAATATGAAGTGGCGTGGTCGCCGTGCGAGCAGGAATATTTCGGATCGGCGCCGCTCGGGCGGCAGGGGTGCGGGCCGCACCGTCGTCGCTGGCGGTGGTATCGGGGCGGTTGTCGTGGTTCTGGCCGGGCTGGTGTTCGGGTTCGATCCGTCCTTCATTCTCAACAGCGGCCTTCTGGACGGGGGACCGGTCCAACAGACCAGCGCGCCGTCCGGTCCCAATCGGATAGATGATGAGACGGAGGAGTTCGTCGCCGTCGTCCTGGCCGATACCGAGGAAGTCTGGACCGACCTGTTCCAACGCTCCGGCGCCAGTTATCCCCGGCCGACACTGGTCCTGTTCAGCGGCGCCGTGGGGTCCGCCTGCGGTCAGGCGTCCAGCGCGGTCGGTCCGTTCTATTGCCCCGGTGACGAGCAAATCTACATCGACCTCGATTTCTTCGACGTGATGGACCGGGAACTCGGCGCGCGCGGCGACTTCGCAAAGGCTTACGTGATCGCACATGAGGTCGCGCATCACGTCCAGAACGTGCAAGGCATCCTGCCCGAGGTGAACGCCCAGCGACAGCGCGTCGACGAAACCGGCGCCAACCGCCTGACCGTGCGGCTGGAATTGCAGGCGGATTGTTATTCGGGGATCTGGGCCAATCGTGCGGAACAGATGTTCGACACGCTGGAACCGGGCGACATAGCCGAAGCGATGAATGCCGCCGAGGCGATCGGCGATGACGCCCTGCAACGCCGCGCTCAGGGCTACGTCGTGCCTGACAGCTTCACCCACGGAACGTCGGAACAACGCATGCGCTGGTTTGACCGGGGATACCGCACAGGTTCCGTATCGAACTGCGACACGTTTGCGGCAACCGAACTCTAGCCCGTCGGGGGGCGTTGATGAGGTGAAGCACTTAATGTGAGGGAATAGCCATGCTGATGAAATTGCACGATCTGACCACCCTGTCGACGGAAACGCCGGGTGGCGAGGCCGCCAAGGTTCGCGGGCTCTACCTGACGGAGGAGATGAATGTCCGGGAGGTTGTCGTGGACATGAACGGATTGCTGGACCTGCGCGCCATCGCCATGCCAGCGGCAGCGTTCGGAACCCCCGATGTGGAGGCCGGAACATGGCCCGTAGACATCACGACCGAGGCAATCAAGGGCTGTGAGCCGGTGCGCCAGGAACCCGAATCCGCGCTGGAAAAGGTGAAGGACATGGTCTTCTCACCCCTGCCAGAAACGCGCGGCACCTTGCGTTCAGGCGAAGCCTACAAGGGTCTGTCCCTCGACCTGAACGAAGGGCCGGTGGGCCGCGTGCTGGACATCGTTGTCGATACCGATACCATGATGGTTCCGTTCGTAGTGGTGGAAACCGGATCGTGGCTTCCCGATCGACAAGTGCTCCTGCCCACCGCGAAGATCAACTCGATCAACTGGGACGATGGCAAGGGCAAGGTCGATGCAACGCAGGAGGAGATCAGTGCGGCCCCCGACGTGTTCGAGAACGACCAGATTACCACCACGGGCTCAGGCACCTTGCTGACATATTACGGCATCGGAGCATGAGGAGTATTTGAACCCCCGTCTGACATATGGCCTGCGCCCGTTGACCCGATTGACGCGACGCGACTGGTATCTTGCCATGGGCCGTATCATTGATGGGGTGGGTGGCCGGTCGCTGTTTCTGGCGGCCGGCGGAATGGCTTTCTTCGCGACGCTGTCGATCTTTCCGTTTCTGGCGTTTTTGATCGCGGCGTATGGCTACGTCTCCGATCCGACGATCATCCTCATCCATATCAACGAGATGAGGGATTTTCTGCCCCCCTCCGCATTCGACCTTATTCAGGGGCAGTTGATGAGTATCCTTTCAACCGAGAGGTCCGATCATGGCTTGCGCGGTTTGTTGTCCATCCTATTTACCCTGTGGTTCGCCCGCGCCGGTTCGAACGCGCTTTTGGAGGGGTTGAATCTGGTCTTCTCGGATCGGGAGCGCAGGACATTTCTGCGCCATACGGCAACGGCGATCATCCTGACCCTGACCCTGATCGGCATCGTTATTTTCGCTCTTCTGGCGCTGGTCGCGATGCCAGTTCTATTTGCATTTGTCCCACTGCCGGGCAGCACAGAAATTCTTGTGCAAACAGTGACCTACGGAATAGGTCTGGGGGCCATGACGCTGGCGATCGGGATGTTGTACCATTTCGGCCCGAACCGACGGGGTGAGCGGTTGCCGCTTTTTTCGTTCGGGGCAATCGTGGCGGCGATCCTGTGGATGTCAGTCTCGGCGATGTTTTCCTATTACTTGGGAAATTTCGGCAATTACAATGAGATATACGGTTCGATCGGCGCTGTCGCCGCCCTGATGATGTGGTTTTTCGTAACCAGTTTCATCGTCCTGTTCGGCGCATTGCTGAACCGTGAGATCGAACGGGCACCACGCTATTGGCGACCGCAAACGCCGGTGGAGGGCTAGAGGTTCCTGTGTGATCCGCGCGTCACAGCACGTATAGGTCACCCTCTCTGGCTGCGCCGGAATCGGGGAATTCGCGGCGCAGTTCCGCCTCGATCGCGTCCAGTGCACTATCCGTCAGGGCCGGGGCGTGATGAAACAATCGCCAGGATGCCACCCGCGAGGCCGCGCAAATCCGGGCCACATCCTGCCACGAGGAATGCCCGTAACCGCGATATTCCGTGATCTCTGCCGGGGTGAACATCGTGTCGAGAACGGCCAGATCGGCATCCCGCAACATGTCCGCCATAGCGGCATCGCCCTGTGCATCGCCAAGCTCGAAGTCGGGGGCGAAGACGAAAACCCGGTTGCGATACTCGATACGAAATCCATATGCGACTGACGGGTGGTTGAGGCGATACGGAATCAGACGAGCGCCGCCTTTCAGAGCGATCCGGTCGCCTGTCGCAAAGCTCTCGAACGTCAATCTGCCGGGATGGCTGTCCAGCTCGTTGGGGCAGAACGGTTGGGAAAACAGTTTGCTCAGAATGGCTTGCGGCCCCTCACCCGTATGGGCGGTGCCCCCATGAACGGTCAGGTGCGTCCGCGCCGACCTGAGGGGAGGGAAAAAATTCAGCCCCAGCACATGGTCGTAGTGATAGTGGCTGAGAAACAGGTCCATATCCTGCGGAGCCTCACCGGCTATTGCATCCCCCAGCCGCACGATCCCGGTTCCGGCGTCCAGAATCGAGATGTGCCCGTTGATCCTGACGCTGACACAGATGGTGTTGCATCCGGCGCGTTGATGATCGGGGTGGTAGAGAGGGATGGAGCCTCGGGCGCCCCAGATCTGGACTTCGAATTCCGACATGATCGTCCTCATCGTGCCGGAAAAGCCTGCCGTCCCTCGGCCATCCGGTCCATGGTGAGCCCCCACCAAGTCACGAAAGTCTGTGCGAACGGAGGCGCTCTGTCAAATATCGCGGCATCCTGTGGCGCTGTATCCATCTGGAAACAGAGCATTCTCTCACTCCGCCCCATCCAGTCGCGGGCCGAAGCGACGCGCGGCGATTGCGGCGGTCGCGCCGTGCAGCAGTGCACTGGCCAGCGCGGTTAGAGTCGCGATGGCGACGATGACCTCGCGGTGGGGCAGGGACTCGATCTGATCGACGATCAGCAGCGCGAACAGCACGGTCGCCAGCCCACGCGGCCCGAACCATCCGATGAACAGACGCACCGGCCCGCTGGCATCCGTGCCGATCAGCGACAGCCAGATTGCGACCGGTCGCACCACGAACAGGCTGGCACCAATCAGACACAGCACCGGCGTCGAGATAGCATCGACCGCCCGTGGCACCAGCGCCAATCCGATAAGCAGGAATGTCCCGAGGGTGAGTATCGTGCCCTCGGAATCCATGAACTCACGCAGTTGATGATCGCGACTGTCCTGCGTCGCCCCGAACCCCGCCCCTCCGGCAAAGGCGGCGAGAAAGCCGTTGCCACCTGCGATATCCGAGATCAGATAGCACAAACCCGCCAGCGCGATCAGGGCGATCCCCTCATACCCGGCGGCGCTGAACCCACGGTTGCGCGCCCATGCCAGACAGCGGCCGCCGCCCCATCCCAGTGCCGCGCCGATGCAGATGCCGAACCCGATCTGCCAGACCGTGAACAGCAGCCAGTTCTGGTCCTGCACCTGATGAAGCTCTCCCACGGACAGACCTCCGAACAGCAATACGGCCGGCAGGGTGAGGCCATCATTCACGCCGCTCTCGACGTCCAGCGCCCGGCGGACACGTCGCGGTACGGCGGGATTGGTCACGACAGCCTGCCCCAATGCGGCATCCGTAGGGGCCAGGATCGCCGCGACCAAGGCAACCTCCCAGTACGGCCAATCCGGCAACAGGACGATGCCGACCAACGTGCCTAAAAGCATCGCCAGCGGCAGGCCGAGCAGCAATGTGCGCTGCGGCCAGACATGCCGTCTTCGCAGGGCGCCGATGTCGATGATGGAAGCATCCGAAAACAGAACGATCACCAGCGTGATTTCTGCGAGGATGTGTAGGGCTTTCTCCGCCCCGCCCAACTGAAAGACGTTCATCTCCGCCAGCAGCCAGCCCAATATCAAAAACAGCATCGGGCCGGTCAGTACGCTTGTCGTCAAGCGCCGTGCGAAGGCTGCGTATAGCAGCGCAATTGCACCGATGATGAGGAGTCCAGTCTCTTGCGTCATCGAAATTCGCCCGTGTTTGTATGGCCGCCACCTTCGCCCCCGGCGTCGCGTTGAGGCAAGCGACGATCCGACTGAGCGCGCGGGGCGAATGCACCATCTCTACGAAACTGCACCTCGATTCTATTGTAGTGTGGTAACGTGACATTGCGGCGGCGCACGTACATTCAGCGTCCGATGGCCTATTCTCTGAAAAACGCCGATCAGGAAGTACTATCACCTGAATTTTCAGTCATAAGAAGTACATTTGCCTGACAGATTTCTACAAATAAGTAGATTTGGCCGTAATAATTCTGCAATATTTTTCAAGGGCCAGAAAAACAAAAACCGCTGCTGACCTTTGCATAGCTTTGCCCTGATCGGTGAAGGATCAGCCGGGATAGCGTAGGAGAGATTCCTGATGCCGTCGAAACTAGTAGTCGGGCTGGATGGCCATGCGTCGGGGGAGCGTGCACTCGCCCATGGCATGCGACTGGCCGAGCTGATCGGAGCATGTGAGCTTCTGGTCGTGTATGTGATCGAATGGTCACCGTTTTCGTTCCAGACAGCCGAGGAGAACGCCCAGCGGCACAAACGTCGTGAGGAGGAAATCGCAATGGCAAAGAGCCGTGTCGTCGATCCCGCCGTGCAGAGGGTCAAATCCGCCAATATCGAAAGCCGGGGCATCGTCAAACACGGTGACGTGGCGCAGATCCTCAATACCGTTTGCGAAGCTGAGGGGGCGGAGCAGATCATCGTCGCGCGATCGTCCGAGGGCGGCTTTGCGAAGCGGTTCTTCGGCTCGTCTACCTCCAACCTCGTGATGAATGCCACCGTGCCCGTTACGGTCGTCAATTAAGGAATCGGACCATGAAACTCTTTCCAACGCTGCTGGCGCTGTCCGCGACGGCGACCGCGGCCTCCGCGCAGGAGGCGATGTCCCTGGACGAACGGGTGAACGAGGTGTTCGCGAACGTCACCGGTCCTTTCGTCAGCCTGATCTTTGCCCCGTTGCCCGGAACGGCATTTCCGTGGATCGTGCTGTGGTTGGTCGTCGCGGCGTCAATCTTCACCGTCTATTTCGGTTTCGTGCAGTTCAGATTCTTTGGCCATGCGATCCGTCTGGTGAAGGGCGATTATTCCGATCCCGATGATGCGGGTGAGGTCAGCCACTTCCAGGCGCTGGCGACGGCGCTGTCGGGCACCGTCGGGCTGGGCAACATCGCGGGTGTCGCGGTGGCCGTGGGCATCGGCGGGCCGGGGGCGACGTTCTGGATGATCCTTGCGGGTCTGCTGGGCATGGCGTCCAAGTTCACCGAATGTACGCTGGGCGTGAAGTACCGCAACGAATACCCTGACGGAACAGTTTCGGGCGGGCCGATGTACTATATCCAGAAGGGGTTCAACGAGCTTGGCCTGCCGGGAGGCAAGATCCTGGCCGTCCTGTTCTCGATCTTCTGCATTCTGGGCGCATTGGGCGGTGGCAACATGTTCCAGGCCAATCAGGCACATGCGCAGATTTCGGGGATCGTCGGGGCCTATCCGGGATGGATCACCGGCGTGATCTTCGCGGTTGTGGTGTTTGCCGTCATCATCGGCGGTATCAAATCCATCGCCCACGTGACGGAGAAGATCGTGCCGTTCATGGGCGTCCTGTATGTCGGTGCGGCGCTGATCATCCTGCTGGCCAATTTCGATCAGATCGGGTGGGCATTCGGTCAAATCTTCGCCGGGGCCTTTACCGGGCTGGGTGTCGCGGGTGGTCTGGTCGGAGCGTTGATCCAGGGGTTCAAGCGGGCGGCATTCTCGAACGAGGCGGGCGTCGGCTCGGCCGCGATCGCGCACTCCGCCGTGAGGACGAAGGAGCCGATCACCGAAGGGTTCGTGTCCCTGCTGGAGCCGCTGATTGATACGGTCGTGATCTGCACCATGACAGCACTGGTCATCACCATCTCCGGCCAGTTGATCGTGGACGATGCGACGGGTCGTTTCGTGCTGAACGAAGCAGGCACCGCGATCGCGACAATTGGCGATACCAGCGGCGTGGCGCTGACCTCGGCGGCATTCGGCACCGGTATCAGCTGGTTCCCGTATGTCCTGGCCATCGCGGTGGTGCTGTTCGCATTCTCCACCATGATTTCCTGGTCGTATTACGGCCTGAAGGCTTGGACCTATCTGTTCGGAGAGGGCAAGACGACCGAGATCGTGTTCAAGGTGATCTTCTGCATCTTCATCGTGATCGGTGCGGCGGCCAGCCTTGGCCCGGTCATCGACTTCTCTGATGCGGCGATCTTCTCGATGGCGGTGGTGAACATCTTCTGCCTGTACTTCCTGATGAAGCTGGTGCGCAAGGAATTGCGGTCCTACTCCTCCCGGCTGTCCGCAGGTGAGATCAAGGTATACAAGAACTGATAGCGTGGGGGCGTCACGTGGCGCCCCCGCTTTCGAATGCGGCATACCCGGCCTGCTGAACCTCCCCCTCAGAGTCGTTCATGTCGGTGAAGGGGTGTTGCGCATGGTGTCCACCATCACGTCACATCGCCCGGGGTTACGGCGGCGAGGTGGCGCATATGCTCGATGGGCACCGGATTGCGTTTCTGCAGCATGATGGAGCTGATCTGCACAAGGGAGCCGGGAACCGACAGTTGCCCCACCTCGAACGCGGACCAGAACGCCATGTCCTGCACGAGGCAGCCCAGACGCACGAAGGGCAGCTTCATCGCGGAATAAAGCCCCGTGATATAATCGACGGAGGCGATGCAGCTATAGGAGTTGAGCAGCGGTTCCTCGAACCCCAGAAGCGTCGCCACACGCGCCCGGTCGATGGGAAAGCCGGTTGTCGTGATCGCCGCCGCACCCATCGGGCATAGGTCGAGGGGGGCTATCGCGGCGGTCAGCCGTTCCGCATTGCGCAGCACCACCTCCACCATCGCTGCCAGATAGTGACCGAAGGTGGACGGTTGCGCCGGTTGACCGTGGGTATAGGCGACGATGGGCGTCTGCGCCTCACGCCGGGCTGTGTCGATCAGGGCGGACGCGAGGGTCAGAAGCTGGGCCACCATTCCCTCCGCCCGCCAGCGCAGGGCCATCTTGAACAGGGTGTGGTCCATATCGTTGCGCGACCGGGCAGTGTGCAGCGCGCCGCCCAGATCGCCCGGACGGGCGCGCAGCTCCACCTCGACCAGCAAGAACCAATCCTCATGCTCCCCGGTATAGGTCAGCGCGTCACGGTCCGTTTCGACCTCGATCGCGGTTAGGGCTGCGGCGATCTTGGCTGCGTCCTGCGCGTTCAGAATGTCGGTTTCACGCAGCATCACCAGATGGGCGCGGTTGATCGAGCTGGGCCTGCCCTCAGCGGGTTTGGTCGTGCTATCGCTGCCACTGACGACGACCATAGGATTCCTGATCTTCGGAGAGGTTCCCGAACCGCGATTCTATCTGGGCGCGGCGCTGATCCTGGGCAGCGCGCTGGCCGTCGCGGCCCGTCCACGCACGGTACGGCAGCGGATATAGAGGGGCAAAGGTATGTGGGCAGAGGGCAATTTCCGCTCTGCCACAGGAGGGATCGCGCGGCCCCCTGAAAGTGGAGGGGGACCGCGCGTCGGATCAGTATTCCACGACCGCTCGAATGGATTTGCCCTGATGCATCAGGTCGAAACCGTGGTTGATCTCATCCAGCTTCAGCTTGTGCGTGATCATCGGGTCGATTTCGATCTTTCCGTCCATGTACCAGTCCACGATCTTGGGCACATCGGTCCGGCCCCGTGCGCCGCCGAAGGCCGTGCCGCGCCATGAGCGCCCGGTGACAAGCTGGAACGGGCGGGTCGAAATCTCCGCGCCTGCGGCCGCGACCCCGATGATGATCGACTCGCCCCAGCCCTTGTGCGCGGATTCCAGCGCGGTGCGCATAACGTCCGTGTTGCCGGTCGCGTCAAAGGTATAGTCCGCGCCGCCCTTGGTCAGGTTCACCAGATAGGGCACCAGATCGCCCTCGACCTCTTTCGGGTTCACGAAATCTGTCATGCCGAAGCGGGTGGCCATCTCGACCTTGGACGGGTTGATGTCCACACCGACGATTTGACCCGCACCGGCCAGTCGCAGGCCCTGGATCACGTTCAGCCCGATTCCGCCCAGCCCGAAAACGATGGCGGTCGAGCCGATCTCGACCTTCGCGGTGTTGATGACTGCGCCGATGCCGGTGGTGACGCCGCAGCCGATATAGCACACCATGTCGAAGGGCGCGTCCTTGCGTATTTTCGCAGCCGCGATTTCCGGCATCACCGTGAAGTTCGAGAAGGTGGACGTGCCCATGTAGTGAAAGATCGGGTCACCATCCAGTGTGCTGAAGCGGGAGGTTCCGTCAGGCATCAGGCCCTGACCCTGCGTCGTGCGCACGGATTGGCACAGGTTCGTCTTGGGGTTCAGGCAGTACTCGCATTCGCGACATTCGGGGGTGTAGAGCGGGATCACGTGATCGCCGACCTTCAGCGAGGTGACGCCGGGGCCGATTTCACGCACGATGCCTGCGCCCTCATGCCCCAGAATGGCGGGAAAGATCCCTTCTGGATCCGCGCCGGAGCGGGTGAATTCATCGGTATGGCAGATGCCGGTCGCCATGATCTCGACCAGCACCTCACCATGGCGGGGGCCGTCTAGGTTGACCTCGGTGACTTCGAGGGGCTTGCCTGCCTGAATGGCAATGGCTGCGCGGGTTTTCATGGAACAACTCCTTGTATCCGTTTGCGACAAACTGAGCGAATTCAGACCGCTCGGCAAGGGGCGCAATCGGTACAAAGCACTGATTGGCGCGGTCGCGAGAGATGGATAAGATCACGCCAAAGGCAGGAGGCAGCATGCAGGACGAGGCAGTGCGCACCATCAGGGCGCTGGTGATCGGGGCGATTGGCGGGGTGGCAGCATGGCTGGTGGGTTTGCCCGCACCCATGTTGATGGGACCAGCGATCAGCGTGACCATAGCTGCAGTGTCGGGTCAGCGGATGCACATGCCCGTCTGGTTGCGCGACAGTGCATTCGTCATCATTGGGATCGGTATGGGCGCAGGCGTCACGCCCGAAACGTTGCAAGCGGTGCGCACCTGGCCCGCCAGCATCGCGTTTCTGATCGTTGTTGTGGCCGCGATCCTGGTGGCCGGGGCCGCGGCGGTGGCGTGGCTGTTCGGCAAGGACTGGCGCACATCCGTTCTGGCCGCATCCCCCGGCCATCTGAGCTACGTCCTGGGGTTGGGGGTGGAGATGCGGGCCGATATCGGCTTCGTCACCGTAGTGCAGAGCCTGCGATTGCTGGCGCTGACCCTCCTCGTGCCGGTGGTGGTGGTTATGGGCGGTCAGGTCGGAACACCTTCCCTGCCCGTTGCCCCGCTGGCCCTAATCCCGCTGGCGCTGTGCATTCTGGCATCGGGCGTGAGCGGTATGATCCTGGCCCGTCTGGGCGTGCCGGCGGCACTGTTGCTGGGCGGCATGTTCGTGTCGTCCTTCGCCCACGGCATCGGATTGATCCACGGCGGCGTGCCGGGATGGCTGGCCCTGCCTGCGTTCGGCGTGATGGGGACGCTGATCGGCACCCGCTTTGACGGGGCGCGCTGGGCGGTTCTGCGCTCCGCGCTGGGCGCATCGGTCGTTCTGACCGGCCTGTCGGTAGGTATCGCGATCATCGGGGCGTTCATGGTGGCGTGGCTGACCGATCTGCCCACGATGCAGGTGCTGATCGCCTTCGCCCCCGGAGGGGTGGAGACGATGGCCGCGATGGCGGTGTTGCTGGACGCGGATCCGGCCTTTGTCGCGGCGCATCATGTCTTGCGCCTGTTCGTGCTAACGGCGCTGGTACCGCTGGCCTTGCGGTTGAGGTAATGATGCCTCCGGCGGGGATATTTGGGGAAAGTGAAAGCGGGTTTATTCCGGATCGACGGAGCCGCGCAGCGCCTTTTTCTGGCCGGTCGCTTTCTTCGCCTCGATCCGGCGGCGCTGACTGGCGCGGGTCGGCTTGGTCGGGATGCGTCGCTTGGGGCGGTGAAGGGCGGCGCGGATCATGTCGATCAGCTTCTTTTCCGCCTCCTCACGGTTCATCGCCTGCGAGCGGTGTTTCTCGGCCGTGATGATGAGCGCGCCGTCCTTGGTCCATTTGCGCCCCGCGGCCCGGCGCAGGCGCGCCTTAACATCGCCCGGCAGATTGGGGGAGCGTTCCGCCTCGAACCGCAATTCCACCGCTGTCGAGACCTTGTTGACGTTCTGCCCACCGGGACCGGAGGACCGGACGAACTGTTCCGTCAGCTCCCAGTCCTGCAACGTTATCTTGTCATTGATGACGATCATCCGGTTTTCCCCGCAAAGAGAAAGGGGCCACATCGTGCGGCCCCCTTCCATATCTGAATTCGTGAGCTGGGGCGAATGACCGGAGGTCACTGACCTGAGCGAAAGGACGCTGATGGGGGCTGCCCCTTCAGCCAACAGCCTCGCACTTGAACCCGACCACATGCTCCTGCATCTCACTCGACATCAGGTCACCTCCTTTCTGTTGTTACGTTCAGGGAGGAGCCTGCCATATCTTGTGGATAAATCAAGTCTCGACCTGCCGCACCGCGATGCGGAACGGGATCAGCGCCACAGCCGCCAATGACAGCTTCACCGCGAAGTCGGCCACGGCGAGGCTGATCCACAAAGGCAGAACCGGCCCGACGCCCAGCAGGGGGACAGCCTCGCGCGCCCAAGCGTTCGGCTGCCCGGGATCGAGGAACACGAACAGGGCCGAAAACGCGATGCCGAAGAAGATCGCGGTGTCGAGCGCGGAACCGATCAGCGTGGAGGCCAGCGGCGCCCGCCACCATTCACGCGCCCGCAGCCTGTCGAAGATCGCCACGTCCACCAGTTGCGCCACGATGAACGCGATCCCCGATCCCAGCGCGATGCGCAATGTGACCAGGGGGCCGAATTCCCCCTGTATCTGGCTTGCGATCAACGAACAGATGACGCCGACGGCAAAGCCCACGATCACGACGCGGCCCGCGGCATCGCGGCCCAGAAAGCGGTTCGTCAGATCGGTGATCAGAAACGCCACCGGATAGGTAAACGCACCCCAGGTAAGCCAATCACCCAGAAGGTGCTGCACCAGAATGTTCGATGCGACGACAACGGCGGCCATGGCGGCCACGCCAATGAAAAATCCACGGGACATGAGTGATCCTTTCCGTTTTTTATAGAGGGTCGCGGAAGACCTCTCCCACCAATATGGGGGATTGAGGGGGCTTAGTGCGAACAGGGCATTGGTGCAAGTCCCGCAGGAACGGCGAAATTCTCCGTTGAAGTCCCTCGGGCCACTTCTAATTCCGATTCATCGGAGGACACGACATGAAGACACTACATTTTATTGCAGTGCTGGGCTTTGCGACCTCGGTCGCAGCATCCGCTGCAAGTGCTCAAAACTGGACGTTCGGTCTGGGAACGGATGGGGCGTATTCCAGCGATGAACAGCAGGCCGCTTCGCTGGAGGGTGTCTGGACAGACGCGCCGCGCGGAACCTTTGCCGGGTTCGATTACGGATGGGGCGCAGGGTTCGAGGTGGACGCCGACGGCGACGTCTGGGCCGGCGCCGGCCTGCACGCTCAACGCGATTTCGATGCGGTGCGACTGTCGCTGAGCATCATGCCGGGTCTGTACGAGGCCGGGACGAGTGACACCGAACTGGGCGGTCCGGTCGAGATTCGCAGCAGGCTGGGCGTGTCGGTCGCGGCGGGACAGGGGCGTTTGGGTCTGTCCTACGCACATATCTCGAACGGGGGTCTGTATGACGACAACCCGGGCAAGAACGCGGCCTATCTGACCTATGGTTGGGCCTACTGAACCGGCAAACCTGCCCGGGTCAACGCCGCACGCAGGCTGGTGGGGTCGGTGAACAGATGTGTCTGCCAACCACGGCTGGCGGCCGCCTCGATATTGTCGGCCCGATCATCGGTGAAGAACAACTGGTTCCCTGACAGACCGCAATCCGCCTCGACCATCTGATAGATCTCGGCATCGGGTTTCGCTGTGCGCATATGGCCCGAGATGTAGCGGTGGTCGAATTCCGCCAGCAGGGGATAATGCGTTTCGGCATAGGCGAAGCTTTCGACCCCGAAATTGCTGAGCGCATAGCACGCCACACCCGATGCGCGAAGCTGACGCAGGATCGACACGGAACCGTCGATCACGGGGCTGGCCATCTCGATCCAGCGATCGTGCCACAGGCGGATCATCGCGGACCATTCGGGATGCGCGTCGGCATGGGCATAGATCGTATCGCGAAACGGGGCACCCCGGTCGATGCGGTCATTCATCAGGTGGGGGTCCACCTCCGCAAAGAAGCGGGCCATATCCTCTGCCGGCATCAGTTGCGCATAGAGACGTTCCGGTCGCCACTGGATCAGAACATTACCGATGTCGAAAATCACGGCGCGGGGGTTCTCACTCATGCAGGGTCAGCCATTCTGTCAGAGGTGCCCGTTCCGTTCGAAACGTGGCGAGCGGGTGGTTGGGGTCCGGTATTCCGATCGACAGGCCGCAAAATAACATGTGATCGGCTGGCGCGCCGCAGAATTCGGTGACGGCGGTATGTTGCATCGCCCATGCCTCCTGCGGGCAGGAGGCCAGACCGTCCTCCACCAGCAACAGCATCAGGCCGTGCAGAAAACCGCCCAAGTCGGACCATTGTGCCGCACCCATTGCGCGATCCACGAACAGGAACAGACCGGCGGGGGCGTCGAAAAACCGCCAGTTTCGGCGAAACCAGTCGAGGCGGGCGGCCTTGTCCGTGCGCGGAATGCCAAGGCGGTCATACATCTGTTCCCCCACGGCAAAACGGCGCGTGCGGTAGGGTTCGCTCAGGGAGTCTGGATATATTGGATATTCGGTTGCTTCGACCTGACCGGCATCCAGCCGCGGTTCCATCATGGTGCGAAACCGGGTCATGCCCTCACCGTTCAGCAGATGCACATGCCATGGTTGCAGGTTCCCCCCCGAAGGCGCACCGGCGGCCTGCTCGATCAGACGGGTCAGGTGGGAGGTGTCCACAGGGTTGTCCAGAAAGGCCCGGGTGGACCGGCGGGCGGCGATGGCGTCATGTACCTGCATTGTGCCCCTCACTATTTTGGCGACGACGATTTGATGCGTCCGTGATAAGCGAGCCCTCGCTGGACGGAAAGGTGATGCGCGTGGATTTCAGAGCTTTGATGATGGGCTGCGGCTTCGCGCTGATGTGGTCCTCGGCGTTCACCTCGGCCAAAGTGGCGGTGGCCTATGCGCCGCCCTTCGCCATTTTGGGGGTGCGGTTCCTGATTTCGGGCCTGCTGGCGGTCGGCATTGCGTGGGCGATGGGCCAGCGGGCGCGATTGAGCCGCAGGCAATGGGCCGCGCTGGCCGCGTTTGGCGTCTTGCAAAACGTGATCTATCTGGGCGGAAACTTCTACGCCGCGCAGGTTATCGACGCCTCGCTGGCCGTCATCATTGCCAGCCTGCTGCCGCTGCTGGTCGCCGGCGCGAATGCGTTGCGGGGGGAGCGGTTGGGTGCGATGGCGACGCTGGGTCTGTTCGCGGGGCTGGCCGGAGTCTTGCTGATCATGGGCGCGCGGCTGGATGGCGGCGCGGACGTGACCGGTGTCCTCATCATCGTGTGTGCGGTGCTGGCCCTGACCCTCGCGACATTGCTGGTGCAGGGCGCATCCTCGGGGGATAACGTGATCATGGTGGTGGGATTGCAGATGCTGGTCGGCTCCGCCGTGTTGTTGCCGCTGAGCCTGGCCACGGAACCGTGGATCATCGACTGGCAGTGGCAGCTGATCGTGGCATTCACCTATACGACGCTGGTGCCGGGACTGCTGGCAACGATCACCTGGTTCATGCTGGTGAACCGGATAGGCGCCACGCGGGCCGCGACGTTCCATTTCCTCAACCCGTTTCTGGGCGTCGCCATTGCCAGCCTTATCCTGGGTGAGGCACTGGGCCTGACCGACATGCTGGGCGTGGTGGTCATCATGGCTGGCATTCTGGCGGTACAACTGTCCCGCCGTGCCTGAGCCTTCCTTATTGTGGCAAGCAAATGCCCCTCAGGACAGCGCCAGTGGGGGCGAGGCGCCGTCATCCTCGAATTCCCATTCCGCGGTCCAATCCTCACCCCGGCGACGAATGCGCAAATAATTGCGTTGCGAAACGTAGCGGTTGCGTTGGCCCGCAGGGGGGCGAATGGTGATCGGATAGCCTGACAGCGGGTCTTCACCGAAAATGGCCAGCGCACCCAATGTGCGCGCGTAACCCGTACCGGGCGGGGTATGGCTGATCCCCGATGAGACGAGCTGATGGATCACACTGCCGGATTTCAGCTTCATCGTCGCACGGGTGGCCACGTGGATTTCCCCTGAGAGCAGCGTCACCGGTTGGTCGTTCTGCTCCACCTCCCGCACCATGATGCCGAGGAAGCGTTTCCATTCCTCGCGGTGAGCGCGGCTTTGCCACTGGTCGCGCAGGTCGTCCTCGTACTGGTTCACGCCGGGCCAGAAGGTGTCGATCATGAATTCCACCCAGCTGAGCCGGGGACCGAGCGCGGGAACCGACGACATCACCAGGCAATGATTGCCGTCACGGCGTTTGAGCATGACCTGATCGAACCACTCCCATCCGGCGTCGTTCATCACCCGCTCCGGCGTGCGGGCGGTGCGCAGATCCGGCGCGATGACGGAAAATCCGGGCGCGTCCAGCTTCACCCCCGCGCCGACAGGGGCGATATTCTCTGCCGCGCCCCGTTGGAACAGGTTGAACATGCGTTGGGCGATTTCGAACAGACCCTGCCCGACCGGGCTGTTCTGCTTGGGGGCGGGATGGCTGCCATATCCATCGAAGATGTCGTGATCGTCCCACATCATCACGGATGGCACGCGGGCCAGCATGTGCGCGATTGCGGGGTGCGCGTAGAGGTCGATATAGCGGTTCAGCAGATGCTTTTCCGCCTTTTGCTGCATGTCGTCGGTCCACTCGAAGGTGGACTTTTCCTCAGGCTCGGCCTCTTCCCATTCCACGATTTTGGGGTGGGAGGCGAGGATATCATCCGCGTAGATCTGATCGCCGCCATGCAGGAACAGACCGAAGGGCGTGGCCTCGTGATCCCGGGCGAGGCGTGACCAGAGGGCGTCGCGATGCTCCACCGGCCAATCGGCGTCCTCGTCCTCCTCCCCGTTGCATGAGACATAGGCGATGTTCGCGTCCCCGGTCAGATCGGTGCAGACCTGATAAGAGGTTTCGTCCACACGATAGGACGTTTTTGATGCAACCGGCAGGGTCAGATCGGCACGGTATATGACGCGGCCGTGCCCGGACCACAATATTTCAACCTGCGCAGGATCATCCCCCTCAGCCGCGATTTCCGGCAGGGGGCCCCCATCTTCGTGCACTAGGATCACGCTGATCTGGTAGCGCACCCTATCAACATCGCGTGCGAAAAGGATCGGTCCTGCTAGGGGGGTGCGTGTCATCTGGCGTCCTGTAAGTCGGTTGACCACGGCATAACGCCGGGTCGTTGCAGTTCAAGCAACGCAACGACCCGCGTATGGTTCGTTTTTAAGTTGTTTGGCCGATTTAAGTTGCTTGGCCGCCCGTACGAGTCAAGGCATCGGCGATGGTATCGCAGAATGCGTCCAGATCGTCGGGATTGCGCGACGTGATGACGTTTCGATCCGTCACGGCGGGCTGATCCACCACATTCGCGCCGGCATTGCGCAGGTCGGTGCGGATGGAGGGGAAGGATGTCAGCATGCGCCCCTCGGCCAGTCCGGCCTCAATCAGCAGCCACGGCGCATGGCAAATCGCGGCGACGGGTTTGTCTGCCTTGGCGAAGGCTTCGATGAATTTTATCGCATCGCCGTTCGTGCGCAGAATATCGGGATTGATCTGACCGCCCGGCAGGACCAGGGCGTCGTAATCGCCGGGATTAGCGGCCGACAGACCCTTGTCCACGGGAACGGTGTCGCCCCAGTGATCCTCGTCCCAACCCTTGATCGAATCTTGCTCGGGGCTGACCACGTGCACGGTCGCGCCTGCTTCGCGGAATTTTTCGAGGGGGACGGTCAGTTCGACTTGTTCGAACCCGTTGGTGGCCAGGATCGCAATCGAATAGTTGTTCAAATCTTTCATTCTCAATTCCTCCGTTCAGGGGCCGGAATATGACCCGTGTGATCCTAACGGATGGACTATGGCTGGCGTTCCGGCCCTGCGACGATGTGATCCGTGATGAGGATGCCATCGAGGTGATCGACCTCATGCTGAAACGCCCGCGCCGCGAAACCGTCCAGCGTGCCGCCGATCGCTGATCCGGTCAGGGACGATCCGCGCCAGACGATCCGGGGCGACCTGTGCACGTCGATGCGCCCCCCGGGCACTAGGGTCGAAGGGATGGAAAGGCACCCCTCCGCCCCGGTGACGGGCTGCCCCTCATGGCGGATGATGCAGGGGTTCGCGACCACCAGCCGCTCGATGCCCGCGTGGCGCGACAGAACGGTCCCATCGCGTTGCGCGGCGTCCAGCAGAAACAACCGCACGCCCTCACCCACCTGCGGGGCGGCGATGCCGGCACCGCCCATCGCGCGGCGGATGCGCGCCATGTCCGCCACCAGATCGTATAACCACGGGGTTGCGAAATCCTCTATCGGTTTGGCGGTCGCGGACAGGATGGCGGCGGGTGCGGTGACGATGCTGCGCATGATCTCTCCAGTTTTTGGCCACGCCGCATCTTCCGTCGGGGCGTGGGCTGTGTCCATATGGTGCGAGGATGGAGGATGAGATGAGCGGATATCTGACGACACATGTGCTGGACACGGCGCGCGGCGTGCCCGCAGCGGGAATGCGCATCACCCTGACCCGCCTGACCGGCGGCGCACGGGTGGTGCTGACCACCGTGACCACCAATGCGGACGGGCGCACAGATGCGCAGATCCTGCCCGCCGAAGCCTTCGCCACCGGGGAATACGAGCTGGAATTCGCGGTGGGGGATTACCTGGCCGCGAACGGATTGCCGACGGGGTTCCTGGACACGGTGCCGTTGCGCTTCACCATGGGTGCCGAGGAGCATTATCACGTTCCGCTGCTGGTCAGTCCGTTCAGCTATTCCACCTATCGGGGCAGTTGAGATGTACGAATTTGCCATCATGTGGGACTGGCTGGCGTTGAGCGTGCGCTGGCTGCACGTCGTCACCGCGATCGCGTGGATCGGGTCCTCGTTCTATTTCATCGCGCTCGACCTGGGGCTGAACCGCAACATCGATGGCCCGGCGGATGGTGAGGAATGGCAGGTCCATGGCGGCGGCTTTTACCACATCCAGAAATATCTGGTCGCCCCCTCGGCCATGCCCGAGCATCTGACCTGGTTCAAGTGGGAGAGCTATGCCACCTGGTTGTCGGGCGTCGCGATGCTGGCAGTGGTCTATTGGGCGGGGTCCGAACTGTACCTGATCGACCCGGCCAAGGCTGATCTGGCGACGTGGCAGGCGATCCTGTTATCGGCGGGATCGCTGGCCGTGGGCTGGGTGATCTATGATTTTCTGTGCAAGTCGAAACTGGGGGAGCGTCCGACCACGCTGATGGTCCTGCTGTTTGGCCTGCTGGTCGTCATGGCCTGGGGATACGATCAGGTGTTCACGGGCCGCGCGGCGCTGCTGCATCTGGGGGCGTTCACCGCCACAATCATGACGGCAAACGTCTTTGCCATCATCATGCCCAACCAGCGGATCGTCGTCGCGGACCTGAAGGCAGGGCGCAAGCCCGATCCGAAATACGGCAAGATCGCCAAGCTGCGCTCGACCCACAACAACTACCTGACGCTGCCGGTAATCTTCCTGATGCTCAGCAATCACTATCCGCTGGCGTTCGGCACGAAATACAACTGGATCATCGCAGCACTGGTGTTCCTGGCCGGGGTCACGATCCGGCACTGGTTCAACTCGCAACACGCGCGGTCGGGCAAGCCGACTTGGACCTGGCCCGTCACGATCATCCTGGTGCTGATCATGGCATGGCTGTCCACGGAGCCCGATTTCGTGGCGGAGGCGAACGCCGCCATTCCCGCGCGGGCGCAAGGCTTCATGCAGCATGAGCAGTTCGCGGCGGTCGCCAACACCGTGCGCGGCCGCTGTTCCATGTGCCATTCGGCGGAACCGTTCTATGACGGTATCCGCTGGGCACCCAAGGGCGTGATGCTGGAGACGGACACGCAAATCGCCACACGCGCCCGCGAGATCTATCTGCAATCGGGTGTCACCCACGCGATGCCGCCCGCCAATGTCAGCTATATGGAACAGACCGAGCGGGACATGATCGCGCAGTGGTTCGAGGATGCCAGATGACCGATTACGCCACCCCGCCCGCCGGATTGCCCGGACAGAACGTGATGAGCACGGACCGCGCCATGTTCACCACCGCCTATGCCGTGATCCCGCACGGGGTGCAGCGCGATATCGTCACCAGCTATCTGCCCGGTTGGCACGACACGCGCCTGTGGGTGCTGGCCCGCCCGCTCAGCGGCTTCGCCGAGACGTTCAGCCACTATATCATGGAGGTCGCGGATGGCGGCGGCTCCACCACGCCGGAGCCGGAGGGGGATGCGCAGGGTGTCCTGTTCGTGGTCGCCGGCACTGGAACGCTGACGGTGGCGGGGCAGGACCATGCGATCGCGCCCGGCAGCTACGCCTATCTGCCGCCGGGCTGCGACTGGGCGGTAAAGGGGGAAAGCGGCCCGCTGACCTTCCACTGGTTGCGCAAGTTGTGGGTGCCGGGCGTGGGTCTGGAACCGGCGGCGGCCTTCGTGACGAGTGAGGCCGACGGCACCACGGTCGAAATGCCGGGAACTGACGGCGCGTGGTCCACGACGCGCTTCGTCGATCCGGGTGACCTGCGCCATGACATGCACGTCAATATCGTGAACTTCGAGCCGGGGGGCACCATCCCCTTTGCCGAGACGCATGTGATGGAACACGGCCTCTACGTGCTGGAGGGCAAGGCCGTCTACCGCCTGAACCGCGATTGGGTGGAGGTCGAGGCCGGGGATTACATGTGGTTGCGCGCCTTCTGCCCGCAATCGTGCTATGCGGGCGGGCCGGGTCGGTTTCGCTATCTGCTCTACAAGGACGTCAACCGGCACATGCCGTTGAGGCCGCTGTAGTGGAGCCGGGCTACGACGTTCCCGCCAGTGTCGGCATGGCCGAGGCGGACGTGCAGACCCCCGCGCTGATCGTCGATCTGGATGCGTTTGACCACAATCTGAAGGTGATGCGCGGCATCGCCGCGGCCTCGGGTCTGCGGTTGCGCGTGCATTCCAAGACCCACAAATCCGCCGATATCGCACAGGCACAAATGTCACGTGGCGGGGCCGTGGGGATATGCTGTCAGAAGGTGAGTGAGGCGGAGGCGATGGTGCGCGCCGGTCTGCACGCTGGCCCGCACACGGGTCTGAGAGATATCATGGTCTCGAACCAGGTGCGCGGCGCGGCCAGGGTCGCGCGGCTGGCAAAGCTGGCCGGGCAGGCCGACATGTCGGTCTGCGTGGATGATGTGGAGGGTGTGGCAGAACTGTCGAGAGCCTGTCACAGCGCCGGAACGCAGCTGACAGTGCTGGTCGAGATCGAGGTCGGGCAGAAACGGTGCGGTGTGCAACCCCACGACGCGGCCCGTCTGGCAGGGGCCATTCTTGCCGCGCCCAACCTGCATTTCGGCGGCTTGCAGGCCTATAACGGCGCGGCGCAGCACCAGACACTGGAAACGGAACGCGCGGAAATGATGGGCAACGTCACCGCCGCCGTGAGGGAGGCCTTGGCCGCCCTGACCACAGCAGGCATTCACTGCCCATGCGTGACCGGCGCGGGCAGCGGCAGCTATCCGGCGGAGGCGTCGAGCGGGCTTTATACCGAGCTGCAATGCGGGTCGTATATCTTCATGGATGCTGATTACCGCGCAAGGGGCGGTCCGGGGGTGGAGCCGTTTCGCCATGCGCTGTTCGTGCTGTCCGAGGTGATGAGCACGGCGGTGCCGGGACGTGCGACCTGCGACGCAGGTCTGAAATCCATGTCGATGGAAAGTGGCGTGCCGACCGTCTGGGGCCGGACGGATGTCAGCTATGACCAACCCTCGGATGAGCATGGCGGCCTGGCCGATCCGCTCAACATGTTGCGCGTGGGGGATCAACTGCGGCTGGTGCCGGGACATTGTGATCCCACCTGCAACCTGCACGACTGGCATGTCGGCATTCGCGATGGCCGCGTCGAATGCCTGTGGCCTGTAACAGCGCGCGGAAAGCTGTGGTGAGGTTCGCCTAGGTCGTGACGGTCAGCGGCGTGTCGAACCAGTGCTCCTGAAGGTTGTCACCCTCACCGATCCGGTCCACCACCGCGAACAGGCCGGGGGCGTGCAGCGGCGTCAGCACGCCGTGCCATATGTTGCGGTGATAGTTCACGCCTTGGCCGGCCTGGGTCAGGAACGCGCGGGGCGTATCGGGCCGCCCCCCCGCATCCGCCGCGACGATTACCAGAAACGGGGTGTGGGTCATCGGGATGAAGGCCTGCGATCCCAGCGGATGCCGTTCCATCATGTCGAGCCTGTGGGGCAGGCTGCGCGGCTGCGCGTCGAACAGGCTGATCCCCGCGCGCCCAGCACCGAAATCGAGGGCCGCGCGGTCGTGGTAGCGCCCGCACAGGCCCTGATTGATCAGCTTGTCCGGCTTGCCCGCCACCTCCAGCACGTCCCCGAACGGGGCGAAGGCTGTCTGGCTCAGCGGCTCCACCACTATCATGGCAGCATCTCGGCCAGACGCAGTTCCGCGATCCGCTCCACCTGCGTACACGCGGTGGCGAATTCCGTATCGCGGTCATTGTCGATGCGGCTGCGAAAGGCGGCTAGGATGCCGGCCTTGTCGTGGTCGCGCACGGCGATGATGAAGGGAAAGCCGAATTTCGCAACATAGGCATCGTTGAGGGCGGTGAATTCCGCCCGCTCCGCGTCGGTCAGCGCGTCCAGACCGGCGCTGGCCTGTTCCGCCGTGCTTTCCTGCGTCAGACGTTTTGCGGCGGCCAGCTTGCCCGCCAGATCGGGGTGAGCGGTCAGAACGCCAAGGCGCTGTTGTGGCGTCGCGGCGCGAAAGACGCGGGCCAGTGCATTGTGCAGTCCAATCGCGCTATCATGCGCGGGGCCAAGCTCCAGATCGTGGGCGCCTTCGGCGATCCAGGCGGAATGCTCGAAAACACCGCCATAGCGCGCGACGAAGGTGTCCCGGTCCATCTGGCTGGGACGCTCGCGCCGGATATGGGGGTGCTGGCGCATCCAGTGCTCGGCAATGTCGATGCGACGTGCGAACCACACATCGTCGAAGCCGCTGGCATATTCGATGAACCGTTTGAGAGCCATTATCCGCCCTGGCCGCCCGATCAGACGGCAGTGCAGCCCGATGGACATCATGCGCCCGCCCTCCGCGCGCAGGCAGTCGAAACTGTCCTTGAGGTATGAATAGAACTGATCGCCGGAATTGAACCCCTGCGGGGTGGCGAAACGCATGTCGTTGGCATCCAGCGTATAGGGCACGATCAGCTGGTCATGTGCGTCCAACTCCATCCAGTAGGGCACATCGTCGGCATAGGTATCTGCCAGATAGGCGAAACCGCCTTCCTCCGCCGCCAGACGCACAGTGTTGTCGGAGCAGCGCCCAATATACCACCCCGTGGGGCGGGTTCCCGTCACCTCGGTATGCAGCCGGATCGCCTGCATCATGTCGGCACGTTCGACCTCGGGGTCGGCGTCCTTGTACTCGATCCATTTCAGACCGTGGCTGGCGATCTCCCACTGCGCGTCCTGCATTGCGCGGACCTGTTCGGGGGACCGGGCCAGCGCCGTTGCCACGCCGTAGACCGTGACGGGAACGTTCATGGCGGTGAACAGCCGGTGCAGGCGCCAGAAGCCGACCCGTGCGCCGTACTCGTAAACCGATTCCATGTTCCAGTGCCGTTGGCCGGGCCATGGGGTAGCGCCGACGATTTCGGACAGGAATGCCTCGGAGGCGTCATCACCGTGCAGAACGTTGTTCTCGCCACCTTCCTCGTAATTGATGACGAACTGCACGGCGATCCGCGCATCGCGGGGCCAGTTCGCTCGGGGCGGGGTTTGGCCGTGGCCACGCATGTCTCTGGGATAACGGTTCATCAGGTCCTCCACGTGTGGTTCCTACCATTTGTGCGGCAGGCGCGGGCGACGGGCAAGGTCATGGAGCGTTTCTTACGCAGAATGGATAAGAAGGGCCGCAATGCGGTGGCGCTGATAGTGTACGAGTGATCTGGATTGCCGAAAGGGGTACATCCGGTTCCGGCCCGCCTTAACCGGTTCCGAAAGCGAGATCGCGAAAGCCGCTGTTTCGCAGACAGCGGCCTCGCCGGGCAGGGGTCAGCCCTCTGCCTGAGTCACCTGGCGCAGGATGGCGCTGTAGTTTTCCACGCCCTGCGCCCCCGTGACCAGATGCTTGCGGTCCAGAACCACGGCGGGAACACCGGTAATGCCCTGATTGATCCAGAACTGTTCCTGTTCGCGCACGACCTGCGCGAACCGCTGGTCCTGCATCACCGCGAGGGCTTCGTCCCGGTCAAGACCGATTTCGCCCGCCACGTCCGCCAGCACCGTATTGTCCGACAGGTCGCGCCGATCGGTGAAATGCGCCGTGAACAGCGCCATCTTCAGATCGTGCTTCCGACCTTGCTGATCCGCCCAGTGCAACAACTGATGGGCGACGAAGGTATTGTGCATCCGAAATCCCTCCGTGAACCGGAAGTCGAAGCCGAGTTGCGCGCCCAAGGCTGTCATCTGCGCCCGGTTCTGTTCCGATTGTTCGGGCGTGGCGCCATATTTCTCGACGATATGTTCGCGCATGTTCTGCCCCTCGGCCGGCATTTCGGGGTTCAGTTCGAACGGGTGCCAGTGAATCTCGTGCGGTACGCCGGTTTCCTCCAGCGCGCGGGCCAGTTGGCGATAGCCGATAATGCACCATGGGCACATCACGTCCGATACGATGTCGATCAGAAGAGGTTGGGTTGTCATGGTCAGTTCCTTTCGTCCGGCGCTGTTCGCGCAGCCAGAGGTCGTTCCGCCTTGGCTGGCACATCCACGGGGGGGCGGCGCTGAAGTCCGTCTCAGGTGACCGACACGACTGCGTCGATCACCTGGCCTCAATCGCGTTCAGGTCGCCATGGCTGATCCGGAAAGCCCGATCAGAAATCGAGGTTCTGGACGCTCAGGGCGTTTTCCTGAATGAACAGGCGGCGCGGTTCGACCACGTCACCCATCAGCTTGGTGAAGATTTCGTCCGCGCTGTCCAGATGGTCGATCTTGACCTGCAACAGGGTGCGGGCGTCGGCGTCCAGCGTGGTTTCCCACAGCTGGTCGGGGTTCATTTCGCCCAGACCCTTGTAGCGTTGCAGACTCAGGCCACGCTCCCCCTCCGCGATCACCAGGTCGAGCAATTCGGTGGGCGCGTTGACCGTCGCGTGCTTGTCGCGGCGGTGCAGTTTGGCGGGGCCGGAATAGATTTCCTGCAAGGCCTCGGTCATCTGGGCCAGACGCCGCCCCTCGACCGAGCGGAAGACCCCGCCCTCCAGAGTACGGGTTTCCTCGACGCCGCGCAGAACGCGGGAGAACCGCAGGCCGCTGTCCTGTGTCGGGCGTCCGGTCCAGCCGCGCTCCGTATCGGGGGCGATCAGGTTCAGCCGGTCCGCCACGCGGTCGGCGGCGGCCTGCGGTTCGCCCTGAATGTTCTCGGGCAACAGCGCACCTGCGATCGCGGCCTGTTCCAGCACCACGCGCGGCACATGGGTGGGGAAGGCGTTGACGATGTTGCGCACCTGACGCGCCGTGCGCACGACCTCCGCCAGATCGGCGCCGGAGCGTTGTTCACCGGTTGCGAGTTCCAGTGTCGCCTCGTTCAGGCCCTGGTCGATCAGGTAATCGTCGAGCGCGGCCTGATCCTTGAGGTATACCTCGGACTTGCCCCGCGCCACCTTGTAGAGCGGCGGCTGCGCGATGTAGATGTGACCGTTCTCGATCAGTTGCGGCATCTGCCGGTAGAAGAATGTCAGCAGCAGCGTGCGGATATGCGCGCCGTCCACGTCTGCATCCGTCATGATGATGATCTTGTGATAGCGCAGCTTGTCGATGTTGAACTCGTCACGTCCGATCCCGGTGCCGAGCGCCATCACAAGGTTGCCGATCTCCTGCGAGCCGAGCATCCGGTCGAAACGGGCGCGTTCCACATTCAGGATCTTGCCGCGCAGGGGCAGGACGGCCTGCGTGCCGCGATCACGGCCCTGCGTCGCGGAACCACCGGCGGAATCGCCCTCCACCAGCAGCAGTTCGGTCTTGGACGGATCCTTTTCCGAGCAATCCTTGAGCTTGCCCGCGAGGTAGCTGACATCCATCGGGCTTTTGCGGCGGGTCAGTTCGCGCGCCTTGCGCGCGGCCTCACGCGCCTGGGCGGCCTCGACGATCTTGCTGACGACCATGCGGGCCTCAGCCGGGTTTTCCTCGAACCACTCGGAGAGCTTCTCGTTCATCAGGGATTCGACGGCGGGGCGCACCTCGGACGAGACGAGCTTGTCCTTGGTCTGGCTGGAGAATTTCGGGTCCGGCACCTTGACCGACAGAACGCAGGTCAGCCCCTCACGCGCGTCGTCACCGGTCAGCGTGACCTTTTCCTTCTTCGCGATGCCCGAGGAGGCAACGTAACTGTTGATCGTGCGGGTCAATGCGCCGCGAAAGCCCGCGATATGCGTGCCGCCGTCGCGCTGCGGAATGTTGTTGGTGAAGGGCAGCACGTTCTCATGATAGCTGTCGTTCCACCACATCGCGACCTCGACCGCGATATCGTCTTTCTCCCCCACGATGAAGATCGGATCGGGGATCATCGCTGTTTTGGAACGGTCGAGGTAGCGGACGAATTCCCGTACGCCCCCCTCATATTCCAGTGTGGTTTCAAGCGGTTCGACCTCACGCTCATCGCGAACGGTGATGCGAACGCCGGAGTTCAGGAACGCCAGTTCGCGCAAGCGGTGTTCCAGCGTCGCAAACTTGTAGTCCAAGTTCGAGAAGGTCTGGGTCGAGGCGAGGAACCTGACCTCGGTCCCGGTGCGGTCTGTCGGGCCCAGCCGTTCGAGGTGCTTGACGGTATCGCCATGCTCGAAGCGGGCGACATGCTCGTACCCCTCACGCCAGATGCGCAGCTCCAGCCAATCGCTGAGCGCGTTGACGACCGAGACGCCGACGCCGTGCAGACCGCCTGAGACCTTGTAGGAATTGCTGTCGAATTTACCGCCGGCATGCAGCTGGGTCATGATGACCTCGGCCGCGGAGACGCCTTCTTCCTCATGCAAGCCGACGGGAATTCCCCGTCCGTTGTCGCTGACGGAAACGGAGCTGTCCTCATGCAAGGTCACGCGAACCTCGTCGGCATGGCCTGCCAGTGCCTCATCAATGCCGTTGTCCACGACCTCGTACACCATGTGGTGCAGGCCCGATCCGTCGTCCGTGTCGCCGATATACATGCCGGGGCGTTTGCGGACGGCCTCCAAGCCTCTGAGAACCTTGATGGAATCCGCGCCGTAGTCGCTCTGGTTCGCGGGTGTGTCCGCCATGTCCGAAATCCCTTATATTGTGGCCTTCCTTTTATCCGCTGCGGGGGGGATTGTCACGCCTTTGCCATGAAATTGCAGGGGGTGCGGTGCGACGGGGATATGGCGAAGGGTTTTCGGTGTGAACATGGCGAAGCCCCCCGATGCGGGGGGCTGCCTGCGGCGCGGATATTTAGGGAAAGTGAACGCCCGTGCTTAGTGCGGAACAGTCAGCGAATGCTGCGCTGCGGTGCCGGAGACATAGGTGTGCACCGAATCCGGGCGGCGGGTCCAGGCGGCCGTCTGCGCGACCTTCGCCTTGAGATGCAGCACATCGAAACCCGCTATGATCCGGTAGCCGTGGGCGAAGCGTTCCGCCGCGTCCTGCTCCGTCATGGCGATGCCACCGAGCGGAATGCCCGCGCCACGTGCGGCCTGCTCGACCTTGGCACAGGCCTTGACGAAATGCGGGTGGTCGAACTGGCCCGGAATGCCCATCGTCGCGCTGAGGTCGAAGGCCGCGAGGATCATGTAGTCGATGCCTTCCTCCGCGACGATGGCGTCGATATTGGCCACGGCCTCAACCGTTTCGATCAGAATGCCGCAGGTCAGACGATCCTCGATTGTGCGCGCGTAAGTCATCATGTCGGACGGCCAGCGCGAATGGGCGATGAACGGTCCGAATCCGCGCGCACCCATCGAGCCGGGATAGCGCATCGAGGAAACGGCACGGCGCACGTCCTCTACGTCGCGGACCAGCGGGAAGATGATGCCCTCGGCCCCCAGATCGAGCACGCGCTTCACCTCGGCCGTATTGATGTCAGACACGCGGACGACGGGGGCGCATTCGGTTCCCTGTGTCGCGGCGATCATCGCGTGGCAGGTGCCGTAATCGACCGCGCCATGTTCCCGATCGATCACGACCACATCCGCACCCGAGGCGGCGATCGCCTGGGTCGTCACGGCGGAGGGGATGACGTTGACATGCATCGAGAGACGCTTGGCCGGGTCAGCGAGCTTGGCTTTGAAGTGGGTCATGTTACTCTTCCTTAAGTTGATGATGAGATCATCGACAAATGGTTAATCCGAGTAAATCCTATAAGTTGTTATCATTTTTATTAAAATTTTAACTTTCAATTAACCGTTGACCCGCAGGCTATACTGGGCCCTTTCGTGTCTTCCGGAGGTGAAAGTATGGTTAACGCAGGCGGGATCAGTGGCGCGTGATGGTAGAGTGGTCGTCGCTGTCGGTGACTTCCAGATTCAACGCATGGTTGTTAAGTTCGCTGAATAGCGTGGCGTCCGTGCCGGTCATCCAGGCCTGAATCCCAAGCTCCAGAATCTCCGCATACAACGCCCCCCGGCGTGAGGGGTCGAGATGCGCCGCGACCTCATCCAGCAGCAGGACCGGTGTACCCTTGCCATCGGCGGACAGCGCGCGTGCATTGGCGAGTACGAGGGAAATCAGCAGGGCCTTCTGCTCCCCGGTGGAACAGTTCCGGGCCGGCACGCCCTTCGCGGCGTAGAGCGCGGTCAGATCGGCGCGATGCGGCCCGATCAGCGACCGCCCGGCAGCCAGATCGCGGCGGCGGTGATCGGCGAGGCGCGCGGTCATCTCGTCGCTGTCCTCTGGCAGGCCGTCGGGGCCGGTGAGGCTGAGGGTGGAGGACGGAAAGGCGGTGGTGGCATCGCCCTGCGCCTGCGCAAGCCGTGCGATGGTGTCACGTCGTGCGGCGGTCACCCGCATAGCGGCATCACCCATCTGCTGTTCCAGGGCGGCGTACCAGGATGGATCGGTGACCTGATCGCGCAGCAGGCGGTTGCGTTCGCGCATCGCCTTTTCATATCGCAGCACGGTGTCACCATGTTCGGGGTCGAAGCTGAGGGTCATGCGGTCCAGAAACCGCCTGCGATCCGCCGCGCCCTCCAGCCACAAACGGTCCATCACGGGAACCAGCCAGACGACACGCAGCAACCGGCCGAGCGCCGCCTGCGAGGTCGCTTTGTCGTCGATGCGCACGGTGCGCGGGTCGCCCCCCGTCGCCCCGGTGACGATCCGGTGATCCGCATCGGCGGTTATGTCGGCCCGCACCCGCCAGCCCAGGTCGTCAGGTCTGCGGCCCAATTCGTCCGCCGTGGCGCGTCGCAGACCGCGGCCGGGCGACAGAAGGGAGATCGCTTCGAGGATATTGGTCTTGCCCGCGCCGTTTGCCCCCCAGATCGCCACCGGACGCATATCCGCCTCGATCGTGGTCTGGATATGCGAGCGGAAATGCGAAAGGCGAAGCGAGGTGATGTGAGGCAAGGTGGCCCGCGTCAGACCCGCATCGGCATGACGACGTAAATCGCGCTGTCGTCATTGCCTTCGCGCATCAGGGTCGGATCGCCGGAAGAGTTGAACAGGAAAACCGCGTTTTCGCGGTCCACCTGACTGGCGATTTCCAGCAGGTACTTCGCGTTGAAGCCGATTTCCAGCCGTTCATCCGCATAGGCGACGGCCAGTTCCTCATCCGCCGCACCGGAATCGGGCGCGTTGACGGACAGGATCAGGCGATCCTCGTCCAGGGCGAGCTTCACCGCGCGCGAGCGTTCGGAGGAGACGGTGGAAACCCGGTCCACCGCCTTGGCGAAATCGGAGGCATCGACCTCCATCCGCTTCTGGTTCTGCTGCGGGATCACGCGGGTATAATCGGGGAACGACCCGTCGATAACCTTGGATGTCAGGGTGATCTCCGGTGTGGCGAAGCGGATCTTCGTCTCGGACACGGACACCGCGATGTCGGCGTCGTCATCGGCCAGCAATTTGAGCACTTCGGTCACGGTCTTGCGCGGAACGATCACGCCGGGGATCGCATCCGCGCCATCGGGCAGTTCCGCGTCGATACAGGCAAGGCGGTGCCCGTCAGTGGCCACGGCGCGCAGCATCTGGCCGGCCGGGGCGGTCGCGGAATGCAGGTAGATACCGTTGAGGTAATAGCGTGTTTCTTCGGTCGAGATCGCGAATTTCGCCTTGTCGAACAGGCGGCGCAGGATCGCGGCCTTGGTCGAGAAGTTGGTGTCATACTCGCTCGACGCCATGACCGGGAAATCCTCACGCGGCAACGTGGCCAGCGAGAAGTGCGAGCGCCCCGCGCGGACTTCCATCCGGCCGGTTGCGGCATCGGCGTGCAGCTCAACCGTGGAGCCGTCGGGCAGCTTGCGCACGATTTCGTGCAGCAGTCCCGCCCCCACGGTGGTGGAGCCTGCCTGCGAGACCATGGCGGCGGCCTTGTCCACGACCTCGATGTCCAGATCGGTGGCGCGGAAGGAGATGTCGGCGCCGTCCGCCTCGATCAGCACGTTGGCGAGGATCGGAATGGTGTTGCGACGCTCGACGACCGATTGTGCGCGGCTCATCGCCTTGAGCAGGGCGCTGCGTTCGATGCTGGCTTTCATCGGTCGGGACTCCATTCCGGGGGTAATTCGGACGGAAACGGTAAGGGGAACCGGGGCGGAGTGCAAACCCCTTTCGCTGGGCAACGCGATTTGCCCGACCGATCGGATCGATCGGCCCAGCCGCGACCGGGGATCGGATAAGATGATCGGGTCAGCGCGCCTGCAGATCGTCGATCAGGAATTTCATCTCGTCGATCTCTTTGCGCTGTGCCTCGATGATCTGCTGCGCCAGTTCCGCCACACGGGGGTCGGAGATGTGCGCCCGCTCCGATGTCAGGATCGCGATGGAGTGGTGCGGAATCATCGCCTTCATCCATGCCACGTCATCCACCGTATCCTGCGAGCGCACCAGATAGAGCGATGCCGCGAACACCAGCGCGGACCCCGCGAAGATCGCCATGTTCACCTTGCGGTTCGAATACATGCCCAGCATGAACGCCAGCATGATGATCGCCATCACGGCACCCATGTACAGGGCCATCCACGATCTGGTCTGACTGAAGTAAACATGATCAATGGCATAGGTGTTCAGGTACATCAGCCCGTACATCAACAGCGTCGACGTTGCGATCATTGCGAAAAAGCGGCCGTAGGACATGGGATCTTCCTTCCTGCTGTCAGTTCCATGCAGGAGAAACGCGATTCCAGCGCTGGAGGGTTCCATGACAGCGGCTGGACCGCACCCTGTCCCTGGGTCTAACCTGTGCCGGACGGAGGTAGTCATGGATTTGAACGAGGCGATCGAGGCACGGCGTGAGGATTTGATCGCGCTGACGCAGGACCTGATCCGCATGCCGACGCTGAACCCGCCGGGCCGTGGATACCGTGAGATTTGCGAGTATCTGCGCGACCGGCTTGCCGGCTCCGGCTTCGACGTGACGCTGGTCCGGGCCGAGGGGGCGCTGGGTGACAGTGACAGGTATCCCCGCTGGAACGTCATCGCCCGGCGTGAGGGGGCGCGGGCCGGGGAGTGCGTTCACTTCAACTCCCACACCGATGTGGTCGAGGTCGGGCACGGCTGGACCGTCGATCCGTTCGGCGGTGAATTGCGTGATGGCAGGATCTATGGCCGCGGGGCCTGTGACATGAAGGGCGGGCTGGCAACCTCGATCATTGCGGCGGAGGCGTTCATCGCCACCTATCCCGATTTCGCAGGCGCGATCGAGATCAGCGGCACCGCGGATGAGGAATCCGGTGGTTTCGGCGGAGTGGCCTATCTGGCCGAACGCGGCTGGTTCGATCCGGCGCGCGTGCAGCATGTCATAATCCCCGAACCCCTGCACAAGGATCGTGTCTGTCTGGGCCATCGCGGCGTCTGGTGGGCCGAGGTCGAGACGTGGGGCCGCATCGCCCACGGCTCCATGCCGTTTCTGGGCGATTGCGCGATCCGGCACATGGGCGCGGTGGTGGCCGAAATGGAGGCCAGCCTGTTTCCCGCACTGGCGCTGAAGCGCACCGCGATGCCGGTGATCCCCGAGGGGGCGAAGCAATCGACGCTCAACATCAACTCCATCCATGGGGGCGCGCCGGTGCCGGAGGAAGGCTATACCGGCCTGCCCGCGCCCTGCGTCGCGGACCGGGCCAGCATGATCATCGACCGTCGTTTTCTGATGGAAGAGGATATCGCGCAGGTAAAGGCCGAGATGCGCGACGTGCTCGACCGGGTGGCGGCGCGGCGGGATGGCTTCGACTACACGCTCAGCGATATGTTCGAGGTGCAGCCAAGCATGACCGACCGCGCGGCTCCGGTGGTCACGGCTGTCAGCGATGCGATCCGTAAGGTTCTGGGAAACGAGCCGGATTATGTCGTGTCCCCCGGAACTTACGACCAGAAACATATCGACCGGATCGGGCGGCTGAAGAACTGCATCGCCTACGGCCCGGGGGTTCTGGACCTCGCCCATCAGCCCGACGAATGGATCGGCGTGCAGGATATGCTGGATTCGGCGAAGGTGATGGGACAGGCTTTGAAAACACTGCTCGGTTGTGCGGATGCGAAGTAGTATTGCGCATGCGTGCGGTCCCGGTGGATTTTCGATATGGTCTGGCGCATGCTTCGGACCGACTGTCGAACAAGGCAGATAATAGGGGAGATACCGATGAAGCAACTGGGCCTGACCTTCGCCGCCGCGATGATCGCGACCACGGCGATTGCGCAAGAGACGTCGATCACGCTGGGTATGCAGCTGGAGCCGCCAAACCTCGACCCGACGGGCGGTGCCGCCGCCGCCATCGACGAGGTCGTCTATGCCAATATCTTCGAGGGGTTGACCCGTTTCGGACCCGATGGCGCAATCCTGCCCGCGCTGGCACGCGCCTGGGACATCAGTGATGACGGCACCGTCTATACCTTCACCCTGGTCGAGGGCGCGACGTTCCATGACGGCACCGCCTTCGATGCGGAGGACGTGAAGTTCACTCTGGATCGGGCGCGAGCGGAGGATTCGACCAACGCGCAAAAGGCGCTGTTCGAAGGCATCACCGCGGTCGAGGTCATCAGCCCGAGCCAGGTGCGCGTCACGCTGGAGGCACCTAACGGTGCGCTGCCGTTCAATCTGGCATGGGGCGACGCGGTGATCGTGGCCGAAGAATCCGCCGCCGACAATGCAACCTCTCCCGTGGGCACCGGGCCGTTCCGATTCGCGGACTGGGTGCAGGGCGATCGGGTGGAGCTAGTGCGCAACGATGCCTATTGGGGGGATCCGGTCGCGCTCGAATCCGCGACGTTCAAGTTCATCTCGGATCCCACGGCGGCGTTCGCGGCCATGTTGGCCGGCGATCTGGATGCATTCCCCGTCTTCCCCGCGCCGGAAAATCTGGTGCAGTTCGAATCGGACCCGCGCTATACGGTCATCGTCGGCTCGACTGAGGGTGAGACGATCCTCGCCATGAACAACGGCGTCGAGCCCTTCGACAACCCGCTGGTGCGTGAGGCCGTGGCCCATGCCATCTACCGGCAGGCCATCATCGACGGGGCGATGTTCGGCTATGGCACGCCCATCACCACCCATTTCGCCCCGCACCATCCCGCCTATACGGACCTGTCGGATCTGTCGAACCATGACCCCGAGCGGTCGCGTGAACTGTTGGCGGAGGCAGGCTATCCCGACGGCTTCACCACCACGCTGAAACTGCCGCCGCCCGTCTATGCCCGCCGTGGGGGTGAGATCATCGCCGCGCAACTGCGTGAGGTCGGCATCGAGACGGAGATCACCAATGTCGAATGGGCCGACTGGTTGGAAACCGTGTTCAAGGGGCGCGACTTCGGCCTCACCATCGTCAGCCACACGGAGCCGATGGATATCGGCATCTACGCGCGTGAAGACTACTACTTCGACTACGCCGCGCCGGAGTTCGTCGCGATCATGGAGGAGCTGAGCGCCACCACCGACGACAGCGCCCGGACCGCGTTGTTGAAGGACGCCCAGACGATGATCGCGGAGCAGCACGTGAACGCCTATCTGTTCCAGTTGGCCAAGACCGGTGTCGCGGATGCGCGGCTACGCGGGCTGTGGGAAAACTCCCCCACGCAGGCGACCGATCTGACCGGCGTAAGCTGGGCGGAGTGAAGCCCGCGCCGATTCCGCGAAGGGTCCGGGCTTGACCCGGGCCCTTTTCCGTTGCGCAGTGCACAAAACGAACCGAAGGAAGCCCTATGTCCTATGACGCCCTGATCGCGCATGTGAAGCAAACGGAGGCTTTGTCACAGGCGCAAGGTCTGCTGGGCTGGGATCAGCAGGCAATGATGCCACCGCGCGGCGCGGATCAGCGGGCCGATCAGGTGGGGGCGCTGGAATCGGTGATCCACGCCAGGCGGACCGATCCGCGCATCGAGGATTGGCTGTCTGACATCGACGGGGGCGCGCTGGACCCGGCGCAGGCAGCGAATGTCCGTCTGATCAGCCGCGACTGGTCGCGAAACCGCAACATGCCCGGCGATCTGGCCGAGGCGATCGCCCGCGCCACCAGCAAGGGTCATAACGTCTGGGCGGCGGCCCGTGCCGAGTCGGACGTGGCGGCCTTCGTGCCCGCGCTGACGGAGGTCGTGAACCTGAAACGACAGCAGGCCGAGGCACAGAAGCTGGACGACGAAACCCGCTACGACACCCTGCTCGACGGGTTCGAGCCGGGAATGAGGACCGCGCCGCTGAAGGCGATCCTTGGATCGCTGCGGGCACCCTTGTCCGATCTGCGCGAACGCATCGCGGACAGCGGGCGCGATCCGCGTGATCTGGACGGTACGTTTGAGGTCGAAGGGCAGATGAGCATCGCGCGCGACCTCGCCGGAGTCTTCGGCTATGACTGGCAGGCGGGGCGCATGGATCTGGTGGCTCACCCGTTCTGCGCCGGCACATTGGGGGACGTGCGCATCACCACCCGCGTGGACACGGCGCGACCCTTCGATTGCCTGTATTCCGCCGTGCACGAGGTCGGCCACGCCGTCTATGAACAGGGGCTGCCCCCGGCGTTGGAACGTACCCCCGCCGGGGCACATGCCAGCATGGGCGTGCACGAAAGCCAGAGCAGGCTGATGGAAAACCAGTTGGGTCGATCCCGCGCGTTCTGTGGCTGGTTGCACGGCCGCATGGTGCAAACGTTCGGTATCGACATGGGGGAGCAGGAATTCTACGCGGCGGTGAACCGCGTCACCTCCGGCTTCATCCGGACGGAGGCGGACGAGGTCCACTACAACCTGCACGTCATCATGCGCTTCGATCTGGAACGGGCCCTGATCGCTGGCGATCTGGAGGTTCCCGATCTGGAGAGCGCATGGAACGAGCGGTTCGCGGCCGATTTCGGACAGCAGGTGACCGATCCCGCAAAGGGTGTCCTGCAGGACGTGCACTGGGCCGTCGGTCTGTTCGGCTATTTTCCGACATATGCGCTGGGCAACATCTACGCCGCCGCCCTGTACGAGAAGCTGACCGCCGCCATACCGGATCTGAATGCGAGACTGGCGCAGGGCGATACCTCGGCCGCGGTGGCTTGGCTGGGGCAGAACGTGCACCGGCACGGTGCGGTTCTGCCTGCGCCCGCGCTGATGCGGCAGGCCGTGGGCGGCGAGGTGACGAGCGCACCGCTGATCGCCTATCTGGAAACGAAATTCTCAGACCTCTACGGGGTGTGAGGGTGCAGGCCGGCGGAGATATCCGAACCACCGGAAAGGCGCATTTATGCTTTTGCGACCAGCGCTGCGCGCGTTGGTCCTATGCCGTATCCGATGGTCTTGGCCGTAAAAGCCTGCCTTTCCATAGCGCTTCTGGGAGGCTCAGAAGCCTTCCGGACGAGGCAAATATCCTCGCGCGATGGCGCGAAACCGTCAGGGCCATCCCATGCTGATGCGGTTCATGCAGCGGCTGTTCTCGCTCATCGTGACATTGATCGTGGCATCGATTCTAATCTTCTGCGTGATTGAGGTTCTGCCCGGCGATCCGGCGGCATTCATGCTGGGCATGAACGCCGAGCCCGAGGCCGTGGCGGCGCTGCGGGCGCAGATGGGTCTGGATGCGGGGCTGTTGGCACGGTATTTCACCTGGATCGGCGATTGGCTGACCGGGGATTTCGGAACGTCCTATACCTACCGCGTTCCGGTGGCCGAACTGATCGCGGATCGGGTCTGGGTCAGCTTGCCCCTGGCGCTCTATGCGCTGGGACTGTCTACGGTGATCGCTTTTCCCATCGGGATCGTTGCCGCCATGCGGCGGGGCAGGGCGGCCGATTACGGGATCATGGGGGCGACGCAACTGGGCATCGCGATTCCGAATTTCTGGTTCGCGATGTTTCTGGTGGTGATCTTCGCCATCAACCTGCGTTGGGTGCAGGCGGGTGGCTTCCCCGGCTGGCATGATCCTGTCGCCGCGATCCGCGCGTTGACCTTGCCCGCGATTTCGCTGGCGCTGCCACAGGCGAGCATCCTTGCGCGGATCATGCGTTCCGCCCTGATCGACACGCTGGACGAGGATTACGTGCGCACCGCCCGCGCCAAGGGGTTGAGCCGCAGCGGCGTCGTGCGCGCACACGCATTGCGCAATGCGATGATCCCGGTTCTGACGATTATCGGGCTGCAATTCTCGTTCCTGCTGGCCGGCGCGATCATCATCGAGAACGTCTTCTATCTGCCGGGACTGGGGCGGCTGTTGTTTCAGGCCATCAACCAGCGTGACCTGATCGTGGTGGAAAGCACGGTGATGTTGCTGGTCATGGCCGTGGTGGTGGTCACCTTTCTGGTCGATCTGGCCTATGCCATCGTCGATCCGAGGTTGCGGCGATGAGGGCGCGCAATCTGATCCTAGGTGGGACGTTGAGCGGTGCGTTCGCGCTGGTGGCGCTGTTGAGCTTCGTCTGGACCCCGCACGATGTCGGTGCGATTTCGATACCGGATCGGATGTTGCGCCCCTCGGTGGATCACTGGCTGGGAACGGATCAGTTGGGGCGCGATATCTTCTCGATGCTGATGGTGGGGGCGCGCACCTCGCTGGCCGTGGCGCTGGCATCGGTCGGGATCGGCATGGGGCTGGGTGTGCCGCTGGGTCTGACGGCGGCCGCGCGACGGGGCGGGCTGCTGGACGATGTGATCATGCGGGGGAACGACCTGATCTTCGCGTTTCCGTCGATCCTGATCGCCATCCTGATCACGGCCCTGACGGGGCCCAGCGTCTGGAACGCCATCCTGGCCATCGGCATCTTCAACATTCCGGTTTTCGCCCGTCTGTCACGCGGCGCAGCGCTGAGCCTGTGGAGCCGCGAATACATCATGGCGGCACGGGTGGCCGGCAAAGGCCCGGCGCGGATTTCGGCGGAGCATATTCTGCCCAACATCGCGAACCTGTTGATCGTGCAAGGGACGATCCAGTTTTCCGTCGGTATTCTGGTCGAGGCCGCGTTGAGCTATGTCGGACTTGGCGCGCAGCCGCCCCTGCCCAGTTGGGGCCGAATGCTGGCGGATGCGCAGACGCTGATCTCTCTCGCGCCGCATATGGCGCTGTTTCCCGGCCTTGCCATCGTGTTGAGCGTGCTGGGGCTGAACCTGATGGGGGACGGTCTGCGCGATGCGTTCGATCCGAAGTTGAGCCGGGGGCGCGCGCAATGAGCCTTCTGTCGGTTCAGGGTCTGTCGGTCAGGATCGGCGCGCTGGATATCCTGCGCGATGTCTCGTTCGAGATGGAACCGGGGGAGGTTCTGGGCCTGGTCGGGGAAAGCGGATCGGGCAAATCCATCACCGCATTGGGTATCATGCGCCTGCTGCCTGAGGTCATGAGCGTAGAAGGCGCGATCCTGTTGCAAGGCGAGGCGCTGGATCAGCTGTCCGAACGCCGGATGTGTGCTCGTCGCGGGCGCGATGTCGGAATGGTGTTTCAGGAGCCGATGACCGCGCTGAACCCGCTTCATACCATCGGTGACCAAGTGGCGGAGACGGTGCGCCTGCACACCCGCACCGGCCGCCGCGCCGCAAGGCAGCGCGCGCGTGAGGTGCTGGATCGCGTGGGGTTGGAGCATATCGGGCTGGCGCGGTTCCCGCATGAGCTTTCGGGTGGTCAGCGGCAGCGGGTGGTCATCGCCTGCGCCATCGCGCTGGCCCCCAAGCTGTTGATCGCGGATGAGCCGACGACCGCGCTGGACGTGACGACGCAGGGCGAGATCCTCGACCTGCTGCGGCGGCTGGTGCGTGAGGACGGGATGGGTCTGATCCTGATAACCCATGACCTGGCAGTGGTGGCCGAAATGGCCGACAGGATCGCGGTGATGCAATCGGGCCGGATCGTGGAGCGAGGTCTGGTGAATGAGGTTCTGCACCGGCCCACCCACGATTATACCCGCGCCTTGCTGGCGGCCTCGCGGCACCAGCCTGTCCGCGCCGCGCGGGCTGAGGCCGCGACGGTTCTGGACGTGCGCGATGTTGTCCGCAGCTATCCCGGCACCCGCCGCCTGCTGGGCCGCGCTCCCCCGGTCGAGGCGGTGCGCGGGGTCAGCTTCAGCTTGCATCAGGGGGAAAATCTGGGGCTGGTCGGGGAAAGCGGATCAGGCAAATCGACATTGGCGCGCGCCCTGCTGGGTTTGGAACCGGTGCAGGGCGGCTGCATCACGCTGGGCGGTCAGGTGATGGATGCGGCGGCCCCACGGGCGTTGCGGCGGCGCATCGGCGTCGTGTTTCAGGATCCGTTCGGCAGCTTCGACCCGCGCTGGACGGTGGAGCGTCTGATTGCGGAACCGTTCCATCTGCTCGACAACGCACCGCCGCGCCGCCCGGCGGTGGAGGAGGTTCTGCGCAGCGTCGGATTGCAGCCCCGCGATGCGGACCGGCACATCCATGCCTTTTCCGGCGGTCAGCGGCAGCGCATCGCCATCGCGCGGGCCTTGATCATTCGCCCCGACGTGATCCTGCTGGATGAGGCCGTCAGTGCGCTGGATGTCCAAGTGCGGGCCCAGATCCTCGACCTGCTGGCGGAGTTGTCCGCGAAATTCGAGGTTAGCTATCTGTTCATCAGTCACGATCTGAGCGTTGTGCGCGCCATCACCGACCGGGTGATGGTCATGCAGGCAGGTCGCATCGTCGAGAGCGGTCAGACGGAGGCGGTCTTCGCCGCACCCCGGCAAGCCTACACACGGCAATTGCTGGCGGCGACACCGCGCCTGCCGGACGGCATCGCGACCTGAGGGCGAGGATTCGGATACTTCAGGAGCAAACTCAGCTGAGCGTCGCGCGCAACGCCGCGGTCAATCTGTCCGCCGTTCGGGTGATCCGGGCGGCACGCAGATCGTCCTCATGCCGGATCAGGTGGAAACTGCGGGTGAAGGCGATCTGATCCGGCAGAACCTGTATTAGCTCGGGCCGCTTGCGGGCAACGAAATCAGGCAGGATACACGCCCCCTCGCCTGCGGCGGCCCAGTCGAGCTGGATGCTCAGCGAGGTCGATGTCAGTTGCGGGCGCAGTCGCGCCCCGACCAGAGGAACGTAGTCCAGTTCCTTGTCAAAGATCATGTCCGCAATATAGCCGATGAACCGCACCTCGCGCAGAGCCGGTCGGGTGGTGAGGTCATGGCGGGCGATCACCTCTGCCGTGGCATAGAGGTGCAGACCGTAATCCGCGACCCGCCGCGTGCGCAGGCGTCCGGCCGTGGGCGGGGTCAGCGCGATGGCAATGTCCGCCTCACGCTGGCTGAGGGAGAAGACCCGCGGCAGGGCCACCAGCTCCAACCGCAGATTCGGGTGATCGCTTGCGATCCGGGCGCAGGCCGGGGCGAGGATGCTGGCGGCCACGCCCTCGGGCGCACCGATGCGCACGGCGCCCGACAGGCGTTCCGTCTGGTTGGACAGGCGGTCGGCGGCGGTGCTGGCCGCGGCCTCCATCGCGATGGCCGGATCGGTCAGGCGGCGGCCTGCCTCGGTCAGCGCGTAGCCGCGTTGCGAGCGGTCGAACAGACGGGTGTCCAGCGCGCGTTCCAGCGCCGCGACACGCCTGCCGACGGTCGCCGCGTCAATACCGAGCGCGCGCGCCGCGCCCAATAGGGTGCCGCGTCGCGACAATTCGAGAAAGACGCGCAGATCGTCCCAGTTCGGTTTGGTCATGGCAGCCTTCTTGCAGATTTGCAGGATTGGTCTGAGGAATTAACGGTCGATCCCGCGCGGACGCAAGGTTAAGGTGCCGCAAATTCTGGGGAGTACGACCATGCAACAGCTTTGGCATTTCATCGACGGCAAGCGCGTTTCCGGCACTTCGGGGCGGAAAGCGGACATTTACAATCCCGCAACCGGCGAGGTTCAGGCACAGGTGCCGCTGGCCAATGCGGCCGATATGGACAGCGCCGTGCAGGGCGCGGCCCGCGCGCAAGTCGCGTGGGGTGCCACCAACCCGCAGCGCCGCGCGCGTGTGCTGATGGAGTTCATCCGGCTGTTGCACCGTGACATGGACAAGCTGGCCGAGGCGCTGAGCCGGGAGCATGGCAAGACTCTGCCCGACGCTAAAGGCGACGTGATCCGTGGTTTGGAAGTGGCGGAATTCTGTCTGGGCGCGCCGCATCTGCTGAAGGGCGAATACACCGACGGCGCTGGCCCGGGCATCGACATGTATTCCATGCGGCAGCCGCTGGGCGTGGCGGCGGGCATTACCCCGTTCAACTTCCCCGCGATGATCCCGATGTGGAAATTCTGTCCGGCCATCGCGGCGGGCAATGCGTTCATCCTGAAACCGTCCGAGCGTGACCCCTCCGTGCCGCTGATGCTGGCCGAACTGATGCAGGAGGCGGGCCTGCCCGACGGTATCCTGCAAGTCGTCAACGGCGACAAGGAAGCGGTGGATGCGATCCTGGACCATGAGGGGATTTCGGCCGTGGGCTTCGTCGGATCGACCCCGATCGCGGCCTATATCTATGAGCGTGGCTGCGCCAACGGCAAGCGGGTGCAGTGCTTCGGCGGGGCGAAAAACCACATGATCATCATGCCCGACGCGGACATGGATCAGGCGGCGGATGCGCTGATCGGCGCAGGCTTCGGCGCGGCGGGGGAACGCTGCATGGCGATCTCCGTCGCGGTTCCGGTGGGTGAGGGAACGGCGGACAAGCTGATGGAGAAGCTGGCGCCCAAGGTCGAGGCGCTGAAAATCGGGCCCTATACCGGCGGTGATGACGTCGATTTCGGCCCTCTGGTCACGGCGGAGGCGAAGACCCGCGTCGGCGGTCTGGTGGAATCCGGTGTCGAGGCAGGTGCGAAGCTGGTCGTGGACGGACGCGGATTCTCGATGCAGGGCTACGAGGACGGCTTCTTCTTCGGCGCGTGCCTGTTCGATCACGTGACGCCGGACATGGACATCTACACGCAGGAAATCTTTGGCCCGGTGCTGGTCACCGTGCGGGCGGAAAACTACGAGGATGCGCTGAAGCTGGCTATGGATCACGAATACGGCAACGGCACAGCGATCTTCACCCGTGACGGTGACGCGGCGCGGGACTTCGCGGCGCGTATCAACGTCGGGATGGTGGGCATCAACGTGCCGATCCCGGTGCCGCTTGCCTATTACACCTTCGGCGGCTGGAAAAAGTCGAGCTTCGGCGATCTGAACCAGCACGGACCGGATGCATTCCGTTTCTACACCAAGACCAAGACGGTCACGGCGCGCTGGCCCAGCGGCATCAAGGACGGGGCGGAATTCTCGATCCCGGTGATGAAGTAAATGGACTTCGCGCTGAACGAGGAGCAGGCGGCGATCGCGGACATGGCCGCCGATTTCGGGCGGGACCGGCTGGGCCCCGCCGCGATTGCGGCCGAAAGCACCGGCATCGACCGGGGATTGCTGACGGAAATCGGGGCGCTCGGCATGGGTGCGATCTATTGCGCCGAGGATCACGGCGGATCCGCGCTCAGCCGTCTGGATGCGGCCCTGATCTTCGAGGGGCTGTCCCTGGGCGATCCGTCGGTCGCCGCGTTCGTGTCGATCCACAACATGTGCGCATGGATGATCGACAGCTTTGCCAATGATGAGTTGCGGGCCGAGGTGATCCCCGGTCTTGCCTCGTTCGAGACGGTCGCCAGCTATTGCCTGACGGAGCCGGGCTGCGGCTCGGATGCTGCATCGTTGAAGACGACCGCGCGTCGCGACGGGGACGACTACGTTCTGAACGGGACCAAGGCGTTCATCTCGGGCGGTGATTATTCCGACTGGTATGTCGTGATGTGCCGCACGGGCGGCCCAGGGCCGAAGGGGATTTCCACGGTTCTGGTGCCAAAGGGCGCACCGGGTCTCAGCTTCGGCGCGCAGGAGCGCAAGATGGGCTGGAAGGCGCAGCCAACCGCCCAGGTGCAATTCGACGATTGCCGCATTCCCGCCCGCTACCTGATCGGAGCGGAGGGCGACGGGTTCCGTTTTGCCATGAAGGGTCTGGACGGCGGCCGCCTGAACATCGCCGCCTGCAGCATGGGGGGCGCACAGGGCGCCCTGACGAAAACGCTGACCTATATGGGTGAGCGCAAGGCCTTCGATGAGACGCTCGATTCGTTCCAAGCGCTGCAATTCCGGGTCGCGGACATGGAAACGGAACTGCAAGCCGCCCGCATCTTTCTGCGGCAGGCCGCGTGGAAGCTGGACCAGACGGCACCGGACGCTACGCAACATTGCGCGATGGCCAAACGCTTCGTGACCGATGCGGCCTTCAAGGTCGCGAATGACTGTCTGCAACTTCATGGCGGCTACGGCTATCTGGAGGATTACGGCATCGAGAAAATCGTGCGCGACTTGCGGGTGCACCAGATCCTCGAAGGTACCAACGAAATCATGCGTATGATCGTCGCGCGAAAGCTGCTGGCGGATCGCGGCAAAGGCTGAGGGGCAGAACGTGGACACTCTCTTTCGCATAGAGGGCCGTGCAGGCCGGATCACGCTGAACCGGCCCAAGGCGCTGAACGCGCTGGCCCATGACCAGATTCCGGAGATCGAAAAGCATCTGATCGCATGGCGCGACGATCCGGCGGTGGAGCTGATCCTGATCGACGGCGCCGGGGACCGGGCGTTTTGCGCCGGTGGCGACATACAGAAACTGTACGAGACGGGCCGCACCGGCGACTACGCCTATGGTCGGCAGTTCTGGTCCGATGAATACCGGCTGAACGCGCTGATCTGGAACTACCCCAAGCCCTATGTCGCGATCATGCATGGGTTCGTCATGGGGGGCGGGGTCGGGCTGTCGGCGCTCGGCTCGCACCGGATCGTGACGGATAACACGCAGGTGGCAATGCCCGAATGCGGCATCGGGCTGATCCCGGATGTCGGCGGCTCCATGCTGCTGAGCTGTGCGCCGGGGCGGCTGGGCGAATATCTGGGCACGACCGGCACCCGGATGGGACCGGCGGATGCGATCCACGCAACCTTTGCGGACACTTATGTTCCGCAGGCTGATATCGAGGAGCTGAAGTCCGCGCTTTGCGCCGATGGCATCGACAGGATCGGTGATTTCGCGCAGCCGCTTCAGCCCGGGCCGCTGATGCAGGAACAAGCGCGGATCGACAGCCATTTCGGCGGCGAGACGGCAATGGATATCGTGAACTCGCTGGAGCATGTGAACGGAGAGTGGGAGCAGGCGACCCTCAAGACGCTGCGCCGCAATGCACCGCTGTCCGTTGCCTGTACGGTCGATGCGGTACACCGGGCGCGGACCTTGCGCCGGATCGAGGACGCGCTGGCGCTGGAATACCGCTTTACCGCCCGCTGCATGGAACATGGCGAGTTTCTGGAGGGGGTGCGCGCCGCCGTGATCGACAAGGATCGCAATCCGCAATGGGCCGTCCCCCGGCTGGAGGATTTGCCGCAGATCCGTGTCAGTCAGATGCTGATGCCGTTGGGCGAGGACGGTTTGAAACTGTAGAAAACACTTCCGCACGCCGCTTTCTTCCGCGCAAGGCGGAGGCGGTGGCCGGGGGATCTGTCAGGAGGGAACGACATGAAGATCGGCTTTATCGGATTGGGCAATATGGGGGCGCCGATGGCGGCGAACCTGGTCGCGGCGGGCCACGAGGTCACCGGCTTCGACGTGGCGGGCGTGACTGTCGAGGGTGTGGAACAGGCGTCAGACGCCGCGCAGGCCGCCGCAGGGCGCGACGCGGTCATCACCATGCTGCCGAACGGCGATATCCTGCGCGATGTCTATTCGGAGATTGTCCCCGCCGGGCAGGAAGGCGCGGTCTTCATCGATTGTTCCACTGTCGACGTGGACAGTGCCCGCGCCGCTGCGAGCCTGGCGGAGGATGCAGGCTTGCTGCCCGTGGATGCTCCGGTTTCGGGCGGGATTGGCGGTGCCTCGGCGGGAACGCTGACCTTCATGGCGGGCGGATCGGACGCGGCCTTCGCCAAGGCGGCGCCGTTGTTCGAGATCATGGGCCAGAAGGCCGTGCATTGCGGCGCGCCCGGCAACGGTCAGGCGGCCAAGATCTGCAACAACATGATCCTCGGCGTCACGATGGTCGCCACATGCGAGGCATTCGCGCTGGCGGACAAGCTGGGCCTGGACCGTCAGGCGATGTTCGACGTGGTGTCCACGTCCTCGGGCTATTCGTGGTCGATGAATGCCTATTGCCCGGCCCCCGGCATCGGCCCGCAAAGCCCGGCGGATAACGATTACGTACCTGGTTTTGCCGCGGATCTGATGCTCAAGGACCTGCGGTTGAGCCAGCAGGCTGCCGACAGTGCCGATGCGGCCACACCAATGGGTACGCGCGCAACCGCCTATTACGAGGCTTTCGTCAGCGACGGCGGCACGGGCAAGGATTTTTCCGCCGTGCTGCCGCGCCTCGTCGCCAAACATCGCGACGACGCGGATTGAGGCCAGACACGCCCCGTGCGATACCGCGAATAAAGGAGACCCAGCATGTCCAATGCCCAGACCGGGGGCCACGGCCCCTCACTCGCGTCCTTCAAGTGGGAGGACCCGTTCCTGCTCGACGATCAGTTGACCGAGGAGGAAAGGATGCTGTCCAACAGCGCCCGGACCTTCGCGCAGGACAACCTGATGAAGCGGGTCACGGACGCCTATCTGAACGAAACCACGGACCCCGAGATTTTCCGTGAAATGGGTGCGATGGGCCTGCTGGGCGCAACCGTGCCCGAGGAATATGGCGGGTTGGGCGCGGGCTATGTCAGCTACGGTCTGATCGCGCGTGAGGTGGAGCGGGTGGATTCCGGCTATCGCTCGATGATGTCGGTGCAATCGTCCCTGGTGATGTACCCGATTCAGGCCTACGGCTCCGAGGAGCAACGCCGCAAATACTTGCCCAAGCTGGCCTCGGGCGAATGGATCGGGTGCTTCGGCCTGACGGAACCGGATGCGGGCTCCGACCCCGCCGGAATGAAGACGATCGCCAGGAAAACCGATGGCGGCTACGTGCTGAACGGCGCGAAGATGTGGATCTCCAACGCGCCCATCGCGGACATGTTTGTCGTCTGGGCAAAGTCAGAGGCGCATGACGGCAAGATTCGCGGCTTCGTTCTGGAAAAGGGCATGAAGGGGCTGAGCGCACCGAAAATCGGCGGCAAGCTGTCGCTGCGCGCATCCATCACGGGTGAAATCGTGCTGGAAGGGGTCGAGGTCGGTGACGACGCGCTGTTGCCGAATGTCGAGGGCCTCAAGGGGCCGTTCGGGTGTCTGAACCGCGCCCGTTACGGCATCGCCTGGGGCGTGATGGGGTCGGCGGAGGAATGCTGGCAGCGTTCGCGGCAATATGGTCTGGACCGTCACCAGTTCGGCCGTCCGCTGGCACAGACGCAGCTGTTCCAGAAGAAACTGGCCGACATGCAGACGGAAATCACGCTGGGGTTGCAGGCCGCCCTGCGGGTCGGGCGTCTGATGGATGAGGGCCGCGCCGCGCCCGAGATGATCTCGCTTATCAAGCGCAACAATTGCGGCAAGGCGCTGGATATCGCGCGTCAGGCCCGCGACATGCACGGCGGCAACGGTATTCAGGCGGAATATCATGTCCTCAGACATGCGCAGAATCTGGAAACCGTGAACACCTACGAGGGCACGCATGACGTTCATGCGCTGATTCTGGGCCGTGCGCAGACCGGACTACAGGCGTTTTTCTGAGAAACTTACCCTATCGGGTGAAGACATAAGGGGGGCGTACGTGTCTATATTGGCGCAAGCGCGTCGATGGAGCATGTTATGAAAACCTCTTTTTTGCCGGTTCTGGCCCTCCCACTGGTTCTAAGTGCCTGTGGGGGGGGATCCACCCCATCGACAGCGATCAATTTGCCCGTTACCGCGTCGGGCACGATTCTGGCGGCGCAACTGGGTGCCACGCAAACTTCTTCCACCGGGGCGAACGGCACGGAATACACGACCACCCCGACCGAGGTTCAGGCCAGTGACCGGACATCCTCCGGCCTTGCAATCACTGTATCATCGACGGCTGATCCGTCGGGCAGCACCACGAGGCCCAGACGACAGGAAGCCCTGGTCGATACGCTGACCGATGTAGCGGTCACGGGTGCGCTGGACCGTGGCGCGACCTTCACGGATGTGGCCGGGGTCGAGGGAACCACTTATTTCGAGGAAAGCAGCTTCGGTGACACGAACGCGCGCACCGATGCCAGAACCCAGATCGCGGGGGTGAGCGTCTATCTGGTGGGTACTCCGCGTGAACTGGTGCTGCACGATGTCAGCGCGATCGAGGTCAGCAGCTTTGACAGTGTCACGAATGAGGGCGTCTTCGGCGTCGGTTTCATCGGGAACGAGACGGCTGTCGCCAGCGTTCCCACCGCCAATCAGGCGACCTATTCCTCCGCCATACTGGTGCAGAACGGATATTATCGCCGGGGCGCAAACGCCATCGCCTCCATGCGGTTGCAGGATGCCAGCACGAAGGACGCGCCCAGCTTCGACATCATCGCAGATTTCGGCGCAGCTACGCTGACAGCCGATATTGCGAACCTGGAACTGGTTGGGGAGCAGATCGGCAACACGAACGACGATAACCTGCTGACCGACCAAGTGGCCGGATTGTTCATGCAGGCCGACATCACGGGCAACTCGGCCTCGGGCACCCAGATGTGGTTCACCGATGCGGCGGGCAATCAACTCGACATCTTCAGCGGCCCGCCCGTTGGCGAAACGGCGGCTCTCGTCTCCGGTGGGTTCTTCGGTGAGGACGCGGCCGAGGTCGCGATGAGCGGCATTCTGGAGGGGACGATCTTCATCGACGACATGGATTCGGGGGATTCCAGCGTCACTCTCACGGGCCCCGTCGGCTTCATCCTTTCGCTCACGGCCGGTGGCGCTCAATAAACATGGTCGCCGATTTCAAGTTATTCGTCCGGGCTGCGCTGGTCATGGCGGCCTGCTGCCTCACGCTGCCCGCCGCCGCCCAGCAGCCCGATCAGGGGCGTGAGGTCCTTTACGTCGATCTGAGCCAGGCTGAGCAGATCGGCGTAATCCGCACGTTGGTCGAAAACGGTCAGGTCGCACAGGCACAGTTGCTGCTGAACGGCTCGATCTTCGATGAACGGGATTACGGCTATCAGGCGGCCTATCTGCAAGCGATCATCTATCGCGTGACCGGGCGGCTGGAGGAAGCGTCGGTCCTGCTTCGCCAGATTCTGGCCGAGCAGCCGGAGTTTCGCCTGGTGCGGCTGGAGCTGGCACAAGTCCTCGCCCTGATGGATCAGACGGACGGGGCGCAATTCCACCTCAACATTCTGGCCGAGGCCGCGGAAAATGCCGGTGAGCGGGAGTTCTTCGAGGCGGCGATCGATGCCGTAACGCCTGACAACCGGTTGAGCTTCTCGACCTTTCTGACCATCGCGCCGTCCACCAACCTCAACAGCGGCGCCGGTCAGCGTACCGTCGTTTTGGATTTCAATGGCCTGCCGCTGAACTTCATCGTAGGGGCGGAGCAGGAATCCGGGGTCGGTGTCAGTTATGGTGGCACAGCGATCTACGCCATACCGATGATTCAGGATCGCCAGCTCTATTTCGCGGGCGCGGCGCAGATCAACGATTACCCCAATTCACAGTTTGACAACCAGATCCTCACCGGTCGCGTGGGGATGCATTTCGGCCCGCCGACACGCCGCGCGACGGTCGAACTCGTCAGCGATCAGCGTTGGGTCGACGGCAATTCCTTCGACTCGGGGCTGGGCGCGCGGATCGCCGGGCGTCTGTCCCTTGGTGATGGAATGCGCATTCAAGGCGAATATTCCTATACTGATCGTGATTTTCGGCGGAACCCCGATCAGATCAACCAGAATGCCGAAGTGACCTTGCACAAGGCGCTGTCCGCCCGTCAGGGCGTCAGCTTCGGCGTGCTCGCCGGAACCTCCGAGACGCTTTATGAGGCCGAGAGCTATGACGCGCTGGGGTTCGAGCTTGGCGCCTATCGCGGCTTTGCCAACGGCATGGTGCTGGATGGATCGGTGGAGTTCAGGCGCCGGACCTATCGCGGCGTCAGTTCGCTGGTCGGCGGCATTCGTGAGGATGACATCACCCGTCTTCGCATCAGTGCCTTGTCCTCTCGCATCCAGTTCCGGGGCGTGACGCCTCGGGTCAGTCTGACATGGACGAACAGTTCGTCGAACGATGTGCGATATGACTATGAGGCCTATGGTGCGGAGTTTTCGCTTACGACCAGTTTCTGAATGGTTCTGACGCCCGATGTTCTGATCGTGGGGGGCGGTCCTGCCGGGCTGGCCGCGGCCGAGGTTGCCTCCGCTGCCGGGGCCAGCGTTTTGCTGGCGGAACAGAAACCCAGCGTCGGACGCAAGTTTCTGATGGCCGGAAAATCCGGTTTGAACCTGACCAAGGATGAGAGCGCGGACCAGATCGTCGCTGCCTGCGGGGCCCCTTGGCTGGCACCGATCCTGCGCGACTTTGATGCAGATGCCATGCGGGAATGGGCCGCTGGATTGGGGCAGGAGGTCTTTACCGGGTCGAGCGGACGGGTGTTTCCGGTCGCGATGAAGGCCTCACCCCTGCTGCGGGCGTGGCTGGCCCGGCTCGCCCCCGTCGATATCACGGTGCGCTGGCGCTGGCTGGGGCAGGATGACGGCACCCATCGGTTCGACACGCCACGCGGGGCTGTGGCGGTCAGGCCACGGGCCAGCGTGCTGGCGATGGGCGGTGCATCGTGGTCACGGCTCGGCTCGGACGGGCTGTGGGTTGAACGGATGGGGGATCTGGCCATTGCGCCGTTTCGTCCTGCCAATATGGGGTTCGACGTGGACTGGTCGCCGCATATGGCACGGTTTTCCGGCACGCCGGTCAAGGACGTGGCGCTGATCCATGGCGACACGCAGCGACAGGGCGAATTCGTCATCAGCAAGACCGGCGTGGAGGGCAGCCTGATCTACGCGATGTCCGCCCTGCTGCGCGACGCGCCGGATGCCGCCCTTGATCTGGCCCCCGGTCGGGATCTGGCGGCGCTGGAACAGGCGATAGCCAAACCGCGCGGCAAGCAGTCGATGAGCAACCATTTGCGCAAGGTGACAGGACTGCCGCCGGTCAAGCTGGCCCTGTTGAGGGAGGCGGGACCGCTGGGCGACGCGTCTGCCATTGCGGCCCGGATCAAGGCGTGCCCGCTGCGGCTGATCCGACCGCGCCCGATGGATGAGGCGATCTCCGTCGCGGGGGGCATCAAGGCTGGTGAACTGGACGATGCACTGATGCTGACGGCGTATCCAAGCACCTTCGCCGCGGGGGAGATGCTCGATTGGGAGGCCCCGACCGGGGGCTACCTGTTGACCGCCTGTATCGCCACGGGGCGGCACGCAGGGGCGGCCGCCGCGCGATGGGCGCGGCGGTAGCGACCGTTCGACGGTGATTACTCGGCGGCGACGGTCCGGTCGGGATCGACCAGATCGACCAGATCGAACATGATGCGGTTCAGTTCGAAATCCTTGGGCGTATAGACCCGCGCCACGCCATCCTTGCGCAGTTGCGCGGCGTCTTCCTCAGGTATGATGCCGCCGACGACGACGGGCACCGTCAGGTTTTCTGCCGCCAGACGGGCCAACATGTCGCGGACCAGCGGCAGATGCGAGCCGGACAGGATCGACAGGCCGATCACATGGGCGCGCCCCTCGCGCGCGGCGGTGACAATCTGTTCGGGGGTCAGACGGATGCCATCATAAATCACGTCCATCCCCGCATCGCGGGCGCGACATGCGATCTGCTCGGCGCCATTGGAATGCCCGTCCAACCCCGGCTTGCCGACAAGAAAGGTCAGCGGGCGGCCCAGGCGGGCGGCGACGTCACCGACGGCCTCACGCAGGTCGTCCAGTCCGGTGGCAGCGTTGCTGACAGCCTTGGAGACACCGGTGGGCGCGCGGTACTCACCGAATTCGGCGCGGATCGCGGTGCCCCATTCGCCGGTGGTAACGCCTGCCTTCGCACAGGCGATCGACGGCGGCATGATATTGCGCCCCTCACGCGCGGCGCTGCGCAGATCGTCGAGCGCGCGGCGCACGGCCAGATCGTCACGGTCATCGCGCCACGCCTGCAAACGGTCGATCTGTTCCTGCTCCACCGCCGGATCGACGGTCATGATGCCGCCCTGCTCATCGACCAGTGGGGATTTTTCCCCGCCGGTGAAGGCATTGACGCCGACGACGGTGGTGTCGCCCCGCTCGATCCTGACCAGCCGGTCGGCGTTGCTCTCAACCAGACGCGATTTCATGTAGTCGATGGCCGCGACAGCGCCGCCCATCTCGTCGATCCGGGCCAGTTCCTCACGCGCGCCGGTTTTCAGCGCCTCGACCTTGCGATCCACTGCGGGGTTGCCGTCGAACAGGTCGTCATATTCCAGCAGGTCCGTCTCATACGCCATGATCTGCTGCATCCGCAGCGACCATTGCTGATCCCACGGGCGGGGCAGGCCCAGCGCCTCGTTCCACGCGGGAAGCTGTACGGCACGGGCGCGGGCCTTCTTGCTGAGCGTGACGGCCAGCATTTCCATCAGGATCCGGTAGACGTTGTTTTCTGGCTGCTGTTCGGTCAGGCCCAGCGAATTGACCTGCACGCCATAGCGAAAGCGCCGCAGCTTGGGATCCTCGACGCCGTAGCGTTCGGCGCAAATCTCGTCCCACAAGTCCACGAAGGCGCGCATCTTGCACATCTCCGTCACGAAACGGATGCCCGCATTCACAAAGAAGGAAATCCGCGCGACGAGGCCGGGGAAGTCCTCCTCCGACACACGGGGGCGAACCTCGTCCAACACGGCGGTCGCGGTGGCCAGTGCGAAGGCCAGCTCCTGCTCCGGCGTGGCGCCGGCCTCCTGCAAGTGGTAGGAACAGACGTTCATCGGGTTCCATTTCGGAACGGATGTGTAGCAGTACTCCGCAATGTCCCCGATCAGCTTGAGGCTGGGCGCGGGAGGGAAGACATAGGTGCCGCGCGACAGGTATTCCTTGATGATGTCGTTCTGCACCGTGCCCTTGAGCGCGGCGATATCCGCGCCCTGTTCCTCCGCCACCGTGACGTAGAGCGCGAGCAGCCACGCGGCGGTGGCGTTGATGGTCATCGAGGTGTTCATCTGGTCCAGCGGAATGTCCGCGAACAGGGCGCGCATGTCGCCCAGATGGCTGATCGGCACGCCGACCTTGCCAACCTCACCCCCGGCAAGCACGTGATCGCTGTCATAGCCTGTCTGGGTGGGCAGGTCGAACGCCACGCTCAACCCTGTCTGACCCTTTGCCAAATTTGACCGGTAAAGCGCGTTGGACGCGCTGGCGGTTGAATGTCCCGCATAGGTGCGGAAAAGCCAGGGGCGGTCTTTCTGGGCCATGATGGGACTCACGTTTGATGTTGCACTGCATCAGGAGATAACCCGGGACATATTGTTGCGCAAGTCCCGTATGCTGCGACCAGACCTTGCGCAAGTTTTGGGCTGCTTCGCGGTGCCAGACGTGATCGCGGCTTTGCCATATCCCGTACAGCTTGCATACTGCGCCCAGTTCGGAGGTAACATCATGCATTCAGGATCATGTCTGTGCGGCGCCGTCCGGTTCAGCGTCACGGGCGACTTGCCAGCGCCCAATGCCTGCCATTGCAGCCAGTGCCGGAAAATGTCGGGCCACTATTGGGCCTCCATTGACATCGACCGCGCTCGGTTGCGGATCGAGGGCGACAGCGCGATACGCTGGTATCGATCCTCCGCCAAGGTTCGTCGCGGGTTCTGTGCAGAATGCGGCGCGTTCCTGTTCTGGGACCCCTTGGCAGGCACCAGCACCGCAGTCGCGATGGGGGCGTTTGATGGGCCGACCGGCACGGCGCTGGCTCTGCACATATTCACAGATGACAAGGGCGACTATTACCGGATCAACGACGGGCTGCCGCAGAACGCGCAATAGGTGGTCGCCTCAACGCCGCCCAATGTCGGCAGGCGTGACCGCCGCTACATCCGCGACGATCAGATCGGCCAACTGATCGAACGCGGCCGATTGCGCGACGGAGATCGCCGTAAACCCGATGCCTTCGACAGGCTGTGAGATCGCGAAGCTTTGCGCGCGTTCATACTCCCCCAAATTGCCAGCGATGACGAAATACTGACCGTCCAGATTGTAGTCGCCGTCGATCTGGCCCAGCGCCCGGGCGACCTGAATCTCGATCCGCAGATCGGCGCGGCTGAGCAGGGGCCAGGGTTCCGCTGCGACGGCCGTCTCGGGTAAGCGGGCGGCCAGTGTTTGCGCCAACCGCAAGGTCAGCGCCCGGGGGGGCAGGTCGGCCCACAGAATGTCGGTGCGCAAGGCAACGCTGCCATCCGCCTCGACGATGCCGATCTCCTCACCCTGCGCGTAATATGGCAGGGAGATTTCGCGCAGCTCGATGGATTGCACCACGCTGTCCGTGGTTTCGGCAGCGGGTGCGATCGGGGCAAGCTGAATGCGCGGTTCCGGCGCGGAGCTACAGGCCGTCAGTGTAATGGCGAGGGCGAGCATGAGAAAACGCATGGGGTCGATCCTTTGCGAGGGGTGCGTCAGCGCCCGGTGAGAAGGGAGTTGGGGTTCCGTTCGATCTGCCTGACCAGCGCGGTGATCGCACGGGCCGTATCGCGGAACTCGCGGATGGCACGAATGGCCTCTTCGTTCAGGAGCGAATCCTCGTTATAGGCGGCGATTGTCGTTCCAGCCTGAGAGGTTAGTGCATCCAGTCGCGACAACAGGCCCGGTACATCGAGCGCGGCCAGACGAATGGCCTCCGCCGCGCGTTCCGTCGTGCTCAGCGTATCGCCCAGACCCTGCGCCACACCGACATCGCGCAATTCGGCCAGCGTTACGCGAACCTCGCTCAGTGCGCCGTTCAGCGAGGCGGGCAGATCCTCCGCGCCGGGGGCGGACAGGATGTCGTCGGCACTGCGCAGCAGATCCTGCGCGGTTCGGGCCAGAACGTCCAGTTCCACCTGTTCGGCATCCTTCACGACGGCGTCGATGCGCGCGATCAGGTCGGGGACCCCGTCGGACGCCTCCGCTACGCTGGCCGCAGCGCGGCCCGCATCGGCGAGCGCATCCTGCAGGCGCTGACCCAGTTCTGCAGCGATCAGATCGTCCAGCAGGATACGGGCACTGCGCAGGCCCGCCCCGATATCGGCAGGCAATGCCTGCGTCTCGGGATCCTCCAGCAAGGTGCGCAGGGCGCTCAACGCGGCTGTGGCCTGCTTGGGCAGCGCCTGCGTTCCGGGATCGGTCAGGATCGAGTCAGCATTCGAGATCAGATCGTTCAGCGCACCGGGAACAGGCTCCGCCGCTTCAGCGATCTCGGCCAGACGGGCCGCTGCCTGCGTGGCAGAGGTCAGCGTTTCGTCCAACAGGGTGGTGATGTCCGCCTCCTCGATGGCGGCCAATGTGCGATTGATGGTCGCGATCCCGGCCAGGGTTTCCTCAGGCAGGGCGCGCGTCGCCTCGTCGTCCAGGATTTCCCGGGCGGAACGCAGCAGCCCCGTCAACTCCGCCGGGGCGGCGGTTACCTCGGGGTCGGACAGGAATGCGGTGGCCGTGTTCGTCAGTTCGTCCACCTCCTTGATCACAGCAGCCAAGGTATCAGGCAGGTCGGCCGCGCCGGTGGTCAGATCCGCGATTCCGGTCGCGGCGGACGCGCCCTCATCCAGGGCGGTGGCCAGGCGGGTCGCGATGTCCGCATCGCGGAACTCGTTCAGGATCGCCTCGGCCTGGGCCAGGGCGGTTTGCAACGTTTCGGGTGCGGCCTGCAAGGCCGGGTCGGAGACGATGGCCTGAACCTCTGCCAGCAGGGCCTCCGCCCGCATCGGGATCGCGCGGGTCGAAGGATCGTCCAGCACTTCCTGCGTCGAGGTCAGGAATGCCTCGGTGGCGATCAGGGTCGATTCCAGTTCGGGCGTGATCTCCTCCGCCGTCTGGTTGAGGGTGCCCGCAAGGATGGAGATGTCGGCCACAGCGGTCGAGAAGGCCTCGATCAGGGCGGCCTGCTGCGCGTCCTCCAGCAAACCGCGCAGCGCGGTCAGACCGGCGAGCAATTCATCCGGGGCCTGCGTAATGCCATCCGATTGCAACAGATCGCGCAGATCCGCGATCGCGCCATTTGCTCCGGCGGGAATTTCCCGCAGCTCGGGATCGTTGAGTAGGGACGTGACAGCCGTCAGGGCCTGTGTCGCCGCATTCAGAACAGCCTCGATGGGCAATTCGTCTATGCGCGTCATCAACCCCTCTGCCGTTTCGGCCAGACCGCTCGCGTCCGTCTCCACCGTGGGAATGCGGGGGAAGGGTTGTACATTCGTGTCAAGCACGGCCGCGACCGCGTCCGGCACTTCGGTCAGCTCGATGTTCTGCGCCCCGCTGAGGATCGATGGAGCGCTAAGTTGGGCACGAAGCCCGTTATCCGCGACCAGCTCCGCCAACAGGTCGAGCGTGATGCTGGTGTCGGAGCCGGCCGGCAGGCCGAGCCGCCCCGGCTCGATCTCGAACGCGGCGATCAACTCGACCGTTCGATGTCCTTCCTCGCCGGCCAGTCGCGCGGACAGGCTGGTAACGGTGCCGACAGGGATCCCGCGATAGGAGACTTGCGCCCCCACCCGCAGGCCACTGACCGAACCGGGAAAGACCGCCGAGACGGTGACCGGCGCGCGTTCCAACGTATCGAAAAGCGAGGAGCGGGCGGTTTCGGGATCGGGATACAGACGGAATCCGCGATCCTGCGTGACGGCCGATCCGCCCTCGAAAACCGTGTCGAACGTGACCCCCCCGCGCAGCAGCGCGGCCAGACTGCCCACATTCAGCGAGGCACCGCTGGTATCCAGCGTAAAGTTGAATCCCGACGCATCCCAGAACCGCGTCCCATCGGTGATGAGGTTGTTGTAGGGCTCACGTATGAAGGCGGTGTAGATGATCGTGCGACCATTGCTGGAAAGCTCCAGATCCTCGACCTGGCCGACCTCGATGCCCTTGTACAGAATCGGGGAGCCGAGAGAGATGGAACTGGCCAGCGCGGTGCGCAGCGTGACGCGCAGGCCGGGTTGGTCGATCGGCGTCAGGGGCGCGCGCTCCAGCCCGGTCAGTTCGGTCACCTGCTCGCCCGGTTCATCGGGCAACTGAGCCGCGAGGTAGGTGCCGCTGACCACCGTTCTGAGGCCGGAGATCCCCTGCGCGGTAATCTCTGGCTGCACGATCCAGATCACCGCCTCCTCGGTCAGGTAGGATGCGATATCGCGGTCCAGCCGAACATGGACCAGAACGTCGTCAAGACCGGGGCCAAAGCTGATATCCTCGACCTGGCCGATCCTCACATCGCGATACCGCAGCGGGGTCTGCCCGATAACGATGCCCGCCGCGTTGGTGAAGTGCACCAAAATGACCGGTCCGCGCGACGCATAGGTCCGATAGGTCACCGCTGCGGCCACGATCAGGGCAACCAAGGGGATCGCCCACACCAGAGACACGCGTTTCCAGTAGGGCTGCTTGGCGTCGGTCTCGATCCGGGGGGCAGGGGGCGGCAGGTCGGTCAAATCAGGTTTCCTTCGGCGAAGTGTCGGGACGATCCCAGATCAGGCGCGGGTCGAACGCTTGCGCGGACAGCATGGTGAAAACGACTGACAGGGCGAAGCATACGGCAGCGGGCCCCGGATGCACACTGGCCGCCGCACCCAACTGGACCAGTGCCGTCAGCAAGGCCACGACGAACACGTCGATCATCGACCAGCGGCCCACGAATTCGATGACCTCATGCAGGTGAAGCCGCGAATGCTGGCTCAAACTGTTCGGGCGCGTCACGGACCACGCCAGCAGGGCGATCACCCCGAACTTGGAGAGCGGAACCACCACGGACGCAAAAAAGACGATCCCCGCGATGCCGTAGGCGCCGGTATCTGCCAGAACGATCACGCCGCCGACGATGGTGTCCTCATGCGTCGTGCCCAGTTGCCGTGTGACCAGCATCGGGTACAGGTTGGCCGGAATATAGGCGACGATCCCCGCGATCAGCCATGCCCAGACCCTTTGCAGGCTATAGGGTTTTCGCGAAGACAGGTGCGCATGGCATCGCCGACAGCGCGCGACCCCCTGATCGTGGACCAGTTCGCACCGATGGCAGGAAACGAGGCCGGCCTCGCGCGCGGTCAGGACGTTCATGGCTCATTGTCCAGCATCGACCAGATCGAGGCGGCGTCGGTGATCTGCCGCTCGAACGCGATGATGAAGACGGCGGCGCAAAACGCCCAGAAGGCCGGACCGAAACCGATCGTGGCAAGGTCCGCGACCTTGACCAATGCCACCGCTGCGCCCAGCACGAAGATCTCGGCCATGGACCAGGGGCGCAATGCCTCTGACCACCGAAAGGCGCGGGCGGCGTGGGGCGCGGGGGGGCGCCCGCGCCAGATCGGGAACAGTGCATAGATCAGCAGGGCCACGCGGATCAGCGGAATCGCCACGATGCTGGCCGTAACGGCAAGGGTCAGCGGAATCAGCCATCCGTCCAGAAACGCTGCGGCCACGCCCAGCAAGGTGGTGGTATTGGAAAAGCCAAGTTCCTCGATCGACAGGAACGGAAAGAATAGCGCGAACACGATCAGGATGGCGATCGCGAAGCCGGTCGCCAGCGTTCGGTCGAGCGAGGTGTGCCGCCCCGAAACCAGCATGTGATTGCAGCGCAGGCAATAGGCCCGACGGCCCTGCGGCAGGTCAGGTACATCGTGGAGCATATCGCAGGAAGGGCAGGCGAGCAGTGTCATGGGGTGAAGATAGTCTATCCGTGACAGGAGGCCAGCGCCGCATGAGCGGGACACGTCATCAGCCTGTCAGGCGACTGCCATGTGCCGCCTTTTCTCGCGTCAGCTTCCGCAAACGTCCCCGCCCGAAGCACCTGATCGCACGGACGGGGCGGGGATGTGTTCAGCAGGAAGGCCGTAATGTCACAGCACGTAGCGGCTGAGGTCGTTGGATCGGCTCAGTTCGCCCAGGTGTTTTTCCACGAATGTGGCATCGACCTGAACCGTTTCCCCATTGCGGTCGGGCGCGGTGAAGCTCAACTCCTCGAACACCCGTTCCAGCACAGTGTAGAGCCGCCGCGCGCCGATATTTTCGATATTGGCGTTCACCTCCGCCGCGATCCGCGCGAGGTTCGAGATGCCCTCCTCGGTAAAGGTCACGGTGACGCCCTCGGTTCCCAGAAGCGCGGTGTATTGACGGGTCAACGCATTGTCCGTTTCCGTCAGGATGCGCACGAAATCAGCTTCGGTCAGGGCCCGCAGTTCGACCCGGATCGGCAGGCGACCCTGCAGTTCCGGCAGCAGGTCCGACGGTTTTGCCACATGGAACGCGCCCGATGCGATGAACAGGATGTGATCGGTCTTTACCGGGCCATGCTTGGTGGAAACGGTGGTGCCTTCGATGAGGGGCAGCAGATCACGCTGCACGCCCTCGCGGCTGACCTCGCCACCACGCCCGTCCTGCTTGCTCGCGACCTTGTCGATCTCATCTATGAAGACGATGCCGGACTGTTCGACGACCTGCACAGCCTCACGCGTCAGGGCCTCCTCATCCAGCAGCTTGTCCGCTTCCTCTGCGATCAGAATCTCATAGCTGTCGGCGACGCGCAGGCGTTTCTTGGTCTTGCGACCGCCCATCGCCTTTCCGAACAGCGAGCCGAGGTCCATCATCTGACCCCCAGGTGGCATACCGGGGATGTCCATCGCCCCCAGCGGGTTCGAGGTGTCGGACACTTCAACCTCGATTTCAGTATCGTCGAGCAATCCGTCACGCAGTTTCCGGCGGAACATCTCGCGGGTCTGCTCGCGCGCGCCCTCACCGGCAAGTGCTGCGATGACGCGGGCCTCTGCTGCCTCATGCGCCTTGGATTTGACCTCCTCACGCCGATATTCGCGGGTCATCACGATGGCGGCGTCCACCAGATCGCGGATGATCTGTTCGACATCGCGACCGACATAGCCGACTTCGGTGAACTTCGTCGCCTCGACCTTGATAAACGGGGCGCGGGCCAGTTTGGCGAGCCGTCGCGAGATCTCCGTTTTGCCCACACCGGTGGGTCCGATCATCAGGATGTTCTTGGGGTACACTTCCTCGGCCATGGTGTCGTCCAGCCGCTGGCGCCGCCAGCGGTTGCGCAGGGCCACGGCAACGGCACGTTTCGCGTCGGCCTGGCCGATGATGAAGCGGTCGAGCTCGGTGACGATTTCGCGCGGGGTCAGGTCGGTCATTGGATGTCCTCTCAAAGGGGCAGGCAAGGGCGGGAGGTCAGATGACCTCAACCGTCGCGTTGCCGTTGGTGTAGACGCAGATCTCGGAAGCGATGGACAGGGCGCGCCGGGCAATCGCCTCCGCATCCATGTCCTGATCCATCAGGGCACGGGCGGCGGCCAGCGCGAAGTTGCCGCCGGATCCCACGGCGGCGATGTCGTGCTCGGGTTCCAGCACGTCGCCCGCACCGGTCACGATGAACAGATCGGAGCCATCGGTGACGATCAGCATCGCCTCCAGATTGCGCAGATACTTGTCGGTGCGCCAATCCTTGGCCAGATCGACGCAGGCGCGGGCCAGCTTGCCCGGTGTCGCCTCCAGCTTGGTTTCCAGCCGTTCCAGCAGGGTGAACGCATCGGCGGTGGAGCCAGCGAAGCCGCACACCACGTCCGAGCCGCCGGGGGTCAGGCGACGCACCTTGCGGGCGGTCCCCTTCATCACGGTCGGGCCGACGCTGACCTGACCGTCACCGACGACCGCAACGCGGCCGCCCTTGCGCACCGCGACGATCGTGGTTCCGTGCCAGCCGGGGAAGCGGGTGTCATCGGTCATGGGGCTCTCCTCATCTCGTGTTGAGGTGGCACATAGGGATTGCCGTTGCACTTTGACAAGATCGTGGCGCGATCAGACAGGGCGGCGCGGTGCCCGCAGAAGGGGGGCCAGAACCCATCCCGCCAGCGCACCGCCGAGATGCGCCTGCCATGCCAATGTGCCGCCCAGCCCGAAATGCAGCGCCACGTTCAGGACGGTCAGCGACGCAATGAACTTCCAGACGGGCGCGGTGGACCGCCCGGTGGAGCGCAAAGCGATGAATTCCCAGCGCTTCCACGCGCCCATGAAGCCGAACACAGCCCCCGACGCGCCGACCATTGGCACCAGTTCCTGTGGCCCGAACAGGGCGAACCCGGCCCCGCCCGCGATTGCGCTGAGCACGAACAGCGCCAGCATCCGCGCCTCACCGCAAATGGTGACGATCAGGCGCCCTACGCTGAGCAGGATCACCGCATTCATCACGACATGCAGAATGCTGCCATGCAGAAAGGCATGGCTGATGAACATGGTGAAAGGTTGCAACGCGAAGACCGGCTCGACATCGGAAAACACCAGCGGACGCCAGAATGCGCCGTATGTATAGGCGATCCTGCGCGATATCCCCGGCACGCCGATATCGTTCAACTGAAGCAACGCCTCGATGGCGAAAAGAACGAGGGTCAGCGTCCACAAGGCACGCATCGGAGGGGTGATGGAGGATTGCATGTTTATCATGAGCACAGCTTTACGTCAGTTCGGAGAGTTTGAAAAACGCTCTTGTTGTCCGATACGCGCAGCGACGATTCATCACACCCAACTGTGTGGAGGACTTGGTCCCGCAGGGTGGGTGCATGGCCGACGTCGGGCTTCTGCCAAGCGCACGCTCTCCACGAAGCAGAGGTTTCCATAGCTGATAGCCGCTATTTCCGGTCCCCGCCGCACGGCCCGCAGCTAATCTGACGGAACGCGGGATGGCTGCGAAGTGTAGAAAGGATGCGATTCGAGAGCCAGCAGTCACTACACCCTCAGTAGGTCACCTCGCCCGCCGCATCCTCCGGTATGGTTTCATCGTTGAAATGACCGACATCCGGTTCGGCACTGCGCAGACGCAGATACCCCAGAACGCGATTGTTCCGCTTGGGGTCGATGACCAGAATCTCGCCCTCGTAGACGTGGAAATTCGTCACCTCGTCGATATTGGTGAAGTGAGTGATAATCAGAAGCGGGCCCTTCTCATCCCCCTCCCATGACGAAATCCGTTCCCGCAGAGGCACCGCGTCACGTGCACCTTGCAGCGAGAGCAGCAGGTTCATGCCGGGATCAACCTCAACGTCGATGGAATTGGCATAATCGGGGTCGATCCGCTCGAATCCGATCATCAGGTTGTCGAGCGTCTGGCGATTGCGGCACCATTCGGACACCACGATAGAGCCTGGTCGAACCTCGTTCGCGGCCAGCAGCGTTCCCAATTCGCGCATGCGCGCCATGCCGTAACTGGTCATGATGCGCTGGTTTGCGCAATCGGTCGGTGCGACGTTCGAGGCGTCGCGCTTGGACCAATCCGTCGGCCCATGGCGCATCAGCAACACGATGTCGTCGCGAAACAGATCGTCCAGCATCTGCCACGGTTCGAACTGCAGGGTGGTAACCGGCTCCCCTTCGTCCAGCTCCTGGACGAAGGATGCCGTCATCGTTCCCATATGGGTTGAAACACGGGTTATTTCCCGCATGTTCGGCGCGTCCTGTGCATGAAGGGACGCGGGCAGCATCAGCGCGGCGCATAGCAAGACGAACTTATTGATAATACGATCCACGATGGACCTCCTGTAATGTCCATAACAAGATGAAGGTGGAACGCCGAAGTTCAACCGCGATGTCTTGCTTCTGACACAGAATAGTCGTGCAGGCATTATCCTCGCGCCGCCCTCTCCAAGTCGTGATTGCCCAAGACGGGCTCGTCCGGTGGCAATAAGTCCCTAGGCTTCGAGCATCCGGCGCAGCAATTCGACATCGTCTGCGATCTGGCTGTCGGTCTGCTTCAGTTCCTCGACCCGCTTGACCGCGTGGATCACCGTGGTGTGGTCCCGGCCCCCGAATTTGCGTCCGATTTCGGGCAGGCTCTTGGATGTCAGAGTCTTGGCCAGATACATCGCGACCTGACGGGGGCGGGCCACGACGCGGGCGCGCCGGGCGGACATCAGATCGTTCATGCGCAGGTGATAGTATTCTGCGACCTTGCGCATGATCTCCTCGATCGTGACCTTGCGTTCGGAGGCGCGCAACAGGTCGGTCAGGCATTCATGGGTCATGTCCAGATCAATGTGCCGTCCGACGAGGGACGCGAACGCATAGAGCCGCGTCAGCGCGCCCTCAAGGACGCGCACATTGCTGCTGATCCGATGCGCGAGGAAGTCGATGACCTTCGGGTCGATGGTGACGTTTGGATGCTGCGCGCGCTGGGCGTCCAGCTTTGCCTGCAGGATGCCGAGCCGCAATTCGTAGTCGGTGGGGTGAATGTCCGCGACCAGCCCCCATTGCAGGCGGGACTTGATCCGATCCTCCATCCCGTCGATTTCCCCCGGCGCACGGTCGGCGGAGATGATGACCTGCTTGTTCTGGTCGATCAGGGCGTTGAAAGTGTGGAAGAATTCCTCCTGCGTGGAATCCTTGCCAGCGATGAACTGCACGTCATCCACCATCAGAACATCGACGGACCGGAACATCTGCTTGAACGAGATCGTATCCCGAAACCGCAGCGCCTGAACGAAGCGGTACATGAACTGCTCCGCGCTGAGGTAGAGCACGCGGAAGCCGGGATTGTCCTGCTGAAGTTTCCAGGCAATGGCGTGCATCAGGTGCGTCTTGCCCAGTCCGACCCCGCCATAGAGGACGAGCGGGTTGAAGGCGACCTCGCCCCCCTCGGCCACGCGGCGCGCGGCGGCATGGGCCAGCTCGTTCGGTTTGCCCACGACGAAGCTGTCGAATGTGAAGCGCGGGTCCAGCGGCGATCCGGGCAGTTCTTCGTCCGCTGCGTGGGCGGTGGCTGTCGTCTTGGCCGATGGAGCGTTCAGGGGCGCGCTGCGCTGGCCCGCCGGAGTGGCGGCCTTGCGCGCTGCCGGGCTGACGCTGAAATCCAGACGGGTGACGCTGTACCCCTCGCGCGCGAAGGAGGAGCGGATGCGCTCACCGTAATTGCGATCCACCCAGCGGCCGATAAAGCTGGTCGGTGCGGCGAAATGCGCGATGCCCTGTTCGATCTTGTGAAGCGCGAGCGGATCGATCCAGCTTTGATAGGCTTCCTTGCCGATCGTGGATTTCATATCCGTGCAAATCCGCCCCCAGGCATCGGTATCCGACATGTTTCGTCCCATCAAAATCCGGTTGTCACCGGACCACGCATCAGGCGGGCCGGCAGGCAAGAGTTTCAGTGCGGGCGTCGATCGCCCGACGTTGGTTCTAGGTTTGTCGCCAAGGCAGCGCACCGGCCTTCCAGCCGTTGAGCTTTCCTCGCTGAGATTTGGAATCGAGATCACCCTCGAATCCCTCCGCGACATTGATGCAGCGAACGTCCCTGCCTGCCTGGGACATTTGCTGAGAGATCATCTGCGCCGCGTTCTGCGACCTGGCGCCGGAGCGGCAGATGAACAACAGCGTGTCGGGAATCTGCCCGCCAAGCTGATCGGTCAGTTCCTGAACGAAATTGGTATTCACGGCCATATCGGGGTAACGCGCCCACTGTACCAGTGCCATCGCGTTGCCCAGGTCCCTCGTGTCGGGGATGCCTACGAAATTCCATTCCGCCTGCGTTCGGACGTCAACAAGGGCCGCCGCAGGATTCGACCGCAGAATCTCGTACGCCTCTTGCGGTTTCATCTGTTCGATCTGCGACACGTTATGCCCTCCTCATTTGTCCGACGCGGTCTTCTCTTCGAAGCTGTCTTCGTCGTTCGAAGAAACTAGTCTGAGTCGGGTCTCGCACACAAGCGAAACCGAGACAAATTTCCACGCTAAGATGTTGATATATTTGCGTTATCCAAGGAAAAGAGCCCCTCGCGAAGGGGGTTTTCCTTCGAAGGCGGGGCCATATGGAATCAATGGATAAGCCGGTGCGGTGCGTTGCCAGAACTTACGGATTGGGTGCGATTCTCGCAACAGGACCGAATGCGGAACATCCGAATGTGATGGTGAAGTGACGTCAGGGCGAATGGTGCGCCACGCGGATGCGGGGCGAGGATTGGAGGGGCAAATGAAAAGGGCGCATCCGAAGATACGCCCTGTATTCACATTCGCCTGCGACGTCTGACCTCAGGCCATCGCCTTCACGCGGCTGGACAGCCGGGACACCTTGCGCGAGGCGGTGTTCTTGTGGATCACGCCCTTTGTCACGCCGCGCATGATCTCGGGTTGTGCATCCTGAAGCGCGGTTTTCGCCGCGGCCTGATCGCCACCGGCGATCGCCTCCTCGACCTTACGCAGATAGGTACGAATACGCGAGCGACGCGCCTTGTTGATCTCGGTGCGGCGCTCGAGCTGGCGCACGCGCTTTTTAGCAGAAGGCGTATTTGCCATGATTGATTCCGGTTCTTTTGATTCAAAGATGAGCCGCGCAAGTACACCCGTGCCCGTGGTCTGTCAACGCCATTGGCGGTGTTTGGGTTACTTGTCGCGGAATTTCGGGGTTCTCTTTTCAGCAAAGGCGGCCATCCCCTCGGATTGGTCCTCCGTGGCGAACAGGGAGTGGAAGACGCGGCGCTCGAACAGGATGCCCTCACGCTGCGTCATCTCGTAGGCGCGGTTGACCGATTCCTTGACCGCCATCACGGCAATCTGGGATTTCTCCGCGATTTTTCCCGCCGTCTTGAGCGCTTCGTCCAGCAGCTCCTTCGCCGGCACGACACGTGACACCAGACCGGACCGGTCTGCTTCCTCCGCATCCATGAAGCGCCCCGTCAGGTTCATCTCCATCGCCTTGGACTTGCCCACCAGGCGGGTCAGACGCTGGGTGCCGCCCATTCCGGCCATGACGCCCAAGTTTATCTCCGGCTGGCCAAACTTAGCTGTGTCCGAACAGATGATGAAGTCGCACATCATCGCCAGTTCGCACCCGCCCCCCAGCGCGAAGCCGGATACGGCGGCGATGATCGGCTTGCGCGTGCGGCCGACGGCGTCGGTTTGTTCGGTGAAGTAATCGGACACGAACATATCGACGGAGGACTTGTCCGACATCTCCTTGATGTCGGCCCCTGCGGCGAATGCCTTTTCCGATCCGGTCAGCACGATGGCGCGAACGTTGTCGTCGCGATCCCAGGCCTTCAGCACGTCCGCCAGCTCGGTGAGCAATTGGGCGTTCAGCGCATTGAGCGCATCGGGTCTGTTGAGTTTGATGAGTCCGACGTAATCGGAGACATCGGTTATGAGCATCTCATAGGCCACGCGAAATTCCTTTCCCTTGCCAACTGAGCCCAGCCGGGCGGGCCGGGCGGGGTTGTCGCGATTTGAAACGCCTAGCGGATGATTGCAAGTTGTTTCAGTCGTTATCCCTGACATACGGGACAGTGAAAACTCGACCGGCCCGCCTGAACGATCCGTTCGATCCGGGCCGCGCAACCGGGAGTCCGGCACGGCTCACCCTCACGGCCATAAACCGCGAAAGAGTGTTGAAAATAGCCCAGTTCGCCGTCGGCCTGTCGGTAGTCGCGCAGGCTGGAGCCGCCAGCAGCGATGGCATCCGTCAGGACGTCGCGGATGGTCTGCGTCACTGTCGCGATTTGTCGGGGCGTCAGGTCGCGTGCCAGTCGCATCGGGCTGATTTCCGCCCGCCACAGCGCCTCACACACATAGATATTTCCCAGACCCGCCACGATTCGCTGATCCAGCAGGGCGGATTTGACGGGCGTGGCGCGGCCCTTCAGCTTTTCCGCCAGATAGGCATCGGAAAACCCGTTGTCGAACGGTTCGGGGCCCAGCACGGACAGAAGCCTGTGCGTGTCCAATGCCCCGGTCGCCACCAGATCCATCGCGCCGAAACGGCGCACGTCGTTGAACGTGACACGGACGCCGCTATCCATGTCGAAGATGACGTGGTCATGCTTTTCAGGCGCGGGATGATGGTGGTGGAAGCTGCCGGGAATCGTCGTCCCGCCGGGTTTCGCGATCAGCATCCGGCCCGACATGCCCAGATGCATGATCAGCGTCTCGCCCCGGTCGAGATCGGCCAGCAGATATTTCGAGCGTCGCCCCAGCCGGTCGATTCGTGCCCCGGTCAGGCGTTCCGCCATCCGTTCCGGGAACGGCCAGCGCAGATCGGCACGGCGCACCTCCGCGCGCGCGATCACCTGACCCTCCATCACGGGGGCAAGGCCACGGCGGACGGTTTCGACCTCGGGCAGTTCGGGCATCGGGAATCCTTCGGGCTTGGCTGGACCCCATCTAGGGGCGCACTAGGTTCCACGCAATCTCTGCGACCCCAGAGCGCGCTTTCCAATCCCGCGCCAATCGCTAGGTTGCACCAACACGCGAGCGATGGAGCTGCCCAATGTCTACTGGTTCGAGGTCAAATGGTTCGGGTCCCGCCGATCCGAACACCACCCATTTCGGGTTTCAGAATGTGCCCGAGGGCGAAAAGGCGGGCAAGGTTCACGGCGTGTTCACGTCCGTCGCGTCGAAATACGACGTGATGAACGACGTGATGAGCATGGGCATCCACCGCATCTGGAAAGATGCGATGATGGACTGGCTGGCACCGCGCCCCCATCAGCATCTGCTGGACGTGGCCGGCGGTACGGGGGACATCTCGTTCAGGTTCCTCAAGCGCGGCGGCGGACATGCGACGGTCTGCGACATGACCGCCTCGATGCTGGAGGAAGGAAAGAAGCGACCCGAAGCACAGGATGCGCCGCTGGAATGGGTGGTGGGCGACGCGATGGCACTGCCCTTCGCGGACAACTCGTTCGACGTCTACACCATCAGCTTCGGCATTCGGAACGTCACGCGCCCGCAGGAGGCCCTGGCCGAGGCGTTCCGCGTGCTCAAACCCGGGGGCCGCTTCATGTGTCTGGAGTTCAGCCAGATCCCCAACGACATGCTGCAAAAGGCGTATGACGCCTATTCCTTCAATGTGATTCCGCGCATGGGCAAGGTGATCGCGAACGATTCCGAGAGCTATCAGTACCTCGTCGAATCGATCCGTAAGTTCCCCGATCAGGAGACGTTTGCGAGTATGATCCGTGCGGCCGGGTTTGAAAACGTCGCGTATCGCAACATGACCATGGGCATTGCCTGCCTGCATTCGGGGTGGAAGATTTGAACCCCATATCCAATGTCTGGCGCCTGATCCGAACCGGCGCCACGTTCGAGAGGACCGGCGCGCTGGACGTGGCGATGCGTGAACTGGGCGCGCCCAACGGTTTGCGGATCGCGGCGAAGATCGTGATGTGGCCGGTTCAGTGGCTGGGGGAGCAGGGCGATCCGTCGCAGCCGCCCGTCGTGCGGGCGATCACTGCGCTGGGCCCGTCCTACATCAAGTTCGGGCAGATCCTGTCCACCCGCCCCGACGTGACTGGTGACGACCTCAGCCAGCAGCTCAAGGTCTTGCAGGATCGTCTGCCTGCCTTCGATCTGGCCACCGCCCGTGCGGAGGTGGAGCGGGAACTGGGCGCGCCCATCGACATGCTGTTCAGTGAGTTCAGCCCCCCCGTCGCCGCCGCCTCGATCGCGCAGGTGCACCGGGCGCGCGTGGCGGATACCGGACTTGAGGTTGCCGTGAAAATCCGCCGTCCCGGCATTGCCCGGGCGTTCGCGCGGGATATCAACGCCTTCTATTTCGCGGCGCGCACCATCGAATTGCTGTCGCCCAGATCGCGCCGACTCAAGCCAACCGAAGTGATCGCCCATTTCCATGAGGTCGTGCAGCAGGAACTGGACTTCAGGCTCGAAGCCTCCGCCGGGGCGGAATTCGCGGCCAATTGCGCCAAGGACGACCGCTTCCGTGTTCCGGCGGTAATCTGGCCCCTTTCGGCGCAGACAGTCATGACGACGGAGTGGATCGAGGGGATCAATCTCAGCGAGGTCATAGCCCTGCGCGCGCAAGGGACCGACATGCAGGAGATGGCCGCCCGCATCGTGCAGGTCTTTCTTGGCCATGCCCTGCGCGACGGCTTTTTCCATGCCGACATGCATCAGGGCAATCTGAAGGTCGGCCCCGAAGGCGATCTGATCGCCTTCGATTTCGGAATCATGGGGCGGATAGATGCCTATACGCGCCGGATCTATGCCGAAATCCTGTTCGGGTTTCTGCGCAAGGATTACCTGCGTGTGGCTCAGGTGCATTTCGAGGCGGGGTACGTTTCTCCCGATCATGATATGGAGGCGTTCGCCCAGGCGCTGCGGTCCGTCGCCGAGCCGATTTTCGGTCAGGATGCGTCGCACATTTCCATGGCCCGGCTGCTGGCGCACCTCTTCGACGTGACGGAGCGGTTCGGGATGGAAACCCGAACCGAGCTGATCCTGTTGCAACGCACGATGGTCGTGGTGGAGGGGGTGGCCCGCTCGCTCGATCCGAACATGAACATGTGGCAGGTCTCCCGCCCGGTGGTGGAGAAGTATATCCGCGACAATATCGGCCCCAAGGCTCTGGTGCGGGACCTCGCCGTGACTGCGCGGGTTCTGTCACGCTTCGGTCCCTTGTTGCCCCGAATGGCCGAGGAGGCGCTGATCCGAACGAACAACCCGCAATGGCGCGACCGCGATCACACGGAATCGCGCCGCGATGGCATGGTCTATATGGTCGCAGGGGTCGTGTTGGGCGCGCTTGCCGTCATCGTGGGCGTGTGGATCGGGCAAGGGCTGTAAGCTCGGCCTGCAATGCCGGGCGATAGGCATCGTGCCCCTGCTCGATGCGCCATTGGCAATGACAGGCCATGCGCCAATGCAACGGGGCGATGGTCGTGTCCGGTATGGGGCCATACGCCTTGTGGAAGGCGTCACATTCAGCCGATGTCGCCACGCGCCCGCGCCCGAGGATTTGCATGGCGGGCGACAGGAACATCGCCACATCGTGCAGGGCAGGCCCGCGCGAGGGGCATTGCCAATCGATCAGATGCGCCTGTCCGCGCCGCATCACGATATTGCCCGGTGCGGGATCGCCGTGCAGGAACACCTCCGGCCCCGTCAACGGGCTTGAATCCGGCATCGCCGCGCTCAGGCTCCGATCCTTGCAATGCATCAGGATCCCACGTCCGGCCTCCACCGCGCATCTGGGGGCCTCCGGCAGGCCCTTTGGCGCTTTGCGGGCATGCAACGCGCGCAGAGTGGCCGCCGCAGCAGGGAAATCGCCGTTCCAGATCGTTCCTGCCACATATTCCGCAACGACAGCATGCGGGTATCGCCGCACTGGGCGCGGGGCCAGCCTGGTTCCCTCCAACGCGGTCAATGCCAGCCACTCGGCATCGGGATCGCGCGCGAACAGGGGCGGGGCGGCCGTGCCATCGGTCATGCGAACGGTCAGATCCGGCGCCCCGGGAACCGCGACACGCCAAACATGGTGGCTCAACCCGCCCGAAAGGGGGGTCCACCTGCCCCCGATCTCCGCTCGTATCCCGGATAGGCTGGTCACTGGACCAGAATCTTGAACCGCTGCCCGGCCTGTACCTGTGCCCCGGCGGTCAGGTTGTTCAAAGCGAGGAAACGCTCACGTGCCAGGCGGTCCACCTGCATCATCGCTATGAAATCATCGATCTGCTGTCCCGGCACTGCCGTCACGACCCGGATGCGGGTGGGTGACAGGTCGTCCAGCCGGGATCGCGGCAGGATGCGGACGGTTTGCAGCGTGTCGAACAGGCTATCCATCGCCGCGCTGTCTGCCGCAGGCGCGATCATGATGAATTCCAGCATCTCGCCCCCCAATGCGACCGCGACGAACCGCAAGGTCATCGGCCCCTGGAGCGAGCGCAGAGGAAAATCGACATAGGCTGTCTTTCGCCCGTTTATGACGCGGTTGCGCACTTCCGAAGCTTCGCCGCGAAGATCGTCGGCCTCCATCGTGGGCAGCCACAGGTCCGTCAGATACGCGGCAGGGGTCAACCCACGGGACAGATCGCGGGCGAAGCTGATGTAGCGCCCCTCGGCATCGCCGGCGCGCACGACAATCTCACCCACGTCGAACGACAGCCCCGCTGGGGCTGTGATGGACAGTCCCGTCACCGGATCGATCCAACGGTCACCGCGGATCAGGCCGTTGCGGCCATCCGCCCCCCAGATCAGGCCGTCAATGACGTCCAGATGCGCGTCACGCCCCATATAGCCTGTCAGGTTCGTGGGCAGTGCGGCTTGCACCGCAGCCACGCGCGCGGCGCTGGCAGGATGACTGGCCATAAGATTGGCCTGCGCAGGATCGAAGCGTCGCTGCGCCAGCGCGGCCTCAAGCGTTTCGTGGGCGATCATCGCCCGCAGGAAATCGGCCATGGCTTGCGGCGCATAGCCTGCCTCTGCGAGATAGATCAGCCCGCGACTGTCCGCATCGGCTTCCTGCTGTCGTGTGAACGCGGCAAAGCCACTGGCAATCCGGTTTCCGGCGCGTTGAACGTCATCCATATCTGCCAAGACCGTTTCGGACAGCACCTGCCGTTCGACCTGCTCCATCCGCTCGGATCGGGCGGCGGAATGCTCGGCGACCAAATGGGCAATCTCGTGCGCCATGACCGCTGCAAGCTCGGCCTCGCTATTGGCCAGGGCCACCAATCCCCGCGTCATGTAGATTGAACCGCTGCCCAGCACATATGCGTTCACCCGCGGCGTATCGAGCACATAGACATCCCAATCCGCGTTGGCCGCAGGGGTCGCGCCGATGATCCGCTGCCCGACGCCCTCTACATAGCTGCGCACTTGCTGATCGTGGACCAGCCCATTGTTCTGCAACAGGATCATCGCGTGATTGCGACGATCCGGATCCGATTGATCCAGAGGAGCACACCCGACAAGCGCCATCAGGCCCAGCAGCAGGAAAGTCACCGGTTTCAGCATGCATACGATCCTTCGGGGGCACGGGCGGTCGCCGGAACCGTATCCAGTTCGCGAATGCAGCGAAACCCCGCCCTCGCACGATTGACCATTCCACGCATGTGAGGCAGTGTCCGCGCCTGTGACCTCGTGGCTCAACTGGATAGAGCAGCCCCCTCCTAAGGGGCAGGTTACTGGTTCGAATCCAGTCGGGGTCACCAAAAACACCTTTAAAATATGGCTTATTTACAGGGCTTTGTGCAGAAGCTTGCAGAAAGTCCCGCGAGCTTTCGGGCCGAATTCTGCTGAAACGGCGGAAATCTCGTACAAAACCTGTACAAAATTCGCACGTCTTTGCGCCTTTTGGGGCCTTCCAATGAGTTGGCGGGTCGCGAACTCATGCGCTGAACGGAAGTTCGGCAGCGCAACACGCAAGCAGATCATCATGTTTCTGGCCGACAAGGCGAGCGACGATGGGTCTGGCATCTGGTGTTCCAAGGGCACGATTCAGCGACATACCGAGCTGGGAGAGACCACAATCAAGCGAACCGTGCGCGCGTTCTTGAAGGAAGGCATACTAGTCGAGACCGGAGCACGCACCTGCAAGAATGGTTTCACCGTCGTTTACCGGATCGATCTGGCCAAAGTGGAAACGTTGGAACCAACCGCTGAGCCCGAGATTGAGACGGGGTCCATAGCGGCCCCCGTCCAGTCTGGCCCCGGTACGGGGGCCACTGTGGCCGGGGTACCGGGGCCACCACGGCCCCCAAACCATCCTAAAACCATCCATAAACCACCTACGCGCAGACGCGAGGCGGCGGGAGATGATGATGCTGAGAAAATTTTGGCCGCCTATCCGCCGGACCGGCTGCGCGGCAAAGCGACCTGTCTTGCCCAGATCGAAGAGGCCATGAAGGAAGGGATAGCACCGGAGGACTTGCGGCGAGCGGTCCAAGCCTACGCAACCGACAGCGCAGGTTTCACTCGCTCGAAGGTCTGCTTTTCCGACAATTGGTTTCAGTCGCGGCGCTGGCAGGCTTATGTCGAGAAGCAAACCGAAGACCGACAAAAATCGGCAGCGTTGGCGACCGATCACCATGCGCGGTTGGCTTGCTGGATTAGCGACAGCCACCCGATGTGCAAACACATCACGCCGACCCAAGTCACGGCATTGTTGGCGTCGAAGATGGTTTCCGAGGCCCAAATCCAAGCCGCAGGCCTCAGATCATGACCGCAACCGATCCCACCGAAGAGCAAACAGCAAGGCGACCCATGTCATACGCTGGCGCTGCTGACACGGGACCTTGCGAGGGGCGGCAAGCCTCCCCTTCGAACCCCACCGGCGCGGGAAAAACCCGCACCAAAGAGCCGCTGACCGAGACCTTCGTCTTCCGGTGCACAGCGGCAGAGAAGGCCCAGTTGCGCGCCAAGGCCGAGGCTGCTGGCCTGCCCGCCGCGACGCTGCTGCGCGAGGCGCTTGGCCTGACCGAAGCTCGCCGTCGCAAGCCAATCCCCCGTGTTGACCCGGCGCTGGTGCTGGCCGTCGGGCGCATCGGCGGCAACCTCAACCAGATCGCCCGTTGGCTAAACCGCGCGATGCTGGCGGGCCGTGTTGACCTCGACGCGCTTACGGTTGCCCGCCGCCTGCTGACCATCGAGCGCCAGCTTGCCCAAATCGTGGAGGCCGCGCGCCGATGCTGATCAAGTTCTTCCGCAACGGGAAAGGCGCAGGCGCGGGGCCCGTCGGCTACCTCGTCGCAGACAGGGTGTTGGCCTATGACGACAACCGCGACCTGATCCGCGATGCAGACGGCCAACCGGTGACCGTCACGCGAGAACCCTTGCCCGAGGTCCTGCGCGGCAATCCCGACCGCACCGAAGCGCTCATCGACGCCAGCCGCCACCAGTGGACCTACCGTGCTGGCGTGATCAGTTTTGCCGCCGAGGACACCCCGACCGATGAACAGCAGGCTGAGGTCATGGACGGGTTCGAGCGTCTGGCCTTCGCGGGGCTGGACCCGACGCAATATGAGGTACTTTGGGTCCGACATACCCACGAAGACCGCGTCGAGCTCCACTTCTGCACGCCGCGCTTGGAGTTGACCTCGGGCCGAAGCCTGAACATCGCGCCGCCCGGCTATCAAAACGCCTTCGACTCTTTGCGCGATGTGATGAACCAGCGCCACAACTGGGCCGATCCGATGGAGTTGGAACGCGTCCAAGAGGTCCGCGACACCATCGAAACCCCGACTCGCGCGCAGGGCCGTGATGAGCTGCATGCGTGGATTTTGGATCAGGTCAGCATTGGCCTCATCACTGACCGTGGCAGCATGCTCGACGCACTTACAGATGCGGGTTTCGACATCCCGCGTGCGGGTAAAGCCTATCTGACCGCCCAAGACCCCGACACCGGCGAGCGCTGGCGTTTGAAAGGAGATATATTCCATGAAGATTGGCAAGCCGACCCGGCTGAGCGAGAAGTTGAACGCGGAACTGGACACGATCCGACAGGACTACGCCGCCTCGATGGCATCGCAATTGGAGAGCTTCAGGACCGATTTGAACAGCATTGCGACCAACGCGCAGCGTACAATCGAGACCGATACCCGCATCTTTCTGCAACAGAACAAGAGTTGGTTCGAGACGCGGACTTGGGAGATCAAAACATGGCTGACGATCTCGCCTTGGCTGATCACGGGGATGTTCTTGGCGGGGATCGCCTCGATGATGGCCGCGAGCTTGCTTTGGACACAGATGCTGGCCAGTTCGGAGCTGACGGAACTGGGCCTGACGCGGATCGACAGAGAGGACGGGACCTGGCTGGTACTGGACCCGAACAAGACGCGCCTGAGGACCTGCACGCTGGGCGGCAGATCAGTGACCTGCATCAAGATCGAGGAGGACTAGATGACGACACCCCTGACAGCCTTGGAACGCGACTTGCTCGCCTGCGTCGAGCGGTTGGTGACGGCCTGCGAAACCTCAGCGCAGGAATTGAGCGGCTTGGAAGCGCGCTCGACGAAGAGGCTGCAAGCCCAGTTGGATGGTATAGCGGCATGCGCGACGTTGCTCGTACGCTCGCAGATCGCGTCAATGGCGGCATTGCGTGGCTTGCTGAGCGAAGAGGCCACCTACAACGCGCTGGACACACAGTTGAAGGAGAGCTTGAGCTTAGCGAGGGACGCCGCAGAGAAGCTGAGGCGGAGTTGAAGGAAGTGGATCGCGGGATGACGCACGGGTTGTGATGTTTGGGCACATCTTCTGATTGAAAAGTCTTAAATTCCAGGATAGAAATGCCCAAGATCAGCCATGTGTGCTTACGCGGGAAGCCCCTGAAAATTCAAAGGAGCACCGGATTACCTTCTTGTTGGGGCCAATAACTTGCTGAATGTATATTGGAATTTTCCGTGCTGAAGGTTTTCCCTAGCCTAATCATTTTCGCAGGCTCCTACTTCCCCCTATTTCTCATTTTATTAGCCCAAGGAATTGGGTGGCCTACCATTGAATTTCCGTGCGGCCTAACTTGGCGCCGGTGGCCGGAATTCTTAATAACGGGAGGTCATCTGCCCCGATTATTGGTTATGTTTACGCTGCTTAGCTTAGTGTGCTTGCTTGCAACGTCGTTTTTATTGGCGAACCGAAGGCTTGGGCACTCCATCGATATCAAATCCTCTAAACCTGTAGCGTCAGAGTTGATGGGCTATGTGCTGCCTTACGTCGTCTCTTTCATGGGGATGGATTTTAGCGATACTGGACGAATTTTCGGATTTGCTATTTTCCTCTCATGGATGTTCGTGCTCACCTTCAGATCAGGTCAAATCTTGATGAATCCTGCTTTAATTATCTTTGGGTATCGGCTCCATGAGGTTGAATACTGTTATGTTGGCAGTCAGGGGAAATTGTTCACTTCTACCGCGTTGCACAAGGGATCAGGAAAATTTGTCTTGGGTCTCCATAAAGCACAAGATTTGGAAAATATGATGGTTATCAAGGAGCAAGAGAATATTGATTGATCTTGAAGATTTTAAAAACTGGGACCTCGAGAATTCAGCTGTCACACTTTGGTTTTTCAAACGCCCTGCAAAGGATGCACAGGGGTTGCCAAAGTTTCGTGGTAATTGGTTGGACATCGATGATGACGTGGAAAGGGTGCTTAAAGATGCAGCCATTCTTACGCGGGATCGGATCGATGAGGTGAACGCTTATGGGCTCTTAGCGCAAGCGCAAGAGGGCAGTGTTTTGGAAATCTCAGCAGATGAAACAAATATTGGGTTGTTAACAACTCAGATGGCTGCGGAATTGGCCACCAAGCAAATTACTGACGTGAAAGGTGTGCTGAATTCACTGGCTTATGCAGCGAAATTTGTTGTTGGGGGACAAGCAATCTTCGCCTTTAAGAGGCTGGACAGCTCATGGTCTACAAAAAAATCAAAGAAGTTGATTCCTGCTGCTTTTGTTGATGATACTCTGACTCTTGCGCCCGAAAATACTTTTCAACTCGAGAAAAACTTCGACTTCTTTGCAATCCAAGATGATGTTTTAGTTTGTCAGAAACCGGGCTTTGAAACGGTACTGTTTTATAAAGCTGCTCATACTGAAGATTTTGGACTTCTGGTGGGAGAACCAGACTTTACAAACATTTTTGATGACGTAGCACCTTTGGTAAATTTCGTCGGTGAGAATAAGCTGAATCTTCGCCGTGCTTCCGCGATCCGACAAAAGCGGCACTATGCGGACCAACAATTTATGGACAATCTCCGTGCCCGGCATATCGAATTTAGGCTAACAATAAACTTCGACGGGAATGGTAAAATTATTCCTTGCGAAGCAACATGCCGAGACATTTTCAGTGCTCTACTAGACCATCGCTTGAAGTCTGGATTCTCAAATAACATCTATGCTGTTCCGGACGTCTCACCAGCCTAGTGAGTTATAGGTACGTTCTGAAGCAGTAATAGCTGCTCACCGAGCACTCCTGTAGGAGCGCCGTTTTTGCAAGTTTTTATTACCGTATGCAAAGTTTACCCCGGTTGATGCAACTTCTATTCAACTGGTAAACATGGAAGTAGCGAATGTTCTCGTTGCATTACTTCGGCTACGGTCAGCGATGGGAGGGGGGCCAGATCAACGCGAAATCTGACTTGATCAATATGCGATGGCACGGTTCGGATCGCGGGCAAGTCTTTCATGTCATACCACCGCAGTTTGGTAGTAGCGTATGCTTCGTCAAAGGTTGCCTCACTACCGTTTGGGAGTCCCATAATGGTGATCAGCGCACGCTCTACTTTCATGACCAAGTTGGCATCGTGAGCGACCCTTTCTTTCACTCTGGCCGCGAGGCTGCGCACGGATGTTCCACCTGCAGCTTCTAGGACATGGGTGGAAGCGACGAACGCATTCTTACCGCTATCCACGATGAATTGTTCTAAAGAAAACAAATGGCGCCGGTCACGCGTTCCAGAAGCTTTCACCTCAATGTAACCGTCACCACAGACCATGTCATGGCGATCTGAGGGCGTAACGCGCCAAGAGCGGACGGCTTGCATCGCATTTTCCGACAAATACAAAACTAGCAACTCCGCAAATAGACCAATGGCACCCTCGCGGCTTGGTTCTCCGGGTCTTTCAAGGAGCTCGACCAACTCTTCCAAAATGCTCACGACTTGAGACTCGTTCGCAGCCGTAAGTCGTGACAACACAATTTCACTAATCGAAACAAACGCACTCTGTAAGTTTGGATCATCGGACTCACAGGCTACGAGTGATGCCGTTATTTCCCGAGTAGTGCCATCAATCTCGACATTGCAAGATGCTCTATGCTGCAATCGCAAACCCCGGCGAACCACCTCGCGAGTTGCAGGGCTTGAGGTTTCTACCAAAAGTGCAGGCCGTCCCGCTGAGTCGACCGCAAAGTAAGCCATCGGTGATCTAAGAGCGACTGCGATGCTGAAAGTTGCCGATGTCGGACGATCAAGATCGTTCAAAAGTTCCTGCAACCTTTGCGGCGTCATTAGCTTGCACCCGATTGAACTAGAGTTCCGACCGCATATTTAGCAGGAATCCAAAGAGCAAAGGCCGGTATTTGTCGGAATGCGCCATCCTTCGTCTGAAGAACGTGCACCTGGAGAGAAGGTTCATCTCTAACCATGATCTCGCGGTCACCCGGATAAATGGGCATGCCTGTTCGTGGGTTGCGACCTTGATACAATTGCGCGATTTTGCCGGAGGTAATTTTTCGATCCCGAGGATTGCCTTTGCCCATCTGATAGATGCGCGCCGGTCGATCTCCACCATGTTTCTCGGCATATGCGTCAAGCTGCAACATTGCACCGTAGAGTAGGTCGCGCTGATCGCTGTCCGAAACCCGTATATCAGCCAAGAACGCCATGAAATCTGAGAGCTTCAAAGGGTCAGAGATTAAGTGCCGTTGCTCGAGAGTGCGATCGGGATGCCCCTGGTCTTCTTGAAAAGAAAGTTTGGCGGAAATCGTTTCAAGAAGTCGTCTATTTTCGAGCAAATCATCCCCGGAAAGTGCCGGGCGGTCCAGCGTAAGCCACTCTTCGTTTAAGCGTCTTTGTTTTACAGCCCTAGAAAGCACGTTGCGCCGCGTAGCCCGTAACTGCGGATCGAGAAGAAATTCCCGCCTCCAAACCCTAAGTGGTTGGCCGTTCTTAGCAATTGGTTCCAATCGACCTCGAAGGTCCAGTTCGTGGCGCGCATAGTTCTTGAAATCCTCTCGGGTAGCGTCATCAATCCAAATACGAATTCGACCCAAATAACCGCGCTTATACCCGAAAAACCTCGCACGTTGCTGGATGGCGTCTGCAAGACCTTGTCCGCGACTTCTAGCCAAATGTGTTATCGTCAAGCCTTCTACGGTAAAGCCCCGCTCGATAGCTTGGCCTCCAATCAAGATGAAGGAGAAATGCCGTGCCCACGGTACTGGCGGAGCACCTTTATTTAGCTCAAGGATTTCCGTTCGTCTTAGTGCCAGACGCATATGGGGAACTAGATCTTCTAAGGGCGGCAGCTTACTGTCCGTTTGGATCAGATCATCATGGGCCTTCCTAAGAACGCTGTCTAATGCATCTCTTTCTTCAGAAGCTGAGACTTTGGCATCATCCTGCAGTAGTTCGAGCCAATCCGATTTCATGCGTTCAACCCATTCTCGAAGCCTGGCATGGTCGCCCGTCAATCGAGATGGATGGATTAACATTGAGCGGTTTGCACCCGGTTCTTTGGTGAAGCCACTTTCATAGTCGGCCGAAATACCGACCAGAAAGCATGCCAAAGCATCTCTGAGGCTTAGCGGAGGTCCCGCATCAGCATCTAGCGCGTCGTCGACTTCGTTCGCTGGAATCCGTCGAAGATGGTCTTTCTCACGTTCTAGGAACAACTCCCGCCCGCCAACATACGCGTCACCTGGTTCGAGTATCCTCACAAATGATGGAGAAAGTGCATCGCTAATATCAATCAACAGGTTTGCTTGGGGAGTTGCAGTGTATTGTAGAAAGGTATGGCTGCATTTCGCTCCAACTGACGAACGTAGCGAGTCAATGGAAGCAAATGTGGCGGTCGGCTTCGTTGTCTTTTTTGACCCAGCGTTACCGTCAAGACTTGCCTGATCGGCTTCATCATCAATTATTAGAACCGGAGCATTTGGCATTCGGAGTTTGCCAATCAATTTCTCAAGTGACGCCAAATTTCCCGCGTGCTTCATTACTGTTACTACGACAGTTCTACGCTCATCTGGGTCGCATTCCTCATCATCCCACTCGTCTAAAGCGCTTTGGATTGTTTGCGCATCAGCAGAAATTCTTGATTCTTTGGTTGCCGCACTTCCGCCTCCCCGTGGCCCAAGCACGTGCAGCCACGTTCGCTTCTTATCAAGTTGCAGGTCCTTGACCAGTCGGCCCTCAGTCTGACTGAGCAGATAGAGCGAAGTACCTCCGATTAGGATGACCATTGCGTAGCCATTATCTTTGGCAAGCGCTGCGACCGTCGTGAACGAAAGCGTCTTTCCGCTCTGGACATAGCCTATCGCAAGACCTGCATCTGCCCTCTTTGGACCCATTGGGTCAGAGCATCGAGAGAGTATGCCTCGTGACGCCTCTGCAAGCATCCGCCTTGCTTCAGCATCGTCCGGGAATGTCCGCCGAAGTAGCCCTCCGGTTTCTTCACCTTCAATTGGATTCCACATACCGCCGACTGGCAGAGTTGTGTTGATCGTCGCAGTACCTGTTTCACTCTTCATTCACTCATTCCTCTTAGCGCTTTGTTCAGGCCTCTTACCGTTGCGGATGCCCCCACATTAGCATCTGCATTACCAAGTTTTGCCAGCACCTGTCCGATTGCCACAGCCGCCGCAGTCCGAAGCATTGCCTGCCAAGCTCTCTCATCATCATCGACAAAGCGTACATTGAATGGATGATGTGCTGATACTCGTATGACGATTTTCCGAGTACCGTCCTCAAGTTGACTATCAAGAATTCGCAGCCAGTCTTTCTCCGCATCGTCAGTCGTCGGTTGGACGTGAACTTCCCATGCCTGCCCATCTATCCTTGCAGTGAAAACCTCATCCGCTAGTGCAAGAACAACGGCATCTTCTTCCTCAGCTACAGTTTTCAAATGGATGTCATCTGGTTCGGCAGCCGCTGCCATTCCCCGCTCAGCGTCACGAGCCGTTTCCTGAGCCGCTTTCTGAACGACTCTCTCTAGATCAAGCTTCGACTTCCGTGCTCGGAAGTCATCAGCCTGTTTGAGGAGAGGGATAGGGCTTTCAGCAAGGCGATCCTTCAAGAGTTCCAAAAATGCGTCTTGCTCCTCCTCTTCCCATTGAAATCCATCCTTCGTATGTGAGACGTCGAACCCTTCGAGTTCAAGTTCGCCAAACAAGCGTTGACGGCGAAAGCTGTTAGGACTCCCGAAGATCACAGAAGGCTTAAATCCCTCATCCCCACTTCCTTGTATTAGTCGACCGCGGCGGAAAAGCGCAAAGCCAGCTCGACGGGTCCGGGCCGTCGCAAAGAGAGCTGCGAATCCCTTAGCGCTTTTTCCTTCGCCAAAGTCAAAATCGATCTCTTTGCGCCAGTAGATCGGTTCCGCATCCTTGTCCCAGTCCGGAGGCTGTTGAAGGACGATGGGTTCGTCTATTTTAAGAGCTTCACCTTTTACGACAAGATTTAGCCAACCTTCTCGAAGAAACTGTCGGTAGATGTCGGTTAGGTGCTCCTTGATTTTTCCAAGCGTCTTTGTGCGAGGAATGCGAACAACATCTCGGAGCTCAACAACGGTATAGTGAGCGTCTTTTCCTGAGTTCTTCTCTTCAGCAATTAGCTCCTCTGTTGAGCTACTTACGATGCTTGCAACATCAAAGCTGACCGTTCTTTCGACAACTTCTCCAAGCGCTTTAGTGCGCACCGACCACCGGGGTGCGAACCAGCAAGCAGCCGATTTCATACCCATGCCAAACTCAGACAGACCTGATGCATCTTCAGGTGCTTGGGCGGGACGAAAAGCACGCGGAAACTCTACTAGCGGAATGCCAGCGGCGTTGTCAGAAATTCTCATGACCCTGTTGTCGTCTATGTCAATTTTGACCGTGAGGCTGTTTGAACCGACTGCCGCCAGCGCTTCGCGGTTAGCTTGAAAACTCTGCACCGCGTTGTCTACAAATTCGGCAATCGCAAACCACTCTTTGTAGTTTAGGTGTTTGAAAATGCCGAGGACGCTGACTCCCGGATTGATTGGAACCTTTGGACTACTCATTACTATGTCTCAATGTATCGTAGGGTTAGGGCTGTCGTGCCCCAGCAATCGAGAGGCAACTGCTTGAATAACATCGACATTAACTGCATTTCCCAATGCCTTGTATGCTGCCTGACGAGTCTTAGGCATGTGTGCGAATGAGCCCATGCTCTGAAGCCGAGCACACTCCCGAACCGTCATATATCGTTCCTCCCAACCGATAACTGGAACCTGACTAGTGGTTAATGCCACGAGCGAAGGTGCGACTGTTGGACGTTTCACCCGGATTCCGGAAGCTCTAAACTGAATTATGCCTTTGCGAATTTCTCGAGGCCCGTCTTTCCAGTTCCACTCCAGCTTCTGAAAGCTGGGGGCGAAGGGGTGTATGGAAGGTAGCCAGGCATCGAAAGATGCTGGGTCAAAACCATAGAGTTCCCTGTTCTGCGCTATGAATCGCTCCTTCCAACCTGGGAATTTTGACTGGTTAGTCTTCGCGTAAGGTGGCAGGTTTTTCCAATCATCTTCGTAGTGACCATTTAGTAATTCCCCAAAAGAACCCCGAAGCCCTTTCAAGGCATGGGGAGGAAGCGAACTCGGCGTATGGCCTACATAAGGGTAGCTGGCCCCAAACTCTTTGGCCCATATTGGGAAGGAAGGCATCGGCATGTCATCGGGGTAGATGTCGAGAAAACGCTGCCATGCATCGAGATAGGCGATAAAAGTGTCGGGCAGGTATTTTGCATCATTTGGGCGTTCTTCAAGAATTTCACGAATGTCTAACTCATCACGCGAACGGCGTCGGCCTGGCCAAACAAATTCCGACAATGACTCTTTGCCTTGTTTGGCGACAATAATCGCACGCTCACGAACTTGCGGCACACCAAACATATGAGGCGAAAGAAGCGTCGATTTAACATCGTAACCGATTTTGGTAAGTTCCGCCTCCATTCCAGCCCAAGTTCTACCTCCTTCGTGACGTAGTAGGTTAGGGACGTTTTCTAGAATGACATGACCCGGGCGTCGAAACTTAAGAATGCGCAGAACATCGTCAAACAACGTTCCAGAGCCCGGATAATCACGCCCAAGCTGGGCTCCCGCTTTCGAGAATGGCTGACATGGAAAACCTGCACACAACATGTCATGCTTTGGAATTTCATCGACGGGTACTTTTGTGACATCGCCTCTCGGACGTATGCCGTGGTTCAACTCATATAAATCGATAAGTTCGGAATTTAGCTCAGAAGCCAAAACACAATCGTGACCAAGATTTGCAAGCGCGCGATGGAAGCCTCCCAAACCCGCAAAAAGATCAATAAATTTCATCGGTACCTCGAGCTAATTCGCGCAAAGCGCTCTGAAATTTCCGTCCATTTACTCAAACATGGATCAATTGTCGGCTGACAAAGGGTTTAGCCATTTGCCAGTCTTTGCAATCTACGGCTGAAAAAGTGGAGTGTGAAGACTGAACCCGTCAATATCGGAACAAGAATTCCCGCAAGAAACACCAGAGTTATTTGCAGCGTGATCAACCAACCCGCATCAATGGAGTAATCGAAAAGCCGAAATCGCAGAAACCCAACCAGATATAAGACGCAAACAGCAGCATGAATTGTGTAAAGAGGTGCGAGCGGTTCAATTGTTTCGCGGCATGCACGATCTAACGCGGCCTGCCTCAAGTGCCGCCATTGCTTGGATGGTCCGTTCATAATTTACTCCCTTACAAGCTCGATCCAGGTGTGAACGTCGTCGTCGGTCACTTCGCGCCCTTCGACGTGTGACTGATACCAGCGGGCGACGATGGCCCCGCGTTTTTCACTTCTGATCTTGATGGCCTCTTGATTGAGGTGCTGGTCGAGCGAAGTCTCGATCCTCTTGAGTGCGTCGAAGTCATGGGCTGCGCGGACCGCTTTGGTTCCTAACAGTATCCAGGCGGCGTCCACGTCGAACCGATCAGCCATAGCGACCAGAGCTTCAACCGGCAGGCCGCGCTGGCCCTTTTCATAGCTGTGATATGCGCGATGAGAGACCCCAATCGCCTCCGCCATGGCGGTTTGAGTCAGGCCGACCTCATTGCGCGCAATCGCAAGGCGCGCACCCATGGAAGTGAAGACAGACCTAGAATCCTGCGCCATGCAAGGTTTCCTATTGACGAAACCGTCACATCGCGCGAAACTGCACAAAATGACGTATAATTACATTCAATCCCATCTGACCACGTCAGAAGGTGCGGAACAAGCGATTCCATGCGTATAGAAAATTCAACCCGACCGGATAAGGATGACTGAAATGGCAGAGATCGACAAAACAGACAGCTCGCAAATCCTGGGGCTCGGGAAAACACCAGCTCAATGGGTTGAGATCATGGCCGAGCGAGAGATTGAAATTTCCGAGCGCACACTGCGAGAGCGGGCGAATGAGACGGGCGCGTTCTATCGACTTGGGCGGACCATGCTGATCACACCTGCGCAGATCGACACGATTTTTGAAGGAGGTCAGTCATGCCGCTCCAAATCTACAAGAGGGGTCACTTCTACTGGGCCAAGGGTTGGGTCGAATACAACGGCAGGCGCATCGCAGGCCCATACCGGCGAAGCACTAAGGCATCTACAGAAGCAGGTGCGCGGGACTGGATAACGCTTGAGACAGAATTTCAGATACGCCGCCATGTGGTCGGCGACGAAGTCAGCAAGACATTCTCTGATGCGATCTTGCTGTACAACGCATCCAAAGATGATGCCGAAAGGCTCATTCCGATCGTGCAAGAAATTGGCGATATGCCGCTGAATGCCATCTCGGGTGGATTGTTGAAGGGGCTCGGGCCAAAATGGAAACCGATGGCCTCAACTGACACGTGGTGGCGGGAGATCGTCACACCTGCCAGTGCAGTGATCAACAACGCGCACGAGTTGATTGGAACACCTCTGATCCGAGTGAAGCCCTATGACAGGTTTGAACGGATTGCGCAGGATAAGCGCAGAGGGAAGCCAAGCCGCGTCGAGCGCACTCCAGCGGACAGGGAATGGATAGAAGCCTTCTGTCGGGCAGCCGATCCGTACAACGCGGCATTGGTCCGGTTCATGTTCGAGACAGCGGCGCGGATAGATCAGGCCGTATCATTGGAGCCTGACGATCTGAGGCCAACCGAGAACAAAGTCAGGGTGAAGGCCCAGAAAGGGCATCCAGAGAGCTGGATCACAGTTTCGCCTGAGATGATGGACGAGCTGCTAGCATTGCCAGCAAAGCGGCCCAAGAACCGCAAGACCGGCAAGTTCATGAAACCGCGAGTGTTCGGTTATGGCAGCTCGACAGGATACAATACGCGCTGGAAGACGATCTGCAAACGGGCAGGGATCCAGTATCTATCAGCACACCCAGCTGGGCGGCACGGGTTCTTTACTGAATTGGTTGTGCGGCAAGGGGTCGATCCGGTCACTGCGGCCAAGGCTGGGCGCTGGTCCGACCCTAATTTACCTATGCTCATTTATGCCCATGCAGAGACGGATGAGGCCGATGTCAGAGCCCGTTTTCGTACAAACCATGTACAGGAAGACCCTGTACAAACACCCAAGCAACAGAAATCAAAGAAGGAATAGCGCTATGAACGGTTCCCTCCTAAGGGGCAGGTTGCAGGTTCGAATCCTGCCGGGGTCACCAAAAACACCTGTAAAATTGCCAGAGAAACCAGATGTGCGCGCAAAAGAAACCAATAGTGCGCGCAAGGTGGTGCATCAGACAGCACAATTCACAATTATAGATAATTTACTTATATTACAGTAAGTTAAGGGTTTTTGTGCTGTGGAGTAGTACAGGCGAACTAAATAGAAAAGCGACTGATTTGACAGCCGGAGCACTCAGAGGACCTGAGGAAACAAGATTCCGGAAAGGAGACACGCAGCATGTGGTCCCCACGGCGGGGTGGGAAACAATCGATGGTGCTATCGCAGTGTGTTTGAAGCTCAGGCCCAATGCTGCCGTTCACCGGGCTGGCCATCGCTGCGGCGCAGCTTCCCAATCCTGCCATTGGCAGCATAGTTCTTATATGGAGGTCCCATCGGTCAATGGCGGAGCAGCTGGCCATGGACCGAGGGACAATTTGACGGCTATGTTATCTGTGCTGGTTATGGTAATCTGAGTGCGGACCATAATTAGCAGTCTTTTGCCGCATATTTGGGACAAAACGGTCCTTCCAGCCGACAGTGTTACAAGTGGCACATCACGGTTCCAAGAAGAATTGGTTTACCGGTCTTGCATTCATGATCGAACCTGGGCTCAGTATCTTTAGCTCAGATCCCCGGCATCGCTGTTTTGGACATCCGCGTGCAGATGTCTTGCGTGACCTCTGGCCATTTCGACCTGTCCAGTCGTTAAAGTGCATCGCTGCATTAACGCGGCAATTGAGGCAGTAATAGAGGCGACGGGTTCCGGCAATCAGGACGTAAGTGTGTCCGGTGTTGACCTCAATGGAAACACCCTCTCTGGGAACAACGAACAGTTCAGACTTAATGCTGAAATCTTAAACGTGCCCTTGAAAAAGACCGCTTTAGTTGAAAGGCTCGTTGATAAGTTCATGCAGCTTAGAGCTGATGGTGCGATCAATGCGCCCAAGGCTGACTACAACTCAAGTAAAATCAGTAAATTGAAGACGTTGCTGTAAAATGGATTGGCCATCACGCCGTCTAAGGATCACTGGATCAATTCCAGTGTCGGCGTGTCAGGTTGTACCCTTACGCTCATCTTCCTGCGTCACGAAGTCCGCGTGGAATTCCAATTGAACCGTTCTGATCGAGAAGAAAATAAATGGCTCTTCGACCAGCTGGCTGAAGATAAAGGTCGCTACGACAGTGCCGTGGGGGAGCCTTTGGAGTGGCGGCGCATGGACGATAAGAAGGTCAGCATGGTGGTCTGTAAGACGCCAGTCCAAGGCTATAGCAAGGAGAACTGGCCGGAAATGACCGCCTGGCTGGTGGAGCACTACCGGAAGATGGACAAGGCATTCTCCGAACCTGTGCGCGCGCTTGCAAACCGAATGAAGCCAGGGGGCAGCGATTGATGGCCTGGAACTCTGAGTCCGACCTGGAAGATTGGATGATGCAGAAGCTGGCAGGGCTGGGCTATGCCGCTACCTCAGGCGCCGAAATATCTCCCGAAAAGCGGGATCCGGAGCGCCGAAGTTTCCACGACGCCGTGCTGGGGAAGGTTCTGGACAATGCCGTCCGACGGCTCAACCCGGATCTTCCCGACGGTGCGGTTCAGGAGGTCACAGCGCGTGTGACCGATGAGGTGTTTGTAGGTGACCTGATCGCCGAAAACCGTCGCCTCCACGGGCTGATGATCCGAGGGGTTCCGATCACCTATTTTAGCCAGGGCGAGGAGCGGAACGACCGCGCTCGCTTGGTGGATTGGGACGACATTGAAAATGCGTGGCATGCTTTCAATCAGGTCGACATGGTCGGCCGGAACCCCAGAATCCCGGACCTCGTCCTTTACCTGAATGGCCTGCCGCTGGTGTTGGTGGAATTGAAGGGAACTGAGGGCGCGGATATCGAGGCGGCCTTCAATCAGATCGAAACCTACAAAAGCGATATCCCGAACCTGTTCCGGACTTCGCTCATATCAGTCATCTCGGACGGGCTGAATGCCCGCTATGGCACATTGTCTGCGGGCCTCGATCGCTACATGCAGTGGAGGACCATTGATGGCGAGAAAATCCTCTCCGAGCGTGAGGGGCTTGCGCTCAATACTCTTACGGAAGGACTGCTGAACCGGGCGGTTTTGCTGGATTTGCTGCGGTGGTTCGTTGTCTTCGAGGATGATGGAAAGGGCCCGGTTAAGAAGGCAGCCGGGTATCATCAATTCCATGCCGTCAGGAAGGCGATGACGTCAATCCTCAGCGCGCGTGGCGATGATGGCAAGGGCGGTGTTATCTGGCACACTCAGGGATCCGGCAAATCCCTCCTGATGACCTTCCTTGCGGGCAGGGCGATGCATCTCAAGGAACTTGAGAACCCTACTGTTCTCGTGCTCACGGATCGCAACGACCTCGACAATCAGCTTTTCACGACATTCGGTCGCTGCCGGGATCTTCTTGGTGAAGACCCAGTACAGGCGGATAGCATCGGCGATCTCAAGACGCTGCTCAATCGCCAAGTTGGAGGGATTGTCTTCTCCACGGTTCAGAAATTTCGCCCTGAGCGAGGCGAGGGTTTCCCGCAGCTGACCGATAGATCCAATGTCATCGTGATGGTCGATGAGGCGCACAGGACACAATACGGCTTCGATGCCAAGATGGACCAAGCGACCGGAGATGTGCGTCATGGGCTCGCGCATCACCTCCGCTCAGGGTTGCCGAACGCGGTCTATGTTGCGTTCACCGGGACACCGGTAGACCTCGTTGGGGCCAATACGCGTTCCGTTTTCGGGGATTACATCGATGTCTATGACATCGCCCAGGCAGTCGAAGATGGCGCGACCGTGCCGATCTACTACGAGGGGCGCGTCGCACGGGTAGAAGTCGCCGAGGACGTACGCGAAGTCCTGGATGAGGAGTTTGACGAGGCAACTGAGGCTCTCGAGGATGATGAGGCGACTGCGACCGCGAAAAAATGGTCTCAGATTGAAAAACTCGTCGGCGCGGGACCGCGTCTCAATGCCGTCGTTGCCGATATTCTCGTGCATTTCGGTGCCCGGCTCGAAGCGATTGATGGAAAAGCCATGATCGTGTGCATGAGCCGCCGAATTTGCGTCGATGTCTACGACCGGATCATTGCTGCGCGCCCCGATTGGCACTCTGACACGGACGAAACTGGTGCGGTGAAGGTCGTGATGACCGGTAACGCTACAGACCCACAAGCTTTCCAGAGGCACATCCGGAGCAAGACGAAGCTTGAGGCCCTGAGGAAGCGCTATAAGGACACCTCTGACCCATTACATCTCGTCATCGTCAGGGACATGTGGCTGACCGGGTTTGATGCGCCGTGCATGCATACACTGTATGTCGATAAGCCTATGAAGGGTCATGGCCTGATGCAGGCAATTGCACGCGTTAATCGGGTCTTCGCCGGGAAACCGGCAGGTCCGGTTGTCGACTACATCGGTCTTGCCGCGGATCTGAAGAAAGCATTGGCGCATTATTCCCAGGGGGATCAGGCTCAAACCGGTGTTGATGAACGTGAAGCCGTAGCCGCATTCCTGAGTGCCCTCGAAGTCGCTCGAGGACTTTTCCACAGGTTCGATTATTCGCGTGTTCTTGGGGGATCGGCCGCAGATCGGATAGAGATCCTGCCTGCTGCGGCAGATCACGTTCTTCGAAAGGCGCGCGAGGAAAACAGCAGTTCCGATAAGGATTTCGGAAAGCGGTTCCATGATGTTGTTGCGGCACTCGCCAAGGCCTTCAAGCTTGCGGCCGGCTCCCCTGAGACATCGGTCGCTGCCGAAGAGGTCGCCTTCTTCCTTGCGGTCCGGGCGCCCCTGCAGAAGTTGGATGTGAAGGGAGGACGCGGGAGAAACTCCTCGCCGGACTTCGCCATCGAACAGCTACTGAATCGGGCTGTAGCCTCGACTGAGGTCGTCGATATCCTGGAGGCCTGTGGGTTCGACCGGCCGGATATCAGCGTCCTATCGGAAGAATTCTTGCATGAAATTCAGAGCATGCAGCACAAGAATCTTGCTGTTGAAGCTTTGAAGAAGCTCCTGAATGGCGAGATTAAAGCACGCACCCGGGGCAACGTCGTGCAGAATCAGAAATTCTCTGAACGCCTTACGAATGCGATCGCGCGGTATCATAACCGCAGCATTGACGCTCTGCAGGTAATCCAGGAGTTGATCGGCATGGCGAAAGATCTCAGCGCTGAGCCACAAGACGACATGTCCGAGGCAGAGCGCAGTTTCTATGATGCCCTTGCCCAGAATGAGAGCGCCGTTGAAGTCATGGATAACGAGCAGCTGAAGGTCATCGCCGCCGAGTTGGTCAAATCCCTTCGCGAGAATTCTGGCGTTGATTGGTGGCAGCGCGATGACGTCCGAGCCAAGATGCGTGTTGCCGTGAAGAGGATTCTACGGCGCTATGGATACCCACCCGATCTGCAGGCAGATGCAGTAAAGCTTGTTCTCAAGCAGGCTGAGGCGATGGCCCGGGTGATGTGACGAGGTCACCGCAGAACTCGTGATGGATGCTCCCGCCATGCAAAATCGAAATCCCGCACATTGAAAGGGAATTTTTCTGAGGCTTTACCGCCGCCAACAGGTCGCCAGATGATACCGACCGCTCCTTTCCAAGGGTTTTAGATAGTGACCTGCCACTGAACTTTCATCCAGCCGCGACCGGAGCCCAGTCTGTGTTCTCGCCGATTGGCGCAGGGTGAGCAATCGCCCGAGGCGCGGAGTTGGCATCCCGCGCAGCGGTGCGGGCAATTAGGGTTGTTTAGAGGAACAGTTCACAACCATTTCGGCAACCCATTGAAAGAAATGAGAAAACACCGCAAGCAAGGCTCGCAGTGGCCATTTGATCTGTGTCGAGAGGACAAAAAACCCTCATAATGGTCATGTTATGCTATGCTAAACACAACTGAACTTAGCGTTTCATTAAGAGCATTTCGAATAGCCGCAGTTTCCGCAGGTCAGGCATCCTTCCTGCATCCGCATCTCGAACGCGCCGCAATTGGGGCAGGCGGGGCCGGGGGTGGCGGAGTTTATGCGGGCTGTCACTGGATCGATGCTGAGCCCGGCACCTTCGGCGGTGAGAAAACCGATGGAGATCATGTGCTTTTCGATCACGCCTCCGATCGCGGCGAGGATCGAGGGCACGTATTTGCCTTGCATCCACGCACCGCCGCGCGGGTCGAAAACGGCCTTTAGCTCCTCCACCACGAAGCTGACATCGCCGCCGCGGCGGAACACGGCGGAGATCATGCGGGTCAGCGCGACGGTCCAGGCGAAATGCTCCATGTTCTTGGAGTTGATGAAGATTTCGAGAGGGCGGCGTACCCCGTCCACGATCACGTCGTTGAGCGTGATGTAGATCGCATGTTCCGAGTTCGGCCACTTTATCTTGTAGGTCATGCCGTCCACGGCATCGGGTCGGTCGATCGGCGTTTCGAATTTCGGGGTTTCCACGGGCGGTGACGTGGCCTCGGCCAGGCTCAGCACGCTCCCCGTGACGTCATTCGGACGATAAGTCGTGCAGCCCTTGCAGCCGGTGCCCCATGCTTCGAGGTAGACATCCTTGAACGCGTCGAAGTCGATGTCGGCGGGGCAGTTGATGGTCTTGCTGATCGAACTGTCGATCCATTTTTGCGCGGCCGCCTGCATGCGGACATGTTCGATCGGGTCGAGGGTCTGGGCGTTGACGAAATGCTCGGGCAGCGGGCCGTCGCCATGCAGGTCGCGGTAAAGCTGCACGGCGTAGTCCACGACCTCCTCCTCCGTTTTGGTGCGGTCCTTTTGCAGAACCTTGCGGGTGTAGGAATAGGCGAAGACCGGCTCGATCCCGCTCGATACATTGCCCGCGAAGAGGGAGATCGTGCCGGTGGGCGCGATCGAGGTCAGCAGGGCGTTGCGGATGCCGTGCTTGCTGACGGCGCGCCTGACATCGGCGTCCATCTCCATCATGGTTTCGGAGGCGAGGAAGGCCTCCGGATCGAACAGGGGAAAGGCGCCCTTCTCCTGCGCCAGATGCGCGGAGGCCAGATAGGCCGCGCGCGCGATCCGGTGCAGCCACTGCTCGGTCCGCCGCGCGGCTTCCTTCGATCCATACCGCTCCCCCACCATCAGCAGGGCATCGGCCAGACCGGTGACGCCGAGGCCGATCCGGCGCTTGGCCTGTGCCTCCTGCTGCTGCTCGGGCAGGGGGAAACGGGATGTATCCACCACATTGTCCATCATCCGGACCGCCAGCCCCACCAGATCGCTCAGCGTGTCATCGTCCAGCGTCGCCTGATCGGTGAAAGGGTCGCTGACCAGACGGGCGAGGTTGATCGAGCCGAGCAGGCACGCGCCATAGGGGGGCAGGGGCTGTTCACCGCAGGGGTTGGTGGCCGAGATCTCCTCGGCGTAGTACAGGTTGTTGCGCCGGTTGATCCGGTCGATGAAGATCACGCCGGGTTCCGCGTAATCATAGGTGGACCGCATGATCAGATCCCACAGATCGCGGGCATTGACGGTGCGATAGACTGTGCCGCCGAAGGTCAGGTCCCAGGTCTGCCCGGTCTCCACCGCCTCCATGAACGCATCGGTGATGAGGACGGACAGGTTGAAGTTGCGCAACCGCATCGGGTCCTGCTTGGCGGTGATGAAATCCTCGATATCGGGATGATCGCAGCGCAGGGTCGCCATCATCGCGCCGCGCCGGGCGCCCGCGCTCATGATCGTGCGGCACATGGAATCCCAGACATCCATGAAGCTGAGCGGGCCTGAGGCGTCGGCCCCGACACCCGCGACCGGCGCGCCCCTGGGGCGGATCGTCGAGAAGTCGTAACCGATCCCGCCGCCCTGCTGCATGGTCAGCGCTGCCTCGCGCAGCGCCTCGAAAATACCGCTGAGCGAATCCGGGATCGTTCCCATGACGAAGCAGTTGAACAGGGTCACGCTGCGCTGCGTTCCCGCGCCCGCCACGATGCGCCCGGCAGGCAGGAACCTGAAATCGCTGAGCGCGGTGTAGAACTGTTCCTCCCAATGGGCGGGGTCATCCTCATCCTGCGCCAGGGCGCGGGCGATGCGACGCCATGTATCCGCGACCGTCTCGTCCCCGCTGCCTTCGGGCGGTTGAAAACGGTACTTCATCTCCCAAATCTGCTGCGCGATAGGGGCTGCGAAATCGGACATGGTACGGCCTGCAATCTGTTCGTGGGGGGCGGGTTGAGTATGAAGTGCGTTGAACACGTGTCAACCGGTGGCAATCCGTCCCATTATGCGGCATCGGATAATTGCCTATCACAATGCGAAACCTGAGAGGACCCGACATGCCCACCGAACCGGTCAACCTGATCAAGCTGTGCGTGGGCGCCGAGGGGATCGACGACCTGCTTGACTGGCAGAAACGTCTGCGCGCGATCCGCACCGCAAGGGGGGAGCCGCCGGAGCATCGCCACATCACCCGCATGTGGCCCAAGCGCGAGGCGGAGCTGTTGGCGGGCGGTTCGCTCTACTGGGTGTTCAAGGGTGTGGTTCTGGCCCGGCAGAGGGTCCTGCGCCTGGAGGAAGTGATCGGTGAGGATGGCATCCGCCGCTGCGGTATCGTGCTGCACGATGACGTTATCAAGACGGAAGCCGTGCCGCGCCGCCCCTTTCAGGGCTGGCGCTACCTTTCCATGACCGACGCGCCGGCGGATTTGAGCGCCGACAGGCTGAATGAAACGGCACTGCCACCCGAACTGGCCAGCGCCCTCGCCGCACTGGGCGTGCGTTAGAGATCGGGACCGAGGTCCGGCGACAGGTTCAGACGTTCACATAACGTAGCGAAGGTTTCGCGGTTCGCCTGCGACCAGTGCGCGTTTCTGGCGGCGAACAGGGTCGCCTGCGATTTCAGAATCTCACCATCGGTCAGTATGCGCAGGTGGTTCGCGGTCAGGGTCGCACCGCTCGACGTGATGTCGGCGATGGCCTCGGCTGTCTGGTTTTTGATCGTGCCCTCGGTGGCACCTTGCGAATCCACGATCTCGAAATCCGCGACGCCGTGCTGGCTCAGAAAACCACGCACGAGGTTGTGGTACTTCGTAGCAATCCGCAGGCGATGGCCGTGATTGGCGTGAAACTGTGCTGCGGCATCGTCCAGATCGCGCAGGGTCGTCACGTCGGCCCAGCTTGTCGGAACGGCGATGATCAGATCGGCAAAGCCGAAGCCCATATGCGTGACCTTGGGCGTGATCGCGGCCCAGTCGGCCAGTTTTTCCTGAATCAGATCCTCACCCGTAACCCCGAGGTGAATGCGCCCGGCGGCGAGCTCTCTGGGGATCTCACTGGCGGAAAGCAGCACCAGCTCGATTCCGTCGAGGCCGGTGACCCGCCCGGCATATTCCCGGTCCGACCCGGTGCGCGCAACGGTCACGTCCGCCTTGGCGAACCAGTCGATCGCGTCCTGTTGCAGGCGCCCCTTGGACGGCAGGCCGAGTTTCAGCGCGCTCATGGGGCCACCTCATCCAGAGCAGAGAGCAGGATTTGCGGGCGGATCATACCGCCGATGGCAGGCCAGTCGGCATCACTGACTTTCTGCGCCAGCCGATCATAGCGCCCCCCGGCGGCGACGATCTGATCCGCATGGGTCATCTCGAACACGAAACCGTCGTAATATTCATGCCGCCGTCCGAAATCCGCACGGAACGGCAGGGTCGCCGTCTCCGGCCCCAGGCGGTGACGCAGCTCCCGCAGACGATCCTCAAACCGGGTAAGGACATCGTCCAGCCGCGTGCCCATCACGGCGCGCACTCTCTCGGGAACCTCACCGATGGGACAAGCGATGTCGAGATAGGCCAGCAAGGTGTTCGCTGCCTCCTCGGACAAGGTGTCAGTGGCGCGGGCGCTCAGCATTTCCGCGACTTCGGCAGGGGTGCGCTTGCCCTGGATGACGTGACGGTCGCGCAACTGCGCCTCGATGTCAGGGCCGGTCAGATCGGCGGGCAGCGGGACCGGCGATTGCATCCGCTCGATTTGCGCGCGCAACTGTTCGGGCCGCCAGAACAGGCCGCGCAAGCGGGTGCGGATACGTTCGGATATGTCGAGCGTATCGAGCGCCGCATGGAACAGACCCACATCGCCGGTCATCACCGGCACGTCGGACAGGCCGGATCGGTGCAGGGCGGACAGGATGTTGGCGAAGATGCGCACGTCCGCCGCCTCCCGCCGCAGGGATCCGAAATACTCGATCCCCAACTGCATGTACTCCGTCGGGCGGTCGTCACCGGGGCCGCTGCGGCGGAACACCGGGCCGCTATAGCAATAGCGCGGCGTGCCGGCATCGCGGCCCCGCTCCGCGTGCAGCAGGTAGACGGGCACCGTGAAATCGGAGCGCAGGGCCAGACCGTTGCCCATCAGATAGGTCAGGTCCAGCAAGGTCTGCCCGCCCAGGCCGACATGCGCGGCGTCATGCAGCATCGGTGGGTCGATCCGCTCGTATCCGGCCTGTTCGAACCCGGCGAGCAGGGTTTCGGAAAGGTCCACAAGCCTGCGATATTCGCTGCCGCGACGGGCCAGGGCGCTCATGCCGACGGGCCCGTCATTTCGCCCGTGCGAGCAATTCGCGCACTTCGCTGACCAGATCGGCGCGGCTGACTTCGAACTGCGCGGCGTTCTGTTTCCATTCCTCGTTCGAGGTGATCTCCTTGGCGAGGCGGGCACCCAGCGCCAGATCCTTGATCTGCACGATGCCGTTTTCCTTCTCCTGCGCGCCTTCGATAATCGCGACGGGTGAGTTGCGGGTATCGGCGTATTTGAGCTGGTTGCCGAAATTTTTCGGATTGCCCAGATAGACCTCCGCCCGGATGCCGGCATTGCGCAGTTCCGCCACCATGGACTGGTAATCGGCCATGCGGTCGCGGTCCATCACGGTGACGATGACCGGGCCTGCAACCTCATCCGCGCGGGTCAGTCGGTTGTCGAGTGCAGCCAGCAGCCGGTCCACCCCGATGGAGACGCCGGTGGCCGGAACCTCCTGCCCGGTGAAACGCTTGACCAGATCGTCATAGCGCCCCCCCCCGGCGACGGAGCCGAACTGACGCGGACGGCCCTTTTCGTCGAGCACCTCGAAGGTCAGCTCCGCCTCGTAAACCGGGCCGGTATAGTAGCCCAGACCACGCACGACGGACGGGTCGATCAGGGCGCGATCAGGGCCGTAGCCCTGCGCCTCGACCATCTCGGCAATGCGCTCCAGCTCCTGCACGCCCTGCAACCCGATGGTCGAGCTGCCGACCAGTTCACCGAGGCGGGCGCAGGTCGCGGCGTTGCTGTCGCGCAATGCGCCGACGAAGCCCATGACGATGTCGGTTTGCTCGGCGCCCAGACCGGCGCCCTTGGTATAATCGCCGGACGCATCCTTACGCCCCTCGCCCAGCAGGGCGCGCACGCCGTCCTGTCCCAGGCGGTCCAGCTTATCTATGGCGCGCAGGACGATGCCGCGCTCGACCTCCTTGTCCTCACCTGACAGGCCGGCAACCTCCATCACGCCGTTGAGAACCTTGCGGTTGTTCACCCGGACGATGTAGTCGCCGCGCTGGATTCCGACCCCTTCGAGGACATCAGCCAGCATGGCGCAAATCTCCGCATCGGCGGCGACGGTGGGGGTGCCGACGGTATCGGCGTCACATTGATAGAACTGGCGGAACCGGCCCGGTCCCGGCTTCTCGTTCCGCCAAACCGGCCCGACGGCGTAGCGCCGGTACGGCGTTGGCAGATCGTTGCGATGCTGGGCATAGACGCGCGCAAGCGGCGCGGTCAGGTCATAGCGCAGGGCCATCCAGCTTTCGTCATCGTCCTGCCAGGCAAAGACACCTTCGTTCGGACGGTCCACATCGGGCAGGAACTTGCCCAGAGCCTCGACCGTCTCCACCGCCGAGGATTCCAGCGGATCGAAGCCGTATTGGTGATAGATGCCGGTGATGGTGCGCAGCATCTCCTGCCGGTGAATGACCTCGGGGCCGAAATAATCGCGAAATCCGCGCGGCGGGGCGGCCTTGGGGCGCTGGGGTTTCTTCTGCTTGGTCTTGGCCATCAATCAGTCCTCGAACCCGAAATGGGGATTGCGGCGGGTTTAGCGGATGGTCCCGAAGGGGGCAAGCAAGGTGCTCCCCCAAAGGGGCTCACATAACAATCAAGCCAGCCGCGGATACAGGCCCGCGTGAAACACCAGCGGATGCGGTGTCGGGTCGTGTTCCAGGCTGTCGACATGGCCCACGACGATGGCATGATCGCCGCCCGGATGTACCGCATGCCGGGTGCAGCGGAACAGCGCGGCGCAGCCCGCAAACTCTGGCACCCCCTCTGGGCCATCCGACCATTCATGCGCCGCGAAAGGCCCGTCGCCCGACCCGGCAAATGCCGCGGCGAGGTCGATCTGCTCCGCGTTCAGGATGTGAATCGTGAACCGCTCGGCCTGAACGAACGCCTCGAACCGGGCGGAGCGGAGGGCAGGGGCCCACATCACCAGCGGAGGATCCAGCGACAGGGATGAGAAGCTGTTGGCGGTGATGCCCAACGGCCCCTCGGCGCTCGACGTCGTTACCACGGTCACACCGGTCGCGAACGCGCCGCAGGCGTCGCGCAATTCTCGGGCTGTGAAATGGCTCATCTGGAACTCCTCGCTTGAACGGGACTTATCCTGTTTCCCGCGCGATGCAATGCACGCTATCCATGCAGCATGGCTGAAACCGATCTATACGCACCGATCAAGGCCTTGCTGCACGCGCAGGGCTATACCGTAAAGGGTGAGATCGGACCCTGTGATATCGTGGCCGTGCGCGGCGACGAACCGCCCGTGATCGTCGAGATAAAGGCGGGCCTGACCATGGCACTGCTGCTGCAAGGGGTCGATCGCATGGCGATGAGCGAAGCGGTCTATCTGGCGGTTCCGCGCCTGCCGGGGCGCGGGCGCAAGGACGGCGTGCGGATCCGGGGGCTGCTGCGCCGGTTGGGTCTGGGCCTGATCGTGGTGAAGGACGGCGTGGCGGAGGTGCGGCTGGACCCCGGCCCCTATAGCCCGCGTCCGAATGCCCGGCGACAGGGGCGATTGCTGCGCGAGTTCCAGTTGCGACAGGGCGATCCGGAGGTCGGCGGCCGCCCCGGCGGCGGCGTGATGACCGCCTATCGTCAGGGCTGCCTGCGCCTTGCCCTTTATCTGTCGGAGCATGGCACTAGCAAGGCCGCCGTCGCGGGCAGGGCGGTCGATGTGGGCAAGGCCGCGACGATGATGCGCGCAAACCACTATGGCTGGTTCGAAAGGGTCGGGCGGGGCCTGTATGACGTAACCGATGCCGGACGTGCGGCCGCGGCCTCCGGCGGGGATATTTCTGGAAAGTGAATTCGCCCCGGCATGGACGCCCGCAGCCCGGCGCGGTAAACGGCTGTAAAGGAGCCTGCGCACATGTCCCTCAACTCTTTCGGTCATATGTTTCGTGTCACCACTTGGGGTGAAAGCCACGGCCCCGCGCTGGGGGCCACAGTCGACGGCTGCCCCCCAGGTGTTCCGGTCGATGCTGGGATGCTTCAGCACTGGCTGGACAAGCGCAAACCCGGCAAGACCAAGTTCGAGACCCAGCGGCGTGAGGCTGACGAGGTGCGCATCCTGTCCGGCGTGTTCGAGGGGCAGACGACAGGCACGCCGATCCAGTTGATGATCGAGAATACGGACCAACGTTCCAAGGATTACGGAACCATCGCCGAGACGTTCCGCCCCGGACATGCGGACATTACCTATTGGCAGAAATACGGTATCCGCGATTATCGCGGCGGCGGGCGCAGTTCCGCGCGCGAAACCGCCGCACGGGTCGCGGCGGGCGGCATCGCGCGGGAGGTTCTCAAAACCCTCGCCCCCGGTCTGCGCATCATCGGCGGGCTGGTTCAGATGGGGCCGCACGTGGCCCATGCGCGCGATTGGGATGAGGTTGAGAACAACCCGTTCTGGACCCCCGACGCCGCCGCCGCCGCGCATTACGCCGAATATCTGGATGGGATACGCAAGGCGCATTCCTCCGTCGGGGCGGTGATCGAGGTCGTGGCGCAGGGTGTGCCCGCAGGCATCGGTGCGCCCGTCTATGGCAAGCTGGACACCGATCTGGCCGCCGCGATGATGAGCATCAACGCCGTGAAGGGCGTCGAGATCGGTGAGGGCATGGCCGCCGCCGCCCTGACCGGAGAGGCAAATGCGGACGAGATCGACATGGGGCCGGACGGGCCTGTCTATTCCTCGAACCATGCGGGGGGCATCCTCGGCGGTATCTCGACCGGGCAGGATGTCGTCGTACGCTTCGCGGTGAAGCCGACGAGCTCAATCCTGACGCCGCGCCGTTCGATCACCAAGTCCGGTGAGAGCGTCGAGGTCGTCACCAAGGGGCGTCACGATCCCTGTGTCGGCATTCGTGCCGTCCCGGTGGGGGAGGCGATGATGGCCTGCGTCGTGCTGGATCACATCCTGTTGCATCGTGGACAGGTCGGCGCCAATCGAGGCGCCATCGGAGGTGTCGTGTGAAGAAATATCTGTTGATTGCCTTGCTGGCCGGTTGCGTGGCGGAACCTGAGGTTGTCGCCGTGGCCCCTGTCGAGCCGGAACCGGTGGTCGAACCGCGCCGCCAGTTCACCGACGACAACATTCCTTACGACCTGACGGCTGGCGCCGACCTGACCGCGATTCCCGATTACTGGGTCGAGATATTCTGTACCCTGCCGTGGGAGAGCCGCGCCGAACCGTTCACCGGTGTCGAGCAGTGGAACCCGTGTCTGCGTCCCGACATGTTCGGGGACGGTGCTCGCACGCAGGTTGCTGCCGAAAATACCGAAACGCAAAAACCGCCCGAGGCACTGGACCTCGCCGATCCGATGGCGAGCGCTTTGACGCGCCCGGCACCGTCCGCTCAGCCCGTGTCGGATCAGGTTGTGCCGGATCAGGTTATCGCGGAACCGATGCCGAGCGCGTTTGACATTGCCCCGGACCCGACCTTGTTCCTCAATCCCGACGGATCGTTCTCACGCCGGTCTCAATAACCCAGCTTGCGATCCACGACGTGCTGCAAGGGCTGACCGCGCTGGGCGCGGGCAATATTCTGCGCGGCGGTTCGCGCGGCGCTGTCGGGGCGGGTTTCGGATGCGATATGCGGGGTGACCGTAACGTTCGGATGGGTCCAGAACGGATGGCCGCGCGGCAACGGCTCGGTCCGGAATACGTCCAGCGTCGCGTGGGCGATCTGACCTGAATCGAGCGCGGCGATCAGGGCCTCGTCGTCGATCAGGGGGCCGCGCCCCGGATTGATCAGCATCGCACCGCGCGGCAGTCGGGAGAGGCGATCCCCATTCAGCAGGTTTTCCGTGGCAGGCGTCGATGGCAGCAGCGTCACGACGATCTGGGCCGTGGAAAGAATATCGTCCAATCTGTCATCACCGTGATGGCAGGTGATGCCGTCGATCTGCCTAGCAGATCGGCTCCAACCATGCATATCGAAGTTCAGGGCGGACAGAGCCTGCGCACATGCGGTTCCCAGCGCCCCGAGGCCCAGCATCGCGACCGGCCGATGTTGGGCGAGCGGCGGCAGATGTTTGACCCATTCCCCGTCGGTTCGCAGGATATCCGCGTCCATGCCCAGATGATAACGCAGGACATGACCGACCACCCATTCGACCATTCCCTGCGTCAAACCGGGATCGACCATACGGGCGAGCGGCACCGTCAGGGTCGGATTTTCCACGATCTGTTCAACCCCGGCCCACAGGCTTTGCACCCCTTTCAGCCGCGTGAAGGGCGTGAAATCGTGCAGCCCGCCATTGGGCGCATAAATGATCCAGTCAACCGTTTCCGGTGCCAGATCCGTGCCGAGCGTGACCTCGATGCCCTCCTGCGCGAAGGCTGCCCTCAGCGGTTTCGCATAGGCGCTCCAGGCTTCCGGTGTGGCGGAAAACAGCACGTTGATCATGCATCGGCTCCTCGCGGTCGGTGAATATGCGCACTTTGTATCAAGCCGAACGCGCCCAGCAACACCAGCATCGCCGATCCGCCATAGCTGACCAGCGGCAGCGGCACCCCGACCACCGGCAGCAGCCCCATGACCATCGCCATGTTCACCGCGAAGAAGAAGAAGAACGTCGCCGTCAGCCCCCCTGTCATCAGCGCCCCGAACCTGTCGCGGTTCGAGAAGGCGGACAACAGGCAGAACATGATGATCGCGGTGTACAGTCCCAGCAGGGTCAACCCGCCGACGAAGCCGAACTGTTCGGCCAGCGAGGTGAAGATGAAATCGGTGTGCTTTTCAGGCAGGAAGTCCAGGCGGCTCTGCGTACCTTGCATGAAACCACGCCCCGACAGGCCGCCCGCGCCCAGCGCGATCTTGGCCTGCGTGATGTGATATCCGGCACCGAGCGGGTCCATCGACGGGTCGAGGAAGATGTCGATGCGGCGGTACTGATAATCGTTGAGCAATTGCCACGACTGCCCGCGCGATTCGAACACGGCCCAGACAGTGCCGCTGACCACCGCGATGGCAGTGCCGAAATACCACCAGCTGACGCCCGCCAGGAACATCACCACGCCCGCCCCGGCGATCATCAGAATGGCGGTGCCCAGATCCGGTTGCCTGAGGACCAGAAACACCGGGATCGCTGTCATGAGAAGGGGAAGCGCCACCCAGAAGGGGTTCGAGACCTTGTCGCGCGGCAACCACGCGTAGTACTGCGCGATCACCATGACCAGCGCGACCTTCATCACTTCGGAGGGTTGCAGGCGCAGGGGGCCGATGTCGATCCACCTTTGCGCACCCATGCCGACCTCGCCCATGAATTCCACCGCGACCAGCAAGGTCAGTCCGCCGATATAGGCCAGCACCGATATACGCCGCCAGAAGTCGATATGGATCATCGCCACGATCAGCATCACGACGACACCCAGACCGAACCGCATCATCTGCGGGCGCGCCCAGGTATCCATGTTCCCACCGGCGACGGAATACAGCATCAGGAATCCGGCCCCGCAGACGCAGAAGATCAGGATCACCAGCGGCCAGTGAACGTGCAACAGCTTCGCCGGGCCGGTCGGCGTCGGGCGTGCGTTCATCTGCTCCCAATAGATCATGCCCTGCTCCGCTGGACGCTGGCGCTGTCCTGTCCCAGACGGCGACGCTCGCGTATGGTCTGATGCAGGGCTGAGGGCCAGGCCTCGATCGGTGGTTCGGGGCCGTAGAGCGCACGGATCAGCACATCCTGCGCGATGGGCGCGGCCGCGGTTGAGCCGCCGCCGCCATGCTCGACAATCGTGGCGATGGCGTAGCGCGGCGCGTCGAACGGGGCGAAGGCCACGAACAGCGCATGGTCGCGCCGGTTCCACGGCAGATCCTCATTGCGGAAAACACCTGTGCGCCGTTCCGCCTCCGTTATGCGGCGCACCTGCGAGGTTCCTGTCTTGCCCGCCATGGCCATTCCGGGTGCTGCGATGCGGGCACGGTAGGCCGTGCCGCGACGGTCATTCGACACCGCGAACATGCCGCCGCGCACCGCGTCCAGCGCGTTCGGGTTCAGCCCGATCGGTTCGCCCGGATCCATCGCACTGGGCAGACCATCGACCGAGCGTATCAGCTTGGGCGTCACGGCATTTCCCGATGCGATCCGCGCGGTCATCACGCACAGCTCCAACGGGGAGGCCAGCATAAAACCCTGTCCGATACCCGAATTGACCGTGTCGCCGATCAGCCAGCTTTCGCCATGCACACGCATCTTCCAGTCGCGATCGGGCATGTTGCCCGCGCGCACGGCAGGCAGCGGCAGATCATGGCGGACGCCGATGCCCAGTCGGTTCGCCATCGCACTGATCTTGTCGATGCCGACACGCTGCGCGACGTCGTAATAATACACGTCGCACGAATTCTTGAGGCTGTCGCGCATGTCCATCCAGCCATGGCCCCCCCGGCGCCAGCAATAGGCCCGGCGGTTGCCGATCTCGATGGAGCCGCCACAAAAGACGGTGTCTCCCGGCCCGATGACGCCATCCTCCAGCGCGGCGAGGGCGACGACCATCTTGAAGGTGGAGCCGGGCGGGTACAATCCGGACACCGCCTTGTTATAGAGCGGTCGGTATTCGTTCTGGTTCAGCGCGTTCCATTCCCCGGTCGAGATGCCGAACACGAAACTGTTGGGATCGAAGGACGGCGCGGAGGCCATCGACACGATTTCCCCTGTACGGATGTCCATCACGACGGTGGCGGCGCTCTCCCCCTCCATCCGGCGCAGGGTGTAGTCCTGTAGCCCGCTGTCGATGGTCAGTTGCAGATCCTGGCCGGAGCGTCCCTCGACCCGGTCCAGTTCGCGGATGACGCGCCCGCTGGCGTTCACCTCGATGCGGGAGTTTCCTGCCGCGCCGCGCAGTTCTGCCTCGGCCCGTTTTTCCACCCCGTTCTTGCCGATCTGGAAGTCGGGGATCTGCAACAGCGGGTCGGGGTCTTCGATCCGGCTGAGGTCGTAGTCTGAAACCGGCCCGACATAGCCGACGATATGGGCGAAGATGTCATCTGCGGGATAGTGCCGCGACAGCCCCACCTCCGTCAGGATGCCGGGCAGGGCGGGGGCGTTCGCGGCGACACGGGCGAAACTTTCCCAGTCCAGATGTTCCGCGACGGTGACGGGCACGAAGGCGGGACGGGCGTGGATATCGCGCAGGACACGCTCACGCCGGTCGGGGCTGATCTCGATCAGGCGGGACAGGCGGCGCAGCACCTCCTCGGGGTCGCGCGCGCCCTCACGCACGATGACGATGCGATAGTTCTGCCGGTTCACCGCGATCGGATTGCCCGCGCGGTCATAGATCAGCCCGCGCGCCGGTGGCAGCAGCCGGATGTTGATACGGTTCTCCTCCGCCAGCAGGCGGTAACGTTCCGCCTCCTCTACCTGCAGATGGCGCATCCGCCAGCCCAGCGTTCCGACCAGCGCAAGCTGAACGCCCATCAACACGAGACCACGACGCGTGATCGTGGGGCCTCCCTTGTCGCCGCGTGCCATGTCAGCCCTCCCCCAGATAGGTCGAATAGGTCAATTTGCCGTTGCCGCGATGGCGCAGCCCCAGCAGCCCCCCGCAGATCAGGGCGACGAGAGGATAGCTGAGCATCGTACCGGCCGCGTATCGGCCAAGCTGTCCAACGGTCGGTGGTGAGCCGAGGCTGATCCAGATCAGCGCGGCCTGCATCGCCACGCCCATGCCAATCAATGCCGCCACCATCGCCCATTCCAGAACGAACGGTACTTCGCGCAGATGCCTGGATTGGCCCCGCAACACTTCCGTCGCCAGGACGAGGGTCAGTGCCCCGATCCCGACGGGGCGCATCAGCAGCATGTCCGCCGCCAATCCCAACGCGAAAACCACGATCAACGGCGCGCTGCCCGGTCTGCGCAGAACCCAATAGCAGCACAAGGCGAACAGCAGGTCAGGCATCGGCCATTGCGGCGCGCCCGGTTGCAAGGGAATTGCGGACAGCAGGATGCACCCGAAACCGGCAAGGATCAGCATGGCGATGCGGATCGCCCAACGGATCATTCCGGCTCCTCCGCAAAGAAGAACGGCTCATCCGCGATCAGGCCGCCGGGGCGGTGGATCGTGGGCTGCGGGCGGTGGTTGAGGATGCGCACGAAGCGCAGGCGATCGTAATCCGCCGCCAGCCGCAGTCGCAACTGGCCGTTTGCCGCAACGATGACCTGACCTGCCAGAACGTCCGCCGGCAGCACGCCCCCATCGCCCGAAGTGACGACCCGGTCGCCGGGGCGAACGCGGGCGGTATCCTCGACGAAATCGATCAGGGGGGCGTCGGTGTTGTCGCCTGTCAGGATCGCCCGCTGGCCCGATCCCTGAATGACCACTGGCACGCGGCTGTTGATATCCGTCAGGAAGATCACCCTGCTGGTTTCCTCACCCACGCCGGAAATGCGTCCGACCAGCCCCAATCCGTCCAGTGCGGCGGACCCGTCGGTCACGCCGTTGCCCGCCCCGACATTGAGCAGCCCGGACCGACTGAAAGGTCCGGCGCTGTCGGCCATGATCTCCCCCGTGACGAACGTGGCGCGGGGTGAGAGCTGGACGTTGTTCAAGGCGCGAAGCCGTGCATTGCGCTGTTCGAGTTGCAGGGCCGCCTCCCTCCAGCCGCTCATCGTCTGCAATTCACGCCGCAGTTCCTCGTTCTGCTCATAAACGCGGACATAGGACTGGAAATCCTGAACCATGTTGGTGAACCGCGCAGCGGGGCGCGTCGTCCATTCCATGCTGGGCAATGCCGCGTCCGCCAGGGTCATGCGCAGCCGTTCGACCCGGGGGCTGTCGATCCGCCACAGCACGAACAGGGTAAGACAGACGAGGACGATCACGCCCAGCAAAATCTGCCGGGTCGTGCGCCAAAGGCTCGTTTGTTTCTGTCCGCTCACATAGGCCAATCGCGGCCTCCCCCTGACGGGCACTCGAAAACGCTGTGGCGTGGTGTTCGCCAGTCGCGTGGACTCTTACTCTCGTCGACCAGTTCTGCCTCTAGTCGATCAGTTATGGTTTCCGTAGTCGATAACGTGTTGCAGGCGACGCTCGAATTCCAGGCTCTTGCCGGTGCCCAGCGCCACGCAGTTCAGTGCGTCGTCGGCCACGGTGATTGCGAGGCCCGTCTGCTCACGCAAGGCCAGGTCGAGATCGCCCAGCAACGCACCGCCGCCGGTCAGCATGACGCCGCGATCCACGATATCGGCGGCCAGATCGGGTGGCGTGGCCTCCAGCGCGGTCATCACGGCCTCGCAAATCTGCTGCACGGGTTCGGCCAGCGCCTCGGCCACCTGGGCCTGGGTGACTTCGGTTTCCTTGGGCACACCGGTCAGCAGGTCACGGCCGCGGATTTCCATCGCCTGGCCCCGGCCATCCTCGGGCATACGTGCCGATCCGATCGAGGTCTTGATCCGCTCGGCGGTCGCCTCACCCACCAGCAGGTTATGCTGGCGGCGCAGGTAGGAGATGATCGCCTCATCCATACGATCACCGCCGACGCGTACCGAACGTGCATAGACGATATCGCCCAGCGACAGCACCGCGACCTCGGTCGTGCCGCCGCCGATATCCACGACCATCGACCCGGTCGGTTCGGTGATCGGCAATCCGGCACCGATGGCGGCGGCGATAGGTTCCGCGATCAGTCCGGCCTTGCGTGCGCCGGCGGCCAGAACGCTTTCGCGGATGGCCTTCTTTTCCACGGGAGTGGCGCCGTGGGGCACGCAGACGATGATCTTCGGCTTGCCGCGCTTGTTCACCTTGCGGATGAAATGCTTGATCATCGCCTCGGCGACGTCGAAATCGGCGATGACCCCGTCGCGCATGGGGCGGATCGCCTCGATCGAACCGGGGGTTCGGCCCAGCATCAGCTTGGCGTCCTCACCCACTTCGAGAACCTGCTTTCGCCCGTCGCGTACATGATATGCCACGACCGAAGGCTCGTTCAGAACGATGCCCTTGCCCTTCACGTAGATCAACGTGTTGGCGGTTCCCAGATCGATCGCCATGTCCGAAGAAAACATGCCGGAAATAATATTGAACATCGACGCACTGCCCCTGACCCGATGCGCGCGCTATTTTCATGCAGCGTCTGTGCGCATCCATATGTGTGTCTTATACGTTCCACAGCCGCTCAGCGTAAAGGGCGTGTAGGGCGCGAATGAGTTCCAATGCAGGCGCAGATCCCCTGCTGTCCGCGCGCTCGGCAAAGAACCGCCGGTTTGTGCGGGCAATATTGCGCAGCGACCGCCTGCTGCCGGACGCCGCGAATCACCCCACGCGATAAATTGTGTCTGCGACATTTATGCTGTCGCAGGGCAGAAGGTTCCACGGCACTCTGATCCGCAGGGAGGCAATCATGAACCAATCGGAAAAACGCGCGCATTTCGCCAGACTTCACCAGCCGGGCGACCCGCTGGTGCTGTTCAATATCTGGGATCCCGGCAGTGCCCGCGCGGTTGCCAAGAGTGGTGCCGCAGCACTTGCCACCGGCTCCGCCTCCGTTGCGGGGGCCCTGGGATATGAGGACGGGCAGGATTTGCCCCTGGACCTGGCGCTGGAAAATGCGCACCGGATTGCGACATCGGTTGATGTGCCGCTGACGCTCGATTTCGAGGGCGGCTACGCGGTGGAGCCTTCGGACCTGGCGGCCAATGCGGCAAGGGTGGTGGATACCGGTGCTGTCGGCGTGAACTTCGAGGATCAGGTCATCGGTGGCGAGGGTCTGTACGATACGGCCCAGCAATCCCGCAGGATTGCAGCAGTGCGATCCGGTGCGACGGATGCGTTGTGGATCAACGCGCGCACGGACATTTTTCTGAAGTCGAAACCGGACACGCACAACCCCGCGATGGTGGAGGAGGCACTGACGCGCGCAGACGCCTATGCGCGGGCCGGCGGCGACAGCCTGTTCGTTCCGGGGATGCGAGACCTCGATCTGATCCGCAGCATTTGTGACCGCGCGCCGATGCCGGTGAATATCCTGCTCTATCCCAACAGCATGACGCGCGCCGATCTGGCGCAATGCGGCGTCGCCCGCATCAGCCATGGCCCGTTCCCGTGGGTCGCGGCAATGGCCGCCCTGACCGTGAGTTCGAGAGAGACGCTGGCCTAGCGGGCAACACCCCCCGCGCACAAAAAAGCCGCCCGTAAGGCCGGGCGGCTTTCATTGAATTGAGATATTATCGCGCCGGTGCGTTAACCTGCCAGTTCCTCGGGTGCTGATTTCTCACGCCGGACCATCAGTTTGTTGAGCGCATTGATATACGCCTTGGCGGAGGCGACGACCGTGTCGGTGTCGCTGGACTGACCGGCGACGATCTTGCCGTCTTCCTCCAACCGGACGCTGACGGTCGCCTGCGCGTCGGTTCCCTCCGTCACAGCATGCACCTGATAGAGGGCCAAGCGCGCGGTATGTGGCACCATTTCCTTGAGCGCATTGAACGTCGCGTCGACAGGGCCGTCGCCGGTGGTCTCGGCGCGCTGGGCCTCCCCCTCGACCAGCAGGACCATGGTGCAGGTCTGAGGTCCGGTGGTGCCGCAGCGCACCTCCATCTCCGCCAGACGGATCGCGTCGTGGCCCGCGCTGGTGGTCTGGTCGGACATCAGCGCAACCAGATCCTCGTCGTAGACTTCCTTCTTGCGATCGGCCAGATCCTTGAACCGGACGAACACGTCCTTGAGCTGGTTGTCGCCCAGCTCATAGCCGAGGTTTTCCAGCTTCGAGCGCAGCGCGGCACGGCCCGAATGCTTGCCCATCACCAGCGACGTTTCAGCGAGGCCGACATCCTCGGGGCGCATGATCTCGAACGTTTCGGCGTTTTTCAGCATTCCGTCCTGATGGATGCCGGATTCGTGGGCGAAAGCGTTCTTGCCCACGATGGCCTTGTTGTACTGTACGGCAAAGCCCGAAACGGAGGCGACCATGCGGCTGGCATGCATGATGCGCGACGTGTCGATGCGCGTCTGGTACGGCATGATGTCGTTACGCACCTTGAGGGCCATCACGACTTCCTCCAGCGCGGTGTTGCCCGCCCGCTCACCCAGGCCGTTGATCGTGCATTCGATCTGGCGCGCGCCAGCCTCGACCGCGGCCAGCGAATTCGCCGTCGCCATGCCCAGATCGTTGTGGCAATGCGTCGCGAAAATCACCTCATCCGCGCCCGGAACCTCGGCGATCAGCATGCGGATCAGTTCGGCGCTTTCACGCGGGGCGGTATAGCCGACCGTATCGGGCACGTTGATCGTGGTCGCCCCGGCCTTGATTGCGATTTCCACCGTCCGCTTGAGGAAGTCGTGCTCCGTCCGTGTCGCATCCATCGAGGACCATTGCACGTTATCGGTCAGATTGCGCGCATGGGTGACCATGTTGTGAATGTGATCGGCCATGTCGTCCATGCTCATCCCGGTAATGCCGCGATGGCTGGGGGACGTGCCTATGAACGTATGGATGCGGGGGCGCTGCGAATGCTTGATCGCCTCCCATGCGCGATCAATATCGCTGATCGCGGCACGGGCGAGGCCACAGATTTGCGCCTGTTTCGCTGCTTTCGCGATGTCCGAAACGGCGGCGAAATCTCCGGGGGAGGCGATGGGAAAGCCTGCCTCGATGATGTCCACGCCCATCTCATCGAGCAGGGTCGCGATCTCCACCTTCTCGTCATGGGTCATGGAGGCACCGGGCGATTGCTCGCCATCGCGCAATGTCGTATCGAAAATCAGGACCTGGTCCTGTTTCTGGTCAGTCATGTCGGGTATCCTTATGAGCTTGATATGGTCGATCCGGCGCTCTCGTCACGATCCCCTGAGCGCGCGCGCCAGGGTCCCGGCACGCTCAGAGGCTGCTAAGGACTAGAAGGTCGCGAATGATCGTAGGTGTGCTCATGTGGGCGACTATACCGCAAACACGGCAGGGGTGAAGCCCAATTTTCAGACAGCGTGCGGGAATATATTTGTCACAGATGTGGTTTTTGAGTTGCGCCGCATTGAAAGCGATCGTGTGCCGCGCAGTTCCCTGATGTCCGGAATGGTCCGGCCATGTGTGAGGTAACTTTCGTGAATTCAAGTATCAAAGTCACCCTGCTCGGCTGTGTTGTCGCAGTGCTTGCGGGATGTTCGTCATAGCCCGACGAAACCACGTTTGGCGGCCGGTTGGAGGCACAGGGCGGTGCCGTCGCGGAAATCGGGGAGAAGTGGTCCGAAGGCGCGGAGCTGATCGCCGATGGGGCGGCGTTGGTCGAGGAAGGCGAAGATGACCTGTCCCGCGGCCGCCGTCTGGTTCGCTCCGGCGAAGGTGATATCGACAAGGGGCGCGACATGATGCGTCGGGGGGAGCGGTTGCAGGCCGAAGCTGAGGCCGCCTACCGCGAAGCGCAGGCGGCGGGTGCTGTTCCCGGCCCCGTTTCCAATTAACATGTCCAACTGATATACACGTCCAACTTTATCTGCCGCCGCGTCCGTGTATTTAGGGGCGCGGCGGTTGAGGCAGGAGGGCCATGGTGGGCTAAGTCACGGTGATCCGGGGCGCGGGTTTCCAGACGCGTTCGCACAGCGCGATCCAGTTCCCGGCACACAGCTTTCCCATCAGCGCGTCATCATAGCCATGGGTGACCATCGCCTCACGCAGGGCGTCCAGACCAGCGACCGATCCGATTTCCTCCGGCACCACGGCACCGTCGAAATCGGAGCCGAAGCCCACATGATCCTCACCCGCCAGTTCGATCATGTGATCCAGATGCCGCACCATCCATTCCAGTGCGCCCTGCGGTAGCATCTGTCCGTCCGGGCGCAGAAAGGCACTGGCGAAGTTCAGCCCGACCATGCCGTTCGTCCGACCGATCATGCGCAACTGATCGTCGGTCAGATTTCGGGCGTGCGGGCAGATCGCATGGGCGTTTGAATGCGTCGCGACCAAGGGCACCCCCGTCGTCGCGACATCATGAAAGCCTGCAACGTTCAGGTGGCTGAGATCCACGATGATCCCCATCTGCGCGCACCGCTCGACCAGACGGAATCCGGCTTCGGTCAGACCCGGCCCGGTATCCCCGTCGGACGGATAGCGGAACGGAACGCCGTGACCGAAGATCGTCGGCCTGCTCCAGACCGGTCCCAGTGAACGCAGGCCCAGATCATACAGGGTATCGAGGAACTGCAATTCGGGGTCGATCGCCTCCGCCCCCTCCAGATGCATAATCGCGGCTTGTTGTCCTTGGTCGATGGCGTCACGCAGGGTCGTCGCGTCGGTGCAGATGGTCAGGTCCCCGTGATCGTGCAGCTCCTTCAGGATCGCGGCCTGCTCCACCACGACGGCGCGCGCGGCGTCCTGCGCGACCCTCGGCGGCAAGGGCAGATCGTATTGCGCGTTGCGCATGACGCTCCAATCCATCGGACCCTCGTCCGGAACGAACATGGCGTAGAACCCACCGGCGAAACCGCCCGCCTTCGCCTTTGGCAGGTCCACGTGCCCCGGCATCCCACCCCGATATCGGGCACCAGCACCGGGCCCGCCGCGATACAATTTGAGAAGGCAGTCATTGTGCCCGTCGAAAATCGGCTGCGTCATACCCGTCCCTCCACATGATGTCAGACTGCGGCAGTGTGACCCGGGAAAACCGGAACGAAAAGCCCGGATGACGTGTTCGCGGGGCTTGCGTGACCGGGATGAAAAGTGAGAACATTACGTGAACAAACCGAGTCGAGTAGGGGGGTAAGATGCGTCGAACTGCACATAGTCGAGCCGCGCATAAGCGCAGCGATCGGGCGGAGCTGGCACGAATCTATGCCGATGCCATTCTGCATGATCCGTTGGGGGATCCACGGGTTGTCGAGATTGCACCGCATCCGGTGCGGCACCTGCATGACGGTTGTTCCGACAGACCGCCTGCCAGCCCATCCGACAGGCCGCCCGTCAGGCTGCCCATCAGATTGCGGTGGATTGTACTGGTGACACTTATTCTTGTTGGCGCGGTGATCGTTTGGGCGTAACGCGGTGCCATGCGAAGCATGAGTTTGGAACAGGCAAGGGCTTTGCCCTTGTGGCGCAGGCCCACGGCGCTGTTGATCGTGATGGCGGCGGCGATGCCGCTCGCCTTTTCGACGTGGAGCGCGCTTCTCAACAACTTCGTGATCGAGGCGGCGCAGTTCGACGGCTCCGATATCGGCTGGTTGCAGAGCGTGCGGGAAATTCCGGGCTTTCTGGCCGTCGGTGTGATCGCCATCATCATCTTCGTGCGCGAACAGGTGCTGGGGCTGGTCAGCCTGATGATGCTGGGCGTCGCGGTGGCGGTGACGGCCTATTTCCCGACATTCGAGGGGCTGTTGGCCACGACCCTGATCAGCTCGATGGGATTCCATTATTTCGAGACGGTGAACCAGTCGTTGCAATTGCAATGGATCGACAAGAAGCGCGCCCCGCAAATGCTTGGCTGGATCGTGGCGGTCGGGTCGGGCGCATCGCTGCTGGCTTACGGCCTGCTGGTGCTGGGCTGGAAGAATTTCGGCTGGACCTATGAGGCGGTTTATCTGGCCGGGGGCGGTGCGACGGTCCTGCTGGCGGTGCTGTGTTTCGTGCTGTACCCCCAGTTCGACAGCCCCAACCCGCAGACCAAGCGCATGGTCCTGCGGCGGCGGTACTGGCTGTATTACGCGCTGCAATTCATGGCGGGTGCGCGGCGGCAGATCTTCGTGGTGTTCGCGGCCTTCATGATGGTTGAGCGTTTCGGCTTCGAGGTGCATCAGGTCACCGGGCTGTTTCTGGCCAACTATCTGGCGAACATGGTCTTTGCGCCGATGATGGGCGGTTTCGTCCAGCGGTACGGTGAACGCCGGGCGCTGACATTCGAGTATATCGGGCTGATCGGCATCTTCCTCGCCTATGGCGCGTTGTATTTCGCAAACTGGGGCGATCTGGCATGGGGCGTCACGATTGCGGCCGGGCTCTACATTCTGGATCACCTGTTCTTCGCACTGGCCTTCGCGCTCAAGACCTACTTTCAGAAGATCGCCGACCCTCAGGACATCGCGCCCACGGCGGCGGTGGCGTTCACGATCAATCACATCGCTGCGGTGGGGTTGCCTGCCGCGCTGGGTTATCTGTGGCTGACATCGCCCGCGGGAGTTTTCGTTCTGGCGGCGGGATTCGCCTGCGTTTCCTTGGTCTTGGCTCTATTGATCCCGCGCCATCCCGCCAAGGGACATGAGACGATCTTTGCCCCCCGGCTGGCCGTCGCACCTGCGGAGTAGGCAGAGCCGCGTAGCGGAGCGCTCCCCTTGCGAAGCACCCGAAACCTCCTATCTCTGCCCTTGAAGCCAAGGAGGGTTCCATGCTGTTCAGCCGTAAGAAATCAACGATGATCGACGCCGCCGATGCGTTGCCGGGGCGCGAGACCGCTTTGCCGACGGCGGAGCAGCACTTCGTCAACACGCGCCCGCTGAAGGGACCGTTCCCCGAGGGGCTGGAAACCGCGATGTTCGGCATGGGCTGTTTCTGGGGTGTGGAACGGATGTTCTGGAAGCTGGACGGCGTCTGGATGACGGCCGTGGGCTATGCCGCTGGCCATACGCCAAACCCCACCTATCAGGAGGTCTGCTCGGGCCGGACCGGCCATAACGAGGTGGTTCTGGTTCACTACGATCCGGCGGTGATCTCATATGACGAGCTGCTCAAGGTCTTTTGGGAGGGGCACGATCCGACCCAGGGGATGCAGCAGGGCAACGATGTGGGCACGCAATACCGCTCCGGCATTTACACCTATAGCGAGGCGCAGCGCGACGCGGCCCAGCGAACGAAGGCGGATTTTGCCGCGCGGCTCAGGAAAGCGGGCTATGGCGCCGTGACCTCGGAAATCATCGACGCGCCCGAGTTCTATTACGCCGAGGATTATCACCAGCAATATCTGGCGAAGAATCCGGCAGGCTATTGCGGTATCGGCGGAACGGGCGTGACCTGCCCCATTGGAACGGCCGCCTGACAGGGATTGCGGGCACCTTGGGCTTGATTCAGGTCTGCGCGCGCCTCATACCGCGCTGAACCTGAGCGAGGATGCTGACATGACGACCTGGACCGCTTTGACGACGCTGGCTGGCGAAAAGCCCGGATTGGCCCTGGCCGAGGCGCTCGAAGATCTCGACCCCTCACCGACCGGCGTAGGCGTGTTCGAGGTCGAGGACGGATCCGGCCTGTGGGAGGTTGGTGGCTATTTCACCGAAAAACCGGATGAGATCGCGCTGGCCCTGCTGGCGGCGGTTCACGGATCGGCGGAATTCGCGGTGTCAAAACTGGACGACAGGGACTGGGTGGCGCAGGTTCGGCGCGAGTTGTCCCCCGTTCCGGCGGGTCGGTTCCTCGTGCATGGCTCGCATGATCGCGGTGCTGCGGGCATCCATCAGATTCCGCTCGAAATCGACGCGGCAATGGCATTCGGCACCGGGCATCACGATACGACGCTGGGATGCCTGCTGTCGTTCGATGCCTTGATCAGGCTGGGCCTGCGGGCCGAGAATGTCGCTGATATCGGGGCCGGCACGGGCGTATTGGCGATGGCCGCGGCGAAGGCGTTCCCCTGCCGCGCCATCGCATCGGACATTGATCCGGTCGCGACGCAAACCGCCGTGGCCAATATGCGCTGGAACGGACTGGGTGATCGGGTGGCGTGCGTCACCGCCCCCGGCTTTCGTCAGGCTCGCCTGCATGAGCGTGCGCCCTACGATCTGGTCTTCGCCAACATTCTGGCGGGTCCGCTGCGTAAGCTCGCGCCGCAGATGGCCGCGCATACGCAGGCCGGGTCGATCATCATCCTGTCGGGGATCCTGAACCGTCAGGCAACCGGGGTGGAACGGACCTATCAGGGCTGGGGCTTCACCCGACTGGATCGCCGGTCCATCGGGGAGTGGACGACGCTGACCCTGCGCCGTAGCTGACAAAAATGGCCGCCCCGATGCCTCGGGGCGGCCATTGCAGAAAATCTCGGCTCTCTTAAAGAGCGCGATGGCACAGATTGCGCGCGATGTACTGGATGTCCGCGCGGACCAATCCAAGGTCGGCCAGTTCACGATTGCTCAGACTGTTCAGCACCCTTTGCGTGGCGCGCGCCCGCGGCAGAGCGCGCAGGTCGAGCAGGATATGCTCGATCTTGGTCACAAAACGATAGACGAGGTCCGAGCCGAGCGGCGCGGGGGTAGGATATGCTGTCAGTGCCATCGTGGTATTTCCTTGGATGGGGTGGTGTTGCTCCTGCTTCCGAGCCCGCATTTGGCAACACAAATCCGCTGCGACAATAGAAAAAATGCGCGGCAGATATGTTATTTTTACATGACTTCTGGCGGGGCGTTGCATAGCAGCCCGGCCATGTCGTTTTGCGAATTCCGAATGTCGCGAAATGATCCTGCGCGGTTTTCCCGCTGGTCGATGTTCCCTGTTCGTGCTATCGCGGTGGAGGAGCCAGGCAAGGGGAATTTTGCGGATGCGTGTTCTAGGGATAGATCCCGGCCTTCGGCGCATGGGGTGGGGCATCATCGATGTGTCGGGTTCGCGCATTTCGCATGTCGCAAACGGCACATGTACCGGTGACGGCACCGATCTGGCGAATCGGCTCTGCGCCCTGTTCGCGCAATTGCAGATCGTTCTAAGGGAGCATGCACCGGCTTGTGCGGCGGTCGAACATACCTTCGTGAATAAGGATGCGGCAGGTACGCTAAAGCTGGGACAGGCGCGGGCGGTGGCGCTGCTGGTTCCGGCTCAGGCAGGGTTGCCCGTCGCGGAATACGCACCCAATCAGGTCAAGAAAGTCGTTGTCGGGGTTGGACATGCGGCTAAGGCGCAGGTCGATCACATGGTCCGGTTGCAGATGCCTGGGATCCAGATCGCGGGGCCGGATGCCGCGGACGCGCTGGCCATTGCCCTGTGCCATGCGCATCATGCTCGCTTTGCAGGGCGACTGGACGCGGCCATCGCCCGCGCGGGAGGGTGAGATGATCGGAAAGATATCCGGGCGGCTTGATTACCGCATGGGCGACCACGTACTGATCGAGGCGGCCGGCGTGGGCTATATCGTGCACTGCTCGGAACGCACGCTTGCCGCTCTCCCGGCGGAGGGAGGGCATGTCGCCCTCTATACTGAGATGGTGGTGCGCGAGGATCTGATGCAGCTCTACGGCTTCCTGACATTGGCGGAGAAGGAATGGCACAGGCTGCTGACCTCGGTTCAGGGGGTCGGCGCGAAGGCGGCACTGGCCATTCTGGGCACTCTGGGACCGGAGGGGACGAGCCGCGCGATCGCGCTGGGCGATGTGGCTGCGGTCAAGACCGCGCAGGGCATCGGCCCCAAGATTGCGGCACGTGTCGTCAACGAATTGCAGGATAAGGCCCCCGCGATCATGGCCCTGGGGGCCAGCGGCGCGCGTCGTGCGATGGCTCATGCCCCCGCGGCAAGCGCCGTTCCGACCGAACCACAAATCATCGACGACCTGCCGCCGGAACCTGCTGGTGATGGCATGGCACAGGCGGATGCGTTGTCGGCACTGGTCAATCTGGGATACGGTCACGGTGAGGCGGCGAGTGCCGTGGCGCAGGCCGCGGGTGACGGTGGCGATGCCGGAACCCTGATCAAGGCGGCGCTGAAACTGCTGGCACCCAAGGGATAGACCCGCCCTTGTCCCTGTCGCCGCCTGCTGCGACAACGGGGCGACCGCAGGAACAGGCAGACATGACCGATCCGATTTCAATGGAACCCGCCGCGCAGCCAGAGGACGCCGACCGCGCCCTGCGCCCGCAAACGCTCGATGATTTCACCGGGCAGGCGGAGGCGCGGGCGAATCTGCGTGTCTTTATCGAAAGCGCGCGTCGCCGGGGTGAGGCGATGGACCACACGCTGTTCTATGGCCCGCCCGGTCTGGGCAAGACGACGCTGGCGCAGATCGTCAGCCGCGAACTTGGCGTGAACTTCCGCATGACGTCGGGGCCGGTGCTGGCCAAGGCCGGTGATCTGGCGGCGATCCTGACCAATCTCGACGCGAATGACGTTCTGTTCATCGACGAAATCCATCGGCTGAATCCGGTGGTGGAGGAAATCCTCTATCCCGCGATGGAGGATTTCGAACTGGACCTCGTGATCGGTGAGGGGCCGGCGGCCCGCACGGTCCGGATCGACCTGCAACCCTTCACACTGGTCGGGGCGACGACGCGGCTGGGTCTGCTGACGACCCCGCTGCGGGATCGCTTCGGCATTCCCACGCGGCTGGAATTCTATACCGTGGACGAACTGGTCCGGATCGTTGAGCGGGGGGCGCGGCTATCAGGTGCGCCTGCAACACCCGACGGCGCGCGGGAGATTGCCAGCCGCGCGCGGGGCACCCCCCGGATCGCGGGCCGCCTGCTGCGCCGGGTCGTCGATTTCGCCATCGTTGAGGGGGACGGCACCGTTACGCAGGAGCTGGCGGACCGGGCGCTGACCCGGCTGGGTGTCGATGATCTGGGTCTGGACAGCGCGGACCGACGTTATCTGCACCTGTTGGCCGACAATTACGGCGGCGGACCTGTCGGCGTGGAAACCATCGCCGCCGCGCTGAGTGAGGCCCGCGACGCCATCGAGGAAGTGATCGAGCCGTTCCTGTTGCAGCAGGGCCTGATCGCCCGGACCCCCCGTGGCCGGATGCTGGCGCACAAGGCGTGGACGCATCTGGGTCTCGCGCCCCCCCGTCGGGCCGACCAGTCGGACCTGTTCGATCCGAAATCCGAGCCGGAGTAAGCCCATGTCCGATCCGTTCGACCTGAGCAAACTGTTCACCCGTTCCGACGGCACCTATGTGTTCGCGCGCTGGAACCGCCCGGTCGCCCCGGTGGTTTTCGGCGTCGAGGATGAAACCATCGCGGTGGTAAAGAGCGCCTTGCAAGCCGTCACCTCCTTGACGGGAACGCCCCTGGCGGAAACCGACCCCGAGCTTGGCTCGAACATGATGTGGTTCTTTCTGCGCGACTGGGCGGAGTTGAGCGATACGCCCGACCTGCACCGGCTGATTCCGGAACTGCCGACGCTCGTGTCCCGTTTGCAGGGCGCGGATGCGAACCAGTACCGGATCTTTCGCTTCGATGCCGAGGGCGGCATTCGGGCCTGCTTCGTGTTCGTCCGGATGGATGAGCACATGCGCGACATTCCGGCGGAAACACTGGCGCTGGGACAGGCGCTGCAGTCCATATTGCTGTGGTCCGATCTGGCCTTCATCGATGTGTCGCCGCTGGCCATTGTGCGCGAGGGCGGTCCTGCCGTGATCCGGCCCGAGATCGCGGATGTCGTTCGTGTCGCCTATTCCGCCGCGCTGCCCGCCGCCGCGAGCGATGCCAGCCATGCCTTGCGAATGCAGGCCCGACTGACCGCGCGCTGAGCGATCGTTGTGGCCTCGCCACCGGAATGATAGGCCATCCGGGCAGCATGCCGGAGGCGGGATCATGGTCCACAACACGCAAATTCGCGTCTATTACGAGGACACCGACATGGGCGGTGTTGTCTACTATGCGAACTATCTGAAATTTCTCGAACGCGGTCGCTCGGATGCCGTGCGTGAGGCTGGCATCAGCCAGCTGGAGATGCGCGACGCGGGTCTGGTTTTCGTGGTGCGCCGGGTGGAGGCGGATTACCTGCGACCCGCCCGCTTCGAGGATCTGCTGCGGGTTCAGACGACGCTGGAGGATATGCGCGGCGCACGGTTCACCATGCCGCAGAGTGTCTGGCGCGGGGATGAAAAACTGCTCGATGCGCGGATCGACTGCGCGGTGATGGACATGTCAGGACGCGCGGCGCGGCTTCCGGCGGAAATCCGCCGCAAACTCGCCGTGTTCATGGGCTAGCCTGTGCGCAGGGGTGAATTTTACGTGTTCAGCACTGGCGAGACTTGCATATCAGCCAGGTAAACTGGAATAGATTGACAAAACACGACCCGGAGGCCGGGCGTAACGAACAGGCGGCAGGCATATGGAAACGGACGTATTGGGCGCGGCAAGCGAAATCGATTTCTCGTTGCTGGCCTTGTTTTTGAGAGCGACTCTCACGGTCAAGCTGGTGATGTTGCTGCTTGTCTGCGCCTCGATCTGGTCGTGGGCGATCATCTTTGACCGGCTGACATCCTTTCGCAAGGTGCGCAGCGCGGATGCCGAGTTCGAGCGGGTGTTCTGGTCAGGCCGCATGCTCGATGAGATTCACGCCGATATAGGCCCGGAACCCGACGCACCCTGCGCGACGATCTTTGCCGCCGGGATGGAGGAATGGGGCAAGGCGCAACCCAATCACGGCTTCATTGCCGGGGCGCAGCAACGCATAGACCGGGCTATGAACGTGGTCATCGCGCGGGAGAGCGAGAGGCTGAACCGAGGTCTGGGCTATCTGGCGACCATCGGCGCCGTTTCTCCCTTCATAGGCCTGTTCGGCACCGTCTGGGGCATCAAGCATGCGTTCGAGGAGATCGCCGTTCAGCAATCGACTGACCTCGCCGTCGTGGCCCCCGGCATTGCCGAGGCCTTGCTGGCGACCGCGCTGGGTCTGCTCGCGGCGATCCCTGCGGTGATCTTCTACAACAAGTTGAGCGGTGACAGTGACCGCATCGGCGGCACGCATGAGAATTTCGCCGATGAATTCGCGATGATCCTGTCGCGCCAGCTCGAACGTCGGGCGGACTGAGGGATGGGGGCAGGCACCATACAACGCTCTGGCGGCGGGGGACGGCGACGCAGGCGCGGCCGCTCCGCCGCGATGAGCGAGATCAACGTGACGCCGTTCGTGGATGTGATGCTGGTGCTGCTGATCATCTTCATGGTCGCGGCACCGCTGCTGTCCTCGGGCGTGCCGGTCGAGCTTCCCGATACGGCCGCCGGTGCCCTGCCGCAGGAGGAGGAGCGCCCCCTGACGCTGAGCCTGACCGCCGCCGGGGAAATCGTCCTGCAAGACACCCCCATCGCGCGGGAGGAACTGATCCCGCGCATGCGCGCCATCGCGGTTGAGCGGACCTCGAACGCGGTTTTCCTGCGCGCCGACGGGGCAATCCCCTATGCGCAGGTGGCGCAGGTCATGGGCGCGTTAAACAATGCGGGTTTCAACCAGATCAACCTCGTGACCAGCAATGGTGGCCCTGAATTCGACGGTGCGGCGCCGACCGCTCCGTCCGAGTGAGGATGCCATGCGCAACGCCCTGAAGATATCCGCCGGGCTTCACGCCCTGCTGATCGTGGCGTCGCTGGTAAGCATCCCGTGGTTCGACCGGGACGAGGAGGAAACCATCCGTGTGGCGCAGGTTTCGATCCTAACGGAATCGCAGTTTGACGCCGCTGTTTCACAGGCGCCGCAAACCGTGCCGATGACAACACTTGATGCACTGGCCGCCCCGGGGGAGGAAAACCTGGATGCGGCGCGACCGGATGCGGAGATGGACGTCACGATAAACGAGCTGGACGGACCCGACGCCCCGACTGAGGCGGACGCGCAGGCCGATCTGTCGGCGGTCCTGACCACAAACCGGGTCACGGTCGATGATGAGGTCACGACCCTGGCGCCAGAACTACCCGGCGCGTTCGATACGGCGTTGAACAGCCCCGTGGCTCGGCCTGAGCCGCGTCCGCAATCCCTTGACCGTCCGGCGGGCATGTCACCACCGCGCCCGCAGGCACCCAGTCTGCGCATCGACACGACGCCAGCCGCCCCCCCGCCTGAGGATGTCAGGACCGCCGATGAGACGCAGGAGGAAATCCGGCTCAGCACTGAGGGAACGACAGATCTCCCCCCGCAGGAGGCCACAGCGCCTGAGGAGGCCGCGACGGAGATCATCCCCGAGATTGCCGAGGACCTGCCGGAGCCGGAGCCCACCCCCCTCGATTCGGAACCGCTCGACGAGTTGGCGGCGGAGCCTGCGCCGCAGGATGATGGCGCACCGCTCGCCTCGGTCCGGCCGCAGGCACGCCCTGAAATCCGCGAACCGGTCACGCAGCCCGTGCGAACGGCCGAGACGACGGAGCAGCCCCCCGAACCCGTTGAACCCGCCGCGAGCACTCCGGATCAGCCGCCAGCGGTCGACGCACCCGAACGGCAGGCCACGTCCATCCCGCAGGGGCCGCCCCTGACATCGGGCGAAATCGGCAACCTGACCAGCGCGATCTCCAGCAAGTGGAATGTCGGTCGGGTCGCCGGGCTGGAGGGTGGCGATCAGTTGGTCGTCACTGTTGGAATCACGCTGGATCGCAATGGACGTGTGGTGGGCGACGTCCGCCCGATCAGACCATCTTCACCCGATGGCGCTTATGCCCTTGCATTCAGCGTGGCGCGCAGTGCCATCATGCAGGCGAGCAATGCCGGGGCGATCATCCTTCCGGTGGACAAGTACGGGCAATGGCAGGAAATCGAGATCACCTTCGATCCCAGCAAGACAGTCGTTGGATTCGGATCGTGAGCACGGTTCTTTCTTAAAGCAGTATGAAAAGGTAGACTTGGCGTATGTTGACAAGATTTTTTCTCATTCTGGCGATGGTGGTCGGCGCGACGCAGGCCGTGGCGCAGCAATCCTCGGGCCCGCTGCGGGTTACGATCGATCAGGGCGTGATCGAACCGATGCCCATCGCGGTGCCGAATTTCGTGGCGCGTGACGCGGCCTCAGCCGAACTGGCATCTCAGGTTACCAGCGTGATTCTGGCCGATCTGGGCAATACGGGGCTGTTCCGGCAGATCCCTGCCACGGCCTTCATCACGCCTGCGGTAGGGGTCGATGCCCAGCCGGTCTTTGCGGATTGGCAGATCATCAACGCGCAGGCCTTGATCGCCGGCAACGTGTCCACCGGCTCGGACGGGCGTGTGACGGTCGATATGCGGTTGTGGGACGTTTTCGGATCGTCCGAAATCGGGCAGGGCGTCAGCCTGTCGACAACATCGCAGAACTGGCGACAGGTCGCGCATCGCGTAGCCGACGTGATCTATTCCCGGCTGACGGGTGAGGCGCCGTATTTCGACAGCGAAGTCGTTTTCGTGTCCGAATCGGGCCCCAAGAGCAGCCGCGTCAAGCGCATCGCGGTGATGGATCAGGACGGCGCGAACGTACGCTATATCACGGGCGGGCAGGATCTGGTCTTCGCGCCCCGGTTTGCGCCGGACGGGCGTTCGGTGCTGTATACGAGTTATGCTTCAGGCTCACCTCAGGTCTATCTGCATGATATGGCCACGGATCAGCGGCGTACATTGGGAGTCTCGCAGGGCATGACCTTCGCGCCGAGATTCTCGCCCGATGGCAGGCGTGTGATCTATAGCCAGACCGATGGCGCAAACACGGATATCTATACGCTGGACCTGTCCACGCAGACCCGCAACCGCCTGACGCGCAGCCCGGCGATCGACACCGCGCCCAGCTATTCCCCGGATGGCCAGCGTATCGTGTTCGAGAGCGATCAGGGCGGATCGCAGCAGCTCTACGTCATGTCCGCGTCCGGTGGGCCGGCGCAGCGCATCAGCTTCGGAACGGGCCTTTACGGCACCCCGGTGTGGAGCCCGCGCGGCGACAAGATCGCCTTTACCAAGCAGGTCAGCGGCCGGTTCCATGTCGGTGTGATGAACGTCGATGGCACGGGCGAGCAATTGTTGACGGCATCCTTCCTCGACGAGGGGCCTACATGGTCGCCCAACGGTCGTGTATTGATGTTCTTCAGAGAAACGCCGGGGCCGTTGGGGGCGGCATCCCTCGTATCGGTCGACGTGACCGGTCGCAATCTGCGTTACGTACAAACCCCGGGCGGAGCGTCGGACCCGAACTGGTCCAGGCTGCGCTCAAATTGAGCAGAGACCCATCACCCGGGTCGTCGTTACAGACAAGAGTAGAGGACAGTTAGAGATGAAAACCATGAAACTAGTTGCAGCAGCGGCCCTGGCCCTGTCGCTGGCGGCGTGCACCACGGCAGATGACGACGCCGCCGGATCGGGAATGCTCGGCGGTATGGGCGCGGGTGGCGGTGCCCCCAGCAATGCGGTCGATCAAAGCTCGCTGGCATATTTCACCACTGCGGTCGGGGACCGGGTGTTCTTCGACACCGCATCCAGCTCGTTGAGCACGGCGGCGCAAAGCACGCTGAACCTGCAGGCGGATTGGCTCAAGCGGTTTCCGGATCGCAACCTGACCCTGCAAGGTCACGCGGATGAACGCGGCACGCGGGAGTACAACCTGGCCCTGGGCGCGCGCCGTGCACAGGCGGCATACGACTACCTCGTCGCTCAGGGAATTTCCCCCTCGCGGATGAGCACCGTCAGCTATGGCAAGGAACGCCCGGTCGAGCTGTGCTCGGACGAGCGGTGCTGGGCACAGAACCGGCGCACCGTAACGGTCATCGCCGGCGCGGTCGGCAGCTGATATCGACGTGGGGGCGCGGCCGATGCGGTCGCGCCTTTCAGACAGTGTAAGGGGCGAATTATGTGGTTGCGTGGAATTCTGATCGTCGGACTTGCGATGTCTCCGTTGGCGGCGGGCGCACAGACTGGAGCCGATCCGCTGCAGGAAGTGCTGGACGGAACACAATCGCCGGAAATGAGTCTGGAGGATGTGCGGCTCAGCCTTCAGCAACTCGATCAGGATTTGCAGCAACTCAGGACACAACTCGTCACCACCGGGCAGGTCTCTTCGGGGGTGCCGTTCGATGCGGAAACTCTGGCGCGGCTCGACGCAATCGAAGCGCGAATCCGCACGCTGACGGGTCGGGTTGAGGAAATCCAGTTCGAGGTCCGCAGCGTGGCCGAGGATGGCGGACGGCGCATCGCGGACATGGATTTCCGGCTGACCGAACTGGAGGGCGGCGACACCGCATTCGTCGCACCCGCATCTGATCTGGGCGGTGCCACATCCGTTGTCCCGGACGGGGCATCATCCGCTGCCCCGCAGGTCGCGCTGACCGAACAATCGGCGTTCGACGCCGCGAAAAGGATGTACGATGCTGGTGATTATTCCGCAGCGGTGGCGGAGTTCGAACGCTTCATCGAGACGTTCCCCGGCGGCCCGTTGACCACCAAGGCCCGGTATTTCGCTGCCCTCAGCTATGATGGGCTGAACCAGCCTCGGGCGGCGGCGATCAACTATCTCAACGTATTTTCCGCCGCTCCCGAAGGGGAAAATGCGCCCGAGGCCTTGCGCCGCCTGGCGGGAGCTTTGGGCCAGATCGGGCAACAGACCGAAGCCTGTTTGACCTATGACGAGGCGCTCGACCGCTTCACCGATCAGGGCGACGAGTATGTGTCGAGCATAATCGAGGCGAAGCAAGGGCTCGGCTGCGTATAGACCATGCTCGACCACGATGTCCTCTCGCAGCGGTTGCGCGGTCCGCTGGGCGTCGCCGTATCGGGCGGCGGCGATTCAGTGGCGCTTCTGATCGCGCTGCGTGATTGGGCAAACTCCCGCGAGGTCGCACTGAAGGTCGCGACCGTGGATCACGCCCTGCGAAACGAAAGCGCCGAGGAGGCGCGCTGGGTCGGACGGCTGTGCCGCGACCTCGATCTGCCGCATGTCGTTCTGAACTGGCACCGCGCGTCTGACGCCACGGGCAATCTGGCGGAGCAGGCTCGTCACGCGCGGCGTGCCCTTCTGGCCGACTGGATCGTGGCTGAGGGCGGTCGCACCGTCGTTCTAGGGCACACACGCGATGATCTGGCAGAGACATTCCTGATGCGGCTGGCTCGCGGGTCCGGCCTTGCAGGGCTGAGCGCGATGCAGGCCGTTTCGGACGGTAACGGCATCAGGTGGTTGCGGCCCATGCTGAACACCGGGCGCAGCGATTTGCGCGGCTTTTTGACCGAGAGAAACCAAACCTGGCACGACGATCCTTCGAACGAGGATGACCTGTACCAGCGGGCCCGAACGCGAAAGGCCCTCGCCGTTCTACAGGGCATCGACATCGACGCGGGCCGCATTGCGCAAACAGCGCACCGCTTGCGCGACAGCAGAATCGTGGTGGACCGGCACATTGCGGATTTGGCCCGAAATTGCCTGAGCCAGACGCGTTTCGGAGAGATCATCCTGTCGAAAATCGTATTCGAGCAGGCTCCCGCGATCCTGCAGCAGCAGTTGCTGCGCGACATTCTGCGCTATTTCTCAGGCTCGATTCACGCCCCGCGTTTCGAGGCGATCGTGCGATTGCACGGCCGAATTCTGGCGGGTGAGGCCTCCACGCTCAGCGGTGTGCAGATCAGCGGCGCGGACCGCATTTGCCGGTTTTCACGCGAACCCGCCTTGGTGCCGCCTATGGTCGCGATGGATGAACGCCGCATCATCTGGGATCATCGCTGGACCGTTTCCGTTCTCAAACCGGGATACCAGCTCGGCCCGCTGGGCGTGGAGGGGTTGCGCCAGTGCGGACCCCGCCCAAGGGGTTTGCGTGCCACGACGGCCCATGCCTTGCCCGCCATATGGGACGGGGATGAGGTGGTCGCGACGCCCGTGCTCAAACCGCGCAGCGACATCTCATTCCGGGTGAGACATTTTGCGAGGCCTGACCCGCATTGAATGCCTGCCGTCGGAGGTCTATGTTGTGAGCCATAACACAATAGCGCGGCATGAGGGTCGCGCAGGTGTGCGGGAGTATTCTGTTGGGCAACGGTAAAAATCTTGCGTTCTGGGCGGTTCTTTTCGTCCTCGTGATCGCACTGTTCAATCTGTTCGAAGGGTCGTCCACGTCGACGCGTGCTGGGCTTCAGCCTTATTCGACCTTCCTGGAGTCGGTGGAGGCCGGTCGCGTCAACAGCGTCACCATCGACGGTGAGCGTGTGACCTACACCATGGGTGAGAGCGGCGCGGAATTCCGCACCATTCGCCCCGTGGACGACAGCGAGTTGTTCACCGAGTTGCGCGAAAACGACGTCACCGTCGAGGCGGAGGCGCAGCAGCAAACCGGACTCTTGGCCATGATCGGCCCGTTCCTGCCGATCCTGCTGCTGATCGGTGTCTGGATATTCTTCATGAACCGGATGCAGGGCGGCGGTCGCGGTGGTGCGATGGGCTTTGGCAAGTCCAAGGCGAAGCTGCTGACCGAAAAATCGGGCCGTGTGACCTTCGACGATGTCGCCGGTATTGATGAGGCGAAGGATGAGCTGGAGGAGATCGTGGAATTTCTGCGCGACCCGCAGAAGTTTTCCCGCTTGGGCGGTAAAATCCCCAAGGGCGCATTGCTCGTCGGCCCGCCGGGAACAGGTAAGACTCTGCTGGCCCGCGCCATTGCGGGTGAGGCCGGGGTGCCGTTTTTCACGATTTCCGGCTCTGATTTCGTGGAAATGTTCGTCGGCGTCGGCGCCAGCCGTGTCCGCGACATGTTCGAACAGGCCAAGAAAAACGCCCCCTGCATCGTGTTCATCGATGAGATCGACGCCGTGGGCCGGTCGCGTGGCGCGGGCTATGGCGGCGGCAACGATGAGCGGGAGCAGACGCTCAACCAGCTGCTGGTTGAGATGGACGGGTTCGAGGCGAACGAAGGCGTAATCCTGATCGCGGCGACCAACCGCCCCGACGTGCTCGACCCCGCCCTGTTGCGCCCCGGTCGTTTCGACCGCCAGGTTCAGGTTCCCAACCCCGATATCAAGGGGCGTCAACGCATCCTCGAAGTGCACTCGCGCAAGGTTCCCCTGGGCCCCGATGTCGATCTGCGGGTCATCGCGCGGGGAACGCCCGGATTTTCCGGTGCGGACCTTGCGAACCTCGTCAACGAAAGCGCGTTGACAGCCGCGCGCACCGGCAAGCGGTTCGTGACGATGGACGATTTCGAGAATGCGAAAGACAAGGTCATGATGGGGGCGGAGCGTCGCTCGATGGTCATGTCCGACGATGAGAAGAAGCTGACGGCCTATCATGAGGCCGGCCACGCCATCGTCGGCCTGAACTCACCGCAGCACGATCCCATTCACAAGGCGACGATCATTCCGCGCGGTCGCGCACTGGGTCTGGTGCTCAGCTTACCCGAGCGGGACCAGCTGTCCGTCAGCTTCACCAAATACACGTCGATGATCGCCATGGCGATGGGCGGGCGCGTGGCGGAGGAGTTGATCTTCGGCAAGGAAAACATCACCTCCGGTGCGTCCTCCGACATCAAACAGGCGACCCGCATCGCCCGTGCGATGGTGACGCAGTTCGGTTTCGCCGAGGAGCTGGGCTATGTCGATTATGCCAATGAACAGCAATCCTATCTGGGAAATTACGGTGGCGGCGCCAGCCATTCGGGCGATACGCAAAAGCTGATCGACGACAAGGTCAAGGAGATCGTCGATCAGGGTTATGAGACGGCCCGCCGTATCCTGACCGAGCGTGCTACCGATCTGGAACGGCTTGCCCAGGGTCTGCTGGAATACGAAACCCTGACCGGAAACGAGATCACCAAGGTCATCAACGGCGAACCGCTCAACCGTGGCGGTGACGACGATGAGGCCGATCAGGGCGGAACGCCCTCCGTGACCGCAATTCCCAAGGTTCACAAGCCGCGCTCCGACGGGGCTGGCGATGCGGAGCCGCAGCCCTCCTGAACGGGCAGGGCCAGGATGATAAAAACGCCGGAAGCCTTGAGAGCTTCCGGCGTTTTCGTTTCCGGCCTGAACCCGAGCGCGTCGCCACGTCGTCCTCAGTTGCGAAGGGGTCGCAAACCTGCGCCCCACAGCGGCGTCGTTCGGTTTGAGTGATGCGATACCGTTTCGTGTATTCTGGCCGATAGGACCCCCGACATGGCGCACAAGACCGATATCGAGATCGCCCGTAAGGCCAGCAAATTGCCGATACAGCAGATCGGGCAGAAGCTGGGCATCGCGTGGGAGCACCTTTTGCCCTTCGGTCACGACAAGGCAAAGATATCCGAGGCGTTCGTTGCGTCGCTGGCCGACCGTCCCGATGGCAAGCTGATCCTCGTGACCGCCATCAATCCGACCCCGGCGGGCGAGGGCAAGACGACGACGACCGTCGGGCTGGGTGACGGACTGAACGCCATCGGCAAGAAGGCCGCGATCTGTATCCGCGAGGCTTCGCTCGGCCCGTGTTTCGGCATGAAGGGCGGGGCGGCTGGCGGCGGCTATGCGCAGGTGATCCCGATGGAGGAGATGAACCTGCATTTCACAGGTGATTTCCATGCCGTCACCTCGGCGCACAATCTGCTGAGCGCGATGATCGACAACCATATCTACTGGGGCAATGCGCTGGAAATCGACCAGCGCCGTGTCGTCTGGCGCAGAGTGATGGACATGAACGACCGCGCCCTGCGCGACGTGGTGACATCGCTGGGCGGCGTGACGAACGGTTTCCCCAGCCAGTCCGGGTTCGACATCACCGTCGCCTCCGAGGTGATGGCCATCCTGTGCCTGTCCACCGATCTGGCCGACCTCAACGCGCGCTTGGGCGATATCATCGTGGCCTACAGGCGCGACAAGACCCCGGTTTATTGTCGTGACATCAAGGCGGACGGCGCAATGACCGTACTGCTGCAACAGGCGATGCAGCCCAATCTGGTGCAAACGTTGGAGAACAATCCCGCCTTCGTCCATGGCGGCCCGTTCGCCAATATCGCGCATGGCTGCAATTCCATTGTGGCCACGAAAACGGCACTGAAGCTGGCCGATTATGTGGTGACAGAGGCAGGTTTCGGCGCCGATCTGGGGGCGGAGAAGTTCATGAACATCAAGTGTCGCAAGGCGAACCTCGCCCCGGCGGTGGTCGTGGTCGTCGCGACCATTCGCGCGATGAAGATGAACGGCGGCGTGGCCAAGGCCGATCTGGGGCAGGAGAATGTCGCCGCCGTCCAAGCGGGCTGTGCGAATCTGGGGCGGCATATCGAAAACGTCAAAAGCTTCGGCGTACCCGTCATCGTCGCGATCAACCATTTCGCGACCGACACGCAAGCGGAGGCGAACGCCGTGAAGGACTACGTCACCACTCAGGGCACCGAGGCGATCATGTGCAGGCATTGGGCGCAAGGCTCCGCCGGGATAACCGACCTCGCCATCCGGGTCGCGGCGATTGCCGATGCGGACATGGCGAACTTCGCGCCGCTCTATCCCGACGACATGCCATTGTTCGAGAAGATACAGACCATAGCTCGGCGCATTTACCGCGCGGACGACGTGCTGGCCGACAAGAAAATCCGCGACCAGTTGCGCGCGTGGGAGGATGCGGGCTACGGCCATCTGCCGGTGTGCATGGCCAAGACTCCCTACAGTTTTTCGACCGATCCGAACCTGCGCGGTGCGCCAACGGGCCATTCCGTGCCAGTGCGTGAGGTTCGCCTGAGCGCGGGCGCGGGCTTCATCGTCGCCATCTGTGGTGAGATCATGACCATGCCGGGTTTGCCACGCGTGCCGAGCGCCGAGACGATCACGCTCAACGGGGCGGGGCAGATCGACGGGCTGTTCTGATCGGGTGTTGACGCGCCGCGGACGGGGGGGCAGGACGTTCCCGTAAAGGAGAACGGTCGATGACCCTGCCCGCAGATTGTAATTCCATGGCCGAGCTTCGCGCCGAAATCGACAGGCTCGACGCGCAGCTGGTTCAGATGCTGGTCCGACGCGCCGCGTTCATCGACCGCGCGGCGGAGCTGAAACCGGCGGAAAACCTGCCCGCGCGGATCGACACTCGCGTGGCTGAGGTGATCGACAATGTGCGCGGTATGGCCGCCGATCACGGGCTGGACCCTGCCTTGGCCGAGGATGTCTGGCGCACGCTCATCGAATGGTCCATCGCCCGCGAAGAGCGCCTACTTTCCCGCTGAACTGGAGAAGCCCATGACTGCCGACATCATTGATGGAAAAGCGTTTGCCGCCACTGTCCGCGCCCGGGTGGCGGAGCATGTCAGCCGCCTGGCCAGCCTGGACATCACCCCCGGATTGGCGGTCGTTCTGGTGGGGGAGGACCCGGCAAGTCAGGTCTATGTTCGCAACAAGGGCAAGCAGACCGTCGAGGTCGGCATGGCCTCGTTCGAGCACAAGCTGGATGTGAACACCTCCGAGGCGGATTTGCTGGCGCTGATCGAGCGATTGAACGCGGACCCCGCAGTGCATGGCATCCTGTGCCAACTGCCTGTGCCTGACCATATCGACGCGGACAAGGTTCTGGCCGCCATTGATCCGGCCAAGGACGTGGACGGCTTTCACATTTCCAATGTCGGCCTGCTGGCGACCGGGCAAAAGGCGATGGTGCCCTGCACGCCGCTGGGCTGCTTGATGATGCTGCGGGAACGGCACGGGTCATTGTCCGGGATGAACGCGGTCGTGGTTGGTCGTTCGAACATCGTGGGCAAGCCGATGGCGCAGCTGTTGCTGCGCGACAGCGCCACGGTCACGATCGCCCATAGCCGCACCAGGGATATCGAGGCGCTGTGCCGAACGGCGGATATCCTGATCGCCGCTGTCGGCCGACCGCAGATGATCACCGGAGACTGGATCAAACCGGGCGCGACCGTCATCGACGTGGGCATAAACCGTGTTCCCAATGGCGAGAAGACCCGCCTGGTCGGGGATGTGGACTTTGCCAGCGCGGTAGAGGTCGCAGGTGCGATCACCCCGGTACCCGGCGGTGTCGGCCCCATGACCATTGCGTGTCTGCTGGCGAACACGGTCACGGCCTGTTGTCGGGCAAATGGCCTGCCGGAACCCGAGGGGCTGACGATCTAGGCGCAGAGCGAGGCCGGAATCGAATGCTGCGGCGCCCGCGTCAGACGGACCGTGGCACCGGCCGGGAACAGGCGCCGCAGTTCCGGGGAGCTGACGTGCAGCCCGCCGGTATAGGTGCCGAAGGCCGGCATGATCAGCCGCGTCCGATCCATTACGAAACAGGCCGAGCTTAGCCGCCGCCCACGCAGGGTCAGACTGGCCTTGGGATGATAGTGGCCGGAAACCTCGAATTCCTGCCGGGACGTGTCCGCGATATGTCGGAAGTGCACGGTGCCGATCCGAACATCCGTCAGATGCTCCCCGGCCAGATCGGTCATGCCCGGATCGTGATTGCCCTCGATCCAGATCCACCGCCTGCCGGCCATCATCGTGGCAAGGTCCGCGCGATGCGCCGCGTCCAGCGCCTGCGCGGCGGCAAGGTCATCGAAGCTGTCGCCCAGACAGATCACCGTCGCAGGGGACAAGCTGTCGATCTCCTGACGCAAACGGTCCAGCGTGGCCTGCGTTTCATAGGGTGGCAGCAACACACCGCCACGCCGCGCGATCCGCTCGGATTTGCCCAGATGCAGATCCGATACGCACAGTATTGATTCGGATGCGCACCACAGCGCACCGCTGGGGCGCGGGCTCAAAGTCAGGTCGCCCAGGGTGAATGCGCAATCGGTCATGACGCATACAAACCATGAACACCGACGCAAGGTAAAGCGCTCAAATGCAGTCTACAGCCGCCGAAGGCCAGTCAACGCCCCGTCGCCCTGCGCCGCGATCCGGTCACAGGCCAGATCGAAGGGTTCGCGCACCGTGGCCATGGCGAAGGCATTGGCGTGCAGCAATGTGTCGGGGTCGACCAGAACGCCGACATGCCCCTTCCAGAAGGCCAGATCGCCGCGCTGGCGATCCCCGACGACGTCGTGCCCCAGCGCGGATTGCATATCGCTGTCTCGGGGGCACTCCAGACCGGCCATGTACATTGCGATTTGCATCAGTCCGGAACAGTCGATGCCGGATGCGGTCCTGCCGCCCCACAGATAGGGCACGCCGGCAAACCGCTCCGCGATGGCGACCCAATTGCCGCCGGGCAGGGCATCGGACAGGTGTCGGCCCGGCACCCATCCGCCGGTGTCAAGCTCCAGCCATTTGCCCTCCTGACCCACGACCGTCACCGCCGACGCCATGGGAAGCATGTCGAAGGGCCGGGTTTTGACCTCCGGCTCGGGGTAGCAATGCGTCATTAAGGCTGTGACATGGTGGGTTGCGGCCTCCACCGGTTCCAGCATGAAGTTCGGCACCCATCCGACATAGCCGTCCCGGCGGGCCTGTCCCCACGCCAGCCCGGTATCGTCGTCTATATCGTAGACGGTGAAGACCTCACCCCGCAGCAATTGCGAGCTCAGTCCGGCTTCAGGTTCCGCCCGCTCGGTCATCGGGGCGGAGGACGTGGCGACCATGCGGTCCTGCCCCGCGACATATCTCGACGCCTCGACCGTTCCCTTCAGATGCTCGGCGGCCAGATCGCTGCGGGCGGGTGTGGTGCGGGGATCGAATGTCATGAATATCGCCTTTCGATTACGCTCAAGAGGGCGCGAATACCTTGGTGTGCGCCGCCCTTGGGCCTCGCAGGTTTGGCGGAAGGCGTCCAGCCGTACAGGTCGAAATGCGCGAAGCTGCCGGCGTTTTCCACGAACCGGCGCAGGAACAGCGCTGCGGTGATGGCCCCCGCCATGCCGCCTGCCGGGGCATTGTCCAGATCGGCGATGCCCGGCTCGATCATGCTCTCATACGGCTCCCAGAAGGGCATCCGCCACAATGGATCGTGAACCGCGTCGGCGGCCGCGCCGATCATGCCCGCCAGTCCATCATCATCGGTGAAGTATGGCGGCAGGTCCGGGCCGAGCGCGACGCGCGCCGCACCCGTCAGCGTGGCCATGCAGAGCATCAGGTCGGGGCTTTCCTCATCACCCAGCGCCAGCGCATCGGCCAGAACCAGGCGGCCCTCCGCATCGGTGTTGTTGATCTCGACCGACAGCCCCTTGCGGCTGCGCAGAATGTCGCCAGGGCGGAACGCATTGCCGGCCACGGAATTCTCGACCGCCGGAATCAGTAGCCGCAAGCGCACCGGCAGGTCGAGCGCCATGATCATATGGGCCAGACCGATGGCATTGGCGCTGCCGCCCATATCCTTTTTCATGATGCCCATCGAGGCACCGGGCTTCAGGTTCAGACCACCCGTGTCGAAACAGACACCCTTGCCGACCAGAGTGACCTTGGGTGCCTCGGGGTCGCCCCAGCTCAGATCGAGCAGACGGGGGGCCGAGGTCGAGGCCCGGCCGACCGCATGGATCATCGGCAGGTTCGTCCCCAGCAAATCGTCGCCCAGTGTCACGTCCAGCGTGGCGTCATGCATCTGCGCCAGCGCGCGAACCTCCCCCTCCAGCTCGGCTGGGCCCATATCGCTGGTGGGCGTGTCGATCAGGCGCTGGGTCAGCGCCGCGCCCGTGGCGATGATCTGCAACCGATCCGCCGCGCAGCCCTCGGGACAGATCAGTTTCGCCGCTTCGGGTTTGGCGGCAATGTAGCGATCGAACGAATATTCCGACAGCAGCCAGCCCAGGGCCTGCTCATCCATGTCGAATCCCTCGGGCGCGCTGGCGATGCGATAGGTGCCGGCCGGCAGCAACGGCGCATAGCGGGCCAGATGCATCCGCCCGCGCGCCCGCAGCCGCCCCGTGCCCCATCCGATCAGGACCGCCGAAATCTGGCCGTCCTCTGCCGGCAGCAGGCAGAAATCGCCGAGCGCACCTGAAAACCCTGCCGATTCCGCCCATTTGCGGTGCGTGGCGGATACGGGCCAGTGATCGCCCGGTGACACCACATGCAGGTCGATCGCTGCGTCGGTTTCAGTCGAAAATGTCAGGTTCATGTCCATGTCCGCTCCGCAAATCAGGTTCGCGAAGACTAGGCATCACACGCCGGAGTGTCACGCCCCGGCGCAGGATCAGGAAGGACCTGCGATTGCGATGGTTCAGACCCCGTCGCCGCCCAGACGCACCAGCGTGAACAGCGAATCCTCACCCAGTCGGATCAGCCGTGCGCAGATCGCGCTGATCGCTATCGTGTCGCCCAGCCTCAGCACATCGGCCAGATCGGTTGCCACGACGCTCATCCGGGGCAATCCGATCCTGTTTGTAAGCTCCACCAACACGTGCGCGATCTCGGATGCGGTTTCGTAATCCTGCTCACGTTCGGCACGCTCCAGTTTCGCCAGGCGTTCTGTGATTTGATAGATCGCATCCTCCACCATTTCCTGACATCGCAGAGTTCCCACGCTCTGCTGCAATCCTACGACTGCGGACGTATCGACCAGCGCAGATTCCTGCGCGGTGATACGGATCACCCGATCCGACATCACAATAGCTCCCACTTCTCCATTATGCCAAACACGCTTTGCACACCCAATGCGTTGCGTGTCTGACCCACCGGTGAGTAAACGTTGTCCTGCGTTGAATCGTTGCCTTCGCGCCTGTATTGCTGAACTTAAGGTTAAAATCGGGGAACCATATGCAACATATCAAAGTCCTGCCAAACTATCTGGCGAAGCGGCTCGAACGGTGGCGCAAGACCACGTTCGAGGATAACCGCGAGTGGTATTCACACTTGGCCGAGCATGGCCAGCATCCGCGCGCGATGTTCATTTCGTGCTGTGACAGCCGCGTTGATCCCGTCGGTATGTTCGAGGGCGAGCCGGGGGATTTCTTCCTCGTGCGCAACGTTGCCAACCTCGTGCCGCCATACTCCCCCGATCGGGAGCTGCACGGCACGTCGGCGGCGATTGAATACGCGGTGACCGTGCTGGGGGTCAGCCATATCGTCATCCTGGGCCATTCCGGCTGCGGCGGGGTCGCGGCGTGCTATGAGAAATGCGAAGGTGCCGGCAGCAAGCTGGATGAGGATTCCAGCTTCATCAGCCGTTGGATGGACATCCTCACGCCCGGATACGAGCGGATCAAGGACATCCCCGGGGATCGTGCGGAGCGCCTGCAATCGCTGGAACATGAAAGCATCAAGGTCAGCCTTGAAAATCTTCTGACCTTTCCGTTCGTCCGCGATGCGGTGGATAATGGGCGATTGGCGATGCATGGCGCGTGGACAGATATCGGATCGGGCGAGTTGCACGCCTATGACGGCAGTCTGGATCAGTTCCGCCCGATCTAGGCTATGCCCTAGCGGTAAACCTCTCCGTCGTGGCGCAGGACCTGCGCCCCGGCGTCCCCCCATACGATCACGTCGCGATAACCGTCCGAGGTTGTCGATGCGATTTCCAGCGATCCCTGTGCCGTGACGTCCGCGAGGACATGCGCCTCTCCGTTCCGAATCCCGATGATCCAGGTGCGGCAGCCATCGGCACTGCAATAGTCGGCACCTTCGCCCTGAACCACGATTTCGGGCACGTCGTCGCCGTTCAGATCGGTCAGCCCGGCAACCAGCTCACCCAAACCGGGATCAATCGTGTTCGCCAGCATGTCCAGCGCCAGCACAGCCTCACCATTCGGGCCGGATGAGCCGGGAACGATTCCGACGAAGCCGGATTCGTCGGCCTCCCACGCGACAGCCTCCGGCAGGTCGAACGCCTCGCCATAGATCAGGCCCTCCAGCTCCTCCCGGTAGCTGGCGCCGTCGTATTTGTGCACGATTGCGGGTTGATCCTGAACGCGCGCGATCAGGTCGGGCCAGCTCATGGAATAGGATCCGGCAACTTCGACGTGGCCGAGCGCGGCCAGGATGATCTGCCAGTGTTCGTCCTGCGTGCGGTTGATCGCCCAGCTCAGACAATCCACCTCGCAGAACAGGCCGGGCTTCGCGAACACCATGACCGTGGCGTTGCCGTCGGCGGCCAGATCGCATCTTTGGAATGCGAAGGCCGCGTCCACGTCCGTGTTCTCCGTCTGCATCACGGCGCGTTCGGCCGTGAACAGCGTGTCGAAGGCCTCCCGCTCCACCGGGGTGAGGTCGTCGAATATCAGGGTTGGAACGATGGCCTCACCTGCTGTGCAGGCCATGGCGGAGCCCGCTCCGGCAAACGAGGCCAGAACCAGAACCGTTATGAAAAGATGTTGCATGTAAGGCCCCCAGCCTGCCGCGGAGGCATCCATCCCCCGCCCGACAGGACGGAGGATGGCAGAACCGGATCGTTCCGGCAAATGCCGAATGTTCAGCCCTTTTTCAGGATGCGGCGTCCCAGCAGTTCCGCGATCTGAACCGCGTTCAGGGCCGCGCCCTTGCGCAGGTTGTCGGACACACACCAGAAGTTCAGGCCGTTGTCGATCGTGCTGTCCTGACGGATGCGGCTGATATAGGTCGCGAACTCACCCACGCATTCGACCGGGGTGACATAGCCGCCATCCTCCCGCTTATCGACCACCATGATGCCGGGGGCCTCACGCAGGATGTCGCGGGCCTCGTCCTCGTCCAGGAAATCCTCGGTCTCGATGTTGATCGATTCCGAATGGCCGACGAAGACCGGCACGCGCACGCATGTCGCCGTGACCTTGATGGACTTGTCGATGATCTTCTTGGTTTCGGCGACCATCTTCCATTCTTCCTTGGTCGAGCCGTCCTCCATGAAGACGTCGATATGCGGAATCACGTTGAAGGCGATCTGCTTGGGATAGACGGAGGGCGCACGCTCCTGACCCGGCACGTACATGCCCTTGGTCTGCATCCACAACTCGTCCATCGCTTCCTTGCCCGAGCCGGAAACCGACTGGTAGGTGGACACGACGACGCGCTTGATCTTCGCCCGGTCGTGCAGCGGCTTCAGCGCGACGACCATCTGCGCGGTCGAGCAGTTGGGGTTCGCGATGATGTTCTTCTTCGCATAGCCCTCGATCGCGTCGGGGTTCACCTCGGGCACGATCAGCGGGACATCTGCATCATAGCGGTAGAGCGAGGAGTTATCGATCACCACACAGCCCGCCTTGGCCGCGACGGGCGCGTATTTCTTGGTCGCGTCCGATCCGATCGCGAACAGCGCCATGTCCCAACCGGTGAAGTCGAAAGTGTCGAGATCCTGGGTTTTCAAAGTTCGATCCCCGAACGCGCATTCCGTGCCCAGGCTCTTGCGGCTGGCCAGAACGGCAATTTCATCAACGGGGAATTCACGCTCAGACAAGATGTTGAGCATTTCGCGGCCCACGTTTCCCGTGGCTCCGACGACGACGATCCTGTAACCCATCTCCCTCTGTCTCCTAATAATGGTTTTCAAACAGGCGCGTCTTAGACCATCGGTGCGCAAAAGGGAAACGGCGAAGGCTGTATGCCTACAACATGCGTGTCATCTGGGTCGCACGCCGGAACCCGAAGATCACGCTAAGCAGGCCGATATCGTGCGCATCCGTAACGCTGTAGCCGTGGCGCGCATACAGCGCCTGCGCCCGCCGGTTCTCGTCGATCACGTCCAGCCGTATGCCCTGCTTTCCCAACGCCGCAGCCTTGGCATCCAGGGCGTGCAGCAGCGCCGTGCCGATGCCGGAGCCACGATAGCGTTCCGCCACTGCGATGCCATCCACCAACAGCTTGTCCGAGCGTTCCTGCGTCTGCAACAGGTTCAGGATCAGACCACGCCAGAACCCGCCGAAAGGGCCGTAATGTCCGTGCAGCCGGGCGCCAAACCGTTCGGTCAGGCCGCCCTGTTCGGTCCTGAAACCCGCGACGCCGACCACGCGACCGGTCTGCGTGTCGATTGCGACCACGGCGAAATTCGCGTTCAGGGTGTCGTGCACGAAATCGCGGATGCGCGCGCCGCGTCCCAGAAAACGTGCCAGCTTCGGCCCGAACGCATCCAGATACAGGGCGGTCACCTCTGCGCGGTGCTGCGGAGCGAAGCCGTCGAACACCTCTATTTCGCGATTCCCCGCGTCGCGGCTTTGTGAAGGGACGGCGGGGCGGGACGTGTGTACCATGGCTTCATTCGGAAAGGAGACGCTCATGTTTCGTCGTCGCATTAGTCTGACCCGCATATTCGAGGTTTTCATCCTTCGCGCCCTTTGCGCCGCGCGGACATCCTGCATCATGGGGCGGTGCCCGGGCCAGTGCTGAAGTGGAGTGCGCCCCTGCTGCTGGCCACGGCCCCCGCGCTGGCGGACAGTGCGGAGATTATCGAGGTGCGCCTCGTCGAGGCTGAGGCCGGCTGGACGTTCCACGTGACCGTGGCCCATGCCGATACGGGGTGGGATCACTACGCCGATGGCTGGCAGGTCCGCAGCGGCGACACCGTCCTGGCGCATCGTACCCTGACCCATCCGCATGTCGAGGAGCAGCCCTTTACCCGCAGCCTGTCCGGCATCGAGATTCCGCAGGATATCGCGCGGGTGCAGGTCATGGCCCACGACACACGGTATGGATGGGGGCAACCGTTCAACGTGGACCTGCCGCGCTGAAATTCCGGCTGAACTTCTGATTGTCATGATGAACTGGTCGGGCAGAGAGGATTCGAACCTCCGACCCCCTGCTCCCGAAGCAGGTGCGCTACCAGGCTGCGCCACTGCCCGACCGTGGGCGAGGATTTGCCCTATTCCTTGTCCGAGCGCAAGGGGCCTTCGCGCAGGCCGAACAGACGCATGATGTCGCCGGTTCGCATTCCCAGCGCCGTATCGCCGCGCGGTGTGCGCCCGGCAGTGACGGGGCGCTCCGTCGTGGTGCCGCCGCCTTCCTCACGCATGACGATATACAGACCGCTCGCGATGATGACGGCGGTTCCGATGGCCGTGGCCAGGGCCGGCATCTCATCGAAGAAGATCAGACCGAACAGCACGGCCCAAATGATCTGCGAATATTGCATCGGGGCGACCACCGACACGGCAGCCCGCTGATAGGCCAGCAACAACCCCAGCATCCCACAGAATCCCAAGACAGCGAGAAAGGCCGCCAGCCCCAGATCGCCGATCGGCATGGGGATATAGACGAACGGCATCAGTGTTCCCATAACCACGAGGTTCGCCATCATCGGATACAGGATCATCACGGCGGAGCGTTCCTGCGCGCCGATCTTTCGCAGGATGATGGAGACGAATGACCCGCAGATCGCGGAGGTCAGCGCCGCAAGGTGGCCGATGCTCAATTCGGTCGTTGCCGGTTGCAGGACAATCAGCACGCCGACCAGCCCGGTAAAGACCGCGATCCAGCGGCGCAAGCCGACCTTTTCGCCCAGAAAGGGCACGGACAGCGCGGTTATCAGCAGCGGTTGCGCGAACAGGATCGCATAGACTTCGGTCAAGGGCAGATGGGTGAAGGCATAGAAGGCGGAAAAGCCGGTGACGACCCCCAGCCCCGCCCGCGTTGCGACCCATCCGGGGTGGCGCGGGCGCAACGTGCCGGGTTTCGCATCGCGCACCAGCATCAGCATGACCAGCGGCATCCCGAACAGAACGGAGAAAAAGGCGATCTGGAAGGTGGAATACGTCGCCCCCAACGCCTTGATGACCGCATCGTGGCTGGCGAAAAAGCCGAAGCCCACCAAGGCGGTCACGGCACCGCTTTTCCGGATCTGCATTTCTGGCGCCTCCCTCGTGTGGCTCAGCGTCTATCGAAAGGACAGTATCGGTGTCGATGCAAGGATCATCGCCTCATACCGGGCATGTTCTGCTGGTAGGACATGGGGCAGGAGGGCGCGGGGCAGGGGGGTGCGGACCTGTCCACCAGCGGTTCGAAAACCCCCGCCGTGTCCCCGTGCAACATGTCGCGCGTTCAGCGACAGAAACATCCGGTGCATCCCCCGTTCGAATTACACGAGCGGGGCGATTTGCCGATCCGGTTTGAGGGTGTTTCGACCGGAAACCCTGTCATCGACACGGCTACCGGCCAGATTTAATGCATGCTCACCGCATGTCGGATCAGTTCAGTGACGCATCCAGTTCGGAGAGAATCGCATCGCCCATTTCCGTGGTGCTCAGCGGGGTGCCGCCCTCTTCGCCCATCAGGTCGGGGGTTCGTGCACCGCCCTGCAATGTCCGCTCCACCGCTTGCTCCAGCCGATCGGCCTCCTCGCCCTGATCGAACGAGTAGCGCAGCGCCATGGCAAAGCTGAGGATGCACGCGATCGGGTTCGCCTTGCCCTGACCCGCAATATCGGGGGCGGAGCCGTGCACAGGCTCGTACAGCGCCTTGGGCATGCCGTTTTCCATCGGTGCGCCCAGCGACGCGGATGGCAGCATCCCCAGCGAGCCGGTCAGCATCGCCGCCGTGTCGGACAGGATGTCACCGAACAGGTTGTCGGTGACGATCACGTCGAACTGCTTGGGCCAGCGGCACAGCTGCATCGCGCCCGCATCGGCATACATGTGCGTCAGCTCGATATCGGGATATTCGGCGTCGCGCAGTTTTTGTACTTCCTCGCGCCACAGGACGCCGCTTTCCATCACGTTGGCCTTTTCCATCGAGCAGACGCGGCTGTCGCGGCGGCGGGCCAGCTCGAACGCGGAGCGGGCAACGCGGATGATCTCGGACGTGGTGTAGCGTTGCGTGTTGATGCCGACACGCTCGTTCCCCTCCTCGAAGATCCCGCGCGGCTCCCCGAAATAAACGCCGGAGGTCAGTTCGCGCACGATCATGATGTCCAGACCGGCCACGATATCACGCTTGAGCGAGGAGAAATCCGCCAGCGCGTCGAAACATTGCGCCGGGCGCAGGTTCGAGAACAGGTCCATTTCCTTGCGCAGGCGCAGCAGACCCCGTTCCGGCTTGATGGAGAAATCCAGATCGTCGTATTTCGGGCCGCCGACCGCGCCCAACAGAACCGCATCCACCGATTGCGCCTTGGCCATCGTGTCGTCGGTCAGGGGGGTGCCGTGTGCATCATAGGCCGCGCCGCCCACCAGATCCTCGAACACGTCGAAGGCCATCGCGCGGTTCGCGGCGTACCAGTCGATGATCCGCCGGACCTGCTCCATGACTTCCGGGCCGATGCCGTCACCGGCCAGAATGAGAAGGGAGGGATTTTTCATGGCGGTCTCCTTGCTGAAAGCCTTCTGCGTGTTGGGCTGAGAGGGGCGGAAAGTCAAGCGAGAGCGGTGTGGAGGTAAGCCTGCCTCTGCCCTCAGGGCAGGTCCACATCGACCCAGACCAGCCGGTGGTCCGAGGCCATGGCCTCCTCATGCAATGGCGCGTCCGGTATGGGCCAGAAGACGCCCGCGCCGCTGACGCGCAACCGCGCATCGGGCAGGACGTAATCCACCCGCAGGTTCCCCGGCCCCGGATCGTCGCGCCAGTCCGCTGTATCCTGATCCGCTGGTCCCAGATGCGCATCGTTCGCACCGCCGACCCCTGCAATCACCGCCCCGCGGCTGGTTGGTGCCGGGTCCTGAAGGCGCGGATGTCCCAGCAGGGTGCGCAGGGAACCGCGCCGTGCCTCCCCGTCGAACGGATCGGCGTTCAGGTCGGCCAGAACGGCCACCGGGCCCTGTGCCAGCGGGGCGGTCAGACCCGCATCGTCGCGCATCGCCTCCCCATCCAGATAGCGGTTGAACCAGGCGATCTCATCCGCGTTGCGCCGACCGTTGCGATCCTGCGCCCCGTCGAAAACCGGGGGGGTCGGGTGCGCGGCCAGAACATGCAGCGTCCCCCCTTGCGGCAAGGCGATCCCGATATCCCAATGGCTTTTGGATGAGAGGCGCTGGATCGCGCGTACCTGCGCCGGTTCGCCCGTCGGGATCATGCTGCCCGGAACGTCGTCCCACAGGCTCAGCCGAAAGGTCCGCGCCGGCCCGATAGGGTATCTGCTCAACAAGGCCATGCCGCGATGACCGGGCCACTTGCCCCAGCCCTGCGCATCCTCCGGATCGTTGACCCAGCCATCGCCGTCCAGATCCAGCCCCGTCATCACACCAGCGTTCACGGGCCCGGCATAGCTGTACGGATAAATCAGTCCCTGTTCCGCGAGAATCTGCTGCAAACCGGCAAGCGCGCGCAGTTGCGGATCCCGGTCCATCTCCGTCAGCAGGACGATATCGGGCGCAACCTCCCGCAGGACCGCCGCGATCTGAAGGATCGGTTGGTCGCGGCGTTCCACGTCCTGGACCAGATGCCCGGCATAATCGCGGGACAGGGCCACATTGTAGGTCGCCAAGCGCAGCGTCTCTGCCTGTGCTGCGTTTGTCAGCGACAGGCATAGCGCGAGGGCGGCCCGCAAGCTCAATCGGTGCGCGCCCGGTCGATCAGCCATGCGATTTTCAGCATCGCACTGCCGCGATTGAACAGGGCCACGGGAAAGAACGCCCAGAAGACGCAGCACCAGACCAGAGACTGGTAGTTGCCCAACGCGGCGGGATCGAACCATCCGCCACTGCGCGACGCGATGGACAGGACGGCATAGGGCAGGGCCAGTGCTACGATGATGTTCAACAGGCCCGCCCGGCGAAGACGCCACGCGATATCCTGACCGACCGACGGATCGAATGTCGGCAGGTTGATCCACAGGTTGAAGCTGTCACGTTCCGCCGGCCAGCGAAAAACCCAGACATAGATCGCGAAAAAGATGATGGAGGTCAGCGCGATCGTGAAGCTCAGCGCCGCTGCACGCTCGACCAGCGGGTTCACTCCCGCGCCGATCAGCGTATCGGCCAGAACCACCGGGCTGAACGGTACGCTGAAGATCTCCACCAGCCGATCGGACAGCGCCAGATAGTCGTCGGAAAACGAGTCCGCCCCGGAATCGGCCCGGCACAGGAACACCAGCGCCACGATCAGCACGGCGAAGGTCAGGAACCGGAACCTGTTATAGGGCGGTGCGAACCTGAAATCTATCAACCCCGGATGCGAGGACGCATATTCGAACATCGTGAACAGGGCGAACAGCGCGCCGATGATCAGCGAAATCTCCTGCCCGGTCCGGGAGGTTTCGGGCAGGAGGAACGCCGGAAGGGCGATGAACACCAAAACAAGGAACGCCCGGGACAGGCTTGTGACCAATCTGGTCAGTGCGGTCCCAACACCAGCCCTCGCATATGCCATCCGGCGTCCCCTCTTGTCACACTAGATCCACGGAGCCGCGGTCTTGTACTGTGCCTCGAAGGCGTCGATCGCCGCCGCCTTCTGCATGGTCAGCCCGATATCGTCGAGCCCGTTGAGCAGACAATGCTTGCGGAACGGCTCCACGTCAAAGGCGATTGTGCCTCCATCGGGACCGCTGATCGTCTGGTTTTCCAAATCGACCGTGATCACGGCGTTCGCACCGCGCGCTGCATCGTCCATCAATTTATCAACTTCAGATTGTGGCAGAACGATTGGCAGAATGCCATTCTTGAAGCAGTTGTTGAAAAAGATGTCCGCGAAGGATGTGGAGATTACGCAACGGATCCCGAAATCGGCCAGCGCCCAGGGCGCGTGCTCGCGGCTGGACCCGCAGCCGAAATTATCGCCGGCGATAAGGATTTTCGCGTCGCGATAGGCCGGCTGGTTCAGAACGAAGTCGGGAATTTCCTGACCCTGGGCGTCATAGCGCATCTCGTCGAACAGGTTCTTGCCCAGCCCGGTCCGCTTGATCGTCTTCAGGAACTGCTTGGGGATGATCATATCCGTGTCGATATTGACCAGCGGCATGGGGGCGGCGACGCCTTCGAGTGTGGTGAACTTTTCCATTTTCTTCTCCTCAACCCAATTCGCGCACGTCGGTCAGACGACCGGTGATCGCAGCTGCTGCCGCCATCGCGGGCGAGGCGAGGTGGGTGCGTCCACCGCGGCCCTGACGCCCCTCGAAGTTGCGGTTCGACGTGGACACGCAACGCTCCTCCGGGGCCAACTGATCGGGGTTCATGGCAAGGCACATGGAACAACCCGCCATGCGCCATTCGAAGCCCGCATCCTTGAGGATATCGGCAATGCCTTCTTCCTCCGCCTGGGCGCGGACCAGGCCCGAGCCGGGAACGACCATGGCGCGCAGACCGTCCTTGACCTTCTTGCCCTTCATGATCGCCGCAACCTCACGCAGATCCTCGATCCGGCCATTGGTGCACGATCCGATGAAGACGGTGTCGATGGCCACGTCGCTGAGCTTCTGGCCCGGTGTCAGGCCCATATAGGCGAGCGAGCGGCGCACGGCCTCAACCTTGCCGCCGGTATAATCGTCGGGCGACGGCACGGTGGCGGTGATCGGCAGAACGTCCTCGGGCGAGGTGCCCCACGTGACCAGCGGTGCGATGTCCTCACCCTTGATGGTCAGAACCTTGTCGAAATGGGCGCCCTCATCGGTCTTGAGGGTTTTCCAGTAGGTCAGCGCGGCCTCCCATGCGGCGCCTTTCGGGGCATGGGGGCGGCCCATGCAATAGGCGAATGTCTTCTCATCCGGTGCGATCAGACCGGCGCGCGCGCCGCCCTCGATGGCCATGTTGCAGACGGTCATGCGACCCTCCATCGACAGATCCTCGATGGCGGAGCCGCAATATTCGATGACGTAGCCGGTGCCGCCTGCGGTGCCGGTCGCGCCGATGACGGCCATGGTGATGTCCTTGGCCGTGACGCCGGGGCGCAGGTGGCCCGTGATCTCGACCTTCATGTTTTTGGACTTCTTCTGGATCAGCGTCTGGGTCGCCAGCACATGCTCCACCTCCGACGTGCCGATGCCGTGCGCCAGCGAACCGAACGCACCGTGCGTGGCGGTGTGGCTGTCACCGCATACGACGGTCATGCCGGGCAGGGTCCAACCTTGCTCCGGCCCGACGATGTGCACGATGCCCTGACGCACGTCGGACACGGGGTAGTAGTGGATGCCGAAATCCTTGGCGTTCTTGTCCAGCGCATCGACCTGAATCTTCGATTCCGGGTTTTCGATGCCGTTGGCGCGGTCCAGCGTCGTGGGAACGTTGTGATCCGGCACAGCGATGGTCTTCTCCGGCGCGCGCACGGTGCGGTTGTTCAACCGCAGGCCCTCGAAGGCCTGGGGGCTGGTCACCTCATGCACGAGGTGGCGGTCGATATACAGCAGGCAGGTGCCATCGTCAGCTTCGTGGACGACATGCGCGTCCCAGATCTTGTCATACAGGGTCTTGGCCATGGGGGGTCCCTCAAGGATCGGTAAATGGGTGTAGGTAAAGCGCGGTCAGCAGGTTTCGCGCACGAAACCGCAGGCGCGTCACAACTGCGATTCCAGCGTTTTCGCAAGACCGAAGAACCGCCATGGCAGGCGGGCATGATCGTCCAGGATCGGGATATGAGCGGTCAGGTGCGACATGCGCGGAACCTACGCCCGCAAGGGCCCCTGCGCAAGATGCCGCCTGCGCAGGGGCGATCCGCTACCGACCGGCCGAGGCCTCGCGGATATCGTCACGCACGCATTGGGAGATCAGGTCGTGATTGCCGAGCGAATTTTCACCGATCGTGCCCATCCAGCGCCGCAACTGGCCCACCGCGCGGGCGGAGGTCATGAACCTGTCCTGCGCGATCAGACGCTCCAGCGGGCTGTCGGCGGCCTTGATATTGTCGGCACCGCCGACCTGCGTGATCACCTGCATGGCGCAAAGACCACCATCGCCGGGGCAGGTCTGGTCGCAATATGCTTCGACCGTCGCCAGATTCGCATCACCGACAAGCTGCCCGCCCATCACGGCAGCCGCGCGCGGCAGGTTGCCGGATGCCACAAGCTCCGCCGGGAAGCCGCGTTGCGCGATGGAGTATTCGCGCATCTGCTCACTGGGCCGCAGATGCGGGGCCAGTACAGGCGCGACGAGGGATATCATCATCATCCCGCCCGACCGGCCCGTCGCAGGCGTCGTGTCCAGCCATTTCCAGTGATCGCCCATGGGTGGGGACGCAAAGTAGGCGCGCATCCACAGAACGAAATCGAGCTGTTCCAGCAGGGGATCGTCAGGGGCGAGGGCAAAGATGTCGTTCCAGCGGCCCCGGTCGAAGATCTCCCACGCCAGCTTTTCCGCCGCTTCACGCTCACCCGCGTCGAGCAGGGCGCGCACCACATCCATGTCGGCATCCGGCAGACGTGACGCCAGCAGCGCCACAGCCAGGGGGTCGCCCTCATCCGCGCGCACGCGCAGCCATGACTTGCCCGACAATCCCCCGGGGGAGCGTAGCAGGTCGATCCGCTCACGCCGGGACAGGCCGGTCATGAACTCCGATCCGGCGCCCGGCGGCAGGATGGCCTCGATCTGACCCAGCAGAAGCTGCGCATCGGCATCGCCGGAGGACGCCAGTTCAGACAGCATCGGCAGCGCATCGGCGTCGTTATCGTCGAGCCAGAGCGAAACTGCGTCGTCCAGCGGCGCGGCTGTGGCGGGTGATCCGACTGCCCCGAATGTAATGGCGACTATGGCAAAAAGTCTTGCGAAGGACATGGAAATTCCCCGGTTATGATCGCGACAATTCAGTAATGAACGCGGTGAATCATGCCCCCACGGCACAACCTCAGGTTCTAGACCATGCGATATCGAGTGCAAGTGCACACTGAGGGTGCTCTGCAATGCAACAGAAATTTTCGCGGCACTCCGTCTGGATCAGGGGGGCGCGCAGGGTTGACTGGGCAGAATATCAAACAAATCGTGTCGCCGTCCCATCCCGCGCGGCGTTACTCTATTGGCCCGCCTACCGCTCGATCCGCCGGTTGAGCAGCAGCCCGCCGTCATCGCGCCGCCCGAATTCGCTGACGATGGAATGCTCGCAGACCTTCGCCTGCCCCACCGTGTCGAAGGGAAACAGGCTGACCCCCAGAAACCCCGGAGGTTGCGCCATGACGAACTCCAGCAATTCGGGGTGAAAGCGGATCAGCCCGATGGCGCCATCGCGCACTGTGTCCATCCGCAACTGCGCCAGCATCCGGTCGATGCTGTTGGTTACTCCGCAGAGGAAGGGCAGCGCCGTGTGGCGATCCCACAGGACGAAGCACAGCGCGCTGGCGATACGCGGATTGCGCAGCAGATAGGCATGGCATTCCGGGGCGCTGAGGATCGGGATCGGCTCGCCGTCTGCACTGGCGGGGGAGTGGGCATCGGCATTTTGCATGGACATGGGACACCTCCATCGCGAGGGCAGGCCCCGCGATGCCAGTTTGCCATGCGGCGAATCACTTGCCAAGCTACTGATTCGCTAGGTGCGAGTGGGGCTAGTGCGCCTGCGCCCAGTTCGCCCCCGTGCCACCATCGACGACCAGCGGCACGTCGAGTGCGACGGCGGGCAGGTGGGCCTGCTCCATCACTTCGCGCACCGTGCCGATCAGATCGTCAGCGGCGTCCCGTGGCACCTCGAACAGCAATTCGTCGTGCACTTGCAGCAGCATCCGGCCGGGCAGTTTCGCCGCTTGCATTGCGGCGGGCACGCGGATCATGGCGCGGCGGATGATGTCGGCGGCAGTGCCCTGAATGGGCGCGTTGATCGCGGCGCGGTAGGCAAAGCCGGCACGCGGGCCGGAGGACGCAATCTCCGGCGTGTGGATGCGCCGGCCGAACAGGGTTTCGACGCGCTTGTGTTCCTTGGCGAAGGCCTTGGTGTCGTCCATGTATTTCTGTATGCCGGGGAACCGCTCGAAATACCGGTCGATGAAGGCCTTCGCATCCTCACGCGGGATGCGCAGATTGTTGGCCAGACCGAAGGCGGAGATGCCGTAGATCACACCGAAATTGATCGCCTTGGCCTGACGACGCACATCCGGCGTCATCTCATCCAGCGGCACGCCAAACATCTCGGACGCGGTCATCGCGTGAATGTCCAACCCGTCGCGGAACGCCTGCTTCAGCGAGTCGATTTCGGCGATATGGGCCAGGATGCGCAGCTCGATCTGGCTGTAGTCGAGCGAGACGAGGACATTGCCCTCCTCCGCGATGAACGCCTCGCGGATGCGGCGGCCTTCCTCCGTGCGCACGGGGATGTTTTGCAGGTTCGGATCGGTGGAGGCGAGACGCCCGGTATTGGCCCCCGCGATGGAATAGGAGGTGTGCACACGCCCGGTTTCGGGGTGGATATGTTCCTGCAACGCATCGGTATAGGTCGATTTCAGCTTCGAAACCTGCCGCCAGTCCAGCACCCGCGCGGGCAAATCATGACCCAGCGCGGCGAGGGTTTCCAGGATATCGGCCCCGGTGCCATAGGCCCCGGTCTTGCCCTTCTTGCCGCCTTCGATTGCCATTTCGTCGAACAGGATCTCGCCCAGTTGCTTGGGGGAGCCGACATTGAACTTGCGACCGGCAAGCTCGTGAATCTCATGCTCCAGCCCGGCCATTTTCTGTGCAAAGCTGTTGGACATGCGGCTGAGGTGATCGCGGTCCACCTTGATGCCGTGCCGCTCCATCTGCACCAGAACCGGGACGAGGGGGCGCTCCATCGTCTCGTACACCGTCGTGGTGCGTGAGGGGATCAGGCCGGGTTTCAGTGCGGTCCACAGGCGCAGGGTGATGTCGGCATCCTCGGCCGCGTAGGGGGCCGCGTCGTCGATCTTGACCTGATCGAAGGTGATCTGCTTCTTGCCCGCGCCGATCAGCTCCTTGATCGGGATCGGCTTATGATCGAGATATCGTTCGCTGAGCGCGTCCATCCCGTGACCGTGCAGACCCGCGTGCTGAGCATAGGAAATCAGCATCGTGTCGTCGATCGGGGCGACGGTTACGTTCAGTCGGGCGAAGATCTTGATGTCGTATTTGGCGTTTTGCAGGATCTTGAGGATCGCGGGATCCTCCAGCACGGGTTTGAGCATCTGCAGCGCCCGGTCAAAATCCATCTGGCCCTCGGACCTCTCGGCCCCGCCCAGCAGATCGCCGGTGCCGTTGACATGGGCGAGCGGGATGTAGCACGCCTGACCCGGCTCCACGCTGAGGCAGATGCCGACCAGATCGGCGCGCATCTCATCCAGACCGGTGGTTTCCGTGTCCACCGCGACGTAGCCGCGCTCGTGAATCCGGTCGATCCAGATCTGCAAGGCCTCGGCATCGCGCACGATTTCGTATTTCGAGGGGTCGATGGGCGGCATGTCCGGCTCATCCATCGCGGGGGCGTTCGCGGGCGTGTCGTCGATGGTCGGCGCCTTGGCCCCCAGCTTTTCCGCGACGCGGTTGGTGATCGTGCGGAATTCCATTTCAGCCAGAAACGGCAGCACGGTTTCCGGGTCGAGCGGTTGCACCTCCATCGCGTCGATGCCGACCTCGACCGGAACGTGTTGTTCCAGTGTGACCAGCCGTTTGGAAATGCGAATCTGTTCGGCATTATCGATCAGGGATTGGCGGCGCTTGGGCTGCTTGATCTCCTCCGCCCGCGCGAGCAGGCTTTCGACATCGCCGTATTCGTTGATGAGCAGGGCCGCGGTCTTGATGCCGATGCCGGGGGCGCCTGGGATGTTGTCGACGCTGTCGCCGGCCAGAGCCTGCACGTCCACCACCCGGTCGGGACCGACGCCGAACTTTGCCTCGACCTCCTCGGGCCCGATGGTGACGTTCTTCATGCCGTCCATCATCTCGACCCCGCCGCCGACCAGTTGCATCAGATCCTTGTCGGAGGAGATGATGGTGACCCGCGCGCCCGCGTCGCGGGCCTGAACGGCGAAGGTGGCGATCAGGTCATCGGCCTCCCACCCCTCCTGCTCGATACAGCAGATGCCGAAGGCGCGGGTCGCCTCACGCGTCAGGGGGATTTGCGGGCGCAGATCCTCGGGCATCGGGGGGCGATGGGCCTTGTATTGCGGGTAGATGTCATTGCGAAACGTCTTGGCCGAATGGTCGAAGATCACCGCCAGATGCGTCGGCGCATCGTGGCCCGTGTTGCCCTCCAGCATCTTGAACAGCATGTTGCAAAAGCCCGACACCGCGCCGACCGGCAGACTGTCGGATTTTCGCGTCAGGGGCGGCAGGGCGTGGAACGCACGGAAGATGAACCCCGATCCGTCGATCAGATGCAGGTGATGTCCCTTGCCGATTGCCATGTCGTGCCCCTTCAATTTGTGGCGCGCAGAGTAGGTGATCGGCGCGGGGAAGGCGAGGGGGTGCGAGGGCTTCGAGGAGCCTCCGGCGGGGATATTTGACGAAAGTGAAGCCGGGATGTCCGACGTCCATGACGATCGGGGGATGAAGGCCCGGCGGAAGGTTGCGCCGGGGACCAGAACCGCCTTGGTTGGTTCGGGGTCCGCGACAGGTGCTGCGCGGGCGGCGGGTTTCATGCCCTCGGACCGGCTGCGTTTCGAGCGGTAGGCCAGATCCCGTAAAGAGATGAACTGGCCCTTGTGATTGCCACCAGCCCGCGTGCGAGGGTGTCAGCGGTCGTCAGCGACGCTGCCCTCCAGCACGAATTTCTTGTCGCAATAGCCGCATTCGACGAACCCTTCCTCGGGTGCGATCGTGTACCAGACGCGCGGATGGCCGAGGCCGGCCCCACCGCCGTCGCAATGGATGCGGGTCTTGGTCACGTACTCGACTTCGGGGGCCTGAATGGTCATATGGTTCTCCGCCGGAACTTGGATAGGACTTGGTGTTGCGGGCCGAACGGCCTACATCGCGTTGGCGCACATGATAGCGATAGCACCCCCGGCGACAAGGCCCGGAGGTCTTCTCTGACAACGAAGCCGCAGGACGCGATGCGAAGGAGCGACGCAATGGAAAATGCAATCGAACTCAGGGCGCTTCGCAAGGTGTATGCCGGTCAGGGTGGTGGTGAGGACAAGGTCGCGCTGGAAGGTCTGGATCTGGACATTCCTCAGGGCTCGATCTTCGGTCTGCTGGGGCCGAACGGCGCCGGCAAATCTACGACCATCAACATTCTGGCGGGCCTGACGAACAAGACCTCCGGTTCCGTCCGCATCTGGGGATTCGATCAGGATACGAATCCGCGCATGTCGCGGGCCTCCATCGGGGTGGTGCCGCAGGAACTGAACGTCGATCCGTTCTTCTCCCCCCGTGGCGCGCTGGAGGTGCAGGCCGGTCTGTACGGCGTGCCCAAGTCGCAGCGGCGCACCGATCAGATTCTGGCGAAGGTCGGTCTGCTGGACAAGGCAGAGGCCTATGCTCGCACCCTGTCGGGCGGAATGCGGCGACGGCTTCTGGTGGCCAAGGCGCTGGTGCACGCGCCGCAGGTTCTGGTGCTGGATGAGCCGACGGCCGGCGTCGACATCGAATTGCGTCAGATGCTGTGGGATTACGTCCGAGAGTTGAACGACGCAGGCACCACGATCATCCTGACCACGCATTATCTGGAGGAAGCGCAGCAGATGTGCGACCGGATCGGCATTATCTCTCAGGGCAATCTGGTGGCGTGCGACGATACGGTGAACCTGCTCGCCCGGATGGACCGCAAGGCACTGGTGGTCACGACCGACGGCACCGACGTGCCCGCGCTGCCCGAAGGCGTCCGCGGTCAGCGGCGCGAGGATGGCTCACTGGTTTTGAGCTACCGCAAATCGGCCCATTCGGCGATGGACCTGCTGGATCATCTGCGCAATCAGGGCGTGGTAATCCGCGACATGGCGACCGAGGAACCGGATCTGGAGGATGTCTTCCGCGAGATCACCAAGTCGGCCTAGGTTTGTCAGTCATAACGAATAGGCAGATCTATTATTAGATTCGCATGATCATGTGTTGGGTAGTCGTTGAGGTACTTCTCCATCTCGCTATCTAAGATGGAATCTCCGCCGGCACCCTCAGCGGTTACCCGAATATGATAGGTCGAGATATATCCCAGTTGGGCTAAGAGGCGAAGGGAGACAGCCCCCTCAACGAGTATCGGGCGTTTCCTGAGCCGAGCTTCGAAGATTGGCTTGAGGTGATCCAATCTGTAGACCAACGTGCCGACATGGCGATTGAGAAAAAGATCGCTTTCCACAAGGGTCATGTTGAAGTTCCACGCGAGAAAGCGACCGAGCGTCGTCTTGCCTACACCCGGCCTTCCGTCGATGGAAATGACGACGGGCGGTAAATCATACAGAATTGGGGCAAGATTTTTCGCTACCTTAGCGAACTCGGGTCTCACCTTTGAAAGCTGATGCGGACACATCTTGGGCGATCCTAATGGCTGTGCTTTTCCAGTTATCCTCTGCGCCAGCTGCCGCTTTCAATCCCGTCCAAGGTCCAATCGCCAACGGCGTAGCGGATCAGGCGCAAGGTGGGAAAGCCAATTGCGGCTGTCATGCGGCGCACCTGCCGGTTGCGCCCCTCACGTATCGTGATTTGCAGCCAGCAATCGGGAACGCTCTTGCGAAAGCGCACGGGCGGGGTCCGGGGCCAAACCTTCGGCGGCTCGATCAACGCGACCTCGGCCGGGGCGGTCTTGCCGTCCTTGAGGGTGATGCCGCTGCGCAGTGGGGCCAAATCGCGGTCGGTGGGCGCGCCCTCGACCTGAACCCAATACGTCTTCGGCGTCTTGTGACGCGGGTTGGCGATGCGTGCCTGTAGCTGCCCGTCATCCGTCAGAACCAGCAACCCCTCGCTGTCACGATCCAGCCGCCCGGCGGCGTAGACATGTTTGATGTCGATGAAATCGGAGAGTGTACGGCGGGTGGAATCCTTCGTGCCCTCATCCGTGAATTGGCTGAGGACGTCGAACGGCTTGTTGAACAGGATCGTGGTCACGAGCGAGATGCTTTCTCGGCGATGCCGGATGTGCCCTCGCGGCGCTCCAGCTCGGTCAGAACGTCCGCCCAGGCGACCCCGCGGGCGGTCAGCATGACCATCAGGTGATAAACGACATCCGCCGCCTCGTAGGTCAATTTGGCGGTGTCGCCCTTCGCGGCTTCGATGATCGCCTCGATGGCTTCCTCGCCGAATTTCTCGGCGCATTTTTCCGGCCCCTTGGACAGCATCCGCGCTGTGTGGGAGCTGTCGGGATCGGCCCCGGCGCGCTGGGCTATCGTTTCAGCGAGTCTGTTCAGGACGTTCATGTCAGCCTCATCGGGATGCCGGCGGCGGCCATGTGGGCCTTGGCCTCGCCTATGGTGAAGGTGCCGAAGTGAAAGATCGAGGCGGCGAGCACGGCGTTCGCGCCGCCTTCGGTGACGCCCTCGACCAGGTGATCCAGCGTACCGACCCCGCCCGAGGCGATCACCGGAACGGGTACGGCGTCAGAAATCGCGCGGGTCAGGGGCAGGTTGTAGCCGGATTTCGTGCCGTCCTTGTCCATCGAGGTCAGCAGGATTTCCCCCGCGCCGCGCCGGGCCATGTCGGTGGCGAACTCCACAGCGTCGATGCCGGTCGGCTTCGTGCCGCCATGGGTGAAGATTTCCCAGCGGCCCGGCGCGACCGTCTTGGCATCCACAGCCACGACGATGCACTGCGCGCCAAATTTTTCGGCCGCCGCGTCGATCACATCGCGGTTGGCGACGGCGGCGGAGTTGAAGCTGACCTTGTCCGCGCCCGCCAGCAGCAGGGCGCGCACGTCGGAGATGGTGCGCACGCCGCCGCCCACGGTCAGGGGCATGAAGCACTGTTCCGCCGTGCGGCTGACCACGTCGAACATGGTGCCGCGATTTTCCAGAGTCGCCGCGATGTCGAGGAAACACAGCTCATCCGCACCGGCGGCATCGTAGGCGATCGCCGCCTCAACTGGGTCGCCCGCATCCACGAGGCCCTCGAAGTTGACGCCCTTCACGACGCGTCCCGCCTTCACGTCGAGGCAGGGAATAATGCGGGTCTTCAACATGGGAACTCCTGACTTCACGAAGCGTTCATATTTCGAGATCAGTCTCAGCGCAAATGGAGGAAATCATGGCACTGAACGCGTTCGCACTCTTTTCGGCCTTCGCCCTTCTGGCGACCGTCATTTTCTACTGAGATTTCAGCAGGGCGACGGCCTCGGCCAGATCAATCTTGCCGTCGTAAAGCGCACGGCCCGAGATCGCGCCGTCCAGTGCCGCGCCGCTGCTCTTGAGCGCGCGCAAATCGTCGAGGGATGAGACACCGCCCGATGCGATTACCGGGATGGATACCGCATTGGCGAGCGCCGCCGTCGCCGCCACGTTCGGGCCCTGCATCGCGCCGTCCCGGTCGATGTCGGTGTAGATGATGGCGGCGACACCGGCATCCTCAAACTGGCGGGCCAGATCGGTGGCGGTTATGTCCGTCGTTTCCGCCCAGCCCTCCACCGCGACCATACCGTCGCGCGCGTCGATGCCCACGGCGACCTTGCCGGGGAAGGCTTTCGCGGCCTGTTTGACCAGCGCGGGATCGCGCACCGCGACGGTGCCCAGGATGACGCGAGCCAAGCCCCTGTCCAGCCAAGCCTCGATCGTTGCCATGTCGCGAATGCCGCCGCCCAATTGTGCGGGAACGTTCGTCGCGGCCAGAATCGCTTCGACCGCCGCTGCGTTCACCGGTTTGCCGGCGAAGGCCCCGTTCAGGTCCACAAGGTGCAGCCATTCGCAACCCGCATCCACGAAACTGCGCGCCTGCGCTGCCGGGTCTTCGCCGAACACCGTCGCCTTGTCCATGTCGCCTTTGTAAAGGCGCACGCAGGCCCCGTCCTTCAGGTCGATAGCAGGGTAGAGGATCATCGCAGCGGCTCCATTCGCAAGGGTCGCTTGCACGTAACGGGCCGGGCGCGGTTTTGCAAAGCCTGCGTGTCCCGTTACGTCGCAGTTGACCGCGCCGCGACAGCGCATCAGATTTCCTTGCAATAATAAACGGGAGGAAAAAATGAAGAAAATGATCTTGGCGACGGCTCTGGTTCTGGGCGCACCGCTGGCCGCGCAGGCGCAGGACGTCAACGGAATGTGGCAATCCGAACCGGGTGAGACCGGCAGCTATGTTACGGTCGCCATCGACAATTGCGCCGCGAACGCCGCACAGACCTGCGGAACGATCACCGGCGTGTTCGAGGCTGACGGTTCCGCCGGCGATCAGACGATCATCGGAAAGCCGATCATCTGGGACATGCAGCCGACCAATCCGGGCAATTGGGCGCAGGGCACGATCTGGGCGCCCGATCAGGACAAGACCTACGATTCCAAGATGTCCCTGTCAGGAAACACTCTGGAGGTATCGGGCTGCGTACTGTTCATCTGCCGCTCGCAGAACTGGACGCGCATGAACTGATCCGGCGATTTTTGGAGCGGCGGGCGAGGGTCCGCCGCCCTTTCCACAAGCGGTCTAGCCGAAGATCGACCAGCCGGTGTCGCGGGCCAGCGTTTCAACGGCCAATGTGCCCAGATGCGAGTTGCCGTAGTGGTTCAGCCCCGGCGACCAGACCGCGATCGAGGCCTGCCCCGGTGCGATCACCAGAATGCCGCCGCCCACACCGCTTTTCCCCGGCAGGCCGACCCGGTAGGCGAAATCACCCGATCCGTCATATTGCCCGCAGGTGATCATCAACGCATTGATCCGGCGCACCCGACCCGGCGACAGCATCCGCACCAGATCGGGGGAGTTCATCAGGAACCGCCCCGCCCGCGCCAGTTGTGCGGTGTTCATCGCGATGGCGCATTGGTGAAAATAGGTGCCCAGCGTCAGGTCCGGCGCGTGGCGCAGATTGCCGTGGGACAGCATGTAATGTGCCAGCGCGAAGTTCCGGTGGCCGGTCGCGATCTCGGACCGGGCGACCGAATCGTCGATGTGGATATCCTCATCATCCGCCGCCTCCCGGACGAAGCGCATCAGACCGCCGAGCGCCTCCGCCGGGCTGTGACCTTCGAGATAGGTGTCGGTGGTGACGATGGCGCCCGCGTTGATGAACGGATTGCGCGGGCGGCCTTTTTCCTGCTCCAGCAGCAGGATCGAATCGAAGGCCTGACCCGAGGGTTCGCGCCCGACGCGGGTCCACAGATGATCGCCCACACGTCCCAGCGCGAGGGCAAGGGCGAAGACCTTGGACACCGACTGGATCGAGAACGACATATCCGCATCGCCGCAGGAATATTGCGTCCCATCCGCGAGGCAGACGGAAATCGCGAACTGATCGGGATCAATGCAGGCAAGCTGCGGAATATAGTTGGCGACGCGCCCACGATCAGGCCGTGTGGCCATGTCCTGCGTGATCTCGTGCAGGATCTGCTCAAGGTCCATCTAGGGTGCCCAGTTCAGGAAATTCGCGATGACACGGAGCCCGGTCCGCTGGCTTTTCTCGGGGTGAAATTGCGTGCCGACGATGTTGTCCCGACCGATGGCGGCGGTGACCTTCGTGCCATAGTTCACGTGCGCCAGACGGTGGGAGATGTCGTCAGGGGTCACATGATACGAGTGCACGAAATAGGCGTGCTCCCCCGGTTCCACCCCGTCGAAGATCGGGTGGGGGCGGTCGATATGCAGTTCGTTCCATCCCATATGTGGCACCTTCAGCGCCGGGTCCGAGGGCTGTAATGCCGTAACCGCGCCGGGTATCCACCCCAGGCCGGGCGTGTCGCCGAACTCCCGCCCGACGGTGGCCAGCAGTTGCATGCCGACGCAGATCCCCATGAAGGGCGTGCCCGACTCGACCCGCTGGCGCAGGGCCTCGACCATGCCGGGTACGGCCATCAGGCCCGCCTGACAGTCGGCAAAGGCGCCGACGCCGGGCAGGACGATCCGTTCGGCACGCAGCACGGCCTCGGGGTCGGAGGTGACGGTGATTTCGGGTCCACCAGCCTCACGCCGCATCCGCTGAAAGGATTTCTCGGCCGAGTGCAGGTTGCCCGAGCCGTAGTCGATGATCGCGCAGGTCACAGCATTCCCTTTGTCGAGGGGATCGCGTCGCCCTTGCGCGGATCGGTTTCCAGCGCGTCGCGCAGGGCGCGGGCCACGGCTTTGAACGCGGCCTCGGCGATGTGGTGGGAGTTGATGCCGTCCAGTTTCTCGACATGCAAGGTGATGCCGCCATGGGTCGCGAAGGCCTGAAAGAATTCGCGCACCAGCTCGGTGTCGAACCCCTTGATCGCGGGGGCGGTGAAATCGACCTTCCACACCAGATAGGGCCGCGCCGACAGGTCCAGCGCGGCGCGCACCAGCGTATCGTCCATCGGCAGCAGGCACGCGCCATAGCGCACGATGCCGCGCTTGTCGCCCATGGCCTGCGTCAGGGCCTGACCCAGCGCGATGCCCACATCCTCAACCGTGTGGTGGTCGTCGATGTGCAGGTCGCCCTGGCATTTGACCGTCATGTCGATCAGTGCGTGGCGCGACAATTGGTCAAGCATGTGATCAAAGAATCCGACGCCGGTCCGGTTGTCGTACCGACCGGTTCCGTCCAGGTCGATTTCGACCGTGATGTCCGTTTCCGCGGTCTTGCGGGTGATGGTGGCGCTGCGCATGGGGGGCCTCCGTTGCGATCTGCGCGCCTTATAGGGCAGGGCGGAGCCGGTCGCAAAGACTTCCCGCGTCTTGCACCCCGGCGGAACCTTCCTGCAGCGAACGAGGTTGATAGTCACATCGCATGGAGGACGACATGGCAGACGACACAAAGCTGGGACGGGCTTACCCGGGCCGCCCGCCCAACAGGCTGATGCTGGGCATCTGTGCGGTATTGGGTTTCGCGGGGATCGTGACGCTGCTGCTGGGCAACATCATCGGCAGTATCGTCGTGCCCGGTCACGACTGGGTTGCCGATACGATCAGCGATCTGGCCGCAGGACGGTACGAGATCATTCAGGACGTGGCCCTGTACGGTTATGCGGCGGGGCTGCTGGGCATCGGTCTGGGCGCGGCGCATATTCACCCCGGCGGGCATCGCTGGACGCTGGGCGTGTTCGCGCTGGCATGTCTGGCCGCCATCGTCGTGGTGGTAGGTGCGCGCAACGAATACGGAGACAGCGATCAGGAGGGCGTCGTCATCCATATCTATCTGGTCTACGGGCTGGGGATTCTGTTTGCTGCGGCTATGATCTCCATGGCGCAGGATCTGGACAAGTATCGTCGCGGAATGGCTATGTTCAGCTACACCTGTGCCGGCCTTTGGGGGATTGGCGCGATCATATTCTTCATGCTGCCGACCGGTTTCGACGGTGCATGGGAACGTGGGCTGGGCCTGGTTACCATGGTTTGGCTGGGGGCCGTGGCGGCGACAATGTGGCGCGAAGTCGCCTGATTTAAGGCGGTCTGAAACGGGGGCGCACAAGCTGGTTGCCAGATAACTGAACATATGTTCATATCCCCCGAAAGCGGCCATGATCGCATCTGGAGGAAAGCAATGTTCAACGCATCCATGAATTTCGCATTGGGTGAGGAAATCGAAGCGCTGCGCGATATGGTGCACCGCTGGGCACAGGACCGTGTGGCCCCTATGGCCGCCGAGATTGATCGCAAAAACGAGTTTCCCACCGAGTTGTGGCGCGAAATGGGCGATCTGGGCCTGCTGGGCATCACAGTGTCTGAGGAGGACGGCGGCGCGGGAATGGGCTATCTGGCTCACGCCGTCGCGGTGGAGGAGATCGCGCGGGCATCGGCCTCCGTCAGCCTCAGCTACGGGGCGCATTCCAACCTGTGCGTCAACCAGATCTCACTGAACGGCAATGCCGCGCAGAAGGCAAAATACCTGCCGAAACTTATCAGCGGTGAGCATGTCGGATCGCTGGCCATGTCCGAGGCTGGCGCCGGATCCGACGTCGTTTCCATGAGCCTTCGTGCCGAGAAGCGCAACGACCGCTTCGTTCTGAATGGCAACAAGTACTGGATCACCAATTCGCCGCAGGCATCGACCTTGGTCGTCTATGCCAAGACGGACCCGGATGCGGGACCGCGCGGCCTGACGGCTTTCCTGATCGAAAGGGAAATGAGCGGCTTCAGCGTCGGTCCGCATTTCGACAAGCTGGGAATGCGCGGATCGGACACGGCGGAATTGATATTCGAGGACGTCGAAGTGCCGTTCGAGAATATTCTGGGTGAGGAAGGCAAGGGCGTGAACGTCCTGATGTCTGGGCTGGATTACGAGCGTGTGGTGCTGTCAGGCATCGGTGTCGGATTGATGCACGGCATCCTCGACCACGTCATGCCCTATATGCATGAGCGTAAGCAGTTCGGGCAAAAGATCGGTGATTTCCAGCTGATGCAGGGAAAGATCGCGGACATGTACACTGCGATGAACACCGCGCGGGCCTATCTCTACGCAGTCGCGGCAGCGTGTGACCGTGGTCAGGTGACCCGGCAGGATGCGGCGGCCTGTGTGCTGTACTGTTCCGAACAGGGGATGATGCAGGCCATTCAGGGTGTGCAGGCCATGGGCGGGGCAGGGTTCCTGAACGATTCGCCGCTGGCCCGGATCATGCGTGATGCCAAGCTGATGGAAATCGGTGCCGGCACCAGCGAGATTCGCCGGATGCTGTGCGGTCGCGAATTGATGAAAGCCACTGCCTGATGGAGAGCCTTCCCGAACAATCGCCGGGCATTTTGCACGGTCCGTTGTCCGGGTTGGCGCACGGGCTGGAATGGATCGCGGTCGGGATAGATCTGCTGGCCATCGCGCTGATGCTGATCGGGGCCGTGCGCTTCGTCCTCGGCGTTGTGAAGGCGGAGTTCAGCAAGCAGTCGGCACGGCGGGTGGACGGCATCAACCATGAACGGCAGGAGCTGGGCCGCTACATCCTCGCCGGGTTGGAGCTGCTGATCGTGTCGGACATCATCCATACGGCGTTGAGCCTGAAGCTCTACGATCTGCTGTTCCTGGGCCTGTTGGTGATCATCCGATCCGCGATCAGTTTCTTTCTCGACCGGGAAATACGGGAGATCAGAGAAGAGCAAGCACGCTGATGACCGTTGCCTTGCGGGGTATGCCTTGTGGGGTGCACTCCACGATGACATCGTGAAGGGGCTCTCGCTTTCGGATCGGAGGTTCGTAGATGGTGAATGATATTTCCACCCCGCGTGAGGAGGAGGTCGCCGCACCGCGACGGACCCCCCTGTCGGTGGAGGCTTACCGTGCAATCATGGCGCAGCAATCGCTGTATCGTGCGCAAAAGCCGGCGATTCTGCCCCGGTTCGCGCGGGCAATCTCTCGCCCTGCGGGCTGGATCGCGTCACGTCTGCTTCCGATCGAGGCGATTGAACTGGCGCTGACCGGCGCGGATTTCGCAGCGAACGCCACATTGCGCCGTGCGCTGCTCGATCACGATTTCAATGATCTGAACGCATGTGACGACGCCGCGCACGAGGCCCGCCGCTGGGCAATCGGATACGGAATGACATCAGGCGGCGCGGCCGGGGCCGTGGGGGCGGTGGGATTGATGGTGGACGTGCCGACATCCATCGCGCTGGCGATGCGCACCGCACGGTCCGTTGGGCTGTGCTACGGATTCGGCGAAAGCGGCGAGGCAGAGCGCAGTTTCGTCCTGAGCATCCTGTCGCTGGCCGGTGCGAACGACCGCGCGGACAAGGAAAAGGCCCTGCGCTTCGTCGATGCAGTCAACCGCCCCGAGGCGATTCAGGATCACGATTATCAGGCCATCGCCCGCATGGGCGGCCCGGGCACCGCCAGTGTCACCGCGATCCGCAAACTGTCCGAACAGCTTGGCGTGAACCTGGCGCAGCGCAAGGCCGGACAGATCGTTCCGATCTTTGGCACCGTGATCGGGGCATCGGTGAATGCAGCCTTTCTGAGCGATGTGGCACTGGCCGCAAAATATGCTTACCGCGAACGCTGGCTGGCGACGCGCGGTTATGCCGAAACGATTGAGGAGACGCAGGAATGAAAGAACGAGTGAGCACATGAGCAGGTTAAACACGGACGCATTGCCCGGTTCCGACGCATATGAGGCAAACCGCGCCGCCCATGCAGCGGCAGCAGCCGATATCGCCGAAGCAGCCCGGATCGCCGCCGCTGGTGGCGGGCAAAAGGCGCTGGAGCGTCACATCTCCCGCGGGAAGATGCCCCCGCGTGAGCGTGTGGCGAACCTGCTGGACCCCGGCACGCCGTTTCTGGAGGTCGGCGCCACCGCCGCGCACGGAATGTATGACGGCGTGGCCCCCTGCGCAGGCGTGATCGCGGGGATCGGACAGGTCGCCGGGCGACAATGCATGGTTTTGTGCAACGATGCCACGGTCAAGGGCGGCACATACTACCCCATGACCGTCAAGAAGCACCTGCGCGCGCAGGAAATCGCGGAACAGAACCGTCTGCCCTGCGTCTACCTCGTCGATTCGGGCGGGGCGAACCTGCCCAATCAGGATGAGGTGTTCCCGGATCGCGACGATTTCGGACGCATCTTCTTCAATCAGGCGAACATGTCCGCTGCCGGGATTCCCCAGATCGCGGTGGTGATGGGATCGTGCACCGCCGGCGGGGCCTATGTGCCCGCGATGTCGGATGTCACGATCATCGTCAAGGAACAGGGGACGATCTTCCTCGCCGGTCCGCCATTGGTAAAGGCCGCGACCGGTGAGGTCGTCACGGCCGAGGATCTGGGCGGCGGCGATGTGCACACCCGCCTGTCGGGCGTCGCGGATTATCTGGCGGAAGACGACGCGCACGCACTGGCGCTGGCTCGACAGGCGGTCGGCAACCTCAACCTGACGCCGCCCGCCACGGTGGAATGGCAGCAGCCCGAGCCGCCGGCATTCGCGCCTGAAACGATAACGGGCGTCGTGCCCGCCGCGCTGACCACGCCCTACGACATCCGCGAGGTGATTGCCCGGATCGTGGACGGGTCACGCTTCGATGAGTTCAAGGAGCGGTTCGGCAAGACGCTCGTCACTGGCTTCGCCCATATCGAGGGCTGCCCGGTGGGCATCATCGCCAACAATGGCGTGTTGTTTTCGGAGGCCGCCCAGAAGGGCGCGCATTTCGTGGAGCTGTGCAGCCAGCGCAAGATTCCGCTGATCTTCCTGCAGAACATCACCGGCTTCATGGTGGGCCGCAAATACGAGAATGAGGGGATCGCCCGGCATGGTGCCAAGCTGGTGACGGCTGTGGCGACCACTCGCGTGCCCAAGATCACGGTGCTCGTCGGCGGCAGCTTTGGCGCGGGCAATTACGGCATGGCCGGGCGGGCCTATTCGCCGCGCTTTTTGTGGACCTGGCCCAACAGCCGCATCTCCGTCATGGGGGGTGAACAGGCGTCCGGCGTCATGGCCACCGTTCGCCGCGAGGGGATCGAGCGCAAGGGCGGCACCTGGACGGAGGAGGAGGAGCAAGCCTTCCGTCAGCCGATCCGTGATCAGTTCGAGGAACAGTCCCATCCGCTCTACGCCTCCGCCCGATTGTGGGATGACGGCGTGATTCCACCTGAAAAAACCCGCGACGTGCTGGCGCTTTCCCTGCGTGCCTGCCTGAATGCCCCGATAGAGGAGACACGTTTCGGCGTGTTCCGGATGTGACCATGTTCAGCAAAATTCTGATTGCCAACCGGGGCGAAATCGCCTGCCGGGTCATCGAAACGGCCCGTAAAATGGGTGTAGCCACCGTCGCGGTCTATTCGGACGCGGACGCGCGGGCCAAACATGTGCAGATGGCGGATGAGGCGGTGCATATCGGCGCCTCACCCGTCGGGGAAAGCTACCTCAAGGGTGACCGGATCATTCAGGCCGCGCGCGACACCGGAGCACAGGCGATCCATCCCGGCTATGGCTTCCTGTCCGAGAATCCCGATTTCGTGGATGCGGTGCAGGCGGCGGGCCTGACCTTTATCGGGCCGAGCGCCGATGCGATCCGCGCGATGGGCCTCAAGGATGCGGCCAAGAAGCTGATGGAGGAAGCGGGTGTTCCCGTTGTGCCCGGTTATCACGGGGCAGAGCAGGACGCCGATTTCCTGGCCGCAGAGGCGGACAAGATCGGCTATCCCGTCCTTATCAAGGCGCGCGCCGGCGGCGGCGGCAAGGGGATGCGAAAGATCGACACCCCCGCCGGTTTCAAGGCCGGTCTGGAAGGTGCGCAGCGGGAGGGGCAGGCGTCCTTTGGCGATGCGGCGGTCCTGATCGAGAAGTGGATCACCACCCCCCGGCATATCGAGATGCAGGTCTTTGGCGATGGAACCCGCGCCGTGCATCTGTTCGAGCGTGACTGCTCGCTGCAACGTCGCCATCAAAAGGTGATCGAGGAGGCCCCGGCCCCCGGCATGACGGATGAAATGCGCAGCGCCATGGGTGCCGCCGCAGTTAAAGCGGCGGAGGCCATCGGCTATTCCGGCGCAGGCACCATCGAGTTCATCGTCGATGGCTCTGACGGTCTGCGCCCCGACGGATTCTGGTTCATGGAGATGAACACCCGCCTTCAGGTCGAACATCCCGTGACGGAGGAGATCACGGGCATCGATCTGGTGGAATGGCAGCTTCGGGTCGCCTCGGGGGAGCCGCTGCCCGCCGGGCAGGATGACATTTCGATCACCGGTCATGCCTTCGAGGCACGCCTATATGCGGAGGACGCCTCCAAGGGCTTCCTGCCCGCGACGGGACGCCTTGGTGCATTGCAGTTCCCGGACGGTGTGCGCGCGGATAGCGGTGTGCGTGCCGGGGATGAGATCACGCCGTTCTACGATCCGATGATCGCAAAGCTGATCACCCACGGTCCCACGCGGGAGGTCGCGCTGGGCCAGCTGCGCCGTGCCCTCGAACAGACGGTGGTTGCCGGTTCTGTCACGAACCTGCCGTTTCTGGCGGCGCTGACCCGGCACGAGGGCTTCGCCGCGGGTGAGGTCGATACCGGGTTGATCGAGCGGGATCAGGCGGCGCTGACCGCCATCCCGGACGCCCCGGCGGACGTGGTGGCGATTGCCGCGATCGCGGCGCTGGGTGTGGCGAATGGTCAGACCGGGTTCACGTTGTGGACCCCGCTGACACACAGCGTCACGCTGGACGACCGGCTCGTGCGGGTCACGGTGCTGGGAGGAGGCGATTTCGATGTCGAGATCGATGTTCAAAATGAAGGGCAGGGCGGGCAGAACGTGCCCATCCGTGGCCTCGTCACCACCGGCAGCGATATACGTTACGAGGGCGGGAGCTACCGCGTGGCGTGCGAAAATGATATCGTAACCGTGTTCGACCGGGCGGTGCCGCATGTCTTCACCCGGATCGACCCGCTCAGCCGTGCGGCGGAGGCCGGGGCCGGCGGTGATGTTCTGATCGCCCCGATGCCGGGCCTCATCAAGGTGGTGAACACCGAGGCCGGAGCAACGGTCACTCAGGGCGACGCGCTGATCGTGATGGAGGCGATGAAGATGGAGCACACACTGACTGCCCCCCGCGACGGCATCGTCGCACAACTGGCCGCGAAGCCGGGTGGCCAGGTCGCGGATGGCGATGTCCTGCTCAGCCTTGAACCGATGGAGGAGTGAACATGCAGTCACCTTCTCTCACCCACCCACTTCGGAGGCATCATGGCTGATCACGTTACATTGTTCGAGGTCGGCCCCCGCGATGGCCTGCAAAACGAATCGCGGATGATCCCGACAGCGGACAAGATCGCGCTGACGGACATGCTGTCCGCCTCAGGTCTGACCCGGATCGAGGCGGCCAGTTTCGTCAGCCCCAAATGGGTGCCGCAAATGGCGGACGCGGCGGATGTGATGGCCGGAATCAAGCGCCGGGAGGGGGTGCGCTACGCTGCGCTGACCCCGAACCTGCGCGGGTTGGAGGGGGCCCTGGCTGCCGAGGCGGACGAGGTTGCGATCTTCGTCTCGGCGTCCGAGGGATTCTCCAAGGCGAACATCAACGCCACCATGGCGCAGAGCCTGGACCGCCTGAAACCTGTGGCGCAGGCCGCGTTGGAGGCAGGTGTCCTGCTCAGGGGCTATGTGTCGTGCGTGACGGATTGTCCGTTCGACGGCCCCGTGCCGCCGGAAAACGTGGCGCGGATGGCCGAAGCCCTGATGGAGATGGGCTGCTACGAGGTCTCGCTGGGGGACACGATCGGCCACGCGAACGCGGACAGCACGAACCGGATGCTGGACGCTGTCCTGCCAGTCGTTCCCGCCGCGCAGCTCGCTGGCCATTTCCACGATACGAAGGGCACTGCGCTGGAGAATATAGATGTATCGCTGGAGCGGGGACTGCGCACGTTCGACGCCGCCGTGGGCGGTCTGGGCGGATGCCCCTATGCGCCCGGTGCATCGGGCAACGTCGCGACGGAGGCCGTCGTTGACCATCTGGCGCAGCGTGGCTTTGTAACAGGCATCGACCCCGCCGCGCTGGCAAAGGCGGGGGCCTTCGCGCGCAGTCTGGTAAGTGGAGGCTGAGATGATCCGGGCCTTGACCACCGCCATTCTGGTTTTCTGCGGTCAGATGGCGGCGGCGCAGTCCTTCGATACGGCGTTGGCGGACTGGTTGGACGGGCAGGACCTGCCCGCCTTGCAAATCATCGCCGACGCCGCGGCCCAAGGCGATCACGAGGCCCGCCTGTTTCTGGGCACGGTCGAGCATATTGCGGAACTGCATGGCCCCGCCATCGCCGCGCTGGACCGGGCCGAGCGCATCGCCCTGTTCCGCGCGCCCGGTGGTCTGTCGGGAACCTCGTGGCTGGACGGCCTCACCGGCGATCTGGCCGAACTTCTACGCGATCTGGACCGGGTTCCGACCGCGCCGCAGACCGTGGCGATGCTTCACGAGATGGGTGAGGGGCGCCTCTCGCGCGAGGCGATACGGGCGCAGGCGAAGCGGGAGCATTACGATCTCGTGGCGGCCTCGCTGGCACTGGTGCCTTCGCTGAGCGATGCGGTGGCCGGGCATATGCCGGGGGCGTCCAATGATCCGGTTTTGGACGATCTGGCCACCGATCCCCGTGCGGTGCTTCCCCGCGCGGTTTGTGGCGCGGAGTGCAGCGCGGCCTGCCTGTCGCAGATTGCCGTCGCGATCGGCGGCCATCAGGGTTTGATGCAGCTCGGCTCCCCCACCACGGCGCTGATCCCCGAACAGGTCTGGAGCGAAAGTGTGCGCGCACGGATGAGTGTCGCCGGGCTGGCCCGCGCACGCGCGACGCCGCTGCCGTCCTGCGCTGATTGAGCCGATCAATGTTCGGGCATCGGCTATGATCCTGACAGCCCACGTGGCCTTCGGGGGATGAGCGCGCAGTCCTGCCTTATCCGGCTGCGGTTCCCGGTTTGGGGCATTTTTTGTTTTCAGGAACCAGCACAGATCGCATCAGCGGAAAATAACGGATGGGCCGGCCCCCACCCCTGTTCCCGCGCCATAAACATCCCATCTTTGGCATAGAGTTTAGGCGGGGAACGTAATCATGGATGTGGCTGTCATCGGGGCCGGGCTGGCCGGTCTGAGTTGTGCGCGTGCCCTTGTTGCGGCGGGGCTTCATGTAGAGGTGTTCGACAAGGGCCGTGGGCCGGGTGGGCGCGTGGCGACACGGCGCAGTGATTTCGGTGCGTTCGATCACGGGGCAGCCGCTCTTCACGGATTGCCTGCGGATCTGATCGCCACCTATCAGGAATGTCTGTCATCGGTTCCCGGTGGGGTGGTCGCGCACCCGCGCATGTCGTCGCTCCCTCGCGCAATGGAGGCGGGCGTGACCGTGCATCATGGCACACGGTTGACGGCGTTGCATCGCCGCGCGGACAAGTGGAGCCTGGCGATGGAAAATGCGCGCGGAACGGTTTCGGCCGACAAGGTCGCGCTGTGCATTCCCGCACCACAAGCGCTGGAACTTCTGCCCGGTGGTGTGTTCGCGGAAATCTCCAAGGTTCAGATGTCACCGATCTGGACATTGATGCTCGCCTATGACGGTCCGCTCGACATGCGCAGCGATCTGCTGGAAACGGAGATCTTCACGGCGATCCATCAATCGTCCCGCCCGGGGCGGGATCCGGTTCCCGAACGCTGGGTGGTCCATGGCGCACAGGGCTGGTCGCGCGCAAATGTCGATGCGGATCCCGCTTCGGTCGAGGCGGAGTTGCTGGCCGCGTTCGGGCAGGTTGCCATGGGCGCTGAGATCACGCATCGCGCCTTGCACCGATGGTTGTACGGGCGTGTGCGAACGCCAGCGGGCAAAGCCTGTTTCTGGACTGACGAACGGGCCATCGGGGCCGCGGGGGATTGGTGTCTTGGCCCCAATGGCGGCCACGCCGTTGAAAGCGGTCAGGCGCTGGCAAGGGAGATTTTGAAATGAGTTTGCTGGACGACCCGCGCGAGGATCATTTGCGTCAAAGCTGGCGCGACCTTGTCGAACGGCGGATGCCACGCTTTGCCGTGAAACGGGCGTGGCCGGTGGCGGATGCAAATGACCTTGCACGGATTCTGCTGGATGTGGCGGCGCAACGCCCCTGGGCGAACGAAACGCGCCGCCCGGCGGGCATCGACGCCCCCAACGCGGTGCTGGAAGATGCGATCGCTCTGGGCGAAGCCGTTCTGGAAGGGTCGGCGGATTTCGTGGCGCTCAACCGGGTGTCCCTGCAAATGCGCGGAAAGCTGAGGCAATCCGCTTGACGCCCTGCACGGGGGCGGATAAGTCAACCTCCGTTGTGGCTGGGTAGCTCAGCTGGTTAGAGCGCGCGACTCATAATCGCGAGGTCGGGAGTTCAAGTCTCCCCCCCGCCACCACAACCTCCTTCGATTTTTCAAATTTGCGCCATCGGGGCCCGCCGGCGGGAACTTTTGCGTTCTTTCGCGCGTTTAGTTTGCGTCGGCATAACGACCTGAATGGAGAAGATTGCATGGCACAGACTCCCGCAAAAACGACCAACGATATGGCTTCCGCCCCCAGCACCAGCGACTTGTCGCTGCAGGTAGAGGCGCTGAAGGCCGACATCGCAGGTTTGACCGAAACGATTTCCGCTCTGGGCAAGCAAAAGGCCAATGAGACGAAGGAAGAGATCGAACTGCGCGCCCAGTTGCTCAAGGAGCGTGGAAAGATGGCGGTCGATCAGGCCGGCAACGAATTCGACCGGTTGAGCAGCGAGGCGGAGCGTTCAATCCGCGAAAAGCCGATGACCGCGCTGGCAATCGCGGCGGGCGTGGGACTGGTGGTCGGCTTCCTCACATCCCGGAAGTAATCCCATGCTGATGGCGATGATTACACGGTTCGCCGCGAAGGTCGAAATCAAACGGCGGCGTCTGGTGGCGACCGCCGTGGCTGGCGTCTTTCTGCTGGGCGCGCTCGTCTTTGCCGTTTCTGCGGTCTGGCTGGCTTTGGCCGCCGAGTTGGGCGCGATCTTCGCGAATATGATCTGCGCTGCGGTGCTGGCGCTGGTGGGGATCATCATCCTGCTGGTGGGCAGGCCACGACGTCTCAAAGCCGTGCCGCCGGTTGCGACGACAGCGGCGGTGCCACCTGCGGCACCCGGCGCCCCTGTGGCCCCGGTCGCAAGCTCCACTCTGTTTGGGGAGATTATGGGAGCTTTCGCAGCGGGATCAGAGCTTGGCCGGTCTATGCGGCGCTAACCTGCGACCCCGGCCGACTGCACGGCCGGGGCGCAAGTGATACAGCACCACCTTTCCGCTAAGCAGGAATGGCACCGACAGAAATGCACCCGGCGCCCCCCATAACCACAGACAGAATGTCAGCGTGCAAAATACCAGAAACGGATTGAGCAGCAGGGTCCGCCCCACGACGGAGGGGGTGACGAACTGACCCTCCAGCAGGTTGAGCATTACGAAACCTGCGGTCAGGAAAACCGCCGTTTCGATATTGTCGAACACCACCAACCCTATCGAGAACAGGATCGCCGCCATCAGCGCGGGTCCGATATAGGGCACGAAGTTCAGGCCCGCCGCCAATCCGCCCCAGACATAGGGTGTCGGCATGCCGAAGCTCCACGCCAGCAATCCGACAGCGCAGCCGAACACAACGTTGATGGCCGCGATCGTCCCGAAATAATGCGAGAATCCTGCCTCGATATCGCGAAAGATCCGCGCGACCCGCCACCGCGCCCGCCGGGACAGGCAGAACGACAGCACGAAATCGCGGATCTGATGACGTGTCGCGATAAAGAAATAGACCGTTCCGAAGAAGATCACGAACTGCCCGACCAGCGCCGGGGCCAGTCTGAGGGCCGGCAGAATCGAACTGAGAGGGTCAATGGCTTGCCCCCCGGACTGCGCATCCGCACCCATCGCCTGCGAGATATCGACCGCCGCGCTTTCGATTTCCCGCCACCGGGCTTGCAGGGACCAACTTAGCCTTTCCAGCCGCTGCCAGATATCTGGTGAACGGTCGATCCAGTCATTGATCGGTAGCACGATGCCGCTGACAAAGGCGGCCAATCCAATCAACACTAGAACGGTCATCAATCCCGCAGACAGCGGGGCCGGCATGCCGCCGCGTTCCAGACGCGTGGCGACCGGGCCCAAGACCAGCGCCGCCGTAACCCCCAGACAGATCGGCGCCAGCACGAAATACGCGCTTTTCAGACCTGTGATCAGAACGATGATGAACAGCCCGATCACCGACAGCCGCGCGGCGAAGCTCAGCACCTGTGCGGCGCGGGAATCGCGGGCGGGCATCTCGGGAAAGGCGGACATGTGCCTCGTCTGTTCGTGCATCGGGGCCGCCATAGGTTGGATGAAGAAGGAGTGTACGCTTTAACGTATAGGCATGAGAGTCGTTCCGGGACAATATGTGCACTTGATGTCGCACACGGCTTGCGTCACTTGATGCGGCATGATGATGGGGCTGAAAAACCGATTGCTGAATTGCGCACTGGCGGCGACGGTGATCCTTGCCCTGTCGCTGCTATCGTTCGGGCATCGGGTGACTGTGGTCGAGGGACCGCTGGTTTTCGGCCCGGATGGCAGTGTGGCGGTGCTGTGTCTCGCCTCCTCCGAAGGGGGGACAGACCCGCATGTGACGCAGAAATGCGATGTCTGCCGGATCGCGCAGGCGATGCTGTGCCCCTCGGTCGGGTCTGTTTCGGTCGCCCTTGCGTGGGAACCGGTGGAGGTCGTCGTCACCGGCGCTTCTGTCGCAGGTTATTTCCTGCGGGATTACGATGCAGCGCCCCGCGCGCCCCCGGTTTGAGAACGTCTTAATCTTTTCAGACAATCTCAGAACGGAGCTTTCAATGTTCAAGACACTTGCCCTTGCCGTAACCCTCGGCATGACCGCCCTTCCTGTATTCGCCGAGCATATCACGGCAGGCGAACTGACGATCAGCGACCCATGGGTCCGGGCCACGACGTCCGTCGCGCGATCTTCCGGCGGTTTTCTGACTGTTCACAATCACGGCACGGTCGATGATCGCCTGCTGTCGGCCAGTGCCGATTTCGCAATGGTTCAGGTGCATGAAACCGTTCAGGTGGACGGTGTGAACCGGATGCAGGAGCAGACCGATGGCATCGTCATACCCGCAGGGGAAAGCATGACCCTCGCCCCGGGCGGTTATCACCTGATGCTGATGGGGCTGGAGCACGGCCTGGAAATGGGATCGGTGCAAGATATCACGCTGCACTTTGAGCACGCGGGCGATGTCACCGTGGTGTTCGAGGCCGAAATGCGCCGTCCGACCGATCAGGCGGACGGCGAAGATATGTCCGATCATGATATGAGCGGGCATGGCAGTGACGCCGACGGTCACGGGGATCACTGACGGCCAGAACCTAGTGCCCTCGACGCTCGGATGGGCTTGTCCAGTCCGAGCGTCAGCAGGGTTCTTTATAATGGTAGCGCCAACTAATTAGCGGCGTCACCAAGTATCAGCCTTCCAGATGGGCGCGCAGCATCCAGGCGAACTTCTCATGAACCTGGGCGCGGGCAATGGCCAAATCCTCGGTCAGCGGGTCGCGCTGTTCAGCGGCTTCGTTGGCAAGGCTGCGCAGTGTAGCCGCGATGGTTTCCTCGGCCTCTTTCATGTCCGCGACCATATCCTTGGCGGAGATGACTTGTGTCGCCTCCTTGATCCGGGTGCGCTCCAGGAAGGACTTGTAGCTGCCCTCGACCGGTTCACCCAATGCGCGGACGCGTTCGGCCAGTTCGTCCTGACCGGCGAAGTGATCCTCGTAGATCTCCTGAAACATCGCATGAAGGGAGCCGAAAGACATGCCCTTCACGTTCCAATGAAAAAACTGGGATTTCATCGTTGCGACGGATGTATCGGCCAACGCCTGATGCAAGCCCTCGATGATCGCTGTCTTTTCGTTCTTCTTAAGCTCGTGTGCGGTATCTTCCATGACATCCTCCGATTGCGCTGCGTATAACTTAGAACGATTCTAATGTATGGCGCGGTCGAGCAATTTCAACATTCGCTCGGGGTCATAACGCCGAATTCCGAAGGGAAGTTCCGGGCGGCGCGCGGCCGCCCGGAATTCGCTGTTATTCCGCCGCTTCCATATAGTCCTCCAGCGGCGGGCAGGAGCAGACCAGATTTCGGTCGCCCCAGGCGTTGTCCACGCGGTTTACCGGCGCCCAGTACTTGTCCACGCGGAAGGCACCGGCGGGGAAACATGCGGCCTCACGCGTGTAGGGACGGTCCCAGTCGCCGACCAGATCCTCCATCGTGTGGGGGGCGTTGGTCAGCGGGTTGTTCGCGCGGTCCAGCGTGCCGCCCTCGATGGCCTGCGCCTCGGCCCGGATGCTGAGCATCGCGGCGATGAAGCGGTCCAGCTCGGCCTTCGGCTCACTCTCCGTCGGTTCGATCATCAGGGTGCCCGCGACCGGCCAACTCATCGTGGGGGCGTGAAAGCCGCTGTCGATCAGGCGCTTGGCCACGTCGTCCACCGACACGTCGGCGGTGTCCTTCAACGGGCGGGTGTCGATGATGCATTCATGCGCGACGTACCCCGAAGCGCCGCGATACAGCACGTCGAACGCGCCTTCCAACCGCTTCGCAATGTAGTTCGCGCTGAGGATGGCGACCTTTGTCGCTTGGGTCAGGCCATCGCCGCCCATCATTGCACAGTAGGCCCATGAGATCGGCAGCAGCGAGGGGGAGCCGTAGGTCGCCGCACTGACCGCGCCCGCCGACCCCTCATCCGTGTGGCCGGGCAGGTATGGCGCAAGGTGCGACCGCACGCCGATGGGGCCCATTCCAGGGCCACCGCCGCCATGCGGGATGCAGAATGTCTTGTGCAGGTTCAGGTGGCTGACATCGGCCCCGATTTTTCCCGGACGGCTGAGGCCGACCATCGCGTTCATGTTGGCCCCGTCCAGATAGACCTGACCGCCATGTTCATGCGTGATCTCGCAGACTTCGCGCACCGTATCCTCGAACACCCCGTGGGTGGAGGGATAGGTGATCATGCAGGCGGCGAGCTTGTCTCCCGCTGCCTGCGCCTTGCTGCGAAAATCCTCGACGTCGATATTGCCCAGATCGTTGCACTTCACCACGACGACCTTCATCCCGACCATCTGCGCGGAGGCCGGGTTCGTGCCATGCGCGTTGACCGGGATCAGGCAGACATCGCGATCGTCGCCATTCGCGGCGTGATAGGCGCGGATGGTCAGCAGGCCGGCATATTCGCCCTGCGCGCCGGAGTTCGGCTGCATCGAAATCGCGTCATAGCCGGTGATCCGGCACAGCTTGTCGCTGAGATCGTCGATCAGTTCCTTGTAGCCCTGCCGCTGATCGGCGGGGGCGAAGGGGTGGATGTTGGAGAATTCCGGCCAACTGACCGGCATCATCTCCGCCGTGGCGTTCAGCTTCATGGTGCATGAGCCCAGCGGGATCATAGCGCGGTCCAGCGCCAGATCGCGGTCAGCGAGGCGGCGCATGTAGCGGGTCATCTCCGCCTCGGCCCGGTTGAGGTGGAAGGTTGGGTGGGTCAGGTAGTCCGATGTGCGGATCAGGGCGTCGGGCAGGCGGTACTGCGTCGCCTCACCCCCGTCGCTGCCGCCGAAGACGGCGATCAGGCGGACGATATCCTCGGGCCAAACGGCCTCATCCAGCGTGATGCCGATCTTGGTCTCACCGACGCGCCGCAGGTTGATGCCTGCCTCGACCGCGGCGCGCAGGATCGCCTCACGCGGAGCGCCTACCTCGACCGTCAGGGTGTCGAAGAACGCCGCTGGCTCGACCGAATAGCCTGCCGCTTGCAGGGCATCTGCCACGCGAACCGCCTTCAGATGCACGCGCTGCGCGATGGCCCGCAGGCCCGCAGGCCCGTGGAACACCGCATACATCGAGGCCATGACGGCGAGCAGAGCCTGCGCCGTGCAGACGTTCGAGGTCGCCTTCTCACGCCGGATATGCTGCTCGCGCGTTTGCAGGCTGAGGCGATAGGCCCGGTTGCCCCGTGCATCAATGGAAACACCGACGATCCGCCCGGGCATCGCGCGTTTATAGGCGTCCCGGCAGGCCATGTAGGCCGCATGAGGCCCGCCCGCGCCCAACGGCACGCCGAAGCGTTGCGTGTTGCCGATGGCGATGTCCGCGCCCATCTCTCCCGGTGCCTTGAGCACGCACAAGGCCAGAGGATCTGCGGCCACCACGGCCAGCGCCTTGGCGGAATGCAGCGCCTCGATCACATCGGTGAAGTCATGCACGTGGCCATACGTTCCGGGATATTGGAAGATCGCGCCGAACACCTGATCCGGCTGTAAATCCGTGAAGGGATCGCCCACGATCACGTCCCAGCCCAGCGGGGCGGCGCGCGTGCGGATCACGTCGATGGTCTGCGGATGGCAATGGTGATCGACGAAGAACGCCGTGGCCTTGGATTTACCGGCCCGCTGCGCCAGCGCCATCGCCTCCGCCGCGGCGGTTGCCTCATCCAGCAGCGAGGCGTTGGCGATCTCCAGCCCGGTCAGGTCGGCGATCATGGTCTGGTAGTTCAGCAATGCCTCCAACCGGCCCTGCGAAATCTCGGGTTGATAGGGGGTATAGGCGGTGTACCAGGCTGGGTTCTCGAAGATATTGCGCGCGATGACCGGCGGCGTGACCGTGCCGTGATAGCCCTGACCGATCAGCGAGGTCATAACCTTGTTCTTCTTCGACATCTGCCGCAGGGCGCGCAGGGCCTCCTGCTCCGACAGGGCGGGGCCGAAATCGAGGGCCTCCTTCTGTCGGATACCGGCGGGGACGATCCGGTCGATCAGCGTGTCGAGGCTGTCGGCACCCAGCACGTCGAGCATCTCCTGCATTTCCGCCGGAGAGGGGCCGATATGGCGGCGATTGGCGAAATCATAGGGGGCGTAATCGGTGGGGGAATAGCTCACGGGGATCATCCTGTCTGTGGGCGGAATGGTCCCGGCACCGGGCCGGGACCGAATGGGATCAGCCGATGAAGGCCTTGTAGGCCTGTTCGTCCATCAGGTCGTCGAACTCGCTGGGATCGTCGAGGGTCATGCGGAAGAACCAGCCTTCTTCCAGCGGATCCTCGTTCACCAGGCTGGGCGTCTCGACGATCTTTTCGTTCACGGCCGTAACCTCACCGTCGAGCGGGGCCATGATGTCGGACGCGGCCTTGACGCTTTCGATCACGACGATCTCATCGTCCTTGGCCACCTTGATGCCCGGCTCGGGCAATTCGACGAAGACCAGATCGCCCAGTTGGGCCTGCGCGTGTTCGGTGATGCCGACGATGACCTCATCGCCGTCCTGCTTCAGCCATTCATGCTCTTCGGTATATTTGACTGTCATTTAGGTTACCTCTTGTAGGTCTGTTGGACGAAGGGAAGCGTCGCGACGCGGATCGCTACGTATTTGCCGCGCAGATGAGCGTAGAGCACGGTGCCCGGCTGCGCATGCGATGTTTCGACATAGCCCATCGCAATGGGGCCGCCAACGGAGGGGCCGAACGTGCCGGAGGTGACGGTGCCGATGACCGGCCCGTCCTCGACCGCGTGCAGCGTCGTGCCGGCGCGGACGGGGGCGCGCCCCTCGGGCTGCAATCCGACACGCTGGCGGGTGGTGCCCTCGGCCAGCTGGCGCTGGATCACATCCGCACCGGGAAAGCCGCCCTGTTCGCGCCGCCGTTTCTGCATGGCCCAGATCAGGCCGCCCTCGACCGGGGTGGTCGTCTCATCGATATCGTTGCCGTACAGGCACAGCCCGGCCTCGAGCCGCAGGCTGTCGCGCGCGCCCAGTCCGATGGGGGCCACGCCCTCTTGCTCCAGCAAGGCCTCAACCACGGCGATAGCCTCACCCTTAGGCACGGAAATCTCGAAGCCGTCCTCACCGGTATAGCCCGAGCGGGTGACGATGCAGTCCCCGTCGATCAAGGGCATGACGCGGGCATCCATGAACCGCATGTCGCGCACGGCGTCATTGAGCGCGGCTAGCACGTCCTCCGCCTTCGGTCCTTGCAAGGCGATTAGCGCCCGGTCCAGAACCTCGACCGAGGTTGCAGACTGGATGTGCGGAATGTCGTGATCGGCGCGCGCGGCGTTGACGACCACATAAATCCAGTCGCCCATATTGGCGAACATCAGATCGTCCAGAATGCCGCCATCCGCCGCCGTCAGCAGGCCATATCGCTGGCGACCGGGTTTCAGCTCCGCCACGTTGACGGGCATCAGGCGTTCCAGCGCCTCGACCCGGTTCGCGCCGTCCAGCCGCAACTGCGCCATGTGGCTGACATCGAACAGGCCGGCATGTGCGCGGGTGTGCAGATGTTCCTGCATCACGCCCATGGGGAACTGCACGGGCATCTCCCAGCCTGCGAACGGCACCATCTTTCCGCCCAGCGTCCGGTGTAATTGTGCCAGCGGTGTCGTCTTCAAATCGGTCATGCGATAGCCCCGTTGCATCTGGCCGCGCGAGGATCGCACGGTCCGTGATGCCCCCTCTGTCCTGTTGCCTGAGATCGTTATCCCGTCGGCGGGCGTGAATGCCACTCTCCAGAGTATTAGCTATCCCACCGGTCCTGTGACCTGAAAGTTTCCGGGGCGGTTGCTTCTTCGGCAGCGGCGGGGCCGCGTTCTCCCGGTGAGACAGCGTCATGATATTCTGCTGTCGGGACACGGGCAAGTTTTTTTGCAGCACCTTTTTCTGATGCGGTTGCGGGCGCGGCAGTGTATCGCGCGTGCATGGAACAGATCACAATAGACAGGCTCGGCCATCAGGGCGACGGCGTGGCACAGGGCGGGGGCGAGGTTTTCGTTCCCTACACCCTGCCCGGTGAGGTGGTGGAACTGACGGCGGAGGGCGAATTGCACGCGGTGTTGCAGCCGTCGGAGCAGCGGATCACCCCGGTTTGCAAGCATTTCGGCACCTGCGGCGGTTGCGCGGTTCAACATGCCTCGGACGCCTTCGTGGCGGAGTGGAAGGTGAACGTGGTGCGCCGCGCCCTGTCCGCGCGGGGCATCGACATGAAGGTCGGCGGGATCGCCACCTCTCCCCCCCGGTCGCGCCGGCGTGCCGTCTTTGGCGGGCGGCGCACGCGCAAGGGGATCACCGTCGGATTTCACCAGCGGGCCAGCAACACTCTGATCGCGATCGAGGAATGCGCGGTCATCGACCCGAAGATTTTCGCCGCCATCCCCGTATTGGAGGAGCTGACCGCCATCGGCGCATCCCGCACGGCGGCGATCCGTCTGTCGGTGACGCTGTCCGCCGCAGGGCTGGACGTGCTGGTCGAGGAGGCGCGCGAGCTGGAGCCGACGATGCTGCCGCAACTGGCGGAGATCGCAGGCCGCCACGACCTCGCCCGCCTGACCTGGAACGATGAGGTGATCGTCAATGCCAGCCCCCCCGTGCAGCGCATGGGCAAGGCCCGCATCGTGCCGTCCCCCGGCGCGTTTTTGCAAGCGACGCCACACGGGCAGGCCGCTCTGGTCGCGACGGTAAAGCAGGCGGTCGGCAATGCGTCCCGCGTGATTGACCTGTTCGCCGGATGCGGCACATTCGCCCTGCCACTGGCGGAGCAGGCGGAGGTTCTGGCAGTGGAAAACGATGGCCCGATGCTGGCCGCGCTGGATCTGGCATGGCGGCGCACCGATGGTGCCTTGCACCGGATCACCACAGACCGCCGCGACCTGTTCCGCCGCCCGCTCCTGGCCAGTGAGATGAAGGGCTACGACGCCGTGGTCATAGACCCGCCACGCGTTGGCGCCGCGGCACAGGTGCAGGAACTGACGTTGAGCGCGGTGCCCGTCATCGCCTTCGTCTCATGCAATCCCGTGACCTTCGCCCGCGATGCGGAGGTTCTGATCAAGGCGGGATACCGGATGGGGCCGGTGCGCGTGATCGACCAGTTCCGCTGGTCGCCGCATGTCGAGCTGGCCGTCACCTTCACGCGCTGATCTGCCTCGCCCCGGCGAACCGGGGCGGGCCGCCTGCACCTCAAGCCTTGACGATGGTCCGTGTGGGGAAGGGGATGTCGATCCCGGCCGCGTCGAACGCTTCCTTGACCGCTTGCAACAGGGCGCATTTCACGTCGAGGTAATCCGCCCGCGCCACCCAGACCCGCACCGTCAGATCGACGGAACTGTCACCCAGGGCCGTGACCTTCACGAAGATCGGCTTGTCATCGTGAATGCGCAACTCTTCGGCCAAGGTGTCGCGGATCACCTGCTCCGCTTCCTTTAGGTTCACGCCGTAGCCGACCCCGAACACCAGATCGACGCGCCGTTCGTCATGGGCGCTGTAGTTCTGGATCGGCCCGGACCAGATATCGCTGTTGGGTACGAAAACCTGCACGTTATCGGGTGTGGTCAGCTCGCATGTGAACAGCCCGATCTCCTTGACCGTGCCGCCTTGCCCCCCGGCGGAGACGTAATCGCCGATCTTGAACGGTCGGAACGCCAGCAGCATCAGGCCCGAGGCCAGGTTGGACAGCGTGCCCTGCAAGGCCAGCCCGATTGCCAGACCAGCCGCACCGATGACGGCGATCAGCGATGCCGTCTGGATGCCGAACCGTGCCAGAATGAAGATCAGCGCGAATGTCAGAACCGTATAGTTCGCGACCGTGCCAAGGAAGTTGAACAATGTCTCATCGAAGCGGTCATGCCGCCTGCCGATATTGCGCACCTGCCGCTTGACGAAGCCGGCGAGGAAGACCGCCACCACCGCGATGATGCACGCCACCAGCACATCGAAGATCAGATCGAGCCACCACCATTCCATTGCGCATACTCCTGTCGCTGCATGTCGCGGCCCGCCTTAGCCCCTATCGGCCCGAATGCAAAGTCCGACATGCCGGATCGCAATCCGAAGCGCCTTCGTATCTGGAAGCCTCGGGCAAAGGCAGGTAGACCCGGCGCCATGCAGGATATGACCCCCCTTCTTTCATCCGTCTTCGGTTTCGACGCCTACCGTCCGGGGCAGGAGGAGATCGTCACCGCCGTCGCGGCGGGTGAGGATGTTCTGGCCATCATGCCCACGGGCGGTGGCAAATCGCTGTGCTATCAGCTGCCCTCGCTGGCGCGCGATGGCGTGACGGTCGTGATTTCTCCACTGATTGCACTGATGCGCGATCAGGTGCGCGCGCTGCACGCGGCGGGCGTCGTGGCGGGTGCGCTGACCTCGGCGAATACCGAGGAGGAGAACGAGGAGATCTTCGCGGCCATCGACGCGGGCACGCTGCGTCTGCTCTACATCGCGCCGGAACGTCTGGCCGCAGGCGGCACCGAACGGCTGCTGCGCCGCGCCGGGGTCAACATGATCGCTGTGGATGAGGCGCATTGCGTCAGCCAGTGGGGCCATGATTTCCGCCCCGACTATCTGCGGATCGGTGAATTGCGCCGCGCGCTGGGCGTGCAGACCACGGCCTTCACCGCCACCGCCGATGCCGAAACCCGTGCCGAGATCGTCGAGCGGCTGTTCGACGGGACGCAACCGCGCACCTTTCTGCAAGGGTTCGACCGCCCCAACCTGACCCTCGCCTTTCAGGCCAAGAACCAGCCCCGGCGGCAGCTTCTGGACTTCGCCGTCGCACGCAACGGCCGCTCGGGCATCATCTATGCGGCCTCTCGCAACAAGACCGAAGTGCTGGCCCAGGCCCTGCGAGAGGCGGGTGTGAGTGCGATCAGCTATCACGCCGGCATGGACCCTGACGACAGACGCCAAGCGGAGGCCCGGTTCCAGACCGAGGACGGCCTCGTCGTCGTCGCCACCATCGCCTTTGGCATGGGCGTGGACAAACCGGACATTCGCTACGTTCTGCACGCCGATCTGCCAAAGAGCATCGAGAGCTATTATCAGGAAATCGGCCGCGCGGGCCGCGATGGTGATCCGGCGGAAACCCTGACCCTCTACGGCCCCGATGACATCCGCCTGCGCCGCGCCCAGATCGAGGAGGGGTTGGCGAATGTGGAGCGGAAACAGGCCGATCACGCCCGCCTCAATACTCTGCTGGCCTTGGCCGAGGCGCCCGTCTGCCGCCGCCAGACCCTGCTGGCCTATTTCGGCGAAACCCTGCCGCAGCCCTGCGGCAACTGCGATCTGTGCATCGACAAGCCCGAGACGTTCGACGCGACCGACGCGGCACGCAAGGCACTCTCGACCGTGTTCCGCGCTGACGAATGGTTCGGCGCAGGCCATCTGATCGACATCCTGCTGGGGGAGGAGACGGAGAAAGTCCTCGCCCGGGGGCACGACAAGATTTCCACCTTCGCCATCGGGCGCGAATACAGTCGCAAACAATGGCAGACCCTGTTTCGCCAGTTGATGGCGCTGGATCTGGTGCGCCCCGACCCGGCCCGCCACAACGCGCTGCGCCTGACCGAGGCCGCGCGCCCCGTCCTGAAGGGGGAGCAGAGCCTGACCCTGCGCAAGGACAGCCTGGACCGCCGCGACCGCAAACGTCCGAGGGTCGAGGCGATGGTGCAGCAGGCCGATGAACCCCTGTTGTGGGCGCTGAAATCCAAACGACGCGAATTGGCGGAGGCCGCGAAGGTCCCGGCCTATGTCATCTTTCCAGACCGCACGCTGGTCGCGATGATCGACGCAAAACCGCAAAGCCTGGATGCCTTCGCCGCCTTGCCGGGTGTCGGCGCGAAGAAGCTGGAAAAATTCGGTCGGATTTTTCTGGAGGTCCTGACCGGAGCGCCGGAGCCTGAGGTGCACCCGGCCAAAATGAAAGCCGCCGCGAGCGGCTCCGCCGACCTGCTCGACCAATTGCACATGCTGCAACGCGATCTGGCCTACGGGATCGACGGCACGGCGAAGCGGCTGGATTGCCCGACCACGACCCTCGCCCGGATTGCGGAGGCCAGGCCCGACAGTCGCGAGGCCCTCGCCCGGATCAAGGGAATGGATGAGGCCCGGCTGGAGCGTTTCGGGCCGGACTTCCTGAACGCGATCGCCGAACATGGCTGAGGCCTAGCCTCCGGCGGGGATATTTAACGAAAGTGAAAGCTTTGGTGCGCCACGATGCCATCACGGTACATGCGGGGACGCCGATGATCGTGAAAGTGAAAACCGCTCCGGGCGACCTTGCCTTGCTTTGGCCCCCCGTGCCTCGCCTTGGCATAGCGTTGCGGAGTGGTGGCTTCACTTTCTGAAAATATCCCCGCCGGAGGCGCTTTCTTAAAGCCCGGCTTCCTCGGCGATCTGCTTGCGGGATTTGCGGGCCCGTTCTGTCGCGGATTTCAACTGACCGCAGGCGGCCATGATATCCTCGCCGCGCGGGCGGCGAACCGGGCTGGCATAGCCTGCCGCGTTGACGATATCGCCGAACGCCTCGATCCGCTTACGGGTGGAGCGTTCATAGGGCGCGCCGGGCCATGGGTTGAACGGGATCAGGTTGATCTTGGCAGGGATGCCCTCGATCAACTTGACCAGCCGTCGCGCGTCCTCATCCGTGTCATTGATGTCGCGCAGCATGACATATTCGAAGGTAATCCGTTCGGAATTGCTGAGGCGCGGATAGTCGCGGCACGCTTGCAGTAGCGCCTCAATGTTCCAGCGTTTGTTGATCGGAACCAGCTTGTTGCGCACCTCATCCGTGGTCGCGTGGAACGAGATGGCGAGCATACAGCCCAGTTCGTCGCCTGTGCGCGCGATTTCGGGCACCACACCGGACGTGGACAGCGTGATGCGGCGGCGGCTCAGGGCCACGCCCTCAGGGTCCATCGCGATCTTCATCGCGTCGCGCACGGCGTCGAAGTTGTAGAGCGGTTCGCCCATGCCCATCAGCACGATATTGGACAGCAGACGCTTGTCGTCCGGTCCCTTTTCCCACTCACCCAGATCGTCACGGCACAGCAGGACCTGGCCGATAATCTCACCTGGTGTCAGGTTGCGGACCAGCTTTTGCGTGCCGGTATGGCAGAACGAACAGGTCAGCGTGCACCCGACCTGGCTGGAAATGCACAGCGTGCCGCGGTCCTTTTCAGGAATATAGACCGCCTCGACCTCGTGCCCGCCCTCGATGCGCAGCAGGTATTTGCGGGTGCCGTCGGTGGAGACCTGCTTGGTCACGACCTCGGGCAGGGTGACGCGGAACTGTTCGGCCAGCATGGTGCGGAACGGCTTGGCCAGGTTGGTCATCGCGTCGAAATCGTAGACGCCCTTGTTGTAGATCCAGCTCCACACTTGGCCGACGCGCATCTTCGCCTGTTTTTCCGGCGTGCCGGCACCAATCAGCGCGTCGCGCAATTGCAGACGCGTCATGCCGACCAGATTCGGCAGGCCGGTAATCGGTGCACGCTTGATCGTCATCAGATCCTGCGTGATGGGGGCGGTAGCATCGGTCATGTCTCAACTCCAACAAAGACGCCTCCCGGATGAAGGGGAGGCGTTGATGCTGAATAGCAAATTTATCGCGCCTTGGCCAGACAGCCCTTGTGAACGGACAAGACGTATCCGCTCACCATTTCGACATCGCTGATCAGCGAGCGGAGACGAACCGTTCGATGGCCAGACGGGTCACGCCGGGGGTGCCGTAATACCCGCCGGGCCGTCCAACGGCGAGCATGTAGGTGCCGGGATTCACGCGCGCGGCAATCTGGGCGTCATAGGTCTCGCCGTAATCGTCATTCTGGTCGAGACGGCGCCCAAGATCGTCGAACAGCGTCAACATCGGGTCGTTTCCGGCGGTGGCGATACCCTCGATCAGGACGAGGCCCGGTTCGGCCACGTCGAAGCTGACCCAGACCATATCGTCCCCGTCACGAATGTCGCGGCGCATCCTGGTTTCGAGTTGGCCCAGCGCCACGACCGGATAGCTGCCATCCAGCGGCGGGCTGGCCTGGGCGTTATTGTAGAGGCCCTGCATGTATTGCTCTTCGCTGAAGGCACTGACGGTCACGGTTACAGGCACGTTCGCATCACCGAGGGAATCGAGCGCGATGCAATAGGAGCCCGCGGCCAGTCCGTCGATGAAATCAACGCGGGAATTCAGACCGTCGAAATCGTCATTCTCCGCCAGCAACAGCCCGGATTCGTCATAGAGCGACAGCACCGGGTCGGCTTCGGGGTTTTCGGCGGTGATGCTGAGGCTCTGCATTCCGTCGAGCGTGAACCGGTAGAACGGTTCTGCGTTGATGGAGGCCGTGCGCGCGACACCGTCCTCAAGGGCGGAATCGAGGGCACCGTCGGGGTAGAACGGCGATGCCTCCGTCTCGGCCGAGCAGGCCGCACCGTATCCGCCGGTATCCTCACCCACCGTCAGGGCCTCCTGCTCCAACCGGGAGACGCGCAGCTCGGCCATCATGTCCGCCCCGTCATAGCTGGACGTCACGAGGCAGTAGGTGCCCGGATCGACGGAGATCTCACCGCGTGAGGCGAGGAACCCGCCCCCGTCATCATCCGACATGATGACCGTCCCCGTCGCGTCGAGCAGGTCGATCACCGTATCGCCGGCATCGGTCGGCTGCGCCTCGAGCCGGACCATCATCGGGGAACTGACTGTGAACAGGGTGGTCAACTGCCCCCCGGCCGGAATGTTCCCGGTCAGCCCGAGATAGTCGGCCGCCGAGGCGATATCGGATGCATCCTGCGTTCCGCCCACCCACTGCGCGCCCGCGCCAGCGCCGGCACATAGCGACGACGTATCCTCCTGTGCCAGCACGGGAAGCGCGGAGGCCCCCAGCACCAGACAGCTCGTGGCGGTAAGTCTCTTCAGATCCATGGTCGTCTCCCTACATGTTCCAGTCCAGTAACGGGTCGTTCCGGCCTTATGTCCGTATCAGGACGCACATCGTGTCGATGCGTCGCTCAATGCGGCGGTAAATCCGATGAGGGAAACTGTATCAGTTGTTGTCGTGCCGCGCGCGGATGTTCCGACCAAGCGCGCGTCTGCTCCGGCCCGCATGGCCGCGACGATGCGCTGGTCATCCGCAGGCGAGGAGGGCCACGCCCATTCGCCGCGCGTGTAGAATTCGTATTGCTGCCCGCCAACGGTGACCGTGACGGAGGAGCCGTCGCGGAAGGGGTAACCGCCGGTAAAGCTGACCTCGTTCGCGACGTTCTGACCGGGCCTGTTGGTGACCATCAGCCTGATTTCGCCCCGATTGACCTGCACTGTCGAACCGTTGCGTGTCGCGCGGCTGCTGGTGGGGGCGGATGCGATCCAGCATTCCTTCGTGCTGCCGCTGCTTTCAAACACGCTCCACCGGTCATGCGAATCGACGCGAGTGGTTTGCTCCTGTGCCGCGACGCCTGTCGCCGCCGCGACGCCGAGCGTCGCCAGAACCGTGACCGTCGCGATGAAACTGGCTTTCATATCCTGCTCCTTCGTTGCTGCGCGCTGCCGTCTCGTACCTGGACGACTTGGTGCGCAATACGCCTCATACCATGGACCTTGCCAACGCCTGGTCCCACTCCGATAATAGTAGCGACAAGGGGCCGGGATGCGCCACCCCGCAAGCGGATTTTTCACCTTACGTGTGAGGGTTCGTGCGATGCAGTGAGGACTCCGCGCCAGTGTCAGATTCCGACCCGGCCCAGTTTACCCGCCCCGCCGATCCAGATGGCGCAGCGCGGGCTGACGATTCGGACCTGCTGTGCCGGATCGCCAACCGGGATCGCGGCGCGTTTGCCGAACTGTTCGAACGCTATGCCGGGCGGGTCAAATCCTTTCTTCTGCGCTATGCCCTGCCAGACGATCAGGCGGAGGAGATCGCGCAGGAGGTCATGGTGCAGGTCTGGCGCAAGGCGGCAAGCTATGATCCCGCACGGGCGGCGCCCTCGACCTGGATATTCGCGATCGCGCGCAACAAGCGGATCGACACGGTGCGCCATGGCGCGCGCCGGCAGGCCGATCCGCTGGACCCCGGTTTGCAACCCGAACCAGAACCGGATGGGCGTGAGGTCCTGTCGCGCAGTGATCGCACCCGGATCGTGCGTGAGGCGATGCACGATCTGACGGAACCGCAGCGGGCGGTGCTCTACGCTACGTTCTTCGAAGGGTTGAGCCAGAGCGAGATCGCCGCCCGCGACGGGTTGCCGCTGGGCACCGTGAAATCCAGAATACGTCTGGCCTTCGCCAATATGCGCGAACGGTTGGGTGAAAGCACCATAGGAGAGCTGCGCGATGACTGACCGTTCCACGGATGCCGCCGAACTGGTCGAGGTCTGGCGGGGCGACATCCTCGAATCGACGCATCGCGGACATGCCGTGATCTGTCGTGCGGATGGGGAGATCGTGGCCGAGTGGGGTGCTCCCGATGCGATCATCTATCCACGCTCGTCTTGCAAGATGCTTCAGGCGCTGCCCCTCGTCGAAAGCGGGGCGGCCGATGCCGCCGGTCTGGGGGTCGAGGAACTGGCCCTGTCCTGCGCCTCGCATCAGGGCGCGCTGCTGCACACGGAGCGGGTTGCGGACTGGCTGGCCGGTCTGGGACTGGGGGAGGGGGATCTGCGTTGCGGCACGCAATTCCCCCGCGACAAGGCCGAGGCGGAGCGGGTGCGCCGGACGGGCGAGGGCGCATGTCAGCTTCACAACAATTGTTCGGGCAAGCATGCGGGCTTCCTGACCCTCAACCGACATCTGGGCGGCGGCGCTGAATATCATGAGATCGACCATCCCGTGCAGCGCGCGGTCAAGGATGCCTATGAGGAGATGACCGGCGAAACCTCACCCGGATACGGTATCGACGGTTGCTCCGCCCCGAACCATGCCAGCACGCTGCACGGGTTCGCCCGCGCAATGGCGCGCATGGCTGATCCATCCGGCCTGGGTGCCGTCCGCCGCGATGCCGCGACCCGTTTGGTCGCCGCGATGCGCCGGTTTCCGCTGCTCGTCGCGGGGGAGGGGCGCGCCTGTTCCGAGATGATGGCGGCCATGCCCAATGCCACCGCGATCAAGACCGGGGCGGAAGCTGTCTTCGCCGCCATCCTGCCCGAACGCAAGCTGGGCGTCGCGCTCAAGATAGAGGACGGCACCACCCGCGCCGCCGAATGTGCCATCGCCGCTCTGCTGGCACGTCTGGGCGTCGCGGACGCGGAACATCCGCTGATCGCCTCCCGGCTCAATCCGACGCAACGCAACTGGAACGGCATCGCCACCGGCTTCGTTCGGCCCGCACCGGGTCTGTGGGCGGGCGGCGCAGCCCTGTAAGGGGTATGAGGAGCGGTTCTTTGCCCCTTGTCATCGGGGGCGAACATGCTTTTGATGCGTGCAGTTCAACAGAAATCAACGGGAGATCACATCATGAAGACGTTCCTGATCGGCACGGCTATCGCGGCGTTGGCATCGTCGGGCGCGCTGGCCGAGAGCCATGCTGACTCCGCGAATATCGGCATTGTCCTGGGCTTCACCGGTCCCATCGAATCGCTGACGCCGGACATGGCCTCCTCCGCCCAACTGGCGATCGCGGAGGCAAACGCCTCGGGGCTGTTCCTGGATGGCACGACCCTCGCCGCCATTCGGGCCGATTCCACCTGCATCGACGCCGGTGCCGCCACTGCGGCGGCGGAACGTCTGGTCACGAGCGACAATGTCATCGGGATCGTCGGCGCGGATTGTTCGGGCGTGACCACCGCGATTGCCAGCAACGTGGCCGTCCCGAACGGTGTCGTGCTGATCAGCCCGTCTGCGACCTCACCCGCGCTGTCCTCGATCGAGGATAACGACCTCTTCTTCCGCACCGCGCCCTCGGATGCCCGTCAGGGTCAGATTCTGGCCGATATCGTGACCGAGCGTGGGATCGATTCCGTCGCAATCACCTATACCAACAACGATTACGGCTTGGGCCTGGCCGATGCGTTCCAGGCCGCATTCGAAGCGGCTGGCGGCACGGTTGAGATTGTCGCCGCGCATGAGGACGGCAAGGGCGACTATTCTGCCGAAGTCGGTGCTCTGGCCGCTGTCGGCGCCGATGCGCTGGCCGTTTTGGGCTATGTCGATCAGGGCGGTCGCGGGATCATCCAATCCTCCGTCGATACTGGAGCGTTCGACACATTCATCCTTGGCGACGGCATGATCGGGGAAAGCCTGACCGAGGCGTTCGGCCCGGATATCGAGGGCACGTTCGGCACCGCGCCGGGATCGGACAGTGAGGGCTTCGCGGTCTTCGAGACGATGGCACGGGAGGACAACATCACCGGGGACGGCCCCTACCGGGGTGAAAGCTATGATGCCGCATCGCTGATCATCCTCGCCGCACAGGCGGCAGGGTCGCTCGATCGCGGTGATATTCAGGCGAATATCCTCAACGTCGCCAATGCGCCGGGTGAGCCGATCGGACCGGGTGAATTGGCCAAGGCACTGGAGATCCTCGCAAATGGGGGTGAGATCGATTTCGTCGGTGCGACCGGTGTCGAACTGATCGGACCGGGTGAGGCGGCAGGCTCCTACCGCGAACTCGAAGTCATCGATGGCGCGTTCCAGACTTTGGGCGTGCGCTGATACCGTCCTGAGTTCCCTGTGAAAATGGCCCGGAGGAAACTCCGGGCCTCTTTGTTGAAATCGGAGTGCGCACATGATCCGGGTCGAAGACCTCCACATGCATTTCGGTGGTATCCGTGCCGTGGACGGAGCCAGTATCGAGATCGAAGAAGGCTCCATCACCGGGCTGATCGGGCCGAATGGCGCGGGAAAAACCACTCTTTTCAATGTGGTGGCGGGCCACTACACGCCGACCTCGGGCCGGGTGTTCCTGGATGGTGAGGATATCACGGGGCTGCCCCCGCATGAGCTGTTTCACCGTGGGCTGTTGCGCACGTTCCAGATTGCCCATGAATTCTCGACGCTAACGGTGCGCGATAACCTGATGATGGTCCCCCCCGCGCAAAAGGGGGAGAGGCTGCTGGACGCGTGGTTCCGCCCCGGTGAGGTTCGTGCGCAGGAACGTGCGATCCGCGAAAAAGCGGAAGATGTCATTGATTTCCTTGAGATCAGCCACGTCGCGGATGAACTGGCAGGAAACCTGTCTGGCGGTCAGAAAAAGCTGCTGGAACTGGGGCGCACCATGATGGTGGACGCCAAGATCGTCTTTCTGGATGAGGTCGGCGCAGGCGTCAATCGCACGCTCCTCCATACGATTGGTGATGCGATTCAACGGCTTAACCGGGAACGCGGCTATACGTTCTGCATGATTGAGCACGACATGGATTTTATCTCTCGCCTGTGCGATCCGGTGATCGTAATGGCGGAGGGGCGCGTGCTGGCCAAGGGCGACGTCGCCTCGGTCAAGGCCGATGAGAGAGTGATCGAGGCCTATCTGGGCACCGGTCTGAAAAACAAGGTAATCGCGTGAATATCGTTCCGATCGCCCGCCGAAAGGCACAGAATGCGCTGACTGCGCCGTGCCTGCCCTGGGGGCGCGCTGCGGCGAGCGGAATATGGTTCTACAGCGAAGGGGACAGGCCATGAGTTTCCTGTCGGCACGCGACATGACGGGCGGCTACGGCGCGACGGACATTCTGCATTCGTGTGAGATCAACGTTGATCGCGGGCAGATCGCGGTCATCGTCGGGCCGAACGGCGCGGGCAAATCCACGGCGATGAAGGCCGTGTTCGGGATGCTGCCGCTGCGTGAGGGGACGGTGACGCTGGATGGGCAGGACATCACCAGACTCAGCCCGCAAGAACGGGTGGCGATGGGCATGGGCTTCGTGCCGCAGACCGCGAATGTCTTCACCTCGATGAGCGTGCAGGAGAACCTCGAAATGGGGGCCTATCTGCGCCATGACGATTTTACCGGCACGATGGAGCAGGTGTTCGACCTGTTCCCGATCCTGCGCGAGAAACGCCGCCAACCGGCGGGAGAGCTGTCGGGCGGGCAGCGCCAGCAGGTCGCGGTGGGCCGCGCGCTGATGACGGAGCCGAAACTTCTGATGCTCGATGAGCCGACGGCCGGCGTCAGTCCCATCGTGATGGACGAATTGTTCGACCGCATCATCGAGGTCGCGCGCACCGGCATCGCCATCCTGATGGTCGAACAGAATGCACGACAGGCGCTGAACATCGCGGACAAGGGGTATGTGCTGGTGCAGGGGCGCAATGCGTGGACCGATACCGGTGAGGCCCTGTTGGCCAATCCCGAGGTTCGCCGCACCTTTCTGGGGGGCTGAGGGTGAGCAGGGAAAATCTCAGCTTTGCGATCTTCCTCACCGTGTTTTGTGCAGGAATTGGTGGAATCGTGTGGTGGAATGTTCAGCGCATAAGCCAGAACACGCGCCTGCCGGCCGAGGCGGCGCCCCGCATGTCCTGCCGGTTCACGCAGTGGTGTGTGGCGCAGGATTGCACGGTTCAACCGCTTGTCGATTTCGTTCTGATCACGCGCAGCAGGTTCGACCGCGCCTATCTGCGGATGAACCAGCGGGGCGGCGGCCTGAGCGTCTTCGTCGGCGGCAATGCCTATTTCGCCAGACACGATGCCGACGCGGATACGCCCGATCTGGCCCCGGCGAATTCCCGCGGACGCGGCATATGCGACTGGATCGTCGAGGAAACCGCATGACCCGCCGCGATCACATCCCAACGACATGCTGCGCCCACCGGCAACGGAGCCTTTGACATGATAGACATCCTCAACGGTATCGTGCTGTTCGCGAATTTCGTGATCATCCCCGGTCTGGCCTATGGCGCGCAATTGGCGCTGGGGGCGCTGGGGGTGACGCTGATCTACGCGGTGCTGCGGTTTTCGAACTTCGCACATGGCGATCTGATGGCGTTCGGCACGGCGGCCACGGTCCTGTTCACGTGGTGGTTGCAGTCGATGGGCGTCAGCCTCGGCGTGTTGCCCACGGCTCTGCTGGCGCTGCCTGTGGGGATTGTCGCGGCGGTGGCGATTTCGCTGCTGATGGACAGGGCGGTCTATAGCTTCTACCGCGAAAAACGCTCCGCCCCGGTGATCTTCGTCATCGTGTCGGTTGGGGTGATGTTCGTGCTGAACGGATTGACGCGCCTGCTGATCGGTCCGGACGATCAGAGGTTCGCGGACGGTGCACGGTTCGTGATCCGGGCGCGCGATTTCGAGGCGTGGAGCGGTCTGGACGAGGGGTTGGCTCTGCGGTCCACGCAGGTTCTGACCCTGGTGGTTGCGGTGATCGTGGTGATCGCGCTGTTCCTGTTTTTGAACCGGTCGCGCACGGGCAAGGCGATGCGGGCCTATTCCGACAATGAGGATCTGGCGCTGCTGTCCGGGATCGACCCCAAGAAGGTTGTGTTCTGGACATGGGTGATCGCCGCCAGTTTGGCGACGATCGCAGGCACGCTCTATGGTCTGGACAAGTCGTTCAAGCCGTTCACCTATTTCCAGCTGTTGCTGCCGATGTTCGCTGCGGCCATCGTGGGTGGTATCGGCAATCCCGTGGGGGCCATCGCCGGGGGTTTCATCATCGCCTTTTCCGAGGTGACGGTGACATATGCCTACAAGCGGGTGCTCGATTATCTGATCCCGTGGTGGGAGCCTGAGGGCCTGATCCAGTTGCTGAGCACGGATTACAAGTTCGCCGTCAGCTTCGTCATTCTGGTCGTGGTGCTGCTGATCAGACCGACCGGACTGTTCAAGGGGAAAGTGATATGAGCCAGCCCGTGCGTATCCTGTCACTCTATGCGTTGATGTTCGCGGCCTTGCTGGCGCTGGGCTTCGTGCAAAGCTGGCCACTGGCGCTGTCGGTGCTGAACATGTGCCTGATCTCCGGCATCATGGCGTTGGGCGTGAACATGCAGTGGGGCTATGGCGGTCTGTTCAACGTCGGCATCATGGGCTTCGCGGCGCTGGGCGGCGTGGCGGCGGTGCTGGTCAGTGAGCCTGTGCGGGGTGAGGCATGGGCCGTGGGCGGCGCCGGGCTGGTGTCCGCCTTGCTGTCGATCGTGGTGACGGTTGCGGCGGTCGGCTGGGTGCGCAAACACCTGCCCAGACGCGGGCGCGGTGTGTTGACGGTGCTGTTGCTGGTGCTGGGGTATTTCGTAACCCGGCAATTCTTCGACCCGGCGGTGGACGCCATCGAGGCGCAGGATCCCACGGTGTACGGAAATATCGGTGGTGTCGGACTACCCATCATCCTCAGCTGGCTGGTCGGTGGATTGTTCGCGGGCGGGGCTGCGTGGCTGATTTCGCGGATCGCGCTGGGGCTGCGCTCCGACTATCTGGCCATCGCGACGCTCGGCATATCCGAGATCGTGCTGGCCGTGCTGAAGAATGAGGATTGGCTGGCGCGGGGCGTCAAGAATGTCGCGGGCCTGGACAGCCCGGTTCCCAGCGCGATCGATTTGCAGGCCTCGGACTGGTTCGTCGCATTCGCGGCGGATCTGGGGATGATGCCCATAGATGCATCCATCGTGTTCGTCCGCGGCTCCTACACCATCCTGTTCGTCATCGTGCTGGCGATCCTGATGTGGTTGAGCGAACGGGCGCTGAAGTCACCGTGGGGCCGAATGATGCGTGCAATCCGCGACAACCGCGACGCGGCGGAGGCGATGGGCAAGGACGTGGTGGCGCGGCACCGGCAGATCTTCGTCCTAGGCTCCGCCGTGGTGGGGATCGCCGGGGCGATGCTGGTGACGATGGACGGGCTGTTCTCGCCAGGTACGTATAATCCGCTGCGCTTTACCTTCCTGATCTGGGTGATGGTGATCGTCGGCGGGTCCGGCAACAACTGGGGGGCGGTGCTGGGCGGGTTCCTGATCTGGTTCACCTGGACACAGGCGGAGGCATGGGGACCGCAGGCGATGGAGTTCATCACCTCGGGCATGGCGGGGGACAGCGCGCTGCGCGCGCATCTGATGGACAACGCGCCCCATATGCGATTGCTCATCATGGGGCTGGTTCTGCTGGTGACGCTGCGCTTCTTCCCCAAGGGACTAATCCCCGAACAGATCAGACGATAGCGGCGCGACCCGTCAGGCGCGCCTGAACACAGGTTTGCGTTTTTCGCGGCGGGCGCTCAGCGCCTCCGCATGATCGGCACTGGAAAAGCAGTCCGTGACCCGGGCATCGGAGGCGTCGGCCTGAACCAGCGCGCGTTTCATCCCCTCCACCGCGAGGGGGGCAAGACCGGCGATCCGGGTGGCGAGCCTCAATGCCTCATCGCTCAACATGGCGGGATCGTACAGGGCGCTGACCAGTTCGGTATCGCGGCACTGCGTATCGGACAGACGCTCCGCCGTCAGGAACAGGCGGCTGGCGATGGTTGGTCCCAGTGCCGCGCGGGCGCGCGCCAGCGCCGGGCCGGGATAGTGCACGCCGATGGCGGCGGCCGGAACCTGCGCGACCATGCCGTTCACTCCCAGCCGCAGATCGCAGGCCAGCGCCAGATCCAGCCCGGCCCCGAAGACACCGCCGTTCAACGCCCCTATGACAGGAACGCGCAGAGCGGCGATCCGGTCGGACAGGTCGGCCAAGGGCAGGTCAGGCCGCAGGCCCTGTTCCAGCTCCGCCAGATCGGCCCCGGCGCAAAAGACCGTGCCGGTTCCGGTCAGGATCGCGACACGCAGGGTTGTATCGTCCTCGACCTCGTTCAACAGCGTGGTCAGCGTGGCCATATCCTTGATCTGCAGGGCGTTGCGCCGTTCGGGCGCGTCCAGCACGATGCGGGCGACGGTGCCGTCGCGGTGCAGCCGGATCATGGGGCGAACCCCGCGATGATCGGCGCGTGATCCGAAGGTTTCTCCCACCCGCGCACATCGCGCAGGATGCGGGTGGAGCCTGCCACATGGCCTGCATCGGCGGTGGCCCAGACGTGATCCAGACGGCGGCCCTTGTCCGCGTTCGACCAGTCCTTGGACCGGTAGGACCACCACGAATAAAGCGGCCCCTCCGGTATGTCGGCGCGCGTGGTGTCGATCCAGCCACCATCGGTGCGGGCCTTTTCCAGCGCCTCGACCTCGACCGGGGTGTGGGACACGACCTTGAGCAACTGTTTGTGCGACCAGACGTCATCGGCGCGCGGGGCAATGTTCAGATCACCGACCAGCACGGATTTCGCGGGCGAGGTGCCAGCGCCCCACTTGGCCATATTGGCCAGGAATTCCAGTTTGTGCGCGAATTTCGGATTGGTCGCGGGGTCAGGCTCATCCCCCCCGGCGGGAACGTAGAAGTTATGGACCGTCAGGCCGTTGGGCAGGGTCGCCGCGCAATGGCGGGCGTGACCGGTATCGCAGAACGCCATGGTTCCAGCATCCACCAGCGGCAAGCGCGAGAGGATGGCAACGCCGTTATAGCCCTTGTTCCCCTCGGCCACGATGTGTCCGTAGCCCGCATCCGCAAAGATCTGCAGCGGGATCTTGTCCACCGGGCTCTTGGTTTCCTGCAGACACAACACGTCGGGCGCCTGTTCGGCCAGCAGGCGCAGAACGATATCGGCGCGCAGGCGGACGGAGTTGATGTTCCAGGTGCAGATCGTGGTGGTCATTGGACGCTCCATTCGGAATTGGTGCGCAGTGTCCGCGATGGGCGGCATGGCCTCAAGGCGAAAGTCCACCGCCACGGCCCGAAATAGATCTGAAGAGTAGGAACAGTCCTCAAAGAGAAAGCGCCCGATCCGTTTTTCGCGGATCAGGCGGCAATCCCTTATTCAGCCACTTTGGAGGGGGGGATAAAGTGGCCGGGTACGACCGTCATAAGTGGGGGGGACGGTCGATACTCTATAATACGTCTTTCGGAATGCGTATTTCAACTCGCAGAGCCACCTGAAACAGATTTGAATCACATTTTGCACGAAAATTCGTACATCTCGTTAAGACACCAGGCGGTAACCACCGGATTCGGTAACCAGCAGGGTTGCGTTGCTGGGGTCGGATTCAATTTTCTGGCGAAGGCGGTAGATATGCGTCTCAAGCGTGTGAGTCGTTACAGCCGCATTGTAGCCCCAGACTTCGTGCAGCAGGACATCGCGTGCGACCACGCCGTCATTCGCGCGGTACAGGAACTTGAGGATATTGGTTTCCTTCTCCGTCAGGCGAATTTTCTTTTCATCCTCGGTGATCAGCACCTTCTCGGAAGGCTTGAACGTGTACTGCCCGACCGAGAAGACGGCATCCTCGCTTTGCTCATGCTGGCGCAGTTGCGCCCGGATCCGGGCCAGAAGCACCGGAAACTTGAACGGCTTGGTGATGTAATCATTGGCCCCCGAATCAAGGCCAAGGATCGTGTCCGCATCGGTAATGTGGCCGGTCAGCATGAGAATGGGGCATTTCACGCCCTGCTTGCGCATCAGGCGACACACTTCGCGCCCGTCCATGTCAGGCAGACCGACGTCCAGGATCACGAGGTCGTAAAGGCTCTGCTTCGACTTCTCCAACCCGTCGCCACCGGTCTCGGCCTCGAACACGTCGAACTCCTCGGTCAGGACCAACTGGTCGGCCAGAACCTCACGCAGATCCAGATCGTCGTCGACCATCAGGATTTTCTTCAGATTGCCCATCGTCCCACTCCCTTGTCTGTCGCTACACAAATGCGTCAGCAATGGCCGTGTAACAAGGTTCGTGGCAAACACTCACACAGCCGTGTGCCGCGATGGCGATTTGTTTCACATCCTGTCGTTGAGAGCCTATATATTGTGTGAAACCACGCGAGCGAGGCTGACGACATGACATTGCGCCCCACGGATCAGGAACGCATCGCAAGGGCGAGGAACGACCTGCGCCTGGGCATTCCGGTCTGCGTGGGTGGCAGCGTCGTCGCGGCGGTGGAGAATCTGACGCGTGAGCGGTTCGAAGCGCTGCTGGCGCTGGGGCCGGAGCGTGCGCGTCTGGTCCTGACCGCGCGACGGGCATCAACCTTGAATGCGCGGGCCTATGATGGCGATCTGGCGCGGATCGAGCTGCCGTCTGACGTGACGCTGGCGTGGCTGCGCGCCAGTGCCGACCCTGCCAGCGACCTGGATCACCCGATGAAGGGACCGTATGTCAGCGATCGGACGGGATCTGCGGATGTGCACCGCACGGCTGTCACATTGTGCAAGCAGGCATTCCTGCTACCCGCCGCGCTGGTGATCGAGGGTGCCGGGGATGCGGCGTTCGCGGCGGCGCACGGTTTTGTCACCGCACCACTGGTGGACCCGGATCCGGATGTCGTCATCCTCGATGAGACCTCCGCCGCGCGGGTGCCGTTGGCGGTGTCCTCCGCCGGGCGGGTGCACGTATTCCGTCCGCGCGACGGGGCGGAGGAACACTATGCCATCGAGATCGGACAGCCGGACCGCGCAGTGCCGGTGCTGTCACGACTGCATTCCGCCTGCTTTACCGGCGATGTCATCGGCTCACTGAAATGCGATTGCGGGCCACAGCTTCGCGCAGCACTCGCCCAGATGGGGGCGGAGGGGCAGGGCGTGTTGCTCTATCTCAATCAGGAGGGACGCGGCATCGGGCTGGCCAACAAGATGCGCGCCTATGCGTTGCAGGATCAGGGATTCGATACGGTCGAGGCGAACCACAGGCTGGGATTCGAGGATGACGAGCGGGATTTCCGAATCGGGGCGCAGATTCTCAAGTTGCTCGGCTTTTCCGCCGTGCGCCTGCTGACCAATAACCCCGGCAAGGTCGCGATGATGCAGGCAACCGGCGTTCATGTTGCGGAGCGTGTGCCCCTGCGCGTGGGTGAGACGCCGCAGAACGCGGCCTATCTGGCGACCAAGGCGGCGAAGAGCGGCCATCTGCTGTGAAACCAAGCCGCCGTGATTTGGTGGTGCGGGGCCGATCTGCCCGCTTCGGAGGTCGCAAATTCGTTTGCGCGATCGGGCGCGGCGGCATCGTCGCGGACAAGGTTGAGGGCGACGGGGGCACGCCGGTCGGGCGCTTCGCCCTGACCGGGGGCCTGTGGCGGGCCGACCGCGTGGTCCGTCCTGCCAGCGTTTTGCCGCTGGCCCCTGCTGCGCGTCACGATATCTGGTCCGACGACCCGCGTGACCCGGCCTACAACCGGTTCCGCAAGGATGCGCTGCCCCGGTTCGGGCATGAGCGTTTGCGGCGGCGGGACAGGCTTTACGATATCGTGCTGTTCACCGACCAGAACAGTGCGCCGGTGGTGCCGGGGGCGGGGTCCGCGATCTTCGTCCATGTCTGGCGAGGGCCGCGCCGCGACACCGAAGGCTGCGTCGCCTTCGCGGAGGTGGACCTGCGCTGGATTCTGGCACGCTGGCGACCCGAAAGCCGCCTGATCGTTCAGCCGTAATCACGCTCACCGAAAATGGCGGAGCCGACGCGCACATGTGTGGCGCCGAACGCGATGGCCTGCTCGAAATCCGCGCTCATCCCCATGCTGAGGCCTTCGACCCCGTTGCGTGCGGCAAGCTTGGCGAGCAGGGCAAAATGCAGGCTGGGGGTTTCCTCGACCGGGGGGATGCACATCAGACCGGCGACGGTCAGGTCCATTGCCCGCACGGTTTCGACGAAAGCGTCGGTTTCGGCGGGCAGGATGCCGGCCTTCTGCGGCTCCTCGCCGGTATTGACCTGAATGAACAGGTCGGGGCAGCGGCCAAGCTGCTGTGCCATGTCGGCGATGCGTCGGGCGAGTTTTTCGCGGTCCACCGTATGAATGGCGTCGAACAGCTCCATTGCCGGGCGGACCTTGTTCGATTGCAGCGGACCGATGAGGTGGACCTGTGCGTCGGGGAAGTCCGTGCGGAAGTCGGGCCATTTGCCCTGCGCCTCCTGCACCTTGTTCTCACCGTATAGGGTGTGCCCCTGTTCCAGCACGGCGCGAACGCGGTCGTTCGGCTGTACCTTCGACACTGCGATGAGCGAGACGGAGGCCGGATCGCGCTGCGCGTTCTGGCAAGCGTCCTCGATTCGGGTGCGGATCTCGCTGAGTGACATATGCGCCTCCATCCTTCGCTGGGTTGTGAACCTGTGCAGCGTTATGGGGAGGGTTCGCACAAAAGAAAAGAGCGGACCAATGGCCCGCTCTTCCCAAACAGTTTCTGATCGGAAGGATCAGAATGCCATGCTGATACCAGCGCCGAAGCGGGTGTCTTCGGTGGTTACACCAGCCGAATCTTCGAGCTCTTCGTAACCAGCAGCTGCGGTGAAGGTCGCACCACCGCCGAGGGAGTAGTTGTAGAACAGGCCGTATGCGGTCTGATCGTTGGTGCCGACGGCATCGTCTTCTTCAGACACGACGTAGTTCGCTCCGAGGGTGCCACCACCGAAATCAACAGTCACGGAGCCCTGGATATTCTGAGCATCGAAGCCGTCAATTTCGCCGTCCTGATACGCGATCACGAGACCTGCCTGGCCCAGGTCGAAGCCTGCGGAAATACCAGCGATTTCGTCATCGTCTTGCGTAATATAGCCGAGGCCCAGGTCAACCGTACCGAAGGTGAAGCTGGCACCGATGCCATAGACTTCATCATCAGTCGTCGCAGCTACGCCGGTGTCGTTTCCGTTCTCGTAGGACAGGGACAGCGTGGTGCCACCGAATGCGATGTCGTAGCGGCCGGTTTGCCCTTCGCTATCGCCCGCGCCGGTGAATTCATCGTACTCGCTCTCGTAGAACGCTGCTTCGTCGACGATGCCGCCCGTTGCGATTTCGATCATCGCACTCTCGTAAGCGCTGTCGGTGTCGCCGACAGTGATCGTACCGAAGGAGCCGGAGATGAAGACCGAGGCGTCTTCTTCATTGGGTGCTTCGTCCCAGTCGATGTTGGCGCCGAAGGAGATGCCACCGTCGGTCATGCCGACCAGGGCCCAACGCAGGTCAACGTCGTTGTGAAGCTCCAGCTCACCATCGGTATTGGCGCCGCCGGAGTCGTTGTCGGTCGAAGTGATACCGATCTCGCCCATGCCGGACAGGGTGATGGAAGTGGAAGAGTGTGCTTCGGCGAACGCGGCGCCCGCGAAGCCAAATGCTACAAGTGCCGTGGAGGCGAAGAGCACGTTTTTCATGGGAAGTCCCTCATGGTTTGAATGTTCCCGACACTCACACCCCTGTGAGCCGGATGAGGAGAACCTCACCAAAACCCCCCGACTCGTCAAAACCTTTCGAGCGAACAATTCGCTAATGGATCTTTCTGATGCGCCGATGCCACAGTCCGCCAATCGGCACATTGCCCCGGATCGGCCCGCGCATCGACCCGTGCATCGGTGTCTGAGGCCCCAAAAGCCTTGTCGCTAGGCGGTCGCGCCGATATGAGGAACAGGACCTGTATATACGGAGGCTGCGCGGACCGATGTCAGCGAAACTGTTTATAAGCGTTACCATGGCAATGGGCGTCCTCGCCTCGTGCGGGGATCGAGACTTCCAACCCGAGCGTGACCAGATCACGGAACCGGAGGGAATCAGCATCAACCGACTGTTGTCGGGCGAACTGTTCCAGAATCGCGGACCGGCGCTGAACGTCAATCAATACCTGTGGCGGGCTTCGCTCGACACGCTGGATTTCCTGCCGCTGGTGTCCACCGACCCGTTCGGCGGTGTCATCACCACCGATTGGGGCAGCCCAGCCGGTGTCACGACAGAACGGTTCCGCGCCACGGCGGTGATCGATTCGGACGCGCTTGCGGTGAACTCGCTGCGGTTGGCGCTGTACCGGCAGGTGCAGTCGAACGGATCCTGGGTGGATGCCCCCGTCGCGGATGAGACGGTGCGCCAGATCGAGGATGCAATCCTGCTGCGCGCGCGCCAGTTGCGCCGTGAGGGCGCGATCACAGACTGACCCTATGCGTGCGTGCGGCATATAGGTGCCGCGCGCCGTCTATATGAGAGAATGCAATGTCCCGTTACAATGCCCGCGTGGCCGAGCCGAAATGGCAGAAGGCCTGGGATGATGCCCGCGCGTTCGAGGCGGTCGCCGATCCGGACCGGCCCAAATACTACGTCCTGGAAATGTTCCCGTACCCTTCGGGAAAGCTGCACATGGGCCATGTGCGCAACTACACCATGGGCGACGTGGTTGCGCGCTACAAGCGGGCCACGGGGCATTCTGTGCTGCATCCGATGGGATGGGACGCATTCGGTCTGCCGGCGGAAAATGCCGCGATGGAACGTGGGGTGCATCCGGGCGACTGGACCTATGAGAACATCGACGCGATGCGTGCCCAGTTCGCCAGGCTGGGCTTCAGCCTGGACTGGTCCCGCGAATTCGCCACCTGTGACCCGGACTATTACGGCCAGCAGCAGGCGCTGTTCATCGACATGCTGGATGCCGGACTGATCACGCGCAAGAACGCCATGGTCAACTGGGATCCGGTGGACATGACCGTTCTGGCCAACGAACAGGTCGAGGATGGCCGGGGCTGGCGATCGGGCGCGGTGGTCGAGCGCAAGGAACTGACGCAGTGGTTCTTCAAGATCTCGGACATGGCGGATGAACTGCTGGCCGGGCTGGACGGGCTGGAGAAGTGGCCCGAGAAAGTCCGCCTGATGCAGTCGAACTGGATCGGCAAGTCGCGCGGCCTGCAACTCGAATTCGAGTTTTCCTCGGGGCTGGACGGTTTCGAGGCGCTGGAGGTGTACACCACCCGGCCCGACACGTTGATGGGCGCCAGCTTTGCCGCGATCTCCCCCGATCATCCGCTGGCAAAGGCGCTGGAGCAGCAGCGCGACGACATCAAGGCGTTCAATGAGGACTGCCGGCGCACCGGCACCTCGGAGGAGGCGCTGGAGAAGGCGGAAAAGCGCGGCATGGATACCGGCCTGACCGTGGCACACCCGCTGGACCCCGACTGGCACCTGCCGGTCTGGATCGCGAATTTCGTGCTGATGGATTACGGCACCGGCGCGATCTTCGGCTGCCCGGCGCATGACCAGCGTGATCTGGACTTCGCGCGGAAATACGAATTGCCGGTCCATGATGTGTTCCTGCCCGCCGAAGGGGGCGAACCGGTGGAGAACACCGCCTTCGTGCCGTTCAAGACGGATGCCGTCCGCTATGTCCGTCCCTTGGGAGCGGCCGGAACCATGACCGGCGAGGACGCGATCGTGCAGGCCATAGATTTTTGCGAGGCGCAGGGCGTGGGCCACGGCGTCACGAAATTCCGCCTTCGCGACTGGGGGTTGAGCCGCCAGCGCTACTGGGGCTGCCCGATCCCGGTGGTGCATTGCGACACCTGCGGCGTGGTGCCCGAGGCGAAGGAGAACCTGCCGGTCGAACTGCCCAAGGATGTGACCTTCGACCGTCCGGGCAATCCGCTGGACTGGCACCCGACCTGGCGCGATACGGCTTGCCCGAAATGCGGGGCCGCGGCGAAGCGTGAGACGGACACGATGGACACCTTCGTCGATTCGTCCTGGTATTATGCGCGCTTCACCTCTCCGAACGCTGACACGCCGACGGATGTGGATGCCGCGAAATACTGGATGAACGTGGATCAGTATATCGGCGGGGTGGAACACGCGATCCTGCATCTGCTGTATTCGCGCTTCTTCGCCCGCGCGATGGAAAAGACCGGGCACCTGCCTGCCTCGGCCAACGAACCGTTCGATGCGCTGTTCACGCAGGGCATGGTCACGCATGAGACCTATCAAGTTGATACCGGCCCAGCGGATCGCAACCAATTGGGCCTTGAGGGACTTCCTGACGAAATCGCTGTGCGCCGGTCGAGATACATATATCCGGAAGATGTTGAGGTTCGGGATGGCAGACGATTTGAAGTCGGGACTGACAATCCTGTGATCGTCGGCCCGGTCATCAAGATGTCGAAATCCAAGAAGAACACGGTCAATCCGCTCGACATTATCGACCAGTACGGTGCCGACACCGCCCGCTGGTTCGTGATGTCCGACAGCCCGCCTGAGAGGGACGTGGAATGGACCGCCGCCGGTGCGGACGCGGCCTGGAAGCACTTGCAACGGGTCTGGCGTCTGGTGGTGGAGTTGGAGGACACGCCCCCCGCGCTCGACACGCCCCCCGCGCTCGACACGCCCGACGGGCCGGATGCGATTGCGCTGCGTCGGGTGCTGCACCGGACGATTGCGGATCTGACCGCCGCGATCGAGGGGTTCGCCTTCAACAAGGGGGTGGCCAAGCTCTATGAGTTGACCAACGCCATCGCGAAGGCGAAGGGCAGTGCCGACGTGGCGCGTGCCAAGCGCGACGCCCTGATGACGCTCGCCCGTCTGATGCAGCCAATGACGCCGCATCTGGCCGAGGAAATGTGGGCGACGCTGGGGGGCGAGGGGATGGTGCTGCACGCCCCCTGGCCCGTGGCGGACGAGACCTATCTGGTCGAGGATACGGTGCTGATGCCGATCCAGATCAACGGCAAGAAACGCTCGGAGATCACCGTCGCGAAGGACGCAGACAAGGCCACGATCGAGGCGCTGGCACTGGCCGATCCCGCCGTCGTCAAGGCGCTGAATGGCGGTGCCCCGCGTAAGCTGATCGTCGTACCGGGGAGGATCGTGAATGTCGTTGCATAGGCGACAGATACTGTCGGCGTTGTTGTTGAGCCCATTGCTGGTGCCACTGGCGGGATGCGGGTTCGAACCGCTCTACGGCTCCGACGGGGCGGCGGCACAATTGCGGGGTCAGGTCCGGGTGACGGCTATCGACGGGCGGGACGGCTATTTCCTGCGTGAGCGGCTGCTGCAACGCTTCGGGCGCCCGGCTGCGGATGCGCCGCTGACACTCTCCGTCACGCTGGTGACGGAGGCGGAGGCGCTGGCGATCCGGCAGGGCAACGATGTGTCGCGCTATAATCTGAGCGGCGTCGCCTTGATCGCCTTGCGCAGAAGCGGGGTCGCCGAACCGATCCTGCTGGATGAGGTTTCGGGCGATGCCAGCTATAACGCGCCGTCCTCGGTTCCGCCCGCTCCGCCCAATGCCTCCGACGTGGCAGCCCGCGCGGCGGAGCAGGATGCCGGGCGGCGATTGGCCCAGTATCTGGCTGAACAAATCGCGGATCGTGTGCTGATCGCATCGGAACAGCTGTCCCAATGAAGCTGGCGCCGCGTGACGCCGCCGCCTTCCTCGCGCGGCCCGATCTGACGCGGAGCGGCATTCTGATCCATGGCCCGGATGCGGAACGTATCGCCCAGCGGCGGCGGGCGCTGACCTTGGCGGTCGTCGGGCCGAACGGGGCCGAGGACATGCGGCTGGAACGTCTGACCGGCGCCGACCTACGCTCCGACCCTGCGAAGTTGAGCGACGCCATGAAGGCGCAGAGCTTCTTTCCCGGGCCGCGCGCCGTGGTGGTGGAGGACGCGACCGATGGTCTGGCCAAGGGCATCACCCCGGTGCTGGAGGATTGGCGCGAGGGCGACGGGTTCCTGATCTTTACTGCCGGACAATTGACCGCGCGATCCGCCTTGCGAAAGTTGTTCGAGGGCGCTCGAAATGCGCTGTCCCTCGCCGTCTATTCCGATCCGCCGGGCCGCGCGGAAATCGAGGCAGCCATCGCGAGGGTCGATCTCAACCCCTCATCCGATGCGCTGGCCGATCTGACCGCGCGGGGGCGCGGAATGCCCGAGGGGGACTTCGCCCAGCTTCTGGAAAAACTCTCGCTCTACAAACGCGGTGATGCGCGCCCGTTGAGTGTGGAGGAGATCGCCCAGCTGGCACCGCAAAGCACGGACGCCGCCGTGGACGATCTGGTCGCCGCCGTCGCGAACGGGGCCGTGCCGCGGATCGGCCCTGCGATGATGCGATTGACCGCGCAGGGCACCAATCCCACTACTTTGTGCATCGGTATGACACGGCATTTCCGCCAATTACACGCGGCGGCATGTATGGGCGGACGGCCCGAGGACGCACTGGGCCGGCTGCGCCCGCCCGTTTTTGGCCCGCGACGTGATGCGATGGCCGCGCAGGTGCGGGCGTGGGGAACGCCCCGCCTGGAACGCGCCCTGACGACACTGACCGATGCCGACCTGATGCTTCGCTCCTCCAGCCGCACACCGCAGGAGGCGATGCTGGAACGTGCCCTGATTCGCATCGCCATGATGCGCCCTCGCAATTAAAGGACCCCGCCATGACCCTGACCCTGATCGGATACCCGCAAAGCCGCGCCATGCGCGTGATGTGGATGTTGGAGGAGCTGGAGCTGGACTACGATCTGGTGCCCGCCCGCCCCCACGCGCCCGAGATTTGCGCCGTGAACCCCAGCGGCAAGGTGCCCGCGCTGCGCGTGGACGATGTCGTGCTGACCGATTCCGTTGCCATCTGCCAGTTTCTGGCGGACCGGGAGGGCAAGCTGACCGCCCCCGCCGGAACCATCGCCCGTGCGACGCAGGACGGACACACGCAATTTATCTGCGACGAGGTGGACGGCGCGCTGTGGATCGCGGCGAAGCACAGCTTCGCCCTGCCTGAGGAGTTGCGGATCAAGGGCGTCAAGGACACCGCGCGGTTCGAGTTTATCCGCGCCATGGAACGGGTGGAGACCCGGCTGGGGCAGGGGCCGTATCTGGCGGGCGACGCGTTCGCCGTGCCGGACGTGATCCTGGCCCATTGCCTGTCATGGGCCAAATCCGCGAAGTTCGAAACCGGCAGCGAAATCGTCGATGCCTACGGCAAGCGGTGCCGCGCCCGCCCCGCATTCCGCAGGGCGCTGGAGCGGGCGGCGGCGTATTGACCTAGTCGATCAGGCCGACCCGGCGGCGTATGGCCGGGTCGCGCAGGCTGACATCCTCACCCGCGTATTGCGCGCCTTCGGGTCCGCACAGCCATGCGATTGCGGCGGCAGGCCATTGCGGGGGAACGTGATCCTCCCAATCCAGCTGGGACACCGCATTGATGCCAGAGGCGCTGATTTCGCGCTGCATCTGCGTGGCGACGGTGCCGGGGCTGAGGCCGATACAGGTCAGACGGTGGCCTTCCTCGATCTGGACGCAGGCGGTCAGCATCTTTGCCGCGGCCTTGGATGCGCAATAATGCGACCAGCCTTCAAGCGCGGAGGTCGCGGCCCCTGATGATATGTTCACGATCGTCCCGCCCTTTGCCATTACCGGCAGGACGGCGCGAATGGCGTGGTAGGCCCCGACCGAGTTGATCCCGAACGCCTGCGCCCACGCGGCCGGATCGCTGTCTGCGATGGTGCTGATCGGCTCGATCACGCCGGCATTGTTGACGAGGATGTCGAGCCGCCCGAATTCGGCGGTGGCGGCGGTCACGACCTCAGCCATCTGGGTATAGTCGGAAACGTCGCAGGCCACGGCGATGGCCTTGCCGCCGGCTGCGCGAAGCTCCTCCACGATCGTTGTGATCGCATCGCTGGATCGTGCGGTCAGTACGACGTTGGCACCCTGTTCGGCGAACAGACGGGCCGTCGCCTCTCCTATGCCGCGCGACGCGCCTGTGATGATGGCGGTCTTGCCTTGTAGATGCATGGGATCCCCCCGGGGTTATGATTGCGATCGGATGTCCCGTTCAACATAGTTTGCCCCTCGCAAAGCACTAGTCGTGCGGGCCGCATCCTGCCTTGTTCGCATTTGCGGTAGCGATCCGGCGAACAGGGGGAGACAGGCCCATATCTTCGGCGTTATAAGCAGTTATTAGATTATTGTGCGATTGCTAACACTTCGAGATCGTGACCCTCAACCGGGAGCCGTCCATGCCTGACTTCAAGAAAATCCTCATCGCCAACCGCGGTGAAATCGCGATCCGCATCATGCGTGCGGCCAATGAGATGGGCAAGAAAACCGTCGCGGTCTTCGCGGAGGAGGACAAGCTGGGCCTGCACCGGTTCAAGGCGGATGAGGCCTATCGCATTGGTGAGGGGCTGGGCCCCGTCGCCGCCTATCTGAGCATCGACGAGATCATCCGCGTGGCGAAGCTGTCGGGCGCGGACGCGATCCATCCCGGTTACGGGCTGCTGTCGGAAAACCCCGAATTCGTGGACGCCTGCGCCGCAAACGGCCTCACCTTCATCGGGCCCAAGGCGCAGACGATGCGTGAGCTGGGTGACAAGGCCTCGGCCCGCCGGGTCGCGATGGAGGCTGGCGTGCCGGTTGTCCCCGCGACGGAGGTTCTGCCCGACGACATGGATGAGGTCCGCCGCATGGCCGATGAGGTCGGCTATCCCTTCATGCTCAAGGCCAGCTGGGGCGGCGGTGGTCGCGGTATGCGCCCGATCATGGGCCCGGACGAGCTGGAGGAGATGGTCCTGTCCGGGCGGCGCGAGGCCGAGGCGGCCTTCGGCAATGGTGAGGGGTATCTGGAAAAGCTGGTGCGCAATGCTCGCCACGTCGAGGTGCAGATCCTGGGCGACAGCCAGGGCAACATCTATCACCTGTACGAGCGTGATTGCTCCGTCCAGCGGCGCAATCAGAAGGTGGTGGAACGCGCGCCCGCGCCCTACCTCTCGGACACGCAGCGGGAGCGTATTTGCGAGTTGGGCCGCAAGATCTGTGCGCATGTGAACTACGAATGCGCGGGCACCGTCGAGTTCCTGATGGATATGGATTCGGGCGAATTCTATTTCATCGAGGTGAACCCCCGCGTTCAGGTCGAGCATACCGTGACCGAGGAGGTGACCGGCATCGACATCGTGCGCGCGCAAATCCTGATCGCCGAGGGCAAGACCCTGACCGAGGCGACCGGCTGCGCCAGCCAGTACGACGTCAAGCTGGATGGCCACGCCCTGCAATGCCGGATCACGACCGAGGATCCGCAGAACAACTTCATCCCCGATTACGGGCGCATCAGCGCCTACCGCACTGCGACCGGGATGGGCATCCGACTGGATGGCGGCACGGCCTATGCGGGGGCGGTCATTACCCGCTTTTACGATTCGCTGTTGGTCAAGGTGACGGCATGGGCCCCCACGCCCGAGGCTGCGATCGCCCGGATGGACCGGTCCCTGCGTGAGTTTCGGATTCGCGGCGTGGCGACAAACATCGCCTTCGTCGAAAACCTGCTCAAGCATCCGACATTCCTTAACAATACCTACACCACGACCTTCATCGACAACACGCCCGAGCTGTTCGAGTTCAAGAAGCGGCAGGACCGCGCGACGAAGATCCTGACCTATTTGGCGGACATCACCGTCAATGGTCACCCGGACGTGGAGGGCCGGCCAAGGCCGCCCGCCCATGCCAAGCTGCCCAGTGCGCCGCGCCAGCCGGTCGATGCACCGCCCGCCGGAACCAGGCAGATTCTGGAGGCGAAGGGTGCCAGCGGCCTCGCCGACTGGATGCTGGACCAGCCACAACTGCTGATTACCGACACCACGATGCGCGACGGGCACCAGTCCCTGCTGGCCACGCGGATGCGCAGCGACGACATGATCGCCATCGCGCCGACCTATGCGCATGAGCTGTCGGGCCTGTTCTCGGTCGAGTGCTGGGGCGGTGCGACCTTCGACGTGGCGTATCGTTTCCTGCAGGAATGCCCGTGGCAGCGCCTGCGCGACATCCGGGCGCGGATGCCCAATATCATGACTCAGATGCTGCTGCGCGCCTCGAACGGTGTCGGCTACACCAATTATCCCGATAACGTTGTGCAAAGCTTCGTCGCGCAGGCGGCGGAATCCGGTGTGGACGTGTTCCGCGTCTTCGACAGCCTCAATTGGGTAGAGAACATGCGCATCGCGATGGATGCGGTGATCGAGAGCGGCAAGGTTTGTGAGGGGACGATCTGCTATACCGGCGACATCCTCGATGCGGATCGCGCGAAATACGACCTGAAATATTATGTCGAGATGGGCAAGGCGTTGCGCGATGCGGGTGCGCATGTGCTGGGTCTGAAGGATATGGCTGGCCTGCTGAAACCCGCCGCCGCCCGCGTTCTGGTCAAGGCGTTGAAGGAGGAGGTCGGCCTGCCGATTCACTTCCACACGCATGACACGTCGGGCATTTCGGGCGCGACGGTTCTGGCCGCGGCAGAGGCGGGCGTGGATGCGGTCGATGTGGCGATGGATGCATTTTCCGGCCTGACCTCGCAGCCGCCACTCGGTTCGATCGTCGAGGCTTTGGAGAATACCGACCGGGCCACCGGGCTGGACCGCGCCGCATTGCGCCGCGTGTCGGAATATTGGGAGGACGTGCGCGATCAGTACGCCGCGTTCGAGACGACGATGAAGTCCGGTTCGTCCGAGGTCTGGCTGCATGAGATGCCCGGCGGACAGTTCACCAACCTCAAGGCGCAGGCCCGATCGCTGGGGCTGGAGGAACGCTGGCACGAGGTCGCGCAGACCTATGCCGATGTGAACCAGATGTTCGGTGACATCGTGAAGGTCACGCCCTCGTCCAAGGTGGTGGGCGACATGGCGTTGCTGATGGTCTCGCAGGGGCTGACCCGTGCGCAGGTCGAGGATCCCGATGTCGACGTCTCGTTCCCTGATTCGGTCGTTGACATGATGCGTGGCAATCTGGGCCAGCCTCCGGGCGGGTGGCCGCAGAAGTTGCAGGCGAAGATTCTCAAGGGCGAAACCGCTTCGACCGAGCGCCCCGGCGCGCATCTGCCCCCCGTCGATCTGGAGGCGACCCGCGCCGAACTGTCCGCGCAACTCGACGAGATGGAAATAGGCGATGAGGATCTGAACGGCTATCTGATGTATCCCAAGGTTTTCATGGACTATATGGGCCGTTATCAGGAATACGGCCCCGTGCGCATCCTGCCCACAAACGTGTATTTCTACGGGATGGAGCCGGGGCAGGAGATCCAGCCCGAACTGGACCCGGGTAAGACCCTGATCATCCGCTTGCAAGCCATAGGTGAGACGAACGAGGACGGTGACGTCCGCGTGTTTTTTGAGATCAATGGCCAACCGCGCGTGATCCGCGTGGCCAACCGCAAGGCCGTGGCGAGTGTCGCCAAGCGCCCGAAAGCAGAGCTCGGCAATGCCGATCACGTGGCCGCACCGATGCCCGGTGTCATCGCTTCCGTCGCGGTGACGGTCGGGCAGGAAGTGGCAGAGGGCGACATGCTGCTGACCATCGAGGCGATGAAAATGGAAACGGCGATCCACGCGGATCGCGCCGGAACCATCGCGGCGATCCATGCCCCTGCGGGCAGTCAGGTCGATGCCAAGGATCTGCTGATCGCGTTCGAGTAAACGGACGCGGTTTGGATCGGGGGGAATCGGCCCGTGGGTGCCCCGCAGGCCGTGCGTCACCTTCGGATCAGCGTGCGCAGATCTAGCTGCGCACGCTATTCGCGTGGATCATCTTGAACAGGTCGGATGCTGCGTGCCGGACTGGTCTCGGTGCGGCTGCACATCTTGAATTATGCGAACACAGTTCCGATATCGTGTTTCCGGCTGCGATACGGGGCAGTGGTTCGGGGCGCTTGGTCGCAGGGCGGATCGCTCAGTTTACGGTGATTGCGGGCATTTACCCCTTGATCCTCACCCGTTGAAGCCGAAATGTATAAGGAGCGCCTGCGTCGCGCTCGTCCGTCGTGCCATCACGCGCGACGGCAGACGAAAGGATTTGCGGTATGCCGTCATTCTCCAACACTCTCGAAGCCGCAATTCACAATGCGCTGGCACTGGCCAATGCACGCAGACATGAACTTGCCACACTCGAACACCTGCTGCTCGCTTTGATTGACGAGCCTGATGCCGCACGTGTCATGACCGCATGTTCCGTCGATCTGGACCGGTTGCGCGCAACGGTGACCGATTTCCTAGATGAGGAGCTCGATGCCCTGGTCAGCGATATCGAGGGATCCGAGGCCGCTCCCACCACCGGTTTCCAGCGTGTGATCCAGCGCGCGGCGATTCATGTGCAAAGCTCTGGCCGGACCGAGGTGACAGGCGCAAATGTGCTGGTCGCCATGTTTGCCGAACGGGAAAGCCATGCGGCCTATTTCCTGCAGGAGCAGGACATGACCCGCTATGATGCGGTCAACTATATCAGCCACGGCGTCGCCAAGGACCCGACTCATTCCGATACCCGGCCCGTTCTGGGGGCTGAAGAAATGGGCGATGAAACCGGTGAGCAGACCGGCAATCCGCAGGGCGGCAAGGAAGAAACCGCGCTGCAAAAATACTGCGTCGATCTGAACGCGAAGGCTCGCAAGGGCGATGTCGATCCGCTGATCGGCCGCGCGGATGAGGTCGAGCGTTGCATCCAGGTGCTGTGCCGCCGGCGCAAGAACAACCCTCTGCTGGTGGGCGATCCGGGCGTGGGCAAGACCGCCATAGCCGAGGGGCTGGCCCGCAAGATCGTCGATGGCGAGACACCGAAAATCCTGTCGGAGGCGACGATTTATTCGCTCGATATGGGCGCGCTGCTGGCCGGAACCCGCTATCGCGGCGATTTCGAGGAGCGGCTCAAGGCCGTTATGAAGGAATTGGAGGAGCATCCTGATGCGGTGCTGTTCATAGACGAGATCCATACGGTGATCGGCGCCGGTGCCACGTCTGGCGGCGCGATGGATGCATCCAACCTGCTGAAGCCTGCCTTGCAGAACGGTGGCCTGCGCTGCATGGGATCGACGACCTACAAGGAATTCCGTCAGCACTTCGAGAAGGATCGCGCGCTGAGCCGCCGGTTCCAGAAAATCGACGTGAAGGAACCGACGGTGGACGACACCGTGAAAATTCTGCGGGGGCTCAAGCCGATCTTCGAGGAGCATCACGAAATCCGCTATACGCAGGAGGCGATCAAATCCGCCGTCGAACTGGCTGCGCGGTATATTCATGATCGCAAGTTGCCCGACAAGGCCATCGACGTGATCGACGAGGCCGGCGCCGCGCAGCATCTGCTGCCCGACAGCAAGCGGCGCAAGACCATCACCGCCAAGGAGATCGAGGCCGTCGTGGCCAAGATCGCCCGCATCCCGCCGAAATCCGTCAGCAAGGATGACAGTGCCGTGCTCAAGGATCTGGAGGCTTCGCTCAAACGTGTCGTCTTCGGTCAGGATGAGGCGATCGAGGCGCTGTCCGCGGCGATCAAACTGGCACGGGCCGGCCTGCGCGAACCGGAAAAGCCCATCGGCAACTACCTGTTCGCGGGTCCGACGGGCGTGGGCAAGACCGAGGTTGCAAACCAGTTGGCCAGCACACTGGGCGTGAAACTACTGCGTTTCGACATGTCGGAATACATGGAGAAGCACGCGGTATCGCGCCTGATCGGTGCCCCTCCGGGCTATGTCGGTTTCGATCAGGGCGGTCTGCTGACCGATGGCGTCGATCAGGATCCGCACTGTGTCCTGCTGCTTGACGAAATCGAGAAGGCGCACCCGGATGTGTTCAACATCCTGCTTCAGGTGATGGACCACGGCAAATTGACCGACCACAACGGGCGTCAGGTCGATTTCCGCAACGTGGTGCTGATCATGACCTCGAACGCCGGGGCGGCGGAGCAGGCGAAATCTGCCATGGGCTTCGGTCGTGAGCGGCGTCAGGGTGAGGATACAGCCGCGATCGAGCGGACGTTCAGCCCCGAATTCCGCAACCGTCTGGACGCGGTGATTTCTTTCGGTGCCCTACCGAAAGAGGTAATCCTGAAAGTGGTCGAGAAGTTCGTGCTGCAACTCGAAGCGCAGCTGATGGATCGCAACGTGACCTTCGAACTGACCCGTGGCGCTGCCGAATGGCTGGCTGACAAAGGCTACGACGACCGGATGGGCGCGCGTCCGCTGGGGCGTGTCATTCAGGAGCACATCAAGAAGCCGCTGGCCGAGGAATTGCTGTTCGGCAAACTGGCCAAGGGCGGTGTGGTCAAGGTCTCGGTCAAGGATGACAAGCTGACGCTGGACATCGCGGATGACAACAAGAAGCTGTCGAACGACAGGCCGCCGTTGCTGACTGCGGAATAGGCTGATCGCCGGAAATGAGAAGGGCCAGCGTCACACGCTGGCCCTTTTTCGTACGTGGTTGTGCTCCCGCGCCTAGCGCTCGGTGAATTTCAACTCGATCCGCCGGTTGCGGGCGAGGGCCTCGAAGCTGGTTCCGTCGTCCACGGGCTGATATTCGCCATATCCGGCGGCGGCCAGACGGTCGGAGGGGATGCCTTCGACCTCGGACAGATAGCGCACGACCGACAGGGCGCGGGCCTGGCTCAACTCCCAATTGTCGGCGTATTCGGACGTGGTGCCGACCGGAATGCGGTCGGTGTGACCGTTCACTTGCAGGATCCAATCGATATCCTCGGGTATTTCGCCCGCGATGCTCTGGATAACGCGAGCCACGTCGGTGATCTGTTTGCGTCCGTCGAAACCCAGGGAAGCGGAGCCGGGTTCGAACAGCACCTCGGAGGAGAACACGAAGCGGTCCCCGACCACGCGTACCCCCTCCTGATTGCCCAAAAGCTCCCGCATCCGGCCGAAGAACTCCGAACGATACTGGCGCAATTGCTCCGCCTCATCCTCCAGCGCGTCGGCGCGGCGGCGTTGTTCCGCCGCGACCTGTGCGAGGGCAGTGTTCAACTGGCTGCCCAACGCTTCGATGCGGACCTCGTTTTCGGCGTCGCGCGCGTTGGATTCGTCCAGCAACGCTTGCAGGGTGGAAAGCTGTTGGCGCAGGGCGGCCGCTTGCTGGTTGAGCAGGGCGACCTCACGACGGGCCTCGGTCGTTTCTGACCTTTGTTCGGTCAACAAGGCGTTGGCCTGCGCCAACAGGGCGCGCTGACGTTCTAGTTCGCTCAACTCATCCGCGCGGGCGGTTTCGACCAATGCGCGTGCGGATTCAGCGGCGGCGAGTAGAGTAAGCGTCTCCTCCGCCTCCTGCCGTTGTTGTTCGAGGGCGAGGGTCATCGCGGACAGTTCGGTGTCCGCCTCGGCCAGACGGGCGCGCAGGGCCGCGGTCGCGGCGGCCTCGGCCAGGCTTGCACGCTCTGCTTCGCTCAACGCTTCCTGATTGTCGGCCAGTTGGGTTCGGAGGCGTTCGACAGCGGCGGCTTCCTCCAAGCGGGCACGCTCCTCCTCGCTCAGGGCGGTTTGCGTGGTGTCGAGCCGATCCTGCAATGCGGCGATGGCGGCCTGCTCCTCCAACCGGGCCTGTTGCTCGGCGCTCAGGCGGGTTTCAAGGGTATCGAGTTCGGCCCGCAGGGCGGTTCCGGCTTCGCTCAGCGCATCCCGCTCCTGCGTGGTGTCCTGCAGGGCGGCGGCCAGTTCGGTGATGCGGCTGGCGCGTCGGTCGCCCTCGGCACGGCTGGCATCCAGTTGCACGGACAGATCGGCGAGGGTTGCCTGCTGGGCGGCGGCCTCACTCTGCAAGTCGGCGATCAGGGTTTCCAGCGCCTCCCGCTGTGCGGCGGCCAGACGGGCGGCTTCGGTCTTTTCGTCGATCTCCTCCCGGGCCTGGGCTAGGGCAAGTTGCAGGGCTTCCGCGCGGGAGATGACTTCCGCGTTCGCATCGCGCAGTCGGGCGACCTCCTGGGTCGTGGCGGTCAGCTCATCCGTCGTGGCGGCAAGCTGTTCCGCGCGCTCGGCGCTTTCGTCGCGGGCGGCAGCAAGGGCCGTGTCCAGATCGGAGTTGCGGGCCAGCAACGAGGCAACCTGCGATTCAAAGCTGGCAATGCGTGTGGTGGCGTCGGCGATGTCCGCCTCCAGCGCCGCGATGGTCAGGCGGCGCGTCTCGGAGATTGCTTCGCTCTCGCTCAACGATCCGGCCAGATCGGCGACATTGGTTTCGAGCTGATCGGACCGTTGCTGTTCCAGCCCCAATGCCTCGGCCAGGGTGGCCAGTTCGGAGCCGAGTTCCTCAAGCCTGCGATCCTGCCCGTTGATCGTTTCCTGGAGCACGAACTGCATAACCATGAAAATCGTCAGCACGAACATCAGCACCAGCAGAAGCGCCGTCATCGCATCGACGAATCCAGGCCAGATATTGGCGGTGAACCCCGCGCCGGATCGCCGTCGCAACGCCATCAGTCGCCCCTGAGCGCGGCGGTAAGGGTCGCGATCTCGGCACGGATCTCGGTGATGCTGTCCTGCCGCCCGGCGGACAGTTCCTCCAGCAGACGCAGCAATTGCACGTCGATATTCTTGAGCCGCATCCGGGTTTCGTCGTCCAGTGCGCCGGACTCCGCGTCACGGGCCTCCATCAGGGCGATCAGGCGATCCTGCCCGTCGGCGATGCGAGTCAGGGTGGGGTCGGATGTGTTGTGCCCCCCCTCCAGATTGCGCGCCAGGGCGGAAATGCTGCCGATCAGCTCAGCCATGCGGGCGCCATCCTCGACCCGGCGTTCCTCGGCCCGGTGCATCAGTTCACCCAGACCGGCCAGGTCATAGGCCACGCCGCCCTCGGCCTCCCCCTCACCATCGGCGCTTGCCACGCCGATGCGCGTGATCGAGGAAAGCCACTCTTCCAGCTCCATATAGAACCGGTTCTGCCCGTGGCCCGCGAACAGCTCAAGCATCCCCACGACCAGCGATCCGGCAAGGCCCAGAAGGGATGAGGCAAACGCCGTGCCCATGCCGCCAAGCTGGCTTTCCAGACCGCTCATCAACCGCTCGAACACGGCGATGCCCTGCTCCCCCTCGGACGGCGCGAGGGAGCGGATCGTCTCCACCACCGCGGGCACGGTTGTGGCAAGGCCGTAGAACGTTCCCAGAAGACCGAGGAAAATCAGAAGGTTGATGATGTAGCGCGTGATGTCGCGCGCCTCATCCAAACGGGTCGCCACGGAATCGAGGATGGACCGGCTGGAGTTGGATGTCAGGCCGAGCCGCGCCCGCTGATCCTTGAGCAAGGCCGCCAGCGAGGCCAGCAATCGCGGGGATTGCACGAATTCGTGGCCCGGTCGGTTCAGCGCGAACCCCTCGATCCAGTTCACGGAGCTGATGAGTTGCAGAACCTGCCAGAAACACGCCAGCACGCCGACCACAAACATGGCGAGGATAAAGCCGTTGAGATAGATGTTCGCAAGGAAGATCGGCGCGATGCTGCTATAGATCAGGCCGCCCCCGATCGCTGTCAGCACCAGGACCAGCACCATAAGCACGACTTGTCTGATCGGCTGTGAGAACTGAGGTTCTTTTTCGGTTTCCAATAGCATTCCGCGCGCCCGCCTGTCTTTTTCGCGATCTTACGCAGCTTGGCCCGGCAATCCAATCGCATACTTGCGTCCGGACGCGGCAAGGGGGACCAGGGTGGGGACCGCAGCCAGACTTGCAAAGACTTGGCGTTTCATGCGCAAATGTCCCGACACCACCGAAGACCATACGCAGGGGACAGGCGTGAAAATGAAGCTACTATTGTGTGCCGTGGGCGCAATCGGCGTGCTCGGCGCGACCACGGCCATGGCGCAGACCGCATGTCAGCCCTATACGATTCAGCCCGGCGATACCCTGCGCGCAATCAATCTGCGGGCCTATGGCGAAGACAATTTTCGCCCTCTCTACCAAGCCAATCAATTGGTTATCGGGCCGAACCCCAATCTGATCGAGGTCGGCAGCGTTCTGGATATACCGTGTGCCGGTAACGGCACTGCGGCCGGCACACCGGTGCGCGTGGAGGAGCCAGAGCCTCGCGAACAGCCCGTCCCGGCGGCCGCGCCAGTGCAGGACCCCGTGCCCGAAAGCGAGATGACCGCGCCGGAATCGCCCGCCGCCCTCAATGTCAGCTTCGTGACATATGACGGAAACGCGCCTTATTCCGGGCGCGACCTTCCCAATGGTGGCCTGGCGACGGAGCTGCTCGAAACCGCGTATCTCGACACTCTGCCCGATGCGCAGATCGAAACCACGGTCGTGCGCGATCTGCCCGGTTTCCTGCGCGCGATGGGCAGTGAGGCCTATGATGTCGGCTTTCCGTCCATCCGCCCCGATTGCAATGTGATCGAGACTCTGGCCGTCGAGATGATCGAATTGTGCGCGAAATACGCCTTCTCCCAGCCATTTCACGAGATCCCGATGGCGGCATGGACGTTGAGCGGCAGCCCGGTTTCAGGGGCCGTCGATCCTGCTGAATTGAGCGGGTCGCGCATCTGCCGTCCTGAGGGCCTGTTTACCTTCGATCTGGACGCGGACCGTCTGCCCGGTCGCGGGGGCGCGTTGAGCACTCCGGCCAATGCGACCGCCTGTTTCGAGGCGCTGGCCGCCGGTCAGACCGATGTGGTCAGCATTCCCCGAAACCAGGCGCCCGCGGCCATCGCGGCGACAGGTCTGGAGGGGCGCGTCGTCGCGGTTCCGGCGCTGGAACGTGGCGTGACCCTTCATGCGGTCGCAAATCAGTCCAATCCAGCGGGGGTCGCGGCGATTTCCCGCCTCAATCGCGGGCTGGCGGCGATGCGTGCCGACGGGTCGTGGTTCCGTATCGTGGCGCGACAGCTCAGCGGCGGCTGAGGCCGCTCACCAGTTCCTCCAGCGTGTGCAGTTCGTCGTCCGCGATGTTCTGTTCACGCAGGGCGGCGACGGTGGCGGTCAGGTATTCCGTATTCGGGCCACGCCCGCCGACCGCGCGCGCGATGATGCGGGCCTGCTCCTCCAACGTCAGACCGCGCGCATATTGCACGTGGTTCAGATCCATCACGTAGGTCAGCGCCTGCACCTCGCGCCCATCGGCCAACTCGATCGGGCAGACCCGTTCCAGATAGGCATCGGTCACCAGCTCGCGCTCCCGCAGATAGGCCAGGGTCGCATCCGCATGGTCAGCAACCGGGCGAAAGGCGACGCCGTAGCAATGGGCCGGGGCCATCTCCTCCAATGCCAGAACCAGTCCCGGCTCCTCCCGCGTGCCGCGATGTTCGATCGAGTGCATGCAGAACGAACGGCGGTATCCCTGCAAGGTGGCGACCTGCCGCTCCTCATGCGCGAAGCCCGGATTCCACATCAGCGAACCGTAGCCGAAGACCCATAATCCGCGTATGTCCATTGCTCTTCCTCCCGACAGCGCCATGATATAGGCCCTTGAGACCGAAGGATCGAGAGGGATCGTCATGTCGTTTAAAGCAATATTCGTAGTGCTCATCGTCGCCGTGGTCGGATGGTCCGCCTATTGGTGGGTCAATGCCGGCATGCGTCGCGACGCGGTGGAGACATGGTTCGCCGAGCGACAGGCCGATGGCTGGGTCGCGGAATATGGCGATCTGCGCGTGACCGGCTATCCCAACCGCGTCGACACGATCCTGACCGACGTGGCGCTGGCCGATCCAGACAGCGGCTGGTCATGGCAGGGGCCGCGGTTCGAGATGCTGACCCTCAGCTATCAACCGTTCGAAATCATCGCCGTCTGGCCCGGCCAGCACATGATCGCGTCCCCCTATCAGCGTGTGAGCGTCGAGGGTGAGGTTCTGCGCGCCTCGCTGGCCGTGTCCGCGAACGGACAGTTTGAGCTGGACCGCGCGCGCATCGAAGGGCGCGACGTGACCATCGACAGCACAGCCGGCTGGACAGTCGAGGTGCCTGAACTGGCCGTCGCCACGCAGCAGCCGGAGGATACGCCGGACCCGACCCGGCACAGATTCGGCCTGACACTGACCGATGCCACGCTTTCGGGCGATCTGCGTCGGCAGTTCGACCCCAGAAACCTATTGCCCGCCACCATCGAGACGGTGCATGTCGATGCCCTCGCCACATTCGAAGCGCCGGTCAGCCTGCGCACGTTGGAGCGTGATCCCCCGCCGCTGGCCGCGTTGGACATCGCGGATATCAGCGCCGTTTGGGGGCAGCTCGACCTGCGGGCCCAAGGGGATGTGGTGGCCGATGCCCGTGGGTTTGCCGAGGGTCGCATGAATGTGCGGGCCCGCAATTGGGAGGATATGCTGGCCTTGGCAGTGGCCAACGGCGCGTTGGACCAGAGCACGGCGCAGGCCGCCCAGTTCGGGTTGCGCCTGCTCGCCGCCGCGGGTGGGGACAGCAACACGCTGGACGCACCGCTGACGTTTTCGGACGGCGTTACCCGGATCGGCCCCCTGCCGTTGGGAGAGGCGCCGCGCCTGCGTTAATCGTTCCGCTTGCGTCCAAAATCAGGCGCGTCCGTGTCCTGACCCGCATCCAGAATGCCGCGCCGGATTGCACGGGTGCGGGTGAAATGATCGAACAGCAGATCGCCGTCGCCCTTGCGGATGGCGCGCTGCAAGGTGAACAGCTCCTCGGTGAAGCGGCCCAGAATCTCCAGCGTCGCGGCCTCGTTGTTCAGGAACACATCCCGCCACATCGTGGGGTCGGACGCGGCGATGCGGGTGAAATCACGAAACCCGGCGGCGGAAAACTTGATGACCTCGGAATTGGTCACGCGGCGCAGATCGTCCGCGACACCCACCATGGTATAGGCGATCAGGTGCGGCACATGACTGGTCACCGCCAGCACCCGGTCGTGATGTTCGGCGTCCATCTCCTCGACCCGCGCGCCCATCCCTTCCCAGAAACCGCGATAGCGGGCGACATCCTGCGGTGCCGTATCCTCCGGCGGGGTCAGGATGCAAAAGCGGTTGTCGAACAGCGTGGCAAAGCCGGATTCCGGGCCGGAATGCTCGGTCCCCGCCAGCGGATGCGCAGGAACGAAGACTGTTCCGGCGGGCAGATGCGGTGCCACGGCGTCTATCACCGCCTGCTTGACGGATCCAACATCCGACACGACGCAGCCCGGTTTCAAATGCGGTCCGATCTCCGCCGCGACATCGGCCATTGCGCCGACCGGAACGCACAGGATCACCAGATCGACCCCGGCGACAGCCTCCGCCGGGGTGGCGAACACCTGATCCACCAGTCCGATGCGCAGCGCGGTCTCTCGCGTTTGCGCCGTGCGGGCGGTACCGACGATTTCCTCCGCGAGCCCGCGCCGCTTGGCGGCCAGTGCTATGGATCCCGCGATCAGGCCCAGCCCGATCAGTGCGACACGTTCATAAATCATCGCGCGGCCATGAATTTCGTCAGGATGTCCGCAACGGCTCGGGTTGCCGTCTCGTCCCCGATGGTGATCCGCAGGCAACCGGGCAGATCATAGCCCTGCACGTCGCGCACGATATAGCCGCGCTGGCGCAGCGCGGCATCGGCGGCCTTCGCGGTGTCCACATCGGGGAAACGGGCGCAGATGAAATTCCCGTGCGAGGGGTCGCTGTCGATCCCGGCGCGGGCCAGTTGCCGCGCCAGCCATTCGCGCCAGACCTCGTTCTGGATCACGCAATGTTCTGTCCATTCGGTGTCGCGCACCGCCGCCTCCGCTGCGGCGAGGCCGGCAGCCGTCACGTTGAACGGCCCGCGCACACGGTTGAGCACGTCGATCACGTGATCCGGCCCGTAGGCCCAGCCCACGCGCAACGCGCCCAGCCCGTAGACCTTTGAAAACGTCCGGGTCATCACCACGTTGTCGCGCCGCCCCACCAATCCGGCGTAGCCGTCATAGCCCGGTTCGCGCACGAATTCGGCATAGGCCCCGTCCATCACCAGCAGGACATGTGGCGGCAGATTGTCGGCCAGACGCTCAATCTCGGCATCGGGGATCAGCGTGCCAGTGGGGTTGTTGGGATTGGCGACGAAGACCAGCCGGGTCCTGTCTGTGACAGCCGCCAGCAGGGCGTCCACGTCGGTGCGCCGCGTATCCTCTGCCACGACCACGGGGGTCGAGCCGGCTACCTTGGCGTAGATGGCATACATCGCGAAGCCATGCTGCGTGTGGACGATCTCCGTCCCCGGCCCGGCATAAGCCTGACAGAGCAGGCTGAGGATCTCATCCGAGCCGCAGCCGCAGATAATGCGGTCCGCGCGCAGGCCATGCACCTCGGCGATTGCGGTGCGCAGGGCGAAATGGCTGCCGTCGGGATAGGTCGCGATGTTCGTGGCAAGGGCGGTATACGCCTCGACCGCGCGTGCGCTGGGGCCAAGCGGATTCTCGTTCGAGGACAGCTTCGTCACATGGTTCGCGCCGTGGGTCTTTCCCTCACCACCAACATAGGGGGTGATGTCCAGAATGCCGGGCTGCGCGTTGATCCGATGTGTCATGAGTGCCTCGCGTCGAAGGATACGTGCGTTCCCTAGCGCGCCTGACGGTCAGTTTCCAGTGGGTCGGTTCCCAAATGGCGCCGCACGAACGCCCCTGCCTTGTCGAGCGCATCGTCCGCCTCGGGCAGGCGCCCTTGCAAATGTTGCCAGCAATGCGGTGTCTTCTCCCAGAAATCGACCTGTACATCGACACCCTGCCTGCTGAGTGTCGCGGCCATCGCGCGGGCGTCATCCTCCAGAATCTCGGCCCGGCTGGCCTGTATCAGCACCGGCGGTGCACCGTCGAAGGTGCCGAAGACGGGCGAGGCTCGCGGATCGTCGGTCGGGGCCGAGCCGAGATATTGATCGCGGGCCTCCGGGATTCTCCGTCCTGGCAGCAAGACCTCACGCTGTGCATTGCGTCCATGGCTGGCCCCGCTCAGCGTCATGTCGACCCAGGGGCTGAACGCCACGGCGCAGGCGGGATAGGGCAGATCGGTCGTGCCGCACAGATGCAGCAGGGCCATCACCATGCCGCCCCCCGCGCTGTCGCCCAGCAAGGCGATATCCTCGGGCGCATGACCGACCTTCAGCAGATGGCGGTAGCACGATACCGCGTCTTCGATCGCTGCCGGAAAGCGATGATTCGGTGCCAGACGGTAGTCCGGTATCAGCACCCGCGCCCGCGTCCTGTCCGCCATGGCAGCGGCAAGCGGTCGATGCGAGGTGGAGCTGCCGAACAGATATGCCCCGCCGTGAAAGAACAGGATGACCTTGCTGCGCGACGCCCGGCCGGTACTGATCCAGCGGGCGTCGATCCAGCCATCCTCATACGGAATGCGAACGGGGTTGGCATGGGTCCCCGCGGGTTCGTGAAGCCTTGCCGCCTGCCGGTCCAGTCTGGCGCCGACCCTGCCGAAATCCGTAGCCCGCGCCAGCAGGGGTCGTTCGACATACCGGTAGAACAGATTCAGCAGCGTCAGCCGGAACGACATCAGCCGGTGCGCCGCCGCTCGATCGCTTCCCAGATCTTCGCGGTGACATTGGTGCCGTCGAACCGCTCCAGCTCCTGCAATCCGGTGGGGGAGGTCACGTTGATCTCGGTCAGCCAGTCACCGATCACGTCGATGCCAACGAAGATCTGACCCTTCTCACGCAGGGTCGGCCCGATCGCCGCGCAGATTTCACGATCCCGCGCGGTCAGTTCCACCTTCTCCGGCCGTCCGCCGACATGCATGTTGGACCGGGTTTCACCCTTTGCCGGAACGCGGTTGATCGCGCCCACAGGCTCCCCGTCCACGAGGATGACACGTTTGTCGCCCTTGCTGACCGCCGGCAAGAACTTCTGCATGATCAGCGGTTCACGGTTGATGCTGGTGAACAGCTCATGCAGCGAGGACAGGTTGCGATCCTCCTTCGTCAAACGGAACACCCCGGCACCGCCATTGCCGTAGAGCGGTTTGAGGATTACGTCCCCGTGCTCCGTCTTGAAGGCCCGCAAAGCCTCCAGATCCCGCGCCACAAGTGTGGGAGGGGTCAGATCGGGGAATTGCAGGACCAGCAATTTCTCGGGGAAATTGCGCACCCAGGTGGGGTCGTTCACCACCAGCGTTTCAGGGTGAATAAAATCCAGCAAGTGCGTGGTCGTGATGTACCCCATGTCGAAGGGCGGGTCCTGTCGCAGCCAGACCACGTCCATGTCGGCAAGATCGACCTCGACCGGATCACCGGCGACCATGTGATTTCCATGCTCGCGCCGTATCTCGACCGGACGCCCCGTGGCATGGACGTGACCGTTGCGCCAGCTCAGCTTGTCGGGGGTGTAGTAGAATAGGGAATGCCCGCGGGCCTGCGCTTCCTCCATGATGCGAAAGCTGCTGTCCGCGTCGATATCGACATGTTCGAGCGGGTCCATCTGAACCGCGACCTTGAGGGGCATTCCGTATCCTTTCGTCTGAAATCCAATGGATTTTCAGGTGTTGTCGCGCCGCCGCCTTGGGTCCGTGGTCAGCAGGGCGTGGCTGACCACCTGCCTTACGCCCGATACGCGAGACGCAATTTCAGTGACGCGCTGCAATTCCTCCATGCTGCGCGCTAGACCCATCACATGAACGGTGCCGTTGACCGTTTCAATGTCATAATTGACGGAAAGAACATCCTCTGCCCCCAGAATCCGGGCGCTGATCTCCGTATCGATCCGCGTATCGTTGGCGATCTCGCGCCAGCCGCGATCGGCTACTATCAGTTCGTTGATAACCTCGCGCACGTCATTGATGCCCCGGGCGAGTTGTTCGGCCCGCTGTCTGTCGGCCTGCGACGAAACCGCGCCCAACAGGACCACGCGCCCTTCGGTGACACTTGTCTCGACCTGTGAGAAGAGGGTGCTGTCCTCCTGAAGCAGAGCGTCGCTGATGCGCAGCTTGATCTCGGCATCGGTCAAAGCCTCGCCCGTGCTTCGGGTCTGGGCGGTGGAAACGGCGCCGGTGGCAACCCCCCCGAAGATGACCGGCGCGCACGCGCCCAACACCGCCATGGCGGCAAGCCCGGCCACTATCATTCCATTTCGCAAAATCATCGTCTTTCGCCCTTTTCGAACCTGCAAACAACTGCCTCAGAACAGGTGGGCGTTCTCAACGATCTCCATCGCGCCGGTGCGGTCCATCAAAACGGCATCGAAGCGAAGGTCGGTCGCGGCACCCACATCTTGCTCCATCATATATCTGTTTGCAGCCTGCTCCAAGCGTTGCCATTGCCTGGCGCTGATGGAATGAGCGGCCTCCTCGATCGTGCGTCGGGATTTCACCTCGCAAAAAACGATGCCACCGTCCATTTCGAAGATCAGGTCGATCTCCCCCTCTCGCACGCGGTAGCGCTGTTTGAGCAGGCGAGCGCCCATGGCGCGATATGTCCGCAGGACTGTGTCCTCGGCTGCCAGACCGCTGTGATATGCCCGGGTGCCGCGTTGCTGACGTGCAAATTTGGCTCGCGCTGCCGCATCCGTAGGCGCGGCCTGCACTGAGGTCAGGCAGGACAGAAAGTCAAGTTGGCGTGGCTCGATGCTCATCCAGCTACAATCGCGCCGGAAAGCTAACAAATCCCTAATACTCGTCCTGTAATTCCAGCGCCCTGCGATAGATGTCCCGTCGCGGTAGGCCTGTGGCCTGTGCGACCGCATCTGCCGCATCGCGCAAGCGCAGGTTTTCGAGGGCTTTCCGCAACATCTCGTCTATATCTTCCTGATCGTGGCGTTCGCTCTCGGGCGGGCCGACCACGATGACGATTTCTCCTTTCGGCGGGGTTTCGTGGGCATATTCCTCGGCCATCTGGCCCAGCGGTCCGCGCCGCACCTGCTCGAACCGCTTCGTCAATTCGCGGCACACCGCCACGGGTCGATCCGGGCCGAGCGAATGGGCCATGTCCGCCAGCATCGAGGCCACCCTTTTGGGGCTTTCGTAGAAGACCAACGTCGCAGGCACCCGACCGAACGTGCTTAGAAAAGTACGGCGGGCGGCCTGTTTTTGTGGCGCGAACCCCGCGAACAGAAAGCGATCTGTGGGCAAACCGGCGACCGTCAGCGCCGCCAGAACGGCAGAGGCACCCGGCGCAGCGCGGACCTTGTGCCCCTCGGCGATTGCAGAGCGGGCCAGTTGAAAGCCGGGATCTGCGACCAGCGGCGTGCCCGCGTCCGAGGCATAGGCCACGCTCTTCCCCTCGGCCAGCGCGGCCATCAGACGGGGCCGCATCGCGGGTCCGTTATGGTCGTGATAGGCCAGCACGGTGCGTCCGGCGAGGGGGATGCCGTGGATCTCCATCAACCGGCGCAAGGTGCGGGTATCCTCGGCGACCAGAACATCCGCATCGCGCAGAATGTCGAGGGCGTGCAATGTGATATCGCGCGCCGCACCGATCGGCGTCGCGACCAGATGCAGCGCAGGCTCGGGTCCTGTCCCCATGAAGCGATCCTTCCGATGGTATGCGTCGGCAAGCAAACGAAATGTTGCCCGCTCAGGCCGCCGTACTACACTTTGTGATATCCTGTCATCCAGATGCGTTTTGCCCAAGCGAGGTTTTCATGTCCGCCCTTACCTTACCTGCCCCCCGTTTCAAGAGGATCGTCGGCGCCGCGCTGTTCGGCCTTGCGGCACTTGCCGGATGCACGCCGACAACCTCGTCCGGCTCGCTGGGATCAATCCTGCAAACCACTCCGTCCACGCCCCAACCGGGTGAGATCCCCATGAGCGGGCCGGTGCGTGTGGCGCTTCTGGTTCCGACGGGCAGTGGTGATGCGGAGCGTGATGCGCTGGGCTCGGCGCTGGAGAACGCGGCGCGGCTGGCGCTTGCCGACCGTCCGAATTCCAGCATCGAGCTGAGCGTTCTGTCGACAGGCGGCGATCCGGGGCAGGCGGCGGATGCGGCGGCGTCGGCGGTCGCGCTTGATGCCGACATCATCGTGGGGCCGCTGTTCTCCTCCTCCGTTGCGGCGGTCGCGCCGATTGCGCAGCAGGCGGGTATTCCGGTGCTGTCGTTCTCGAACAACTCTGCCGTGGCGGGCGACAACGTCTATATCCTGGGACGCAGCTTCGGCACCAGCGCGCGGCGCCTGATGTCCTTCGCGGCATCTCGCGGTCTGCGCAACACCGGCCTGATCTACACGCAGGATACCGAAGGGCAAGCCGCCCTGGATGCCGTTCGGCAGGCTGCGGGTGAAACAGGCTCGCAACTGGTGGCGACCGCATCCTACCCCCGGTCGCGCGAGGGGATTCCTGCGGCGGCGGAATTCTTCACCAATGAGATGATCCGCAACGGTGTCGACAATCTGCTGCTGTCCGATCGCGGAACGGGTCTGGTCTATGCCGCCTCGTTCCTGCCCTTCCATGGGCTGAACGTCGATCGCACGCAGGTCATGGGACTTCAGGAACTGACCGAAGGCGCGATGGCGTCCGAGCGTGCGCTGGCCGGCGCGTGGTACACCGTGGTTGATCCTTCCAGCAGCGCCACGTTCTCCAACCGCTACAGCGCGCGTTACGGTGCGCGCCCACATCCCCTTGCGAGCTTGGCCTATGATGGTATTGCTGCAACGGATACGCTGATCGCGGAAGCGCGGTCTAGCCGCGACGCGCGTGCCTTCGATGCGCGCAACCTGACCCGTTCCGCAGGTTTCACCGGGGCGGAGGGCGCATTCCGCTTCCGTGCCGATGGCGGTACGGATCGTGCGCTCGCGATCATGGAAGTGACCCGTGACGGACCCAAGCTTGTTGATCCCGCCCCCGGAACACTCGGATTCTCCGGTCTCTGACACTGCGATGACAGATCCGTCCGCCAGCTCGTTCGAGTTGGCGGACTATATCGTCGACCCAAAGGCCCTCCTGTCACGGATGGAGGCTGCCGATCCCGAAAATCGGCGTGAGGCAATCATCGACGTTCTGTGCGCTGCACGCGATCAGGGCCGTGCCAAGATCGCAGCCGCATTGGCCGACGCGCCGCTTTGCGGTACGGAGGCCGCCCGTGCATATTCCCGCCTGACTGACAGTCTGGTGCGTGTGGCGATGGACGCCGCCGCGCGGTGGCTGCATCCCAATCCGACCCCCACACAGGGCGAGCGGGTCGCCGTTCTGGCCGTGGGCGGTTTCGGTCGAGCGGAGATGGCGCCGTTTTCCGATGTCGATCTGCTGTTTCTGGTGCCGCACAAACAGACCGCCTGGGGTGAGAGCCTGATCGAAGCGGTGCTCTATGTTCTGTGGGATCTGAAGATGAAGGTCGGGCAATCGGTCCGCACCGTTGATCAGTGCCTTCGACTGGCGCGTGACGACATGACGATCCGAACCTCGCTGCTGGAACGCCGCCTGATCTGGGGCGACGAAAGCCTGTCGATGGAGCTGGACACCCGAATCTGGCCGGAGCTGTTTCGCGACACCGGCCCGGAATTTGTCGAGGCAAAGCTGGCCGAGCGTGAGGCCCGGCATGAACGCAATGGCGGCTCACGCTATCTGGTCGAACCGAACGTGAAGGAGAGCAAGGGCGGATTGCGCGATTTGCAGGCGCTCTACTGGATCGAGAAATACCTCTACGATGTGGAGGATACGCAATCGCTGATCGCGAAGGGCGTCTTTACCGAGGATGAATATGCGATCTTCACCGCCGCGGACGGATTCCTGTGGTCGGTTCGCTGCCACCTGCATCTGGTCTCCGGTCGGGCGAACGAGCATCTGAGCTTTGACAATCAGGTCGAGGTCGCCGCCGCGATGGGGTTCGAGGATGTCGAGGGGCAACGCGCCGTCGAGCGCTTCATGCAGGTCTATTTCCTGCACGCCAGATCGGTCGGGGAGTTGAGCCGGATCTTCCTCGTCGCGCTGGAGGCCAAGCACATCAAGGCCAAGCCGTCGCTGGGGCGCAAGCTGCGCGGCATTTTCGGGCGCGACGACGACACGACACCCGAAGGGTTCACTCTGGTGGATGGACGGTTGACCGCCACCGACCCTGAGACGTTCCTGAGCGATCCGGTCAACATGTTGCTGCTTTTCAAGATCGGTCTGGAGGTGGATGCGCTGATCCACCCCGATGCGCTGCGTCTGGCGACGGCGAATCTGGATCGGTTGGAGGAAATCCGCAACGATTCGCGCGCGAATGCGATCTTCATGGACATCCTGCTTGGTCGCTCCAACCCCGAACGCGGATTGCGGCGCATGAACGAGACGGGCGTGCTGGGCGCGTTCATGCCGGAATTCGGCCGGATCGTCGCGATGATGCAGTTCAACATGTATCACCACTACACGGTGGACGAGCATACCATCACCTGCCTGTCGGTCCTGTCGCGGATCGAGAGGGGCGTGCTGAAGGACGAACTGCCTTACGCCACGTCGATCATGGGCGGCGTCGTCAATCGCCGCGCCCTGTATGTGGCGGTGTTGCTGCACGATATCGGCAAGGGCCTGCCACAGGACCATTCCATTGTGGGCGCGGAGATAGCAGCCGAGATCTGCCCGCGTCTGGGGCTGAACGAGGCGGACACGCAGACGGTCGTCTGGCTGGTCCGCAATCACTTGCTGATGAGCGATACCGCCCAGAAACGCGATATATCCGATGCCCGCACGGTCAGTGGATTCGCAAGCACCGTGGCCAGTCAGGAACGGCTGAAGCTGTTGCTGGTCCTGACCGTCTGCGACATTCGCGGCGTCGGTCCGAACACCTGGAATAACTGGAAGGCGACTCTTCTGCGCCAGCTTTATTCCGCCACGCGCGACTATCTGACGGACGGGATCAACAGCCCCAGCCGTCATCAGCGTGAAGAGGAAGCAAAGGCTGCGCTGGTCGCGGCTATCTCTGACCTGCCGCAGGCACAGATCCAGCGGGAGCTGGACCGGCACTACACGCCCTACTGGCTGGGCCTGCCCACGGCGACGCATATCACTGTCGCACGCATTATCGGAACGGTGGGCGACAATTCCATCGGCAGCGATTTTACCGAGGACCCGGACCGGGACGCGACCCGCGCCACCTTCGTGAACTCCGACCATCCGGGTGCCTTCGCGCGCATGGCCGGGGCGCTGGCGATGGTGGGGGCGAACGTTCTGGACGCACGCAGCTATACCACCTCGGACGGCTATGCGATTTCGGTGTTCTGGATACAGGACGGTGAGGAAAACCCCTATGAGGCGCGGCGGCTGGACCGGTTGGCAAAAACGGTTCGCAGCACATTGATGGGCGAGGTTCTGGCCCGAAAGGAGCTGGAGACACGCGACAAGATCAAACGGCGTGAGCGCGATTTCGTGGTGCCGACGAATATCACCTTCGACAATTCAGGATCCGATCTGTTCACCATCATCGAGGTGGACACCCGCGACCGCCCCGGTTTGCTGCACGACCTGACGCGAGAGCTGGCGGCGGCAAACATCAACATATTCTCGGCCATCATCGCGACCTATGGTGAACAGGCGGTGGACACGTTCTATGTCAAGGATCTGTTCGGGATGAAGCTTGCCTCTGACTCCAAGCGGCGGCAGGTGGAAAATGCCCTGCGTACCGCGGTCATGCGCAGGCCCGAGGGAACGCGCTGACCGGGGGGGACTGCTGAACGGGAGCGCTGCGGTCCGCCGCGCCGAAACGGGTGGATATCGGGCCTAATGCTCCGTCAGGCAATGATCGTGATCGGCCAGTGCCGCCATGACGTGGCACTGGTCCAGCGTTCCATCGCCCGAGCATCCTGCGACGATCCGGGTCAGTTCGACCTCCAGCCGTTGCAGGCGCGCCAGACGCGCGCGCACGTCCGCCAACTGGTCGTGCGCAATGCGTGAGGCCCCCGCGCAGGGCTGATCGGGGTGTTCGCCCAGCGCGATCAGTTCCGAAATCGCCTCGATCGAAAAGCCCAGATCGCGGGCGTGCCGGATGAATGTCAGACGATCGAGCGCGGCCTGGTCGTAGCGGCGCTGGTTGCCTGCGGTGCGTTCGGCCGGGGCGAGCAGACCCATATCCTCGTAATAGCGGATCGTCGGAACTTTGACCCCGGTGCGGTCGGACATCGTGCCGATGGAAAACATGAATTACCCCTTGAACCTCTAGCAGCTAGAGACATTAGGTTGCTCGCTGACGCAAGTACAGGAGTTCCCATGTCGGCAGGATGCTGCAATCAAGAGGCCACGTTTGAGGGCCTTTCGCCAGATTACAAGCGCAGGTTGTGGATGGTGATCGCGATCAACGCCGTAATGTTCGTGGTGGAAATGGCGGCGGGGCAGGCGGCCCGTTCACAGGCATTGCAGGCCGACGCGCTGGACTTTCTGGGCGATGCGGCGACCTACGGTCTGTCGCTGGCGGTCATCGGTGCCTCGATTCGGGTGCGCAGTACGGCGGCGATCATCAAGGGGTTCAGCCTGCTGGCCATGGGGGCGTGGGTCTTCGGCTCGACAATCCACAAGGTGTTCGTTCAAGGCGTCCCGCAGGCCGAGGTCATGGGTGTGATCGGGTTCCTGGCCCTGTTGGCCAATCTGATCAGCGTCGCATTGCTGCTGCGGTACAAGGATGGCGATGCCAATGTGCGCTCGGTCTGGCTGTGTTCACGCAACGACGCCATCGGCAACGTGGCGGTGATGATCGCGGCGTTGGGCGTCTGGGGCACGGCGACCGGCTGGCCCGACCTGATCGTCGCGGGCATCATGGCGGGGCTGTTCACGACATCGGCGGTACAGATCCTGCGGCAGGCAAATGTGGAACGGCGCGCCATCGTGTGACCCCTTACGATTGCCGGGAAACATCTGTATCGGTGGGGGGCACGTCGCGGAGAGCCCCCATGAAACCGATCCGACTTCTGTCCGCATTCCTGACCGTCGGGGGATGGACACTGGCCAGCCGGGTGTTCGGCTTCGGGCGTGATATCCTGATCGCGGCTTTTCTTGGTGCCGGTCCGGTGGCGGAGGCGTTTCTGGTTGCCTTCGCTCTGCCCAACATGTTCCGCCGCTTTTTTGCCGAGGGGGCGTTCAACACGGCCTTCGTGCCGATGTTTTCCAAGAAGCTGGAGAAGGACCGCGACCCGCTGACTTTCGCCCGCGATGCGTTCGCGGGATTGGGGGGCATTCTGATCGTCTTTACCCTGATCGCGCAGCTGGCGATGCCAGGGCTGGTTCTGTTGATGGCGTCGGGCTTCGCTGACGATGCCCGGTTCGACATGGCGGTGCAGATGGGGCGGATCACGTTCCCTTACATCCTGTTCATCTCTCTCGCGGCGCTGCTGTCGGGAGTGTTGAACGCGCTGGGCCGGTTCACGGCGGCGGCAGCGGCGCCGGTGGTGCTCAACATCATATTGGTGATTGCCATGCTGACGGGTGCCGCATTGGGTGCGGATATCGGCATGGCGCTGGCCTGGGGCGTGCCGCTGGCAGGCGTGGCGCAGCTGGTGCTGGTCTGGATCGCGGCGTCCCGTGCCGGGTTCCGCATCGTGCCGCACCGCCCGCGTCTAACGCCGGAACTGAAGCGGCTGGCAATTATCGCCTTTCCCGCCGCGATGGCCGGGGGCGTCATGCAGATCAACCTGCTGGTCGGGCGGCAAGTGGCCAGCTTCTTCGACGGGGCGGTGGCCTATCTGAACTACGCTGACCGATTGTACCAACTGCCATTGGGCGTGGTGGGAATTGCCATCGGCGTGGTGCTGCTGCCCGATCTGTCGCGCCGTTTGGGCGCGGGCGATGCGGCGGGCGGGCGCGATGCGGTGAACCGCGCGGCGGAGTTTTCGCTGGCCTTGGCGGTGCCTGCGGCGGTGGCCTTGATAATGGTGCCTCTGCCGCTGGTTGCGGTGCTGTTCCAGCGTGGCGCGTTCGAGTTTCGCGATGCCGCGCTGACGGCGCAGGCGGTTGCGGCCTATGGGTGGGGCTTGCCGGCCTTCGTGCTGATCAAGGTGATCTCTCCGGTTTTCTTCGCTCGGGAGGATACCAAGACGCCGTTCCGGTTCGCCGCGATCTCGATGGTGGTGAACGTGGTGGTGGCTGTCGGGGCCGCGCCGTGGCTGGGCTTTCTGGCGGCGGCATGGGGGACGACCCTGGCGGCCTGGGTGAACTTCGCGCTGCTGTGGCGCGCCTCGCGCCGGTTCGGTGACGCGGCGAAGATGGACCCGAGGCTGGTGCATGCCGCGCCGCGCATTCTGCTGTCGGCGGCGCTGATGGGGCTGCTGTTGGCGCTGCTGGTGCGGTTCTTCGGTGAAGTGATCGACTTGCCCGGCTGGCGCTATCCCGCGCTGTTCGCGCTGGTGGTGATGGGCGCCGTGACCTATGGCGCACTCGCGCTTGTAACCAAGGCCGTGACATTGGCAGGCCTGCGCAAGGTCGTGCGACGGTGAGGGTTCTGGCGATCCTCTGCGTCAAGGACGAGGCCGCGGTGCTGACCGAGTGGCTGGCGCATCACCGCAAGATCGGCGTGACGGATGTGCTGGCCTTCTCGAACGACTGCACGGACGGCACGGATGCGATGCTGGACCGGTTCGAGGCGATGGGCCTGCTGACGCACATGCGCGGCCGCTCAGGCCAGCGGGGGCCGCAATGGCGCGCCCTGCGTGAGGCGGCGGAGCATCCCTTGATGCGCGTCGCGGACTGGGTGATTTGCCTGGACGTAGATGAGTTCATCAACGTGCGTGCAGGTGGGTTGCCCGATCTGGTGGCGCAGGTGCCGCAGGCCGATTGCATCGCGCTGACATGGCGGATGTTCGGCTCGTCCGGCTTGACCCGGTATGAGGATGCGCCCGTCACGCAGCGCTTCACCCGCTGTGCGCCGGACCCATTGAACTGGCCGTGGCGCTGCGCGATGATCAAGACCCTATGGCGGCGGGGCAGTCATGCCCGCCCCGGTGTGCACCGCCCGCTGGACCCGGTAGGAACGCCGGTCTGGGTGGACAGCAACGGCACGCGCCTGCCCGAACGGTTTGCGCAGCGGGGGGTGTTCACCAACTATCTGGCGCCATCCTACGATCTGGTACAACTCAACCACTACGCCCTTGGCGATGCGGAGAGTTTCGTGGTCAAGTCCGCGCGGGGGCGCGCCAATCGCGAAGGCTCCCCCGTCGATGCCGGATACTGGGTGGAGCGGAACTTCAATCAGGTCACGGACACTTCATTGCAGGTGGAGTGCGCAGACCTGATGACGGATGCACAGATCGCCCGCCTGCACGACGCTGGCGTCGCGTGGCGCCACAGCCGCTTTGCCGAACTGATGCGCGAGGATGCATGGCGCGACCTGTACACCCGTGTGGTAATGGCAGGGGAAAGCCGCGCCTGGTCCGCTGAGGACGCGCACCGGATCATCGCGCTGGCACGGGGAAATACTTCGGGCGAAGGCCTCTGAAGCAAACGCGTTCCGCTTTCACTTTCCCTAAATATCCCCGCCGGAGGCGCAGGTTTCCTCCGAATATCCGGCTTATTGTACCCCAAACAGCCTCAAAACGCGCGTTTGCGTTGACTTGGGCGCATACGCTTCGGATAACCGCATCTTCCGCACAGGTTTGGCTGGGACCTGGGCGGCGATCCTTCCAGCCGGTGATCTAGAGGAGTAACGATGTGATCACGCCCGTATTGCCGACCTATGCGCGGGCTCCGCTTTCCTTTGTGGAAGGCGAAGGCCCCTGGCTGATGACCGAAGACGCGACGCGCTATCTGGACATGGGGGCCGGCATTGCCGTGGCCGCCCTGGGCCATTCGCATCCCCGTCTGATCGAGGCATTGGAAACGCAGGGTCGACGTTTGTGGCACACGTCCAACCTCTATGAAATCCCCAACCAGACGAAACTGGCGGAAATGCTGGTGGAGCGGACCTTCGCGGACACCGTGTTCTTTACCAATTCGGGCACCGAGGCGACGGAGGCCGCAGTGAAGATGGCGCGCAAGTACCATCATGCGAAGGAAACCGGACGTGATGAAATCATCACCTTCAACGGCTCGTTCCACGGCCGGACGCTGGGCATGATTTCGGCCGCGGGGGCGGAGAAGCTGACCAAGGGTTTCGGCCCGTTGCTGCCCGGTTTCGTGCATGTGCCGTTCGGCGATCACGATGCGTTGCACGCCGCCATCAACGACAGGACCGCTGCGATCATGATCGAGCCGGTACAGGGCGAGGGCGGCATCCTGCCGGTTCCCGACCAGTGTCTGCAAGGGTTGCGAAAGCTGTGTGACGAACAGGGCATTCTGCTGATCTATGATGAGATTCAGTGCGGCATGGGTCGGACCGGTAAGTTGTTCGCCCACGAATGGTCCGGTGCGACGCCCGATATCATGGCCGTGGCCAAGGGGATCGGCGGTGGCTTCCCGCTGGGCGCTTGTCTGGCGACGGAGGAGGCGGCGATCGGCATGACCGCTGGCACCCATGGCACGACCTATGGCGGCAACCCTCTGGCCTGTGCGGTAGGTTGCGCGGTGATGGAAGTGATGGCCGAGGACGGCTTCATGGAACATGTCAGCCGTGTCTCCGGCCACTTGCGTCAGGGGCTGGACAGCTTGGTCGCCCGCTTTCCGGATGTGTTCGAACTGGTTCGCGGCTCCGGCCTGATGATCGGGGTCAAATGCGTCGTGCCCAATGGCGAAGTTGTGGCGGCGGGATACGATCACAAGCTGCTGACCGTGCCGGGCGGTGACAACGTGATCCGCATTCTGCCACCTCTGATCGTCACGACGCAGGACGTGGACGAAGCCTTGCGCCGGTTGGAAGCTGCTGCCACGGACCTCTCCGGCCGTGCTGCGTGACTATCGGTTCGTTCCGGTGACACGTGCGGATTTCCCGCTGATCGCCACATGGTTGTCCCACCCGCATATCGGCGGGTGGTGGGGTCCGGCGGACAGGGAGCTGGCCCTGATCGACAACGATCTGAAACTGGATCTGGATCAGGGCCGGACCGATATGCGAATGGTCTGGCTGGACAGCGCACCCTTCGCCTATGTTCAGGATCGGAATGTGCATCACGAGGGCATTCCACAATATGCTCACCTGCCTGCGGGCAGTCGGGCGATGGACACCTTTCTGGGCGATCCCGCCTATCTGGGGCAGGGGCACGCGCCGGGCTATCTGCGGGCCAGGGCCGGGGAGCTGATCGCGGCGGGCGCGCCGTGCGTCGCGGTCGATCCCGATCCCGCCAACTTGAAGGCGGTATCGGCATATGAGAAAGCCGGATTCGCTGGCGAAACGATCACGCAGGGCGAGCAGGCAACCCCGGTGCGGGTAATGACATTCCATGGGGGACAGGCCCCCGGAAGGACGACGACATGAGACATTTCCTCGATCTGCACATGACCGATGCGAACGCGTTGCGCGACATGATCGACGACGCCCGCGCTGTGAAGGACGCGCGCGCCGGTCAGCCCAAGGGCGCCCCCGACGCGGATCAACCGCTCAAGAACCGTATGGTCGCGTTGATCTTCGAGAAGCCGTCCACCCGCACCCGCACCTCGTTCGATCTGGGCGTGCGCCAGATGGGCGGGCAGACCATGGTGCTGAGCGGTGCCGAAATGCAGCTGGGCCATGGGGAGAGCATCGCGGACACCGCGCGGGTGTTGAGCCGCTACGTCGATCTGATCATGATCCGCACCTTTGCCGAGCAGACTTTGCTGGAGATGGCAGAGGCCGCCAGCGTGCCCGTCATCAACGGCCTGACCGACAGGACGCATCCCTGCCAGATCATGGCCGACATTCTGACCTTCGAGGAGCATCGCGGCCCGATTCGCGGAAAGCGTGTGGTCTGGACCGGCGATGGCAACAATGTCTGCGCCTCTTTCCTGCATGCCGCGGGCCAGTTCGGGTTCGACTTCACCTTCGCAGGGCCCGACGCCCTGGACCCCGACGAGGAGGCCATCGCCTTCGCCCGATCCAAGGGGGTCGATGTACGGATCGAGCGCGACGCGGCCAGCGCTGTGGCCGGGGCCGATCTGGTGGTCGCGGACACATGGGTTTCGATGCATGACGCGGACGAGGCGCGCGAGCGGCGTCACAACCTGTTGCAGCCCTATCAGGTGAACGAACGGCTGATGGCCGCGGCCGGTCCGCAGGCGCTGTTCATGCATTGTCTGCCGGCCCACCGGGGTGAGGAAGTCACCGATGCCGTGATGGACGGCCCGCAATCCGTTGTGTTCGACGAGGCTGAGAACCGGGTCCATGCGCAAAAGGCGGTCCTGAAATGGTGCCTCGCGCCGCAAGGCTGAAGCAGGCGATCACCGTCGCGTCCGCGCGGGCGCCGGGGCATTTATGCGGGCGATTCCCGAACGCGGAGCGCAGTGAAATTCTGCTTTTTCGTTCGGGGATGACTCGACGTCGCGTGATGACGCCATCTTGCAACCTCCCTGTGATTGGGTCAGCATTTCAGACAGACCATTCAACCACAGGGAGATTACTGATGCCTCGCTCTATCCTGAATACAGCGGTGCTTACGTCCGTTCTGGCGTTGACCATCGGATCGCAGGCCATTGCACAGACCTATTTTCGCGGTTCGGACGGCGACCCTGAAACGCTCGACCAGCATAAGACTTCGACCGTGGTCGAGGCGAATCTGCTGCGTGACATGTTCGAAGGTCTGGTGGTCTACGACGCTTCGGCCAATGTCGTGCCCGGCGTGGCGGCGGATTGGGAGGTCTCTCTCGACGGTCTGTCCTATACGTTCAACCTGCGCGACGATGCGAAATGGTCGAATGGCGATCCCGTCGTCGCGGGCGATTTCGTGTATTCCCTACAGCGGATCATGAATCCTGAGACTGGCGCGAAATACGCCAACATCCTGTATCCGATCAAGAATGCCCTCGCGATCAACTCGGGTGAGGCTGAGCCCGAGACGCTGGGTGTCGTGGCGCTGGACGATCATACGCTTCAGATCAACCTGGAGCAGCCGACGCCGTTCTTCCTGGAATTGCTGACCCACCAGACCGGCCTGCCTGTACATCCCGGCACGGTTGAGGAATTCGGCGCGGATTTCGTGCAGCCGCAGAACCACGTCTCGAACGGGGCCTATACGCTCGAAGAATTCTCGCTCGGCGACAAGATCGTGCTGAACAAGAACCCCGAGTTCCATAGCGCCGACAGTGTCAGCATCGAAACAGTGGAGTTCCTGCCCTTCGAGGATCGCGCAACCTGCGTGCGCCGTTGGGAGGCGGGCGAGGTGCATTCATGCTCCGACCTGCCGGCGGAGGACATCAACCGGCTGAAGGAAGATTACGGCGACAACGTGCGCATCGCGCCGTATCTGGGCACCTATTATTATTCCGTGAACACCACGCGTGAGCCATTCGACGACCCGCGCGTGCGTCAGGCGATGTCGATGGTCATCGATCGGGAATTCCTGGCCGAAGAAATCTTCACCGGCACCATGGTTCCGGCCGAAAGCTTCGTGCCGCCGGGCATCGGCAACTATGTCGAGGACTCGCCCCGCTTCGACTGGGCGGACATGTCCATGCTGGACCGTGAGGATGCGGCGATCGCGCTGATGGAGGAAGCCGGCTACGGCCCTGACACGCCGCTACCCGTCGAAATTTCCTACAACACGTCGGAAAATCACCGCAACGCCGCCACCGCCATCGCGGATATGTGGTCCATTCTGGGGATCGAGACGGCATATAACGTGCGCGACGCCTCCGCCCACTACGCCATGCTGCGCGACGAGAAGGATTTCGACGTCGCACGGGCGGGCTGGATCGGGGATTATTCGGATCCGCAGAACTTCCTGTTCCTGGTCGAATCCGACAATGACGGCTTCAACTACCCGGCCTATCAGAATCCCGAGTACGACGCCCTGATGGACAAGGCCGCGGCAGAGACCGATCTGGACACCCGGGCCGAGATTCTGGCGGAGGCCGAGCGCATGTTCCTGGCCGATACACCGCAGATCGCGCTGCTGTATTACTCGTCCCGTTCGATGGTGTCCGACGACCTGCACGGGTGGGAAGACAACATCCAGAACGTGCACGCGACACGGTTCCTGAGCATCGCCGAGTAAGGCTGTGACAACCGCGCCGTCCCCATGGCGGGGGCGGCGCATCACCTATCGGGCGTAATGACATGCTTTCATATGCGATCCGGCGTCTACTGGGCGCCATTCCAACCCTATTCTTCATCATCACGGCGGCGTTCTTCATGATGCGTCTGGCACCCGGCGGCCCCTTCGATCAGGAGCGCGCGCTGGAGGCGACGGTGATGGCCAACCTCAACGCGACCTTCGGTCTGGATGAGCCGTTGTGGAAGCAATACGTGATCTATCTGGGCAATCTGGTGCAAGGCGATATGGGGCCCAGCTTTGTGTACCGCGATCTAAAGGTACATCAGATTTTGGCCATCGGATTGCCGGTCTCGATCAAGCTGGGGGGCATGGCGCTGGCCCTGGCGATGCTGGTCGGCTCCGCGCTCGGCTCCATCGCGGCGCTGCGGCAGAACTCGGCGGTGGATTACGGGGTTATCGCGGTGGCGACCTTCGGCATCACCATCCCGAATTTCGTGGTCGCGCCGGTATTGCTGCTGGTTTTTGCGCTGTATTTCGACATTTTTCCCGCAGGCGGGCTGAACGGCTGGCAAAGCTACGTCTTGCCGGTGATCGCGCTGTCCCTGCCGCAGATCGCGGTCGTGGCGCGTCTGATCCGTGGCGCGATGATCGAGGCGCTGCGCTCGGACCATGTGCGCACGGCGCGGGCCTATGGCCTGCCCACGCGGATGATCGTCATCAAGCACGCGCTGCGCGCCGCTTGCCTACCCGCCATCAGCTATATGGGACCGGCAGCGGCGGCCTTGCTGACGGGGTCCATCGTTGTCGAGCAGATCTTCGGCATTCCGGGCATCGGACGCTACTTCGTGCAGGGCGCGCTGAACCGCGATTATACGCTGGTAATGGGCACGGTGATCGTGGTCGCGCTGTTCGTCGTGATCTTCAACCTGATCGTGGATTTGCTCTACGCCGTACTCGACCCGAGGGTTCGCTATGACTGATATGACGGAAGTGTCCGCCGGCATGGTGCCGGAGGTGAAGAGCCGCTCGCTGTGGCAGACAGCCTTGATTCGCCTGCGCAAGAACGTGGCGGCGATGCTGTCGATCTTCGTGCTGGGCTTTCTGGGGCTGTGCGGGATATTCGGCCCGATGATTGCGCCGCATGATTATGCCGAGGTTTATCCCGCCTACGTCAAGGTTCCCGCCTCGATCAGCGCCTATCCGCGCGCGGATGACGTGATCCCCGAGGCGCAGAGCGCCCTGCGCCGGGCGCGGCTGGATCTGGAACTGGTTGAGATGAACGGCGAGGTCCTGACCGTGATCGGCACGTCCGAGCGCGGGGTGGATGAGCGTGTGACGCGCTATCTGGACCGCTCCGACCTGTTCACCAACGCCCGCGTGGTGGAGGTTTCCGACGATGGCAACCGGATCGAGATGCAGGCGGATGTGGACCGGCTTTATTTCCTGTTCGGCACCGATGCCAACGGGCGCGATCTGTTCAGCCGTGTCCTGATCTCTCTGCGCGTGTCACTGGGGATCGGCCTGCTGGCGGCGGGGGTCGCGCTGGTGATCGGTGTGCTCTATGGTGCTACGGCGGGCTTTCTGGGCGGGCGGACCGACAACATGATGATGCGCGTGGTGGACGTGCTGTATTCGCTGCCCTTCATCTTCTTCGTGATCCTGCTGGTGGTGTTCTTCGGGCGGAACGTGGTGCTGATGTTCATCGCGGTGGGCTGTGTCGAATGGCTGGACATGGCGCGGATCGTGCGCGGGCAGACGCTGTCCCTGCGCCGTCGGGAATTCGTGCAAGCGGCGGAGGCGCTGGGCGTCGGATCAGGCGCGATCCTGAAACGGCACATCATCCCCAACACGCTGGGCACCGTCATCATCTACATGACGTTGCTGATCCCCAAGGTGATCCTGCTGGAAAGCTTCCTGTCCTTCCTGGGGTTGGGCGTGCAGGAGCCGCTGACCTCGCTGGGGGTGCTGATCTCGGAAGGGGCGAAGAACATGCAGAACGCGCCCGACATGCTGATCTTCCCGGCGCTGACGCTGACGATCCTGTTGTTCGCGCTGAATTTCCTGGGCGATGGCCTGCGCGACGCGCTCGATCCGAAGGATCGGTGATATGGAGAGCAAAGTGACCCAACCTGTTTTGGAAATCGATGACATCCGCGTGACCTTCGACACGGCGGACGGGCCGGTGAACGCGGTGCGGGGCGTGTCCATGCATGTCATGCCGGGGGAAACCGTTGCCGTGGTGGGGGAGTCCGGTTCGGGCAAGTCGCAGATCATGATGGCGGCCATGGGGTTGCTGGCAGGCAATGGCCGGGCCGAAGGGGCCGTGCGCTATCGCGGGACCGACCTGCTGACGCTGGCGCCGCGCGCGCTCAACGATCTGCGCGGCGCCAAGATCACGATGATCTTTCAGGAGCCGATGACCTCGCTCGATCCGCTGTACCGGATTGGTGATCAGTTGATCGAACCGTTGCGCGTGCACGGGGGGCTCAGCGTGAAGGCCGCGATGGCCCGGGCGCTGGAGCTGCTGAAACTGGTCCAGATCCCCAACCCCGAGGCGAAGCTGCGCGCCTATCCGCATGAGATGTCGGGCGGTCAGCGCCAGCGGGTGATGATCGCGATGGCTCTGGCCAACGACCCCGACCTGCTGATCGCGGATGAGCCGACAACGGCGCTGGACGTGACCATTCAGGCGGAGATTCTGGAACTACTCGCGGAATTGCAGGCGCGACTGGGCATGTCGATCTTGTTCATCACACACGATCTGACCATCGTCGAGGCCTTCGCCGACCGGGTCTACGTGATGCGCAAGGGCCTGCTGGAGGAGGAAGGCCCGACCGAGGCGATCTTCGGCAATCCGCAGACGGACTATACTAGGATGCTGCTGGCGGCGGAGCCGGACGGAACCAAGGCGCCGGTGGCCGAGGGCGCCCCGGTGCTGCTGCAAGGCGACGACGTCCGCGTCACTTTCGGCACGCCTGCGGGCCTGTTCTCGAAGGATACGACCCTGACAGCCGTCGATGGTATCTCGCTGGCGCTACACAAGGGGCAGACGATTGGCGTGGTGGGCGAATCCGGGTCCGGCAAGTCCACGCTGGGCCGCGCCCTGCTGCAATTGCTGCCATCCGAGGGGCGGATCGTCTATCAGGGCGACCGCATTGACGGGTTGGACCGCGCCGGGATGCGCAAGTACCGCGACGAGCTGCAAATGGTGTTTCAGGACCCCTACGGCTCCCTCTCACCCCGCATGACCGTGGGAGAGATTGTTGCCGAGGGGTTGAGCGTGCATGAGCCAAACCTGACGCGGGAACAGCGCAACGCGAAGGTCTCGCAGGCGCTGAAGGATGTGGGGCTGGAAGAATCGTTCCGAAACCGCTTCCCACATGAATTTTCAGGCGGTCAGCGCCAGCGGATCGCCATCGCCCGCGCGGTGATCTTGCGCCCCGATGTGATCGTGCTGGACGAGCCGACATCCGCGCTGGATCGGTCCGTGCAAAAGCAGGTGATCGAACTGCTGCGGCGGATACAGTTGGAATACGGGTTGAGCTACATCTTCATCAGTCACGATCTGGCGGTGGTGCGCGCGCTTAGCGATTATGTGATGGTGATGAAGGAAGGTGTGGTGGTTGAGGAAGGCCCCACGGCGCAGATATTCGACACCCCGGCGACCGCCTATACACGCGACCTGATGCGTGCGGCCTTCGACCTGAAATCACTGTTGTTGGAGAAGGCGGGCTGAGGCTGAACAATCGGTGGAGGCGCATATCGTAAGATGCGCCTCCGGCGGGGATATTTTGCGAAAGTGAAACGCTCAGCGGACGAAGCCCACGATGTCGTAGGTCTGCGCGATGATCGGCTCGGCCATGGCGGCGGCACGCTCCGCGCCTTGGGACAAGACGCGGTCGATTTCGGTCACATCGCCCATCAGTCGGGCCATTTCGGTGCTGATCGGCGCCAGCTTGTCGACGGCGAGGTCAGCGAGCGCCGGCTTGAAGCTGCCGAATTGTGAGCCGCCATGCTGTGCGATCACGTCTGCCGCGGTGATTTCGGCCAAGGCGGCGTAGATGTTCACCAGATTGCGGGCCTCGGGGCGATCAGCCAGACCCTCGACGGTTTCGGGCAGCGGCTCGGGGTCGGTCTTGGCCTTGCGAATCTTCCTGGCAATCGTGTCGGCGTCGTCGGTCAGATTGATGCGGCTGGCGTCGGACGGGTCGGATTTCGACATCTTCTTGGTGCCGTCGCGCAGGGACATGACGCGGGTGGCCGCCCCCTCGATGATGGGCTGAGTCTCGGGGAAGAAGTCGACACCGTAATCGTGGTTGAACTTCGCGGCGATGTCGCGGGTCAGCTCAACGTGCTGTTTCTGATCCTCACCCACCGGCACATGCGTCGCGTGATAGAGCAGGATGTCGGCAGCCATCAGGGCGGGATAGGCGTAGAGGCCGAGGGAGGCTTTTTCGGCGTTCTTACCGGCCTTGTCCTTGAACTGAGTCATCCGGTTCATCCAGCCCATGCGCGCGACGCAGTTGAACACCCAGGCAAGCTGGCTGTGCGCGGGCACCTGGCTTTGATTGAACAGGACGGATTTTGCCGGGTCCAGACCGCAGGCCAGATAGGCGGAGGCAAGCTCCCTCGTGGCGTGGCGCAGATCGGCAGGGTTTTGAAAGCTCGCGGTGATCGCATGCTGATCGACGATGCAATAGATCGTCTCCATCCCGTCGTTCTGCATGGCGACGAAACGTTTCACCGCGCCCAGATAGTTGCCGAGCTGAAGGTGGTTGGTCGGCTGGATGCCGGAAAAAACGCGTGGGGTGAAGCTGGTCATCGATAAGCCCTCGGGATAGATCGGATGCGTTATCGCGTTTTGAGCAGGATTTGCCAATGCCCCTCTACATCGATGCGGATGCCTGCCCGGTCAAGGATGAGGCCAAGAAGGTGGCGCACCGCTACAAGCTGCGGGTTTTCGTGGTTTCGAATGGTGGCATCCGGCCCGATCCGCACCCGGACGTGCAGACCGTTGTGGTCGAGGCGGGACCGGATGTTGCCGATCAGTGGATCGCGGATCGCACGGGGCCGGGGGATATCTGCGTCACATCGGACATCCCCCTAGCCGACCGGATCATCAAGTCGGGGGCTGCTGCGATTCGCCCCGATGGCGAGGTCTTCACCGCAAGCTCCATCGGGCATCAACTGGCCATGCGCGATCTGATGACCGATCTGCGGGCCGCGGATCCGTTTCGTCAGGGCGGGGGCAAGCCGTTCTCCAAATCGGACCGATCGCGGTTTCTGGACAAACTGGATGCCCTGGCACGCAAGGCCGTGCGGTAACGCAGCAATACCACGCCAAGGGCCGTCGCACTCAACAATGCGGCGAGGACCAACGCGGGCTTCAGGCCGAACGCATCCGCCCCGGCCCCAAGTGCCAGCGCACCCAGAGCGGTCGCGCCTATGGCCGTTGTGGTCCACAGGCTCATCACCCGGCCGCGCATGTCGTCGTCGAGCCTGATCTGGATCGCGGATTGAATACCAACCCCGACCTGCGTTCCCGCCGCGCCCAATCCTGCAGTGCACAGCAGGGCCAGCCACCAGTACGGCGCATGGGCCAGCGCGATCACCAGCACGAGGGACGCCGCCGCCCCGATCAGGGACGCACGCGGCAGCCCGTCCGCCGGGGCGATGGGATGTCTGGCCAGACTGATGGAGGATACCATTGCTCCCAGCCCCGCAGCCGCCGTTAATTGCCCTAAGCCCGATGCCCCGCGCGCGAAGGCTCCATCGGCAATCACCGGCAGAATCTCCTGCACGCCGCGCGCGGACAGGGAGGTGATCGCGGTGACCAGAATGCCCGTCAGGATCAATGGATCGGCCCGGGTGTGCGCGATGCCGTCGCGGAAGCTCTCCAGAAATCCGATCCTGTCCGTTGGCGACCCGGACTTGGGCCGGGGGCGGATAATGTTCAGCGCAAACAGCAAGGGCACGAATGCGGCGGCGTTGACGATCAGAGCCGATCCGACGCCCATCGTGGCGATCAAGGTGCCCGCGATGAAAGGCCCCAGAAAGCGTGAGAGGTTGAAGTTGATCGAGATGATCGGCACGGCGGCCCCGATCGCCTCAATCGGGACCAGCCGGGGGGCCATGGCCATGCGGATCGGGTGGTGCAAGGCCGTGACCAGACCGATGGATACGGCGCAGACGGCCAGAACGGCCGCGCTGAGCAGGTCTGTGAAATAGGCGGTCATCAATGCGAGGCTTACGCCGAACAGCGCGGCCTGGGTGCCAATGGCGGCGCGGCGCACGTCGGTTCGGTCAGCGATCACACCCAGAAACGGGCCGAAGATCAGTGTCGGCAGCATCATCAGAAAGGCCAGGATACCGACGAAACTGGCGCTGTCGGTCAGGGACCAGCCGAGCCATGAGATGGTAATGCGTTGAATCCACACGCCATTCAGGCCGAAGAAATTGCCTATGACATATATGCGGAAATCGCGGTGTGTCAGTGCGGATGGGATCATCCCCCACACATATACCCCTTTGCCGTCAGAGCCATGCGAGACTTGCAAGGCGGCACGGCGTCAAAGCGCTTTGAATTGTTCGGGCACATGCACACTTATTGCGGTGCAGCACGAACGGAGCCGATCAATGGTGATAGGTGACCGGCATCAGAAAGGAGACCTGATATGGCTATGCTAGCACACGATACGAACCAAGGACGTGGACTGACGGCATGGATGCACGATCAGGCACAGAACTTCGCCCGTTGGCGGACATACCGTGATTCTGTTCGGCAATTGAGCCTGCGGAACGAGCATGAGCTCGAAGATCTCGGTATCGCGCGGGGTGAAATCCGCGATCTGGCGCGGCGTTCCACCTACGGAATGCGCGGGTGACGCTGGGTCATTAACGCCGTTCCCCAATTCACAGCCATGCATTTTGTGCATGGCGATGCGGATAGAACGACGATTGTGGAGAAAGCTGCGACCCATATATTGCACTGCAGCAACAGCATGGAGGCCACGGACGGCCTCAAACTTGAAGGACCGAAAAAATGGCATTTGTAACTGCAACCGACTTCAACACCGAAAACACCTTGATGGCGCGCATCACCGCATTTGCGGCGAAAAAGCGTGAGGCGTTTGTGGCCCACCGTGTGTACCGCAAGACGGTAAACGAACTGTCCGCGTTGAGCGGCAGCGAGCTGGCCGATCTGGGCCTGACGCGCGGGTCGATCCACGCCACTGCCCATCGGGCCGTCTACGGAAACTAATTGCTTTCCCTCGAAAGAGGGAGCCAACCCACGCCGCGTACGCGCAGCGTGAGGTTAACCTGAACGGCAGTGTGCACGCGGGTCCTCCCCCCGCTGGCCGCTGCCGTTCTTGTTTTTGGGGGCCGAACAGGCAGCATCTGCCGCCTAGAACGGAACGTCGTCCGCTGTCGTCAAATAGCTCGCCACGACTTTCTTCTGACCGGCCTTCTCGAACGCAATAGTCAGTTTGTCGCCCTCCAGCGTTTCCACCGTGCCGTAGCCGAATTTCTGATGGAACACACGCTCACCCAATTCAAAGGCGGGGGTGGCGGTGACATCAATGGTCATGTTCCGCGCCTCGGCCGGGGCGCGAACGGCGCGGCGGCTGGTGTTGCGCTGCATGCGTGCCCATCCGGGGGAGCTGTAGACATCGGCCTTCGCCGCCTTGTCCATCAGATCGCTGCCTTGCATGGCCTGTTCACGCGGGCTGGCCGTCGCCGCCGCGCCAAAACCGCCACCGTAAAGGCCCGGAGGCGTCAGGATGTCCACATGCTCCGCAGGCAATTCGTCGATGAAACGTGAGGGCATGGCGCTGTTCCACTGTCCATAGGTCATGCGGTTCGCAACGAAGGAGATGGTGCAATGCCGCTCCGCCCGCGTGATCCCGACATAGGCCAGCCGGCGTTCCTCCTCCAACCCCTTCAGGCCGTTTTCGTCCATGGAGCGTTGCGAGGGGAACAGGCCGTCCTCCCACCCGGGCAGGAAGATCACCGGGAATTCCAGACCCTTGGCCGCGTGCAAGGTCATGATCGTGACCTTCTCCGCCGCGTCCTCCGTGTCGTTGGACATGACGAGGGCAACGTGTTCGAGGAACCCTTGCAGATTCTCGAACTCCTCCAGCGCGCGGACAAGTTCCTTGAGGTTTTCGAGACGGCCCGGTGCCTCGGGCGTCTTGTCGTTCTGCCAATGGGCGGTGTAGCCGGACTCGTCCAGGATCATCTGGGCAAGCTCGATATGGCTCAACGGCGTCTCCACCCCGGTGGGTCTGGCCACGATGGGTTCGTCCAGGTCGATCACATCATCCGAGTGTGGACCGGGCTTGTCCGACCAGGCCATGATCGCGCGCCAGCGATCGAGGTTGCGGATCAGTTCGCCCAGGTTCTTGCCGCCCTTGCCCTTGATCGCGCCGTCTGCGACCACGGTTCGCGCCGCGTCCATCATCGAGACGCCGTTGTCGCGCGCGAAACCGTTAATGGTGGCCAGCGCCTTGTCCCCCAGACCGCGCTTGGGGGTGTTGATGATCCGCTCGAAGGCCAGATCGTCCTCCTCCGAGATCACGACACGGAAATAGGCCATGGCGTCGCGGATTTCGAGCCGTTCGTAGAAACGCGGCCCGCCGATGACGCGGTAGGGCATGCCGAGCGTCAGGAACCGATCCTCGAACGCGCGCATCTGGAACGAGGCCCGCACCAGAATCGCCTGACCGTTCAGCCCGATCGGGTCGAGACCGCGGGTGCCGCGCTGATAGCTCTCGATTTCCTCACCGATCCAGCGGGCTTCCTCATCCCCGTCCCAGTGGCCGATCAGGCGGACCTTCTCACCGCCCTCGGCGGCGGTCCACAAGGTCTTGCCCAACCGGTCTGCATTCGAGGCGATAACGCCGGAAGCCGCGGCGAGGATATGCTCGGTGGAGCGATAATTCTGTTCCAGCCGGATCACGGTCGCGCCGGGGAAATCCTTCTCGAATTTCAGGATGTTGCCGACCTCTGCGCCGCGCCAGCCATAGATCGACTGATCGTCATCGCCCACACAGCAGATGTTCTTGTGGCCCTGCGCCAGCAATCGCAGCCAGAGGTACTGCGCGACGTTGGTGTCCTGATACTCATCCACCAGAATGTATTTGAACCAGCGCTGATACTTCGCCAGCACGTCTGGATATGTCTGGAAGATCGTCACGACATGCAGCAGCAAATCACCGAAATCGACGGCGTTCAGCGTGATGAGGCGCTTTTGATATTCCTCGTAAAGCTCCGCCCCGCGATGGTTGAACGCGCCCTGTTCCGAGGCCGGTAGTTTGTCCCACGTCCAGCCGCGGTTTTTCCACGTGTCGATGATGCCGGCCAGCATCCGGGGCGGCCAGCGTTTCTCATCAATATTATGTGCGCGAACGATCTGCTTGAGCAGGCGCAACTGGTCATCCATGTCCAGAATCGTGAAGTTCGATTTCAGATCGACCAGTTCGGCATGGCGGCGCAGCAAGCGATTGCACAGCGAATGGAAGGTGCCGAGCCACGGCATCCCTTCGATCACGCCGCCGACATGACGCCCCACGCGAGTCTTCATCTCTCGCGCAGCCTTGTTGGTGAAGGTCACGGCGAGAATTTCGTTCGGCTGGGCGCGTCCGGTGTTCATCAGATGCGCGATGCGGGTGGTCAGCGCCTTTGTCTTGCCCGTGCCGGCACCGGCCAGCATCAGGACAGGCCCGTCCAGAGTCTCCACCGCCTGGCGTTGCGCAGGGTTCAGATCGTCGAGATAGGGCGCTGGACGTGCGGCCATCGCCCGTGCTGACAGGCTTTCACGCTCGAAGCTCTCAAATGGGTCGTCGTCGAAATCGTTCATGCGCGAAATGTAGCGCGCCCGGTCCGGAAATTAAAGCGCCGTTCCTGTATCGTTCCGCTGGGTCGAGGCATGGGACATGCCAGGGCGGTACGGGGCAGCAATGCATCTCGAACCAGTTGCAATGGCGTGGCATTCAAAGGCGTCGGCGCCATTTCAGGTGCTGTCAGGCTTGAAGTGGAGGGGGGCAGACATGGAAGCCTCCCGACTTCGTAACAATGTTTCAATACTGCGAAATATCGTGCATGGCTTCAGAAATATGATACTGTTCATGGTGGGATACACTACAGGGGGGAGAAGGGAATGGACAGGGATGCTACTCTGGGCCTTGGCTATCGTGTGGGTCGCCTTTTCCGCGGGCATTGGATATGCAGCGTATCTGACCGGGCGTAGCTGGCTGCGCTTCAGCTTGATTAGCTTGTTTTTAACTCCCTTTTTCGCAGGTTATTCACTGTGGCGGCGCAATAGATTGCATGGCCCGCGACGGTGGGTCGACTACAGTTGACCCTGTGGTTCCGGGCCTGCCGCGCTTGACGGATTTGTGGCTCCGGTGCTTTGTACCCGGATGGTAAATCTGGACGACAAGTTTCCCTCAATCAGCGATCTGGCTGCGGCCGCAAAGCGCAGGATACCCCATTTCGCATGGGAATATCTGGACAGCGGCACGACAGCGGATGCGGCGATGACGGCAAACCGGGCCGCGTTGGATCGGATCAGGCTGCTGCCTCGAGTCCTGAAGGGTGAGCAGGAGCCGGACCTGGGCACGACCCTGTTCGGCCAACGCTATGACGCGCCCATTGGCATGGCGCCGGTTGGCATGACCGGGGTGATGTGGCCGGGAGCGGAACTGATGCTGGCCGATACCGCCCGCCGGGGCGGCGTGCCCTATTGCCTGTCCACCGTCGCCGCGAAAACGCCCGAGCAGGTCGGGCCTGTGGCGGGCGATATGGGGTGGTTCCAACTCTACCCGCCCCGATCACATGACCTGATGCGAGACGTGCTGTCGCGCGCATGGAACAGCGGGATGAAGGTTCTGGTGCTGACCGTCGATATCCCCAGGCCCAGCCGCAGGGAGCGTCAGCGCCGTGCCGGTCTGTCGATCCAGGCCGGGGTCAGCCGTCAGATGCTGAGCCATGTGGCGCGGCGACCGGCCTGGGCCCTCGCGACGCTGCGTCATGGCAATGCGACGCTGGCGACCATCGCCAAATATGCCGGAACGCAAGATCTGGCGGGGGTGCGGAAGTATTTCGTCAACGAATTTTCGCACAACCCGTCCCTAGCCTATCTCGAAGCCTTGCGCGCTGAATGGAAGGGCGCGCTGGTGGTGAAGGGCGTGCTCCACCCCGAGGACGCCCTGATTGCTGAAAGGGCAGGGGCCGACGCGGTGTGGCTGTCGAATCACGGGGGGCGGCAGTTTGACGCGGCTCCGGCGGCGATCACGGCCCTGCCGCCGGTCGTGCAGGCGCTGGGCGGGCGTCTTCCGGTGCTGTTTGACAGCGGCATCAGATATGGCGGCGACATCGCGCGCGCCATCGCGCTGGGCGCGGATTTTTGCTTTGCAGGAAGGCCTTTCCTGTATGGTGCCGCGGCGGCCGGGCAGGCTGGCGCCGATCAGGCACTGCATATCTTGACCGATGATCTGCGCAATTCGATGGCGCAATTCGGAGCGCAGACATTGACCGATCTGCGTAGGCCCGGTGCGATCCTCATGGAAGCTTGAGTGGCATCTGCCGCGCCCGACCTCTACACATCGTGCAAAACCGGATGGAGACAGAAATGACCCGCTTTGCCGCCTATGCCGCCGCCGCCGTCGTATTCCTTGGATTGGGGGTAACGGCCTTTGTCGCGCTGTGGCCGCGTGAGGGGCAGGATCGCTTCGCGCAGTGCCGGGCCGGTGTGGTTACCGGTGGTGGTGGCTCCATCGGCGGACCGTTCTCCCTTATCTCGGAAACGGGCGAACGGGTCAGCGACGTGGACGTGATTGATCGGTTGAGCCTGGTTTATTTCGGATATTCCTACTGTCCGGATGTCTGCCCGGTGGATCTGTTTCGCAACGGTGAGGCCGTCTATGCGCTGGAGGAGCAGGGGATTGACGTCAAGCCGGTCTTCATCACCGTTGATCCAGAACGTGATACCGTACAGCAGATGTCGGAATATACCGACTTCATGCATCCCGATATGGTGGGCCTGACCGGGCCGCGCGATGATATAGATGCCGCGATCGCCGCATATCGTGTCTATTCCAACCGGGTCGGCGACGATCCCGATGATTACCTGATGGACCATTCCTCCTACACCTATCTGATGGCGCCGGAGGAGGGCTTTCTGGATTTCTTCCCCAGTTCGACCTCGCCCGAGGAAATGGCGTCCAGAGTTGCCTGCTTCGCTTCGCAACTCTGATCGAATGATCCAATTGGCAGGTTCGTGCGTATACTTACCATACGCCAGATAACCGGAAGGAATTTCACTATGTCTGTCGCTACTGCCGAGCTTGACTTGGGTCCGGACCCGTCCCTGCTGCTGCTCGACGATGATGAACCGTTCTTGCGGCGGCTGTCCCGGGCGATGGAAAAGCGCGGTTTCGACGTGCGTGAGGCAGGAAGCATTGCCGACGGACTGAATGCCGTTAAGGCCTCGCCACCTGCCTACGCCGTGCTCGACCTACGGCTGGACGATGGCAATGGTCTGGAGGTGGTCGAAGCTTTGAGAGAGGCGCGCCCGGACGCGCGGATCGTGGTCCTGACCGGCTATGGCGCGATCGCCACGGCCGTGGCCGCGGTCAAGATCGGGGCGACTGACTACCTGTCCAAACCGGCTGACGCCAACGATATCGTGTCTGCCCTGCTTGCCCGGCCCGAGGATAAACCCGCCCCGCCCGAAAATCCGATGAGCGCGGACCGGGTGCGCTGGGAACATATCCAGCGCGTGTATGAACTGTGCGATCGCAATGTCTCCGAGACCGCGCGGCGGTTGAACATGCACCGCCGGACCTTGCAGAGGATACTTGCGAAGCGGTCGCCCCGGTAATCTCCAGTGATTATTTTTTGCGATGCTGCGGCATGGCCCAAGCTAGGATCGTTGAAACGGTTGATGATGCGCTGCGCGCTGACCGATCTGGCGTGTATCTACGGACAGCCGACCTTGGTTTTCACGTCGTCGAATATGCCCGCCCGCGGGCACGCCCGAGTCAATAGGACCTTTCGCATCTTGACCCCGCCGTGTGGAGCGGCACCTTGCCTCTCAGGCACGAGGAGGCGACCATGACGCAATTACCCGCAAGCATCGACGCGACACAAACCATGCTGGGGGATGTCGGCTATGTCGCGGGGCGTGATCTGAGCACGGTGGTGTTTCTCGCGCTCAAACTGGGTCGCCCGCTGTTTCTGGAGGGGGAGGCCGGTGTCGGCAAGACCGAGATCGCCAAGGCGCTGGCCGCATCGCTCGACCGTCGGTTGATCCGCCTGCAATGTTACGAGGGCCTCGATGCGTCCTCCGCCGTTTATGAGTGGAACTTCGCCGCGCAGATGGTCGCGATCCGCACGGCGGAGGCGCAGGGTGGGGCGGAACGCGCGGCCCTGACGCGTGAGCTGTTCTCCGAGGATTATCTGATCTCGCGCCCCTTGCTGGAGGCGATGCGCCCGCAGGAGGGCGGCGCGCCTATCTTGCTGATCGACGAGCTGGACCGCACGGATGAGCCGTTCGAAGCCTTCCTGCTGGAGGCGCTGAGCGATTTCGCCGTCACCATTCCCGAACTTGGCACCATCACCGCGCCCGAACCGCCGATTGTGATTCTGACCTCAAATCGCACGCGTGAGGTGCACGACGCCCTGAAACGTCGCTGCCTGTATCATTGGGTCGATTACCCCAGTTTCGAGCGGGAGATGGAGATCGTCACCGCCCGCGCGCCCGAAGCCGCCGAAACCCTCAGCCGGGAGGTGGTGGCCTTCGTGCAGAAACTGCGCGGCGAGGATCTGTTCAAGAAACCCGGCGTGGCCGAAACCATCGACTGGGCGAAATGTCTGGTCGCGCTCGACGCGGTGGAGCTTAGCCCCGCCGTGATCGCGGATACATTGGGCGCGATCCTGAAATATCAGGACGACATTCAGAAATTGCAGGGGTCCGAGGCCAAGAGGCTGCTCGATGCCGCGAAGGCCGAGCTTTGAGCGCGCGGCGCTGCGCGGGGATATTTGCACGATCAGAAAGGCCGAAGCGTGGTTGAGTTCACTGACCTGCCCCTGCCGGAAAACCCCAGGCTGGCCCAGAACCTGACGCATTTCGCGCGGGCGCTGCGCCGCGCGGGTCTGCCGATCGGGCCTGCGCAAGTGCTCGACGCGATCCGCGCGGTGGAGGCCGCAGGCTTTTCACGCCGCGAGGATTTCTTCTGGACGCTGCACGCCTGTTTCGTGCGCAAGCCGGAGCAGCGCGATGTTTTCGGGCAGGTGTTCCGGCTGTACTGGCGCGACCCGCAATTCCTCGAAAAGATGATGGAAATGTTGATGCCCATGATGCGCGGCGTGAACGAGGCACCCGATCCGAAGCCGGCAGAACGGCGGGCGGCGCAAGCCTTGCTGGACGAGCCCGACATGCCCCCGCCCCCGGTCGAGCAGGAGGAATCCGACGAGCTGATCGAGATCGACGCCACGCTGACCTTTTCCGCCGATGAGAAGCTGCGCCACACGGATTTCGAACAGATGACCACCGCCGAACTGGCCGAGGCGCGCCGGGCCATCGCGCGTCTGGAATTGCCGGTACAGCCCATCGCCTCACGCAGGACTCGCCCTGCGGTCAGCGGGCATCTGCCGGATTGGCGCGCCACGATGCGTGATGCGATGCGGTCCGGTGACCTGCGAAAGCTGCACATGCGCGAGCGGCGGCAGCGGTGGCCCAATCTGGTGGCGCTGTGCGATATCTCCGGCTCCATGTCCGGCTACAGTCGGATGTTGCTGCATTTCCTGCATGCCGCGGCCAATCAGAAGGGGGCCGGTTGGGCACAGGTCCATGCCTTCACCTTCGGCACGCGTCTGACCAATATCACACGGCATCTGCGCCACCGCGATGTGGATGCGGCCCTCGCGGCAACAGCGGCCGAGGCGCGGGATTGGGAGGGCGGCACACGTATCGGGGCCTCCCTGCATACCTTCAACCGCGACTGGTCGCGGCGGGTGTTGGGGCAGGGGGCGGTGGTGCTGCTGATCACCGATGGCCTGGACAGGGAGGAGCCAGCGCAACTGCTGCGCGAGGCGGAGAGGTTGCGCCTGTCCAGTCGCAAGCTGATCTGGCTGAACCCGCTGCTGCGCTTCGATGGTTTCGCGCCAAGGGCTCGGGGCGTGCGGGCATTGCTGCCACATGTGGACAGCTTTCGTTCCGCACATTCCATTGCATCACTGGAGGATCTGTCCAAGGCGTTGACCCGGCCCGAGGATGCCGGGATGCAACGTCGGATGATGGGAATGATGTCCGACAGATGATCCCGTGGCAGAGCTTACTTTTCGCCGCGCGACTGAATGACCAGCGCGATTTCCTCAAGGGTCATATCAGCGAGCTGCTCACTGCTCAGCCCTGTCAAACCGCCAAGATGGCTGTTTTCGGCCTGGGCGGCGATCGGCATGGCGATCAGCGTAATTGCGATCAGGGCAGTATTCAAAATACGGTACATAATGGAACCTTTAATCAACTATATCGGGATGACGTATATGACTGTGACCGGCGGTCTCTAAAAGGCCGGAAATGGGCATATCGCTGTTTCCAAACCGGGCACAATCGTTGCATTCGCGGGCGTGACCTCAACCGGGACCCGCCCCGTCAAAAGTGCGGTCCCTAGTGAGGATGGCGTTCGTATTCGGCTCATTTTGAAGTCCCTCGCTGTTTGCGCCCTAAGTAAAAGCTACGAACGATTGATATTGAAAGTTTCAAATGATCTATCTGGCAGGCAATAGTATTGCGTCGGTTTACGATGGAGGTCCGTGCGATGACGCAGCATCTGGATGAGATTCCCCGGATCGCGCTCGATTGGGTGCAATCGGGGCGGCGTATCGCCTTGGCGACCGTGATCCAGACATGGGGATCGGCGCCGCGCCCCGTCGGCTCGCAGCTGGTCATTTCGGATGAAGCGCAAATGATGGGCTCCGTCTCAGGTGGATGCGTCGAGGGGGCGGTGGTGGAGGAAGCGCTCGCCGCGCTGGAGGACGGTCAGCCGCGCGTTCTGACATATGGCGTCAGCGATGACGACGCGTTCGCCGTCGGGCTGGCCTGCGGGGGCACGATCCGCATCCTCGTCGAACCTGTCGGTGGTGAGAACGGGCTGGATGAGGCCTTGTTGAGCGTTCTGGTTGAGGCGCGCGCGTCAGGGCGGGCGCTGACCTGCGTGACGAGCCTGCACGACTGGTCGCGGGTCTTGCTGGATGGGTCTGCCGGTACGCCACTGGGCCTGCATGTCCGTGACGCGATCGCATCCGACCGTTCGGCCATCGTCACGGTGGAGGGGGAGGAGTGGTTCATCGCGGTGCACAACCCGCCCCTGCGCCTGTTTATCGTGGGGGCCGTTCACATCGCCCAACCGTTGAGCCAGATGGCGCAGATGCTGGGCTATGCCGTTACCGTGATCGACCCGCGTGAGGCATTCGCCTCCACCGAACGGTTTCCGACGGTCGAGTTGAAACATGAATGGCCGGATGATGCATTGAGAGAGGCAAGGCCGGACGGCCGCAGTGCGATCGTGACCCTGACCCACGACCCCAAGCTGGACGACCCCGCTATCGTGGCCGCCCTGGGAATGGATGTGTTCTATCTGGGTTGTCTGGGATCGACACGGACCCATGCCAAGCGGGTGACCCGCCTTCAGGCGGCGGGGTTCAGCCCCGACGCGATAGCCCGGATCCATGCCCCCGTCGGGGCGGATATCGGCGCGAAAAGCCCGGCGGAGATCGCCGTTTCCATCCTCGCCCAGATCACCGAGCGGTTGCGCCGGGTCGAGACGCGGCCCGGCAGGTGAACCATGCAATTCGGTGAGGTGGAAACCGCAGAGGCAGCAGGCGCGATCCTCGCCCATTCGGTCAGCGTGGGAACCCTGCGGTTGCGCAAGGGGCGCAGGTTGTCGCCTTCGGATATCGAGGCCCTGGCAACGGCTGGCGTGGGGCGCGTGGTGGTGGCCCGCCTGGGCGATGCCGATATGGGCGAGGACCGTGCGGCGGAAAATGTGGCGGCCCGTATGGCGGGGCCGAATATGCGCGTGGCGTCGCCCTTTACCGGACGGGTCAATCTCTATGCCGAAACGGCAGGCCTGTTGCGCGTGGATCGCGCTGTCGTCGATGCGCTGAACGGTGTGGATGAGGCGATCACCCTCGCCACCTTGCCCGACTACGCGCGGGTCGAGGCACGCACCATGCTGGCGACGGTGAAGGTCATTCCCTATGCGGTGCCGGATGATGTCGTTGCTGCGGCAGAGGCCTGTCTGGGCCAACCCGCCCTGGCACTGCATCCGTTTCGCGCGCGACGGATCGACCTCTTTCTGACAGCCACCCCTGGCATGAAACCTTCGCTGCTGGACAAGGGCGAGGCCGCAGTGCGCCGGCGGCTGGATCGGCTGGGAATGACAACGGGTGAGGTTCACCACCTGCCACACGAGGTTCAGGCGCTGGCACATGCGCTGGGGCAAAGCGAAACGGAACTGGCGCTGATCCTCGGCGGATCGGCCACGTCGGACCGTGCGGATGTGGCCCCCGCCGCCGTCATCGCCACAGGGGGCCGGATCGAGCGGTTCGGGATGCCGGTCGATCCGGGCAATCTGCTGTTTCTGGCGCAGATCGGCGCGCGGCGCGTCGTCGGCCTGCCCGGTTGCGCACGTTCGCCGGCGCTGAACGGTGCCGACTGGATACTGGAGCGTCTCGCCGCCGATCTGCCTGTGACCGGGGGCGACATCGCGGGGATGGGTGTCGGCGGCTTGCTCAAGGAGATTCCGACACGTCCGCAACCGCGCGATCGCAAAGCATCATCGCGCAAACCGTGGGTGGAGGTTCTGATCCTCGCCGCCGGAACCTCCAGTCGGATGCGCGGGCGCGACAAGTTGCTGGAACAGGTGGGGGGGGAGGCATTGTTGTCTCGTGTCGTGGGTCAGGCGGTGGCCAGTTCGGCCGACCGGGTGCACGTCATGTTGCCGCCCGCCTCCCCCCGGCAGGCCAGCGTCGCGAACAGGGGCGCGCAGATCGTGAAGGTCGCCGATCCGGGTGAGGGGATGGCCGCGTCGATCCGTGCCGGGCTCGCCGCACGCAGGACCGATGCGGACGCGGTGATCGTCATGCTGGCCGACATGCCCGATATCACATCCGCTCATATCGACCGGCTGATCGCGGCGTTCAGCCCCGCCGACGGACGGGAGATCGTGCGCGCGACCGATGAGGACGGCACACCGGGGCATCCCATCCTGTTCGGCGCCCGCTTTTTCGAGAGTCTCGCCCGGTTGGAGGGCGATCGCGGCGCGCGCGATCTGCTGCGCGAGGCGAAGGAATATCTGGTCGAGGTCGCGCTGGACGCTCAGACCGCGACCACCGATCTGGACACGCCAGAAGCATGGCAAAGCTGGCGCGAGGGGCGTTGATCAAGGCATTTCGAGGATCAGCACCTCGGAGTTTCGACCAATGCGCACCGTGTCGCGATCAATCGTCAGGACACGCCAGCCATCCACGAGCGTGCCACGGGCAATGGGCTGGAAATCGCCATTGGGCATCCGCAGGAGGGCGCGGCGCGTTTCCTCTGTACCGAACACGCCGATCAGGGTGATGCGGTCCAGCGAAATCCGGTCATCATCGCTCGCCGCGTTGCGCACGGTCGCGGTGGCGGGCGTGCTCTCGTTCTCCTCCTGCACGCGCTGGATCTGCTGCTGGGTGACGATAGAGCGGATCTCCCGCCCGAACCCCTCGGGCCGGGGGCGGGGGCGCAGGATGTCGCTGGCCGGTTCGCTGACCACGTCGATCGGTGCATCGGTGTCAGGCAGTTGTTCGACGACGGCGCGGTCGGTGATGTCGGTCGCGACGGTCGCGCGGGGGCGCGGGCGAACGATGGTGCCGGTCTGATCGACGGCAACCGGTTCACCGATGATCGAATTTTCACCCACCAGCCCGGACATGTTGATGCCGCTCGGTCGGGGCCGGGGCGGCATGGAGGTCTCCACCGCTCCACTTGTCTGTTCGCCGGCCTGTGCAACACGAAGACCCGCGACCGGGGATACGTTGCGCGACAGATGGCCGTGCAGTGGAATATCCATACTGACAGCGGGCGCGGGACCGATAGCGGAGGAGGCGGGCGCAGGAAAATCCGCAGTCGCGTGCGCATGTGCGCCCGTCGCGATCACGATTGCCGCGAAAGCGAACCTTAGCGTCGATGTCAAACCGCCTGATTGCACGTCTCTCTCCTGCTGCTTGCTCAATATCTAGGCGCGACCGGTCAAGATCGCCAGTCGCAGTTGGTTCGCTATCGCGCGCACCCTACATGCTAGAACAGTTTCAGATGTTTCAAGGAGTGAGCCATGCGCCGTTTGATGATTGTTCCCGTGATGTTGCTGGGGCTGGCCGCCGGGTCCGCCTCTGTCGCACAGGACATGCCGGAACGGCGTGTGACCGTTTCGGGAGTGGGTGAGGTCACGGCAGCACCCGATCTTGCCACGATAACGATCGGCGTCAGCGAGCAGGGGCAGACCGCCACCGATGCTCTGCGGGCGAACACCCGCGCGATGCAGGCCTTGTTCGACGTGCTGGACACTGCCGGGATCGAAGGGGCGGACAGGCAGACCTCGGGGCTGAACCTGCAACCAATCTATGACCATTCGGAGGTGCGCAATGGTCAGGGGCCGCGCATCGTCGGGTACGAGGCGACCAACACCCTGCTGATCCGCGTGACCAAGCTGCCCACGTTGGGCGACGTTCTGGACGGTGTGACCGTGGCTGGCGCGAACCGGATCAACGGTATCAGCTTCGGCCTGTCCGATACCGACGCATTAATGGAGGAGGCCCGTCGCGAAGCGGTGGAGGACGCGATGGCGCGCGCACGGCTATATGTCGAAGCCGCCGGTGCGACGCTGGGACCTGTTATCAGCATAGACGAAGCCGGGGGCGTTTCTCGTCCTCAGCCGGAAATGGCAATGGCGCGGATGGCATCGGACATGTCCGTTCCGATTGCGGAGGGCGAGGTCGGCCTGAACGCCCGCGTCAACGTCGTGTTCGCCATCGAGTGATGCGACAGGCGCGCGCCCTGGAGCGTCCGGGGCGCGCGGTTTCCTATCCCTACTGTGCTCAGGCCAGCGCGGCCTTCAGCCCCTGATCCAGATCCGCGATCAGATCGTCAGCATTTTCCAGACCGATGGACACGCGCACCATGTCCGGCCCGGCGCCCGCTGCCTCCTGCTGCTCGGGTGACAGCTGCCGGTGCGTGGTGGAGGCGGAGTGGATGATCAGGCTGCGGGTGTCGCCCAGATTCGCGACGTGGCTGAAGATGTTCAGCGACTCGACCAGCTTGCGGCACGCCTCGTACCCGCCCTTTACCTTGAACGTAAACAGGCCGGATGCGCCCTTGGGGCACAGCTTGCGGGCGCGGCGGTACACGGGTGAGGATTTCAGCCCGGCATAGCTGACACTCTCGATGCGGTCGTCGTTTTCCAGCCACTCGGCAATTTTCTTGGCGTTTTCGCAGTGACGCTCCATCCGCAGGCTCAACGTCTCAATTCCCAGCAGGGTCTGGAAGGCATTTTGCGGCGACTGGCACGGCCCCAGATCGCGCAGACCGACCGCATGGCCGTGCAGCGTGTAGGCGAGGGGGCCGAACGTCTCATGAAATTTCAGGCCATGATAAGCAGGTTCCGGCTGGCTGAGGCTCGGGAATTTTTCGGAGGCGGACCAGTCGAAATTGCCCGAATCCACGACGATCCCGCCCATGGATGTGCCGTTGCCGCTGAGGTATTTCGTGGTCGAATGCACGACGATATGCGCGCCATGCTCGAACGGACGGCACAGATACGGGGTCGCGGTGGTGTTGTCCACGATCAGGGGCACGCCCTTGCGCTCCGCGATCTTGGCGATGGCGGGCAGGTCGGTGACGTGACCGCCGGGATTGGCGATGGATTCGCAGAAAATCGCCTTGGTCTTCTTGGTGCAGGCCCTGCTGACGGCGCCGCGATCGTCAAAATCGACGAACTTCGCCTCCCATCCGAACCGCTTGATGGTCTGCGAGAATTGCGTGACCGTGCCGCCATACAGGCGGGTGGAGACGACAATGTTGTCGCCCGGACCCATCAGCGGCAGCAACGCCAGGATCTGCGCCGCGTGACCGGATGAGCAGGCGGTCGCGCCGACGCCGCCCTCCAGCGTGGCCACCCGCTCCTGCAAGACGGAGACGGTGGGGTTGGTCAGGCGCGAATAGATGAAGCCGACTTCCTGAAGGTTGAACAGGGCCGCCGCGTGATCGGTATCGCGAAACACGTAGCCGGTGTTCTGATAGATCGGCGTCTGCCGGGCACCAGTCTCGGGGTCGGGTTTAGAACCCGCATGGATTTGCAGCGTCTCGAAGGAATAGGTGGGTGCGGTATCGGTCATCTCGGAATCTCCCCGTTGTTTTCGCGAACACTAATTGCGCGTGTCGCAAAACGCATCCGGTTTTGCACATTTCTGGCAAAATACGATTTTGGAATGAAGGGCACCGTGGTCGCTGCCTGTCGCGATCAACGCTTCGACGAGATGACCCCGGTTGCGAAGCCGCCCCACCGCAATTCGCCGAACAGACGTTGGTATTCGATCTTGGGACAGCGGTTCATGATGACGGTGATGCCCTGTGCCTGCGCGCGTGCGGCTGCGGCGGCATCCTCGACACCGATCTGCATCCAGATCGTCGACAGGCCCCGCTCGGCCAGGACCTCCAGCGCCTCGTCCACCACCGTGCCCGCCTGATCGGATCGACGAAACACATCGACCATGTCGATTCGGGTGTCGGCTGGCAGATCGGCCAGGCTAGGCACGATCGTATGACCAAAGGCGGTCTGGCCCGCGTAAGCCGGGTTCACCCCATGCACGTCGAAGCCCTTCAGCTTGAGGTATCGCGCAACGAAGTAGGAGGGCCGCACCTCATTCAGCGAAACACCCACACACGCGATCGTGCGTGTGCGTTCTAGGACGGTTTTCATCATCTCATCGGAATAGGTCATATCCCCACGATAGTCCCGCAGCCGCGATCCGTCACAAAAAAACGCCCGAAGCAGCGCTCCGGGCGTGAGGTGGGAACGAGGGACAGTAGTGGAGAAAACCGGGGGCCGTTCACACCCCCCTCCAAATTAGAGTGTAGCATGGGATTCCCTCAACGCTAAGCCATACCTCGCCTTGGGGAGGCGTATAAAACAATTATAGTTCAATAGCTTGGGTCATATTTGTGCGATTCGATACGGTGCTTCGCCACGAAAATACCACGATCCCGCCTTCTTCACGCCACACAACTCTAGGGTGATTCTCTGCCTGTCGAGGCTCGCCGGTCAGATGTCATCGGCGCGTCGATGGATCTGGCAATAACCTTCGCCCCGCGCCTGAACCTGGGCGGCTGGTGAGGGTGCAACGTAGCATCCACAATGCTGCATATCGTGGGGGCGATGGGGGCTGAAGCGGCCCCTAGCGGTTCATATGTGTCTGTGCCGCATACAGCGATACCGCCGCCGCGTTGGAGACGTTGAGAGAGCCGAATTCGCCTGCGAACGGGATCTTCACCAGCCGGTGACAGGTTTCCTTCGTCTTGTCGCGCAGGCCCGGCCCCTCCGCCCCCAAGGCGAGGGCGATCGGCACGTTGGGCAGTTCGGCAAGGGTTCCGGACAGCGTGTGCTCCGCCTCTCCGTCCAGCCCCATGATGAAATACCCCATTTCGCGCAGGGCTGTCATGGCATTGGCCAGATTGGGGACCCGCAGATAGGGCTGACGCTCCAACGCGCCGGAGGCCGTCTTGGCTAGCGCACCTGTTTCGGGCGCGGAATGACGGTGCGGCGCGATGACGGCCCGTGCGCCGAATACCTCGGCCGAGCGCAGCACGGCGCCGACATTGTGCGGATCGGTCACCCGGTCCAGCAGCACCACCAAGGGCGCGCCATCGCCCGAGGCGCAACGCTCACTGACCGACCCCCAGTCGAGGGGTTTGACCTCCATCGCGGCCCCCTGATGCACCGATTGCGGGTCGAGGGGAGCGTCGAATTTGCGCGGATCGACGATTTCGGGCTCTGGCCCCATGCTCAACGCATCGCCCAGTCGGTCGGCGGCGTTCTTGGTCACCATCAACCGCAATTTCTGCCGGTTCGGGTTGCGTAGGGCATCGCGCACGGCATGAAGGCCGAACAACCAGACGGTGTCCGGCTGGCCGTTGCGGCTGCGTTCCTTTGCGACGACCCATTTGGGTTTCTTGTCTGCCTGGCCTGCCATGGTCTCTCCGTTCCGGTGTCGTCTTTGCAGAGGGCCGCTTTGCACAGGCCTGTTTGCATGGCCCCTCTTGCACAGGCCTGTTTTGCATAGTCCTGTTTTGCATAGTCCGGTGCGCCCACCGCGTAAAGGTTTGCGCATTTCGTGTTGACGCGCCCCACCCCCCCCGGTATCCACCCGCCACGTCACCTAGAGACGATCGCGTCGGGGGGGTGGCAGAGCGGTCAAATGCAACGGACTGTAACTCCGTCGGGGAAACCCTACACAGGTTCGAATCCTGTCCCCCCCACCACTTTCCTCCCAGGACAATGCGCAACGGTTACAGCGCGCATTTCCGGGCGAGGAGCATCATGAGAATTTCGGTCTTCCAGGACGCGAATGTCTCGACAGACGCGCGCCCATTGGGGCCGCTAGACGAAACGAGAGGCAAGACATGGCGTATCACCTTTACTGGCTCAGCGGTGTACCCTCTGTCTGGCGGGTCATGCTGGCGCTCAACCTCAAGAAAATCCGCTACACCGAAACCAGGTTCGATCCGGGCAGCGCCGAAATGTCCGACCCGTCCTTTCTGCAAATCAACCCGCGCGGGCAGGTGCCGGTTCTGATGACGCCGGACGGTCCTATACGCGAATCTCTGGCGATCCTTGCCTATCTGGACCGGGTTAAGTCGGAGCCGCCGTTGTTCGGACGCAGCGCGACCGAGGCAGGGGTGATCTGGCAATGGATCATGGATTACGAAAATCACCTGCGCGGCGCGATGGTAACCTTGGCGACAATCGCCTTCACCGGCGAACAGAAAACACGGGCCGCCGATCTGGCCGGGGCGATGCAGGTCGGTGTTCGGGAATTTGCGACGATTCTGCATCGTCTGCGCCTGATGCCCTGGCTGGGTGGCAACAAGATCTCCGCCGCCGATATCGTGCTGTATCCCGGTATCCAGTGGATGCGACGGTCGCTGGATCATCTGGAGCCGTCCGAATTGCACGACATGATGCATAATCCGGCATTGAAGAATTGGGAGCAGAAGATCGAGCGTCTGCCGAAATTCGAGCGGACCGTGCCGCCGGGCTGGAGCACCGACGCGCCGATGAACATCGTGGGGCTGGCTTAGTCGGGCGTCAGAAACTGCACCGAGGTATCGCCGAAGCTGCGCCGCTCAACCTCACGCAGGGGGACAGGCACGGGTTGCGGGGTGGCTTCCTCCCACACGATCAGGGCGTCGGGCGCGATCCAGCCGCCATCCAGGGCGCTGGTCAGGGCTGCGGTGCCCATAGACCTGCCATAGGGCGGGTCGAGGAAGATCAGGTCGTTCGGCGTGTCGGTCACGAACAGCTTTCGTGCGTCCCGCCTGATAATGCGCGTACGATCCGGGACGCCCAGCACCTCGACGTTGCGCCGCAGCAGCGAGGATGCCTTCGCGCCGTTATCGACCGCCGTCAGATGCACGGCCCCGCGTGACAGCGCCTCCAGCCCCAGCGCGCCGGTTCCGGCAAACAAATCCAATACCCGCGCCCCCTGGGGCAGGTCATAGGCGCGCAGGATGTTGAACAGCGTCTCACGTACGCGGTCGGTGGTGGGGCGCAAATGCGCGGCTGCGTCGCCCTTTCCCAGCGCCGCCAGCGCGCGCCCGCGAAATTCACCGCCGACGATCCTCATGTCATCTTGCGCCCGTACAGCTCCAATCGGTGATCGACGATCTCATAGCCCAGTTCCTCGGCTATGGCGCGCTGCAACTCCTCGATCCGGGGGGAGGTGAATTCGACCACCGCACCGGTTTCGATGTCGATCAGGTGATCGTGATGTTCGCGGTCGGCCTGCTCGAACCGGGCAGGGCCACCCTGAAAGGCATGACGCTCAACCGCGCCGGTCTCCTCCAGCACCTTCATGGTGCGATAGACCGTGGCGAGCGATATGCGGGCATCCATCTTGGCCGCGCGCTGGAAAATCTCCGCCGCGTCGGGGTGGTCGCCGCTCTGTTCCAGAATGCGCAGGATGATTCGGCGCGGCGCCGTCAAGCGCAGGCCGGCCTGCTTGATCTGTCGTTCATATCGCGAAAGCTCGTTCATGTTTCGCAATAAGCAGCATTTGCGTCGCAACAGCAAGTCTTAATGAGAATAAGTCGCATTTGCATTGACAAGGCCGGGCAAGGCCATAGCTTTCCATCGAACCCACTGGAGGATTACATGCTTATCCGTCTGACATTGATCGTCGCCCTGATGTTTCCTGCCTTGGCCCAGGCGCAGGATTTCAAGGTCGTAACGACGTTCACCATCATCGCGGACATGGCGCGCAACGTGGCGGGCGATGCGGCGGAGGTGCGCAGCATAACGCGACCGGGGGCGGAGGTGCATTATTACCAGCCGACGCCGCGCGACATTATGGCCGCGCAGGACGCCGATCTGATCCTGTGGAACGGGCTGAACCTGGAACAATGGTTCGAGCGGTTCTTTCGCAATATTGGTGAGATTCCCCAGGCGACCGTCAGCGAAGGGGTGGAACCTGTCGGCATCGGGTCCGGTCCTTATGCAGGGCTGCCCAACCCCCACGCGTGGATGTCGCCAGACAATGCGAAGATCTATGTCGCGAATATACGCGATGCGCTGGTCACCCATGACCCTGACAATGCCGAGACCTATATCGCCAACGCCGAGACCTACATGGCCCAGATCGACGCCATGGTGCAGCCGATCCGTGACAGCCTGGCCGACGTGCCGCAGGACCGCCGCTGGCTGGTCACGTCCGAGGGCGCGTTCAGCTATCTGGCCCGCGATTTCGACCTGAAGGAGCTGTATATCTGGCCGATCAACGCCGATCAGCAGGGCACCCCGCAGCAGGTCCGTCAGGTCATCGACGCGGTGCGGGAGCACAATATCGGGGCCGTCTTCTCCGAAAGCACGGTGCCTGACGATCAGGCGCGTCAGATAGCGCGGGAAACCGGCGCGGACTATGCCGGGGTGCTGTATGTCGACAGTTTGAGCGAGGCGGACGGCCCTGTGCCCACCTATCTGGACCTGCTGCGCGTCACCACTCAGACGATTGCCGCCGGGTTGACGCAATGAAGGACGTCGTCAGCCCCGGCCTCAGCGTGGCGGACCTGACGGTCACGTACCGCAATGGCCACACCGCATTGCACGATGCCAGTTTCGAGATTCCCAAGGGCTCGATCACCGCACTTGTCGGGGTGAACGGCTCGGGCAAATCAACGCTGTTCAAGGCCTTGATGGGGTTTGTCCCCGTCTCGGACGGGTCTGTTACCATGTTCGGCGGCTCCCGCGATGCGGCGCTGAAACGCAATCTGGTGGCCTATGTGCCGCAGGCGGAGGAGGTGGACTGGGACTTCCCCGTATTGGTCGAGGATGTGGTGATGATGGGCCGCTATGGCCGCATGAACTGGCTGCGCATCCCCAAGGCCGTGGATCGTGAGGCTGTGCACGACGCGCTGGCCCGCGTGGGCATGACAGATTTCGCCAAGCGCCAGATCGGGGAGCTGTCGGGCGGACAGAAAAAACGGGTCTTCCTCGCCCGCGCATTGGCGCAGGAGGGACAGATCATCCTGCTGGACGAACCGTTCACCGGCGTGGACGTCACGACCGAGGAGCAGATCGTCGCCCTGATGCGCGAATTGCGTGACGAGGGGCGGGTGATGCTGGTCTCGACCCACAATCTCGGCTCTGTACCGGAATTCTGCGACCGGACCGTCCTGATCAACAAGACCGTTCTGGCGGAGGGCCCGACGGAGGAGGTCTTTACCGCCGAGAACCTGCAAATGGCCTTTGGCGGGGTGCTGCGGCACTTCGTTCTGGGCGGCGCGGATCTGCACCATGACGACGACGATGCGCGTCACGTCACGGTGATTTCCGATGATGAGCGACCCTTCGTGATCTATGGGGAACGGGACGACGATGCTTCTTGAGCCGTTTACCTATGGCTACATGGTCAACGCAATGTGGGTCAGCGCCCTTGTCGGGGCGATCTGCGCCTTTCTCAGCGCGTTCCTGATGCTCAAGGGCTGGTCCCTGATCGGCGACGCGTTGAGCCATGCCATCGTGCCCGGAGTGGCGGGGGCCTACATGCTGGGATTGCCTTTCGCGGTGGGCGCGTTCCTGTCGGGCGGACTGGCGGCGGTGGCGATCCTGTTCTTGCAGGCGCGCACCCGGCTCAAGGCGGATGCGGTGATCGGATTGATCTTCACCAGTTTCTTCGGGCTGGGCCTGTTCATGGTCTCACTCAACCCGACCAGCGTGAACGTGCAGACCATCGTGATGGGCAACGTTCTGGCGATCACGCCCGCCGATACGCTGCAACTGGCGATCATCGGGGCCGTGACGATGCTGGTGCTGATCGTGAAGTGGCGCGACCTGCTGTTGACCTTCTTTGATGAGGCGCATGCACGCTCCATCGGGTTGCCGACGCAGGGCTTGCGCGTGCTGTTCTTCACCCTGCTGGCTGCTTCCACCGTGGCGGCGATGCAGACGGTGGGCGCGTTTCTGGTGATCGCGATGGTGGTGACGCCGGGGGCGACGGCCTATCTGCTGTCCGACCGGATGTCACGCGTCATCGTGATCGCCATCTCAATCGGCGCGGGGTCCAGCTTTCTCGGCGCGTATCTCAGCTTCTTTCTGGACGGTGCGACGGGCGGAATCATCGTGTGCCTGCAAACGCTGATCTTTCTGGCGGCATTCGTGTTCGCACCCAAGCATGGCATTCTCGCGGCGAAGCGCCGGGCACGACGAACAGGGGCCGCATGATGGACTGGACGACACCCTTCGTATTCGACTTCATGCAGCGTGCCTTTGCGATTTCGATACTGATCGCGGTCCCCATGGCGTTGCTGAGCTGTTTTCTGGTGCTGCGCGGCTGGTCTCTGATGGGCGACGCGATTTCGCACGCCGTCCTGCCGGGGATCGTGCTGGCCTATGTGGCGGGCATTCCGCTGGCCATCGGGGCGTTTCTGGCGGGAATGTTCTGTGCCGTCTCGACAGGCTGGCTGAACCTCAACAGCCGGCTGAAGGAGGACACGGTGATGGGCATCGTGTTTTCCGGCATGTTCGGTCTGGGCATCGTGCTGTTCGCGGCGGTGCCGTCCAACCTGCATCTGGATCACATCCTGTTCGGTGACATGCTGGGCATCGGGTGGCGCGACATCGTCTGGACCGGTTCGGTCGCTGTGGGGATCACGCTGGCACTGCTGCTGCTGCGCAGCGACCTGATGGCGCTGATCTTCGACCCTGCCCATGCGCAGGCGATCGGGCTGAAGGTGCGGTGGCTGCACTACGGATTGCTGGCGATGATATCGCTGAGCGTGGTCAGCGCCCTGACGGCCATCGGCATAATCCTCGCCATCGGATTGCTGATCGCACCGGGCGCCATCGCCTTTTTGTGGACGCGCCGCTTCGGCGCGATGCTGATCATCGCGACGGTGGTGTCCGTGGTTGCTGCCGTGGCGGGGGTCTATCTCAGCTTCTGGTTGGATTCGGCCCCCGCGCCGACGATCATTCTGCTGCTGACGGCGGTCTTCGTGTTCAGCTTCGTGGTGACGGTACGGCGTGACCGCCGGGCGCGGCAGGCGGCCTGAGGCGGCCAGCCGCGCCGGCAGAGCACCTATCGGGGTGCGTCCCCGCCATCGGGGGTTTCGTCGGATTCGGGCATGTGCTTGTGCGGATCGTTCTCGACCGTGGTTTCGGGCCGTTCGGTTTCGCGGCGCTCGAACTCCTCCGGCTTTGGGGTTTCGCGCGCGGCCTGAACCTGTTCGCTGAGCACGCGCATCGGGGGCGCCTTGCCCTGCTTGTCCTCACCGAAATAGATCGTCTGATGCGGGAACGGAATCTCGATGGAGCGTTCGTCGAACATCCGTTTGAGGATCAGGTTGTAAGCGCGTCCGATGCCCCATTGCTGGCCGGGCAGGGTCTTGATCCGCGCGCGTACGACAATCGCGCTGTCACCGAAGCTGTTGAGACCAAACCATTCCAGATCGCCCAGAATGTCGCGACCGGCTTCCTCACGCTTCAACTCCTCGAAGGCATCGTGCATCGCGAGCTTGGCGTCGTCGATATCCTCACGGTAGGCGATGCCCATGTCACAGACGTAGAACGAGAATTCGCGCATGTAGTTCGATACCAGATCGACGGAGGAGAACGGTATGATGTGGAACACACCGTGCAGATCGCGCAGCGAGACGGAGCGGACGGTCAACCGCTCCACCGCGCCGGTGATGCCACCTACACTGATGACGTCGCCCACATTGATCGCATTCTCGAACTGGATGAACACGCCGGTGATGATGTCCTGCACCATCTTTTGCGCACCGAAACCGATGGCCAGACCCAGAACCCCGGCGGAGGCAAGCAGCGGCCCGATATTGAGGCCCAGCTCGCTCAACACGATCATCGCGGTGATGATCAGCAACGCGATGGTCGCGGCGTTGCGCAGCAATGTCAGCAGGGTCTGCTCACGCGCGGTCGCCGCCTTGCCGAAATCGGGGTTCAGGCGAAACTCCACCCACGAGCTGAGGAGAAGCCAGATCGCGAACGCCACGATGGTGATCAACAGGACGCTGAAGCCGCTGGACAGCACCATCGCACCCAGATCACTGCTGGCCCACTCCCTGAAATCAAAAACGCCAAGGACGCTCAGAATGACACCGATGACTACGATGAAGAGGACAAATCGCAGCACCCACAGGATCTTGGGCACAAAGGAATTCAGGCGACGTTCCAGCAAGGGAAACCGCATCTTCCAGCTTTCCGGCAGCCTTACGCCGCGCGCGATGGCTCCGGTCAGGAACTGAAGCGTGATCATCGCCAGGATGATTGCACCCAGAATGATGGCCGTGCTTTGCAACAGCGGCACCAGAATGCCCCCCGGACGTGTCGCCACGATGGCCAGCAGCCCCAGCAGGTAGATGACCGTCGGTACGATCCAGAGAGAGATCAGCACCCGGACGATCCCGCGGCGCGAGGCGTTTCGAGGTATCAGCCACGCCGTAATGGCCTTTCGGTGATACAACACCATCACCAGCGCGCTGAGCACCACCGCGATGGAGATCACGGTTCCCGTCGCGCTGCCGGCCAGAACGGATGCGTTCACGTTCACCAGCGGGACCACCAGCATCAGGCCGTATCCCAATATCGTCGTGCAGACGGTCAGCCATCGCGCCAGAATTACCGCGCCCCGGTCCGGCAAGCGGACCAGTCGCAGGGCAGAAACGCGGGGCGACAGAACCGTGCGAATGAGGATCTTGGTGGCTTCGACCAGCAGGAAGGCGTTCAGGTACAGCGCCTGCGTCTCTCCGATACCGCCGCTGTTGCGGGTAAAGACGAGCAGCAGCCCATATCCAGCAGCCCCCGCGACGATGGCGATCACCAGATCCTTGAACGATGCCAGCAGGGCGAATGCGAACAGGACGGCCCCGTTCGCTTCGTTCACACGGCGTGCGATCCGCAGATCGTAGCGCCGCCCCAGATAGCGCAACGTCAGGAACACGGCATAGGTTATGACCACGACCAGCGCCAGTTCGGTCAGCGCCGTCATCAGCACCAGCTGGTCGAATGCCCCTAGGGACCGTTCGATGATAGTCGGCAGGCGGCTGATGCCCAGCCACAGACGATTTGCGGATCGCGCGACATCCTCGGCCGCGTCGGTTGTGACATTGGCGATGCGACGGCCAAAGGAAGCGGGGGGATCGTTTTCGACGGGCTCCGGGGTCACCTCAACCGGCGCTTCGGAGGCTGCCAGCCGTTCGGTCAGCGCGTCCAGAACACCGGGATTGCGCAGTAAATCCACCAACGCATCGACTTGTCCGCTTATGACGTCCGGCTCCTGGGCGGGATCCTCCGCCGAGCTTTCCTCGGATGCTGTGCCGGAGCCCAATCCCGGAATGACCTGTGCGTTGGCCGGTTGCATGACGAAGAAGCTGAGCAGCAGGAAAAGTGCCGCGCGCGCGATGAAACTCATGTGGTGCTGTCTTTCCGGTGTCTGCGTGCAACTTTGCGTTTAAGGGACCGAACGTCCGGTGATGTGATTTCGTTCCATATTTTTAGGCCGTGCGACGGAAAAGTTGCCCGCTCTCGGTCACCAGCAGGACGACGAGGGTTAGCACGCCACATGACAGATACCCCACAGCGAGGGGGACGATCGTGTCGTCAAAGGACTGCCCGATCATAAAACCGATAAGCGTGCCGATCACAGTCGTGATCGTTCCGATCAGGGATGCCGCGGTGCCGGCCACATGCCCCTGTTGCTCCATCGCCAGCGCGTTGAAGTTCGAGAATGTCATCCCCACCATGAACATCGACATCGAGACGACCAGCAGAAACGGCACCACGGTAATGATGTCCGCCGTCAGGACCAGCAGCGTGCTCAGCACGATGAAGGCGAGGACCGCGCCGTGGCTTAGAAAGCGCATCCCCCACCGCTCCACCAGCCAGGCATTCGCGAAGGATGACAGCGCGATGCTGCCCGCGATCAGCGCGAACACCAGCGGAAACCACACGCCAAGCCCCATGACATCGCCCAGAATCTGCTGCGCGGATGTGATGAAGCCGAACAGCGCCCCCATGAACGTCCCTGCGGCCAGTGTATAGCCCATCGTCAAACGCGAGGTCAGAACCGAGCGGAAGGCATCTGCCACAGCGGGAAGGCGGATCTCGCGCCGGTTCTGTGGTGCGAGCGTTTCCGGCAGGAACCTGGCGCAGATCCACCACATCACGATGGAATAGAGCGCCAGCACACCGAACACGGCCTGCCAGGGCGCGATGAACAGGACCAGTTGGCCGATGCTGGGCGCCACGACGGGAACCGCCATGAACACCATCATGATCAGCGATATCACTTGCGCCATCTGTCGTCCGGAATAGCAGTCGCGCACGATCGCGGTGCTGATGACGCGAGGCGCGGAGGACGCGACCCCCTGCACCACACGCGCCAGAAGCAGAAGCTCGAAGCTGGGCGCAAAGATGCAGCCGATCGCTGCGACCGTATAGGCGGCCAGTCCGACCATCAGGATCGGCTTGCGCCCGAACCGGTCCGCCAGCAATCCAATGGCCAGCTGCCCAGCGGCGAAGCCCGTCATGTAGGCGACGATGACCGTCTGCGCCCGGTTGGGATCGTCCAGCAGGAACGCAGCCCCGATAGAGGGCAGCCCCGGCAACATGATATCAATGGCCAGCGCGTTCAGCCCCATCAGCGCGGCCATGATGGCGACAAAGGCGTTGAAGCCGAGCGGAGCGTGGCGGGAACTGGAATCTGTCATGGAAACTGTCCGGTCAGGAAGGGAAAGAAAGGTCAGTGACCCTCCCCTATTCCCATGGCGCCGGACTGTCGAGAGCTTTAGCCCTGGGTCACCCAATCGTCATAATCGGATACCAGAAGATGGGTTGGCGCGACGTCCGCCTCGATGGTGGCGAACCGTCCAATGGGTTCGCGGAAGATGTTGTCGGTCAGATCGTCATTGACGGTCGAAACCTCACCGATCAGGACGTCGCCGCCCTCACCCCAGAAGGCATGCCAGTCGCCGGGGCGCAGGGTGACGCTCTCGCCGGGGGCGAGCATCAACTTGTCACCAGGTGCGACGGTGCGCGCGATGCCGTCGCACGCGACGGTGCAACCGCGATCCTGCGCGAAGTTGCCCGCATCGTCCGAGCCGAACAACTCGATGGCCAGCGTCGCCCCGCCCCGGTTTATGATATCCTCGACCTTGTGCACATGGGTGTGCATCGGGCTGAGCTGATCGCGGCGCGAGATCATGATCTTCTCCGCGTAGAGCATACCGGTGCCACTGTCGCGTTCCGAAAGATCGCCGTTGCGGGTGGTGAACAGGAACAATCCCATCTCGTCAAACCGCCCGGCGCCGTAATCGGTAATGTCCCAACCAAGACGGCGGTCCATGATCTGCCGCGCATCGCTGCGCACGCGCGCCACCAGATCCTCGGGCGACCAGTTTGCAAAACCGGGAAGGTGCTGGCCATGCTGCGCGATGAACGCGGCGGCATCCGCAAGGATCTGATTGATTTGGGAGCGTTTCATGAGGTTTACCACGCGGTTTGAGGGGGACGAGGCGTTCGCCTCCTTCTCACCCCAATGGCAGTCTTGCGTCAACGTCCCGCGAACGTGACACCTGACGAAAGAGGGGGCGCGTGGCCCCCTCGATCATAGTCGCTTCGGTTCGGTTCAGACCGGCTGCTTCGTCTTGCGCAGATAGGGCAGGATGCGCTCGAACGATCCGAACTTCTGTTCTGCTTCCTCATCGCTGACGGCGGGGGTGATGATGACGTCATCGCCCTGCTTCCAGTCCGCGGGGGTCGCGACCTTGTGTTCTGCGGTCAGCTGGATCGAGTCTATGGCGCGCAGGATTTCCGCGAAATTGCGGCCCGTTGTCATGGGATAGGTCAGCGACAGCTTCACCTTCTTGTCCGGTCCGATCACGAAGACCGAGCGTACCGTGGCGTTGGTCGCGGCTGTGCGCTCCTCACCCGCTGTCTCTTCCGCGGGCAGCATGTCGAAGGCCTTGGCCACCTTCAGGTCGGTATCGCCGATCATTGGATAGCTGACGGTTGATCCCGATACGGTTTCGATATCGGCCTTCCACCGCTGGTGATCCTCGACCGGATCAACGGAGATTCCGATCACCTTGGTGTTCCGCTTCTCGAACTCGTCGATCATACCGGCCATCGCGCCCAGTTCGGTGGTGCAGACCGGTGTGAAATCCTTCGGGTGACTGAACAGAACGGCGTAACCGTCACCGATCCAGTCGTGAAACTTTACCTCACCCTCAGTCGTGTCGGCGGTGAAGTCGGGGGCGGTATCGTTGATGCGCAGGGACATGGTGTATCCTCGATTCGTTTACAGGCGTGAACCGGAGGTAGGTGCACGGGCACGTCCGCGCAACTCCTCAATCTCAGTTGCGGGCTCAGTTGCGCGGTATGGTAGGCGTCAAACCCTGCGCGCGCTGGGCCTCGATCTGTTGGGCGGTGGCGATGACGGTGCCATAGCGCTGCGCGCCGGGGGGGTGCGTGGCAAGAATGGAGCTGGACCCGGCAAAACGGGCAAAGCTGGCCGCGCCGTCAACGGGATCATAGCCCGCAAGCTCCGCGATATAGGTGCCCAGAACGTCGGCCTCCAGCTCGAAGCTCTGCGAATAGGCGCGTCCGCCGATCTGCTGGCCAAGGTCCGCGCCGGCCTGCGCATCACCGCCAAGTCCCGCCAGGATCAGCGCCCCGGCCAGCCCGCCGAGGCCGACCTGTTGCTGGCGACGTTGCAAATGCCCGGCGATGTGGTGACCTGCCTCGTGGCTCATGATGAAGGCCACCTCATTGGCGTTGCGCACGGTGCGCAGCATCGCCTCGTTGAACACGATCAGAGGGTAGCCGTTCTGGAAGGTCTGAAAGGCGTTGGGCTGATCGCCCGCCGCGATTTGAAACTGGAAATCGCAGAAATTGCCGCTGCGACCCGTTTCGGCACGGCAGGTGCTTTCTGCAATCGGCTCAATGCGTTGAGCAACCTGACGCATTAGGTCCTCCCCCTGCGACAGCGATCTGTTCGCCGCAGGCGCGGCAGTTGCAGGCGGGGCCACGGCGCCCGCGGCGTCAGGCACCTGAAAGGTGGGTTCGCAGGCCGTCACGGCCAGCATGGCAAGGGCGGATATAAGAATGCGCACCGGTTTCTCCATCTTGTTACGACAGACAGAATAGCGCGTTTTCCCGCGCTTGCCATATGAGTGCCCCTGACAGTTTCACGTTGTCAGGAACGGCGCATGAAAGCTGGCAAACGTGAAAAGTTACAATGCACGGGCACAACTGCCAGAGAAACCAGAAGTGCGCGCGAAAAGAACGTAGTGTGAACATGCGCCTATGATTCCTTTCGTGTTCTCAAGATGTTATCCGGTTCGAAAAATCGCGATAAACCAATAGCCTGCGCAGGAAACCAATAGTACGCGCAGATTTTTTTGGAACTTTTCGCCCAGGGTGAACGGAGCCGAAAACACGAAAAAGCCCGCGTCGGGGGGACGCGGGCCTTCGGGCTCTTGAGCTGTTGTGGTGTTCAGCCAGTCAGGGCTTCGACGAAAGGATGATCCTTCCGGTACATGGTCTCGAACCTGGTGTGGGTGAACGGGGTTGCGGCACGGTTCGCTTGCGTCTTCGCGACCCATGCGTCGATGAAGTGGTCAATCATGAGAGTATTTGCGCCCGCGACACGGGCCGCGCTGATCGCGCTGATGGTAAGCTTGATGATGAGCCCCCAACGAAAGGCACCGGCGGCGACGAGGCGATCATAGAACTCTTCGGTAGGAATGGTCTCGCCCACCCCAATCCCCGACTTGATGGCATAGCTTCCGACAATCTCGTGGACCGTTTCATAGTCCTCCGGCAACGAGACGTCGTCGAACTGGATGCGGTTGACCAAGCGATAGAGTTGGGGCTCCTGGCGAAGATATCCGTTGAGTTCAGGAACACCGGAGAAGATAAGGATCAGCGGCCAATCGTGCGACTTCATGAGGGTCTTGAAAGAATCAAGAACCGCAAGCCGGTCCGTGTCGCTCTTCTTGCGGAAAATATGCTGTGCTTCATCATAGTGGATGCCGACAACACCGGCCAACTTTGCCTCGGTGACGACGCGGTCCCAGATTTCTGCTTGGGTGAGCGCGATCTGTCGTCGAGAGGATAGCCGATGGCGCGGATGGTATTGCGGCCCAAATCCTTCCAGCCTTGGGTGCCCGTCAGGATGCATTCGGCGAACAGGGCTGAACGACCCGAAGGCAACGGGATTTCGCTGCTGTTGAACCGCTTCAAGAGTTCAGCGATTTCCTTGGTCTTGCCACTTCCGGACTGTCCGGTGACAAGAATGCTTTCCGTTTCAAACCGTGACCCACTTTCAAGAGATCCAAGGTGCTGGCTGAACACGCGGGCAAACTCATCTCTGAGGCGTACTGCCCGTTCGAGTGGAAAGACACAGTCGACGGTATCGGCTACCGTATTGCGGACCTCAGGGATGACGAATTCGTTCACAATTTACTCTCCGTGATAGGCTTGAAGGAACGGGCCAGTCGGGTGTCGGGCGCGATATCCATAGCTGCTTCCTCGGTGTTGGGATGGGCTTTCGAAGGAGGCGTTTCAGGTCCGGTATTTTCAGGGTTCACGTTTTCCCCCTCGTGAGGGAGTTCCGGGATCATGGGTGAATGCCCTGGAACTCGATCCATGATACTGCCCGGGGCGATCGTTGGTCCGGTGCGCGCCATGGGGATGTATTCCACGTGCGCGAGTCGGTCGGCCTCCTTTTGAAGGTCATCGATCCTCAAGTAGGATGAGGGCAAATTGGCCGTGGCAAATTCACCTTACTCCATCGCCTTACGGCGCTACTTGGACAATGATGGCAAAGCCCGAGGGCTACTTGTCGATCGGGATACTTTTGAGCGGTAATCCCCCCATTTTTGCGGGGGCTTGGCCGTAGAATTTACGCGGCCATTCTCAGTTTCTGGGCGGGGGTCATCCCGCCGTTGCCCATGTTGGGGCGTTCATGGTTGTAAGACCAGAGCCATTCAGTAGCAATCTGCTGCACCTCGTCGATGCTTTCGAAGATGTGGAGGTCCAGCCATTCGTGCCGGACCGTCCGGTTGTAGCGCTCGACATAAGCGTTCTGCTGCGGTTTCCCCGGCTGAATGTGGGCCAAGGCGATGCCCTTGTTTTCGGCCCATTCCATTAGGGTGAAGTGGTCCCACCTTTTCGGACAGTTTTGCAGCTTTTCTAAGGTGTATCGGGTTTAGATTTCATGCTGCTCTTTGCTCTTCCAAGCCTGCCCAATATGCGTCCTCGGGCGTCAGCCGATCACGCGCGGAATGGGGGCGTTCGCTGTTGTAGAATGCCATCCAGTTTTTGACGACCTTTCGGGCCTGGAAGCCGTCATTGATCTCTTCGAGGTAGATCGCTTCCTGTTTCAAGCTCCGCCACAGGCGCTCAATGAAGATGTTGTCGAGGTATCTACCGCGACCGTCCATTGAGATACGTATGCCCGCTTCGGTCAGCGTCGTGATCCAGGCCGAACCGGTGAACTGGCTGCCCTGATCGGTATTCATGATCTCGGGAGGGCCGTGTTTGGCGATGGCCTCGTGCAGGGCCTCCACACAGAAGTCGGCGTGCATTGTGTTCGACAAGCGCCAGCTCAGAACCTTGCGCGACGCCCAATCCATGATGGCGACCAGATACAAGAACCCGTTTCGCACCGGCATGAAGGTAATGTCGGCGCACCAGACCTGGTTGGGCCGGTCGATCTGCATCTCTCTGAGCAGGTACGGATAGACCGGGTGCTGAGGATGGGGCTGGCTGGTCCGAGGGCGTTTGTAAATCGCTTGCAGGCCCATCTTGGCCATCAGCCGCCTGATGCGATGACGTCCGACAATGGTTCCTTCCCGCCGCATGTAGGCAGCGATCTGGCGGCTGCCGAAGAACGGGTATTTGGTGAATATCCGGTCGATCTCTTTCATCATCCCAGCGTGTCCGCATCAACACCGACCGGCGTGTAGTAGAAGGCCGACCGGCTCAGCCGCACCAGTTTGCACTGCTGGCTTATGCTCAGTTCAGGATGATCCCGTTTGATCATCGCGCGTTTCTTCTCCGGGCTCACCGCTTCAGCCCTTCGGACAAAAAATCGTTCTCGACGGCCAGCCTCCCGATCTTGGCATGGAGCTCCTTGATTTCTGCTTCTGTCGGCCCTTCCGGCCTGCCGCCACGCGCAAACACATCGGCCATGCCTTCGACAGCCTGACGCTTCCACGTGCTGATCTGGTTCGGATGCAACTGATGCTTCGCGGCGATCTCCTGGATCGTCTTGTCGCCACGCAGCGCTTCCAACGCGATCTTGGCCTTAAACTGGTCTGTAAACTTCCGGCGCTTCGCCATTCTCGTATCCCTTCAAAGGTTCGGGATACACCTTAGCCAACTGTCCAGTTTTCTGGGACCACTTCAGCAGTTGCAGTTACCGACTGATGTTCTGCGACGAATGCGACGCCATCTTCTTAAGTCAGGGTCACGTGAGATCGGCGGGGTTTTGATGGGCGAAGAGGTCGGCGACGAAGAGTTCCAGATTGTTGATTTCAGCGTAGACACCTCCAGCGGGACGCGTGCCCAATTTGTGCGCGACGCCGATCAGCATGATGAGGCCCTTTCGGCCTTCTTTGAAAGAACGGGCGGAGAGTACGGTCGCTTCAACTATCTGGGCGAATGGCACAGCCACCCAAGCTTCAGCGTACACCCCAGTCTTCAAGATATACATGCCATGCAAGATCTCGTCGACGGCTCTGGAGGCGTTGATTTTGCCGTGCTCTTCATCAGTCGGCTGAGATGGAATTGGGGCTTTGAATGCAGCGCACATCTCTTTGTGCGCGGCCATTCACCGTCCGTGGTAAGCGTCGCACGTGTGGAGTCGAACCCTTAGAAGAAAGACCTATTCACAAATGCTAAGACGACACTTCGACAACTTTCTTACCAAGCTCATCGACTGGTGGTTTCGCGTCACGACAATCGAGCGGTTCCTAATCGGAACAGGCGTAGGTCTATTGATCGCGATCTTTGGTGGCGTGCCCTTGATCCTTGAGTTTTTGCGATTTGTGCTTGGGGCCCTTCCAGAAGGCGTTGTCCGCTTTGAAACCGCACTCGAAACCATCGATGTCCTCATCTTTGGAGTCGCGCTCCTTCTCATAGCCGCCGGCCTTGCATTTGCGACTGTCAGCTTCGTGGGAGAGGCCCGGGCGCGATCGAAGTTGCGGAATATGGTTATCGAGGCGCGCGGTTTGCGGGACGACGACGGCAACCCACTGGCAGACAAGGTGGCGAAACACCAGAAGGGCACAGTGGTGCCCGTTTTGCTGGACTTGAGAAACAGATTGGACGGCCTGGTGATCGCGCCAGAAAGAGCCCTGCAAGAGATAACGTCAATGCACCGATCTGTTTGCAGAGCAAGAAGGATGGAGACAGAGCTGATCTTAGGACGATTTATGGCGGGCTGACATCGGTCCCCTACACATTCCTGACGGGCGTGTTGCTCGACGATGAAGGAAGCATCATCACGTATGACTGGGACCGCACTCAGGAAGCATGGCGCAAGATCGAAGGCCCTGACGACGGCGCCCAATTTCATGTGGACGGGGTCGAAGCGATCGAGGGTGCGCCAGAAGTCGTATTAGCAACGGCATTTTCATATCCGATTCAAGATGACGAGTTGGCGACGACTTTTAACTTCCCAAGGATCAGACTTACCCTTGATGGCATATCTTCGGACGGACACTGGTCGCAACAAAAGCAGAACCGCCTGGCCCAGGAATTTCTGGAGGTCGTGAAGAACCTCGCCGGGAAAGGCGTGAAGCGGTTGCATCTGGTGCTGGCCGCACCGAACAGCGTGGTTTTCACATTTGGTAGGCGCTACGATAAGCGGAACCTGCCGGAAATCGTAGTTTATCAGTATGAGCGCGGCGAGCCTGTCGCCTATCCTTGGGGTGTATCCATGCCCGTCGCTGGCCGTGACGAAGCCAAGGTAGTCTATGTTAGGTGAAACGGTTGAAGCGCGGGGTCCCGAACGACTGCAGCAGCGACAAAGACGACAAAAGTCCGGTATGGGCCGGTCAGCAGGACGAGGCACCGTAGCGGTGACCACCTCAGTGAAGTTCAGCTCTAGGCTGAAGTGGCTTTCTCGCAACCTCGCTGGACGGGCCGGCAGGTCACGACCTGTCACTGGGACAATTCGGGAATTTCAGTCAGTCGAAATGTGAATCGTGCCGTGGTCAGGATGCCCGCCTCAGTCACTGGGCCTGCTGATTGTACAATCTTTAGTCTCATCGACGCTCTTGGGAACTCCGTGTCATCGGTCCTATGGCCACTCGGGGCGTTTCCCCCATCCGATGCTCGTGAGATTTGAATCTTAATATAATTTATATTTACCAGATGTTTGCGCTTTTCTTCGGGAATTGCCGAAAAAAAACGCTTGACACGGTGCGCATGGAAAAACGCCATTTTGCGCATTCATATGCGCCATCTACAACAACGAAAGCAAATGGCGACCCCTGGAGGATTCGAACCCCCGACCTGATGATTAGAAGTCACCTGCTCTATCCAGCTGAGCTAAGGGGCCGTAGGGGGTCAGTGGGTCCAGGCGCCCCGACGGTTATGGGCGAAATTGTCGCCGTAACCGCGATTTCTGATGTTCGGCTTGCGTTTCTTGGGCTCCATGACCTGATGCGGAATTCCGTGCCGCCGTGCATACTCGATAGCCGCCTCGCGGGTGTCGAACTGCATATGTACCTGACCGTTCGTATCCCCCGATCCCTGCCAGCCCATCAAAGGATCACGTCTTTTCGCCTGAGCGGCTTCGAATTCCAGAACCCAGTGGTTCAGATTCGCCGTTCCGGAGGTCATAGCGGCTCTTGCTGGCTGATAGATACGGGCAAACATGGATCATATCCCAATTAGAATTCCGCTATAGGGTATGTGCAAAAAATAACGCGCGCGCAAGGGGCGCGGGCGTGATGTGGATTGGAAGTGTCTGGCGCGCATTCCGGCGCGCCTGCTGTCTTCAATCGGCCGATGCGACGACGAAGCCACGCTCAACGTTGCTTTGCTGGGTCAGGTAGAGCGTATCAAGGTAACCGCTGCCCGCTGCGCCGACTCCGTTGGTAAAGGCAGAAGCCACGGCGGCCAGTTCTGCTTCCGCCGGTCTGGGGGCGGTTGTCGCAATGATCAAGGTGAAAAGAGCAGACAAGCCAAACAGGGCGTTCACAAGGGTACGCATTATACACTCCATTGAAATAACATAATTTATTCGTTGTATGCAGTATCAACTCGGCATCCGTCGGCAAGTTCCCGCCGATTCAGAAAAAGAATCATTTCAGATGAATTTTCTGCAATTGCCGCGCAAATTTCCCGCCATGGAATTCCGCCACGGAATAAAGCCGTTGAATACGGTTCGTGGAATGTATCGGAAGACGTTTCGACCGAAACGTGAGGACAAGACGCCGTCGATCCCTGACAAGGGAGCGTGGGTAGGTGGTGGTATTGCCAGACACCGACGGCTCTGCTGCTTGCACTTCAGAACATAGGGGCGCGCCACACTCTGACAATTCGCTTTTTGCAAGAGATCGATTCAATTTTAGTCATTACCGGAGGCCGCGCGGGTGATTGAAGCATGTGCAATCCTCGCTATATCTCATCAGTGCAGCCGAGGGGAAAAACATGAACGACACCATCACGCTTCCTGAAGTCGTCCGCCCCGAACAGCCCAAGTTGGAGGGTGGGCGCAAATTCGTGATGCGAACCGACTTCTCCCCCGCCGGCGATCAACCCACGGCGATTGTCGAGCTGTCAGACGGGGTGAAGGGTGGCGAACAGGATCAGGTTCTGTTGGGCGCCACGGGTACGGGCAAGACGTTCACCATGGCCAAGGTCATCGAGGAGACGCAGCGTCCCGCCATCATCCTCGCCCCCAACAAGACCTTGGCGGCGCAGCTCTACGGTGAGTTCAAGGGGTTCTTCCCGGACAACGCCGTCGAGTATTTCGTTAGCTACTACGATTATTACCAGCCGGAGGCCTATGTCGCGCGCTCCGACACCTATATCGAGAAGGAATCGCAGATAAACGAGCAGATCGACCGGATGCGCCATTCGGCCACGCGCGCCCTGCTCGAACGCGATGACGTGATTATCGTGGCATCGGTGTCGTGCATCTACGGCATCGGCTCGGTCGAGACTTACAGCGCGATGACGCAAGATGTCGTCGTCGGGCAAAGCTATGACCAGCGCAAGGTCATGGCCGATCTGGTCGCCCAGCAATACAAGCGCAACGATGCTGCCTTTCAGCGCGGTTCGTTTCGCGTGCGCGGCGATACCGTTGAGATCTGGCCCGCCCATATGGACGATCGCGCCTGGAAGCTCAGCTTCTTTGGCGAGGAACTGGAAAGCATCACCGAGTTCGACCCCCTGACAGGAGCGAAGACCGGCACGATGGACAAGGTCCGCATCTACGCCAATTCGCACTACGTGACCCCGCGCCCGACCATCGCGCAGGCCATCGTCGGCATCAAGAAGGAGCTGAGGCAGCGGCTCGATCAGTTGGTAAACGAGGGCAAGTTGCTGGAGGCGCAGCGCCTGGAACAACGCACCCAGTTCGATCTGGAAATGCTGGAGGCAACCGGTGTGTGCAATGGGATCGAGAACTATTCGCGCTACCTGACGGGCCGCGCGCCCGGCGAGCCGCCGCCCACCCTGTTCGAATACATCCCCGACAATGCCATCGTCTTCGCCGACGAAAGCCATGTTTCGGTCCCCCAGATCGGCGGCATGTACAAGGGCGATTACCGGCGCAAGTTCACCCTGGCCGAACACGGATTCCGCCTGCCGTCCTGCATGGACAACAGACCGTTGAAATTCGAGGAGTGGGACGCGATGCGCCCGCAATCCATCTATGTTTCCGCCACCCCCGCCGCGTGGGAGCTGGAGCAGGCGGGCGGCGTCTTTACCGAACAGGTGATCCGCCCCACCGGCCTGCTGGATCCGCCTGTCGAGATTCGGCCAGTGGAAATGCAGGTCGATGACCTGATGGACGAAATCCGCATCGTTGCAGCGCAGGGAATGCGGGTTCTGGTGACTGTTCTGACCAAGCGCATGGCCGAGGATTTGACGGAATATTTCCACGAGCAGGGCATCCGCATCCGCTACATGCACTCGGATATCGACACGGTGGAACGGATCGAGATCCTGCGCGACCTGCGCTTGGGCGCGTTCGATGTTCTGGTGGGCATCAACCTGCTGCGTGAGGGTCTGGATATCCCCGAGTGCGGCCTCGTCGCGATTCTGGACGCGGACAAGGAGGGCTTTCTGCGCTCCGAAACCTCGCTGGTGCAGACGATCGGGCGGGCGGCCCGGAATGCCGATGGGCGCGTTATTATGTATGCCGACCGCATCACCGGCTCAATGGAGCGGGCGATAGGAGAGACCAACCGCCGACGTGAGAAGCAGCAAGCCTACAACGAGGAACACGGAATAACGCCCGAAACCGTCAAGAAGAACGTCGATGACATTCTGGCCGGTCTCTACAAGGGCGATACAGATCAGAGCCGCATCACCGTCAAGGTGGACAAGCCGATGGTGGGCGAAAACCTGGCCGCCCATCTGGAGGCGCTGCGCAAGGATATGATCAAGGCCGCCGAGAACCTGGAATTCGAGGAGGCCGCCCGCATTCGCGATGAGGTCAAGCGCCTGGAAACGGTCGAACTGACCATCGCGGACGATCCGCTCGCCCGGCAAAGCGCGGTGGAACAGGCCGTCACTGATGCGAAGAGAGCCTCCGGTCGTTCCACGGCAGGCAAGGGCGGAACCCGGCACTACAGGGGCAAGAGTCAGAAGAAATTCGGAGGGTGACGTAGCGATAAGGGCTGTAAACCGCTTGTGTGGGATGGCATGCTGGCCCTCAGCAGAGGGGGCGATGCGACGTGCCGACGGGGGCCACAACCACTACAGCCGAAGTCACGCGACAGATTTCCGTGCTGAACAGCGATATGAGGTTTCGCGTCCCGGCCACGACCGTGATGCTGATCATTTTCCTGTACTTCGTGGACCTGTCGGCGGCCATCTATTCAGGTGCGATCTATTATATTTGTGAGCTCATGCAGTATCGCATCGGACGCAAATACATCAAGAATCCCAGCAAAGAACATTACGCCCAGATGATGATCGCTTCGACCCTCGCGGTCAGCAGCGTCCTGTTGCCTGTCGTCATGATGTGGCATCTGGGGACCATGTATCCGCGCGTGATATGCGTCTCGATCCTGACGGCGACATTCCTGCACGTCGCACTGATCCGTTCGCCCCACTTGAGATTCGCAGTTGTCACGACCATCCCGTTGATCTGCGCTTTCTACTATTTGATAATACTGCAATATTTTGAAAGAGCAGATGTGGGGGTTCTGCTCGTAAGTCTGCTAGGCGTGACCGCATTCAACGCGTATTTCATGTTGGCAGTGTTTACCTACAACCGCTTCCAGCGCGCTTTGCTGATTGCCAGCGACGCCGCACGGGCGGCGAGCACCTCGAAAAGTCAGTTCCTCGCCACGATGAGTCATGAGTTGCGCACCCCGCTGAACGCGATCATGGGTGTTAGCCAGCTGTTGCACGATCAACCGCATCATCCGGCCTCTGCGGTTCGCATCGCGGCGCTGCAAAGGGCATCGTTCAGTCTCAAGGCTCTGGTGGACGACGTGTTGGACCTGACGCGGATCGAGCAGGGCATGATCGAATTGCGTCCGGTTCGCACGAACCTGAAGGACGAGATCTCCGCCATAGCGGAGCTGCACCGATCCGTCGCGATCGCGAAGGGGCTGTCCTTCGAACTGCGCTTCGCGCGGAATATACCAAAAGACCTTATCTTCGATCCGTTGCGGGTACGCCAATGCGCCACCAATCTGCTGAACAATGCGCTGAAGTTCACGGATCGCGGAAATGTCAGCATGACCGTCAGGACCGCGCAAGCGCAGGGTGACGAGGTCCGGGTGGAGATCGAGGTCAGCGATACGGGCATCGGTGTTCCGCCCGGAATGCGCCACCATCTGTTCGAAAGCGGATACCAGTCTGACGTTCCCCCCGCCTCATCCTCCTGCCACCGTCCGAGCGGTGCTGGTCTGGGGCTGAGCATCTCGCGTATGCTCGCACGGCAAATGGGTGGGGACATCACGTTGGTTTCCCAGATCGATGCTCAGATGGGCGCGACATTCCGCTTTACCTTCACAGCGCAGGTGGCTGGTCCGAAGCAGCCCGACACGACCGACACCGCCGCAAATCCCCTGACGATGGCTGTGCGAAACATCCTTGTGGTGGACGATATCGCCACCAATCGCATGGTCGCCGCCGCGTTCGTCGAGGCGGAAGGCCTCAACGCGACGCAGGCGGCAAGCGGGGCCGAGGCGCTCGATCTTCTTGCTCGGGGCCAGTTTGACCTCGTGCTGCTGGATATGAACATGCCGCAGATGTCCGGCCTGGAAACATTTCAAGCCATCCGGGCCTCGAACACGGCATGGGCCTCGATTCCCGTGATCGCCCTGACCGCTGACGCCATGCCCGAGGACACCGCACGCTATCTGCGTGCGGGCCTCGACGGCTATCTGGCAAAACCGCTCGACAAAAGAGCCTTGCGCGCGGAAATCTCCTCCGTCTTCGAGGGCAGGATCAACTGTGAAGATCGCAACGGACATGCACGATGACACCGCCGCCCACAGGTTCGGACCAGGTCAGCCCGATCGCATCGGCGGAACTGCCCTGCTTGACCGCCACGCGCGGCAGGCGTCCGTCCCAGCCGGAGTTGATCGCGTATGTTGGACTGACCCCATCGACCGTCAACGCCCTCAAGCCGAAGGGCAGACGCCCCGCAGTCGGAACAGTCCAGGTCGTCGCGGACCCGAACTTGGTGTAGGGCACCGCCGCAGGGTTTTGCGTCCGTATCACAACATTCTCATAGACGTTGCCCGTAAAGGTCACGCCGCGCGTGCGCGTCGGGTCCAGCGTCCCCCGGTCCGTATCGACATCGTCCACACGCTGGATGATATCGCCCCCGATGGTCTTGAACGCATTGCCTGTCACTGAAATCCCGTCGATATACCGGTTCGCTCCGATCGGGGCGATGCGGATATAGGTAAAGCTCCTGAGCACGTCGGAACAGGTGAAGATATTGCCCGTGATCGTCAGGTTTCCATAGGGATTGTCGTTTGTCGTGTTGGCATTGTGCTCATCGGTCAGTTCGATGAACGCATTGTCGCAGTAGTTACCGGTGAACACGGTCTTGACGTTCTTGTTGGTCAGCACGACCCCGGCGGAGCGTGCGGCGCCTTCCCCCGCATTGTCACCCTGCCACCAGTGGTTGCCAACGAACAGATGCCCGCCACCCGCCACGACGGCAAAATGCAGGAATTGCACGGCGCGGTTGTTGCGGATCTTCATGTCGTTCTTGTTGGTGTTGAACGCGATGGAGGTCCGCTGTCCCACATCCTGATCGCCATCCGGTGACAGAAATTCGTTGCTCTCGATCGAGATGCCGTTGCAACCCTCCCCGATCGAGGTGATGGCCCGATCCTTGGGCCGCACGAACCAGCAATCGTGGATGTGCCAGGCTGTACCGCTTTGCGCCAGCATCACGGCGGAGGCCCGGCGGTTGCACAGAAACTCGATCTGCATCAGGCATTGCCGGTTGATCGAGGTGAATCCCGAATAATCCAGCATGTAGCGAAACCGGGTGAAGCTGTAGGTCTGCGTGCCCGCTGCGGCATAGAGGGGTTGGCTCAGGATCAGCTTCGCGTTCGGGATATCGACCTCGCGGACATAAACTTCACGCCCCACGCCGGTGCCTTCGACCAGGCTGCCCTGTTCGATCTGCGCGACGTTGACCACATCGGTCAGTTCCAGCGGTTTCGCGCTGTCATAGCTGGCGGAGGAGGTGGCTGTGGCCTCGTTCCAGGCGGAGGAACTGGCCGCCTCCAGATAGCCATTGCGGATCGCGCGGCGGTTTCCGAACGTGTCGCGGTCGCCCACAGCGGCGTGCACATCCACCGGGCGCGTCAAGCGGATCTGACGTCCGCACAGGTCCAGGCTGTCATGGTCGGTAAAGGCATAGAGCGCCCCCAGCGCGCGTTCCAGCGCGACCTGTTCGTCCTGAAATGCGTCCAGATAGGTGTCGTAATTGTAGTTATGCGTCAGTGCGACCCGACCGGGTGAGGAATGCGCGATCTTTCCCGTGAACCGCACCCGCGCGTCCAGCGTCAGTTCCGACCCGATATAGAACTCGCCCTCAGGCACCAGCAGATCGCGCCCGGCGCTGGCCGCGTCGGCCGCATAGAACGCATCGGTATCGTCGGTGACGCCATCGCCTACCGCGCCGTAATCGCGCACATCCACCCAATCCATCAGATTGCGCAGAAAGTTGGAGGTGGCGTCCTCGATCACGATGCTCTCAATCCGCACGGAACAATTGTTGTCGCCGATCAGGTCCAGCCCAAAATGTGCCCCGGCGACATTCTGAGCCCAGACCAGATCGACCCCGCCGCGCGCGCCCTGGCCGACGATTGCGGAGACCTCGTAAACCTCGCCATAGGTTTCCAGAAAGACGGCGTCGCCGGTGGTCGGCATCGTTGCCTCTGCCCCGCCATTGGTCAGGGGATAGGCCGCGATGCGAACCGAGGGGCGATTGCCGCCGACCAGCTTGACCCGGGCGGAGACGCGCAGATAGCAACCTGGAGTGATGGCAGTCTGTTCAGTATAGCGCAGTTGCTGCACGCTGTCGGTCTTGAAGATTTCGAGGCATTCGCCAAAATCCGCATCCCCCGCAACCAATGCCGCGTTCGGGGCGTCCTGATAGGTCGCCTGACCTGCCAATCCGTCCTGACTGGACCAGACGGAGAGACCGTCGGAAAATGCGGGCGGCATCAGGTCGATACCGTCGGTGACTGCCTTGTTCATCGATCAAATCCTTTCGCCCGACGGGCGCGAAGGATTTGAAGTGAAAATCGGTATCGCGCCGACTGTGCCGGTGCTGAAAATCTCCACTGAAAAATATCACCGGGACGAATCCGGCGAAGGTCTTTGTCGCATATGCCCGTTAACGTGGGGTTAATTCAGGCCCCGGTACCACTTTCGGGCAGCAGTTGAACGCCGTTGATCCGCCAGATTCCGTCCACCTGCACCACTTCGTATTCAGCGACGTAACTGCGCGTGTCCCCTCCCAGCACGACCTGTTGAAAGAACCTTTCACCCTCCTGCCGTAACAGTGAGAACCGAATGGAGGCGGGCCGCCAGACCATCGGATAACCCTCCCGTATCATTGCGCCAAAACCGTCGGCGGTGCCAAACATGTTCTGGATCATGGGTGAGGCATGCGCGAACGCCGCATCGAAATCATCGCGCTGAAAGGCGTCGATCTGCTGGGCAATCACGTCGCGTACTGCCGCCTCATCCGCCCGTGCCGCACCGGGCAGCATCAGCGCGAGCACGACGATCAGTCTGAGTAGTATGCGCATGACGATCCTCCTCCGGTGCTTCGATAGCATGCCGCAGCGAAGCGTCCCGCAGCGACATATCGAAACTCTATGGAAGCTACGCGCCACCACTCCTGTTTGTTTCACGGCTCAGTTGGTGACGAAGACCCCGTTCAGCGCCTGATCAATCAGGGCCACCGTTTCATTCACGCCGTAGAGCGCCACGAATCCTCCGAAACGTGGTCCCTGGGTTGCTCCCAGCAGCACCTCGTAGATCGCCGCGAACCACGCGCGCAGCGGCTCAAACCCATGCGCCTTGCCAACAGCGAAGACCTCGGATTGCAATGCTTCCGCCTCCACCGGGCCGTCCCACGCCGCCAGTCGTTCGCGCAGATCGCTCAGCGCGGCGCGCTCCTGTTCGGTGGGCAAGCGGTAGACCTTGGCAGGTTTCACGAAGTCCTGGAAATAGCGCACCGCGTGGGCTGCGGCGCGGTCCAGCCCGGGATGGCTCTCAGCTGACGCATTCGGCGCATATTTGCGGATAAACCCCCACAAAACATCCTTGTCCTCGGCATTCGCGACCGAGGCGAGGTTCAGCAGCATCGAGAACGTCACCTCCATGTCGCTGACCGGCACCGTGTCGCCATGGATATGATGCACGGGATTGTTTAATCGCTGGGCGTCGTCCTGATCCACATAGGCACGCAAATGCTGGTGATACTCATCCTCAGCCTTGGGGATCACATCGAAATGCAATCGCTTCGCAGTCTTCGGCTTTTGGTACATGAACAGTGACAGGCTTTCGGGGCTGGCATAGGTCAGCCAGTCCTCCATGCTCAGACCATTGCCCTTGGACTTCGAAATCTTCTGCCCTGCGGAATCAAGGAACAACTCATAAGTCAGCGTTTCGGGCAGCGGTTCACCCAGGGCTGCACAGATCTTCTTGGCCTGCGTGACACTGTCGATCAGATCCTTGCCCGACATTTCATAATCCACGCCCAGTGCGGCCCAGCGCATCGCCCAGTCCGGCTTCCACTGCATCTTGACGTGGCCGCCGGTAACGGGGATTTCCACGCGCTCGCCATCCGGCTCGGCATAGACGATGGTGCCTTTGGCCACGTTGCGTTCCAGCGTCGGAACCTGCAACACATGGCCCGTCTTGGGCGACACCGGCAGGAACGGAGAGTAGGTCGCGCGGCGTTCTTCCCCCAAAGTGGGCAGCATGATCGACAGCAGTTTGTCGAACCGCTCCAGCGCGCGCTGCAACATCTCATCGAAGCGGCCAGAGAGGTAATAATCGGTGGAGGAGGCGAATTCGTAGTCGAACCCGTAGGAATCGAGGAACGCCATAAGCCGCGCGTTGTTATGCGCCCCGAAACTGTCATGCGTGCCGAACGGATCGCGCACGCGGGTCAGCGGCAGGTTCAGATCCTGCTCCAGCACTTCGCCATTCGGTATGTTCGTGGGCACCTTGCGCAGACCGTCCATATCGTCCGAAAAGCAGAGCAGCTTCGTCGGGATATCCGACAGCGTCTCGAACGCCTGACGCACCATCGTGGTGCGCGCAACCTCCCCGAACGTGCCGATATGGGGCAGACCGGACGGGCCGTAGCCCGTCTCAAACAGGACGAAGCCCTTTTGAGGCGGCTTCTTCTCGAACCGTTTGACCAGCTTGCGCGCCTCCTCGAAGGGCCAGGCCTTGGATGTCAGTGCAAGTTCTGCGAGGTCGGTCATCGGGTCATACTCCATGGAATGCGCGCACACCTATTGAGGGGGCGGTGCCGCGTCAATATATCGGAATTGACCGACAACAGGAGAATTCCATGACAGCTCAGCTTTCGGCGCAGGATGCGCTTGTCGCAACCATGATTGCCGTCTCTGCCGCGGATGGCGCGCTCAGCGACCGTGAAACGGATTCGATCAGACGGATGATTGCGGTGCTGCCGATCTTCGACGGCTACGATCCCGCCCATCTGCCCACTGTGGCGCAGATCGTGTTCGACCTGTTCGAGGATGAGGACGGCGTCGATGCTCTGGTCGGGTTGGTGGATGATGCGTTGCCCGGCACCCTGAACGAGACAGCGTACGCGCTGGCCTGTGATGTCGCCGCCGCCGACGGCACCGTGCAGATGGAGGAACTGCGCCTGCTCGAAATCATCCGGCACGACATGAACGTCGATCGACTGGTCGCCTCCGCTATCGAGCGGGGGGCCCGTGCCCGCCATGCCAGATTGCCCGGCTGAGCTCCTGCGGGGCAGGTGCGCCTCAAACGGGAATATTTCCCACGACCCGACCAAGAAGGATCCGACGATGAGCCTGATCATCCACCGCAACGGCGACCGCGCGACCGTGTCCGCCCCTGCCGAAGCCTTTACCGGAACTGTCCTGATCTCCCCCGTGATCGTGACGCCAAAGCCTGCCAGCATCCGTTCCGTCGATGTCAGCTTCGCGCCCGGTGGGCGGACGTTCTGGCACCACCATCCGATGGGGCAGACCTTGCGCGTGACCTCCGGCATGGGGCTGGTGGCGTTGCGCGGCGAGGCTCCTCAGGTAATCCGCGCGGGCGATACCGTCTTCATCCCGCCGGATGTCGAGCATTGGCACGGCGCCACGCCGACCACCGGGATGAGCCACATCGCCTTTCAGGAGGAACCGGAAGGGGAGACCGTCTGGCTGGACGCAGTAAGTGAGGATGATTATACCCTCACGCCCGCGTGAGCGTCGCGTGCGAGGCAAGTCCTAGCGTGTCCAAAGACCCGCATTGCGGATCGCGGTGGAGCTGAGATCGACCATCGGGCCGGTCACCATGGTCCAGACCGGCGGTGTCATATGCGGCAGCAGATGCGCCGCTCCTTCTTCCAGCCGTGCATCCGTGAACATCCGCGCGGCCGGTGACAGACCCGCGCGGACCTGCTCCCCCGGTCGGGCCAGAACGCCGATCGGAACCGATCGGGCGATCCGCTGCCAGTCATCCCACTTGTGAAAGCTCGCCAGATTGTCCGCGCCCATCAGCCAGACGAACCGCACCCGTAGATACCGTGCCTGCAAGGCGCGGATCGTCTCGGCCGTGTAGCGCGTGCCAAGCTGAGCCTCGATATCAGTCACATCTACACGGGGGTGTCGCATGATCGCGCGTGAGGCCGCAACGCGCCGGGCCAGCGCTGCCGGTGCATCGGCCTTTAGTGGATTGCCGGGTGACACCAGCCACCAGACGCGATCCAGCCCGAACCGTTTCAGCGCCTCACGCGTGATATGGACATGCCCGGCATGGGGCGGATCGAACGACCCCCCCAACAACCCGACGATCTGCCCGTCGGCGGCGCGCGGCTGCCCCGTTTGCATTTGCTTCGCGCTCCAACCGCTTGCGATGTGTGCTTGTCGGATTTGCAAGGACCCGTTGTCAACCGACGGGCAGGGCGGATACGCGATCATTGACGCGCACGGTGCCCGGCTCGATCACCTCGGCGCACCATCCGCCATGTCCGCGCAGAGCCGCGTATCCGCCATTTCCCAGAACCTCCTCCATCCGCGAACATGGCGCGCAAACCGTCGACCAGCGCAGCAGTGCCGATCCCATACGGACGCTCCGTCCCTTGAGCGCGGTCAGGTTGATACCGCTGACCACGATGTTTCGACGCAGCATCTGAGGCAGCACGTTGCGCCCGATCAACGCGGCGATGACGTCCAGATGCTCCGCCTGTATCACTGTCACCGCCCGCTTGCCCGGTCGGCCATGATCGCCCGTCAGTCCGTCTGCGCCGATCTCGACCTCTTCGCACGGCAGCAGGGCCTCACGCCGGGCGGGCCGGATGCCGATCCACTCCACCCGCCCGGGCCCGCCGGTGAGCGCGATCAGTTCCTTGAGTTCCATCACTGCTCCCGTTGCTCCTCACCTTCAAAACCCTTATCTCCACTCCAAACCTGAATTCAGACCCGGAGTGTTCCCATGGCCGCTTACCAGTACGTTTACCACATGGACGGCGTGTCCAAATCCTATCCCGGCGGCAAGAAGCTGTTCGAGAACATCCGCCTGTCCTTCCTGCCCGGTGTCAAGATCGGCGTCGTGGGCACCAATGGTTCGGGCAAGTCCACGCTGATGAAGATCATGGCCGGCATGGACAAGGACTTCACCGGTGAGGCATGGGCCGCCGAGGGGGCGAAGGTCGGTTACCTTCCGCAGGAACCCAAGTTGGACGACAGGCTGAACGTGCGCGAAAACGTCATGCTGGGCGTGGCGGAGAAGAAGGCCATCCTCGACCGCTACAACGAGCTTGCCATGAATTACTCCGAAGAAACGATGGACGAGATGACGGCCCTTCAGGACCAGATCGACGCCGCGAACCTCTGGGATCTCGACAGTCAGATCGACGTCGCGATGGAGGCTCTGCGCTGCCCGCCCGACGAGGCCTCGGTCGATACGCTCTCGGGTGGTGAGGCCCGCCGCGTCGCGCTGTGCAAGCTGCTGCTCGAAGCGCCCGACATGCTGCTGCTCGATGAGCCGACGAACCACCTGGATGCGGAAACCATCGCCTGGCTGCAACAGCACCTGATGGACTATAAGGGCACGATCCTGATCGTCACCCACGACCGCTATTTCCTCGACGACATCACCTCCTGGATTCTGGAGCTGGATCGCGGCCGCGGCATTCCCTACGAGGGCAACTATTCCGCGTGGCTGGAGCAGAAGGCCAAGCGGCTGGAGCAGGAAGCGCGTGAGGACAATTCCCGCCAGAAGACGCTGGAGCGTGAGCTGGAATGGATGCGCCAATCGCCCAAGGCCCGTCAGGCCAAGCAGAAGGCCCGCATCAACTCCTACAACGAACTGGCCAACAAATCCGAGCGTGACAAGGTCGGCCGCGCCCAGATCGTCATCCCCAACGGTCCCCGCCTCGGCGCGAAGGTGATCGAGGTCGCGGACCTCAAGAAATCCTACGGCGATCGCACCCTGATCGAGGGGCTGAGCTTCTCGCTGCCGCCGGGTGGCATCGTCGGCGTGATCGGTCCCAACGGCGCGGGTAAATCGACCCTGTTCCGCATGTTGACCGGGCAGGAACAGCCGGATGAGGGCACGGTGGAATATGGCGATACCGTCAAGCTCAGCTATGTGGACCAGTCGCGCGATGCGCTCGATGGCGACGCGACCGTCTGGCATGAGATCTCCGACGGGCTGGACATCATGAAGCTGGGCGATGCGGAGATGAACTCACGCGCTTACGTAGGCGCCTTCAACTTCAAGGGCGGCGACCAGCAAAAGAAGATCGCCATGCTGTCAGGTGGGGAGCGTAACCGCGTCCACATGGCCAAGCTGCTCAAAGAAGCGGGCAACGTCCTGCTGCTCGATGAGCCGACCAACGATCTGGACGTGGAGACCCTGCGCGCCCTGGAGGATGCCTTGGTGGACTTCGCCGGTTGCGCCGTCGTTATCTCCCACGACCGCTTCTTCCTCGACCGTCTGTGTACGCACATCCTCGCTTTTGAGGGCGAAGCCCATGTCGAATGGTTCGAAGGCAACTTCGAGGATTACGAGGAAGACAAGAAACGCCGTCTGGGTGCCGATGCGTTGGAGCCGAAGCGGATGAAGCACAAGAAGTTTGTCCGCTGATACGCGGAACATTCCGACACTCCACAAATGACGTTGCCCGTCTGCATGGTGCCGCAAGTGCCGCGCCATACAGACGGGTTGTTTGTGAATGAGCGGGCGAGCGGACCGCCCCGCCCGCGAGGTACGTCGCCACACAAGGAGGCGGCACGCGACGTCATCCTGTGGCAGGTATTGCGACGGAGATACAGCGTCGGGCCCGATTGTGTTACGCTCTTGAGCAACTGCGAAATAAATACCCGACGCTTTGCCCAAGTTCAGGCAAATTAAACGTGAAATATTGCTAGCATGTCCCAGTTGTATTTGAGGAATCGTGTAGCGCCAGACAGGAGACGTAATTATGCCAAGCACCTCCACGACAGATCCCGACCGGAGGCTGGCAACCGGCACGGCTGGCTTGGACAATGTTTTGAATGGCGGGATCACGCCGCGTCGCCTGTATCTGGTCGAGGGGACGCCCGGATCGGGCAAGACGACCCTGGCGTTGCAATTCCTGATGGAGGGGCGATCACAGGGCGAAACCGGTCTGTATATCACTCTGTCCGAAACCGTGAACGAGCTTACCGCAGTCGCCCGATCGCATGACTGGACTCTCGACGGGATCGAACTGTTCGAAATCATCGCCGAGGATGAATTCGCCACGGCGAACGAGCAGTCCCTGTTGCATCCCAGTGAGGTGGAACTGGGTGAGACTGTGCGCGGAATCATCGAATTGGTCGAGAGGCTCGACCCCGCCCGCGTTGTGCTCGACAGCCTGTCCGAACTGCGCCTTCTGGCGCAAAACCCCTTGCGGTATCGCCGTCAGATCCTGGCGCTGAAACACTTTTTCGCGCGTCGCAACTGCACCGTTTTGATGCTGGACGATCGCACCGCGGAACCCGGCGATCTGCAACTTCATTCGATCGCGCACGGTGTCATCTCGCTTGAACATCTCGCCACCGATTTTGGCTCCGAGCGCCGCCGGCTGCGGGTCATCAAGATGCGCGGCCTCAAATATCGGGGGGGCTATCACGATTTCACCATCGAAACGGGGGGCATCTGTGTCTATCCTCGCCTGATCGCGGCACATCACCATCGGGAATTTCCCGCCGAACCAGTCACGACAGGTCTGGCGGAGCTGGACGCCTTGCTGGGCGAGGGTCTGTTTCCAGGCACCAATGCGCTGTTGACGGGGCCGGCGGGGATCGGAAAGACGACCACGGCTGTGCATTGCATGATCGCGGCGTTGAAGCGTGGGCAGAGGGCCGCTTACTTCCTGTTCGACGAACGGCTGTCCACACTCATGATCCGATCCAAGGCTTTGTCGATGGATCTGCAGCCCTATATCGACAACGGTCTTCTTCAAATTCGCCAGATTGATCCCGCCGAATTGTCCCCGGGGGAGTTTGCCAGCGCCGTGCGCGACTCGGTTGAGGGTGACGGGGCAAGCGTTGTCGTGATCGACAGCCTCAACGCATATCTGCACGCGATGCCGAGCGATAATTTCCTCGTTCTTCAGATGCACGAATTGCTCAGCTATCTTTCGCAACAAGGTGTCGTGGCGCTTATGATCTTGGGCCAGCATGGGGTGACGGGCGATCTGCGAACAGATCTCGACATCAGCTATCTGGCCGATACCGTCATGATGCTGCGCTTCTTCGAGGCGGGGGGCGAGGTTCGCAAATCTATCGCCGTTATCAAGACCCGAACATCGGATCATGAACGCAGCATACGCGAATTTACGATCACCCCGAACGGGATCGGGATAGGCGAGCCCATCCGCAGCTTTACCGGCATTCTGTCCGGATCGCCGGTCTATACTCGAGAACTGGGCAACCTGCTTTCGGAGGAGGGCAGCGAGAAGTGAGCACGTCATCCGATCACCTCGATGGCGGGGGGGCTACCTCGGCGGATGTTTCGACGTCGGTCGCTGTGCTCGCACCCAAGGGGCGCGACGCGGCGGTCGCTGTTCAGGTGTTCTCCAAAGCCGGGATTCCATCGCAATCCGTTCCGAACTTGCAGGCACTGGCGTACCTGATCGAAAGACAGATCGGGGCGATCCTGATCACGGAGGAAGCTCTGAGCGGCCCCGGCGCGGACGCAGTGGCGCAGGCTATCGCATCGCAACCGTCCTGGTCGGATGTGCCGTTCATTGTTCTGGCGAACGGCACCATCGCCCGTCGAAGTGATCATGCTGCGAGCAAGATGGACGTGCTCCGAAATGCCGTCCTGCTGTCGCGTCCGTTGCACGCCGAGGAACTGATCCGCGCGATCCGGTCTGCCCTGACGGCCAGATGCCGGCAATACACCGCGCGCGATCAGATGGAGGAGTTGCAGCTTCGTGAACGTCAGTTGTACGAGAGTGAGGCGAAATTCCATGCGATCACCAATTCCGTGGACCAGATGATCTGGTCCACACTGCCGGATGGGTTCCACGATTATTACAACGATCGCTGGTACGCCTTTACCGGCGTTCCCCATGGATCGACGGACGGGGAGGGATGGAACGGAATGTTCCACCCCGATGATCAGGAGCGCGCGTGGCAGCGATGGGACCGGTCCCTGAAAACGGGTGAACCGTATGAGATCGAATATCGTTTGCGTCACAGATCCGGCGAATACCGCTGGGTGCTGGGCCGGGCGCAGCCTGTCCGGGACAAGGACGGTACGATCGTGCGTTGGTACGGCACCTGTACCGATATACATGAGATCAAGATGGCGGAGGAACAGCGCCAACTCATGCTGGGTGAGATGAATCACCGGGTAAAGAACACCCTCGCTATGGTTAACGTCATGGTCTCCCAGACCTTGCGCCGGGCCGACAGCCTGGAGGACGCGCAGCTCTCAATCCAGTCGCGGATCGGGATGATGGCGCAGGCGCATGACCAATTGATCAACGCAACCTGGACGGAGACCCATATCCGCGAGGTCATCAACGCCGCCCTGGCGCCCCATCGCACGGGTGAGAAACGATTCGAGATCGAGGGGCCGGATATCCCCATCGGTTCCAAACAGGCACTGGGATTGACCATGGCGCTGCATGAGCTTTCCACGAATGCCAGCAAATACGGGGCCTTGTCAGTGCAGCAGGGAAAGGTGTGCGTCACCTGGTGCGTTGAATCTCACAACGATGACAACACGTTTCGGTTCCATTGGGTTGAGCGTGACGGCCCCACGGTCGCCCCGCCCTCACGTCGTGGCTTCGGCAGCCGCATGATCGAACAGGCCCTCGCCGGATATTTTAACGGACGGGCGGAACTGTCTTATGACCCCGCGGGTTTGAGTTTTGACCTCACAGCACCGTTGACTGGTTTGACGCTGCAATAATGCGAGCCGAAGTTAACGATATGAGTGCCGAATGACCGTGAATACCCGCAAACCTCCTGCCGTTCTCATCGTTGAGGACGAGCCGCTGATCCGTATGGACGCCATTGATATTGTCGAGGATGCGGGGTTCCGAACCTATGAGGCCGCCTCCGCCGATGCCGCTTTGCTGGTGATGGAGCGTGTCGATGACATTGCGATCCTGTTTACGGATGTCGATATGCCCGGTTCCATGAACGGGTTGGAGCTTGCCGCCCATGTAAGGGACACCCGACCGTCGGTGAAGATCCTCATCACATCGGGAATTTTCAATGTGGATCAGTCACCCCTGCCGAATGGGTCGGTGGTGATACAAAAGCCATATGCGATGGGCCATGTGACCCGAAAACTACAGGAAATCGCCGCCGAACTCGACGCGCCCTGCGATCAGGACTGATTTTCGGGGCTTCTCAGGCAGTGCCGCCGACCCTGCCAGCGGCCCTGAGCCTTCTCAGTCGAAGCGATTGACCGGCAGTTTCAAATAGACGTTTCCGTCAGTTTCCGCCGGGGGGAGCCTGCCGCCCCGCAGGTTCACCTGCAGCGCCGCGAGGATGCGGTTCGGCAGGGAAAGCGTCGCATCACGCTTTTGCCGTCGCGCGATGTAATCCTGTCGGTCGGTTCCGTCCTTGACGTGAATATTGTGCGCGCGGTGTTCGGCAACCGTGGCCTCCCACGCGGGATGGTCACGCTGGTCCGTGCCGTAATCATGGCCGACATTCAGGCGGGTTTCTTTCGGCAATGCGAGGATGGCCTGGATCGAATCCCACAACTCCGCCGTGTCGCCGCCCGGAAAATCCGAGCGTGATGTCCCGGCGTCCGGTTGCATCAGTGTATCGTGCACAAAGGCCGCGTCCCCGCAGACATAGGTGATCGACCCGAGCGTATGGCCCGGCGACAGCATCACGCGCATCTCCAACTCTCCGATCATGAAGGTCTCACCATCCTCGAACAGATGATCGAAATCACGGTTCACGTCGAACGTATCCGGCATATTGTACAGGTCCGCCCAGATCTCCGCGATCCGGGGCACCATAGCGCCGATGGCGTTGGGCGCGCCTGTCCGCTCCTTCAACTGGGCGGAGGCCATGACATGATCCGCATGAGGATGGGTGTCGAGCACCCAGCGCACGGTCAGGTCATTGTCGCGTACGATATCGAGGATCTGATCCATGCTCCCGGTGGAAAAGCGATAATTCTTGGGATCGAAATTCCATACCACGTCGATCAATGCGGCTTCGCGGGTTTTCGGATCGGCGCAAATATACTGTATGGAACCTGTGTCCGGCTCATAAACGCCCCAGACATCGGGGCTGCCCTGTCCTGTCGAGGGTGAGCGGCGCACGGTGCGACTGTTCAGAGGGTCTTCCATCAAACGGCTCCTTTCCTGCGGAATACGGTCGGATCGGGTGTGTGGCGGGCCAGCCACATGCCCGCCAGCATGAACGGAACGAACACCAGAGTGCCCGTTGCGCTAATGGGCAGGGCCGTCAGCGCCGGACCCGGGCAAAACCCGCCAAGCCCCCAGCCTATGCCGAACAGGCCCGCGCCGGTCAGCAATTTCGGGTCCAGATCGGTGCGGCGCGGCATCTGGAACCGTTCGTCGAAAAACGGGCGGTCACAGCGGCGGGTCAGCCAAGCGAAGCCGGGCGCGGTGACGAGGATCCCGCCCCCCATGACAAAGGCCAGGCTGGGATCCCAAGTGCCAAAAACATCCAGAAAGTTCAAAACTTTCGCAGGATCGGACATGCCCGAGATGATCAGCCCAAGACCGAAGATCAAACCGGATATGAGGGCGAAAAGCTGCTTCATGTCAAACTCCGGTCAAATGGCGGGCGATCAACACGGTCGCGAACGCGGTGGCCATGAAGGTCGCAGTGGCCGTGATGGACCGGGCCGAACCTCGGCTGATACCACACACGCCGTGCCCTGATGTGCAACCGTTGCCATAGACCGAGCCGAATCCCACCAGCAGGCCTGCAAGTGCCATCAAAGCCGAATTGGACGGCACCCATTGCTGTGGCCATCCGCCCGTTACCAGAAACCATATCGGCGCGGCGAGTAGCAGACCCAGAATGAAGGCCGCTGAAACGCCGCGCTCCTCACCCTTTGTCTTGCGGGCGAATATGTTCGATGTCAGCCCGCTGATGCCTGCAATTCCTCCGGTTGTGGCCATCAGCAGCACGGATGCGCCGCCGATCATCATGCCGCCGCCCAGTGACAGCCAGGGGGTAAATTCGGTTTCCATCTTGCAACTCCGTGCCGTGCTGCCTGCTACGATGCGCCTTGCTCGTCTTGCTGTGATCCTATATTCATGTGTGCGAATATTCAACGGGTGGAATATGATTGGCGCGGACGATTTTCTGGAGGGGGATATTGCCGGTGCGGCGTCGTTGATGACGATGCTTGCTTCCGAGGCGCGATTGCAGATCCTCTGCCGATTGCTGGAAGGGGAACGATCCGTCGGCGATCTGGCGCAGGCATGCCGCCTGTCGCAACCGACCATGTCACAACAACTCAAGCGTTTGAGAGAGGCAGGGCTGGTCACTGGCCGCCGGGAGGGGCAGACGATCTTCTACGCCATTAAGGGCCGTGAAGTAGCGGTCGTGCTGAAGACGCTTCACAGTTTGTACTGCGCTCGCTAGGGCGCATCGCGTTCGCGGGAATTGCAGCGCCACGATGCGTTGCATACTGTGCGACGCATCTGGTTCACCTTCTTTCCAACGTATCGGGGCCTTTCCCATTCCTGTCAGTTCGCAAATTCGTACGGAGGATGAGGGCGCACCGGCCTTGCGTCTGGTGGGGGCGCGGGCCCTGTTCGATCTGCACACCGAACCTGCCGAAATCTCCATCGTGGGGGGGCGGATCGCGGCCAGTGGCGGGCGGGATGTGGATCTGTCGGGGTGCCTGCTGCTGCCGGGGATCGTCGATCTGCACGGCGATGCCTTCGACAGGCACGTTGCGCCCCGGAGGGGTATGGTCCGCACTCCGGCTGACGGGCTGCCCATGTTGTCGTCCGAGCTGGCGGCATGCGGCATCACCACAGCCTATCTGGCTCAATTCTGGAGCTGGGAGGGCGGAATGCGCAGTCCCGACTTCGCAAAAGCATTGGCACATGCGCTGGCCGATTGGCGCGGCGACGTTGATCTGCGTATGCAGTTGCGAATTGAAACGCACATGATCGCGGATTTCAACGCGATCGCACGATTTGTGCGCAAGGCGGGTATCGACTACGTCGTGTTCAATGATCATCTGCCCCACGCGGCCCTGGCCCGCGAAGTCATACCGCAGCGTCTGACCGGCGCGGCGTTGCGGGCAAAGCGGTCGCCTGAGGCGCATCTGCGCCTGATCCGCACATTGGCCGCGAACGCGCCGCAAGTCCCGGTGGCGTTGGCCCGTCTGATCGCGGAGTTGCCGCCGATCCGGCTGGGCTCGCATGACGATACAAGCGCCACGGTCCGGGAAACCTTCGCTGGCATGGGGGTCGCCATAGCGGAATTTCCCCTCGTGCCTGAGGCTGCGCATGGGGTCGCACAGGGGGCTGTGATCCTCGGTGCGCCGAATGTGGTCCGGGGGCGGTCGCACGGGCGCGGGCCTTCGGCCATTGACCTGATCGGGCAGGGGAAATGTACCGCGCTGACCTCTGACTATCACTATCCCGCCCCCCTGCAGGCGGTGCACAGACTGGTGGCCGGGGGGATGGCGCTGGGCCAGGCATGGTCGTATGTTTCCGCGAACCCGGCCCGATTGATGGGGCTGTCGGATCGGGGCAAGATCGCGATCGGGGCGCGGGCGGACCTCGTCGTGCTGAACGCGGACAACCTGTCACTGATGGCGACGTTCGCAGCGGGCCGTCCGGTCTGGATGCACCCGGACATGGCGACGAGGCTACTGCGGTGAGGCTGGTTCGGGCAAGGCGATCTTCGAAAGGATCGGGGCTGGCACCCATTCACGCAGTTCGGATCGCAGCGCGGATCGCGGCCTTGATGACCACGGTCGGTTTGATGTGGGGCGTGGCGCAATCGCACCCATGGCTGACCCCCTATGTGGAGCGTTCGGCCCGGGATGTCGCCCTTATCCTCGACGCGGCGACGGCGCGAAACCTCGACCCGGGCTGGGTGGACGCGCAGCTTCGTCTGGCCGTCACCGCGCAGGATCGCGACCGCGTCGCTCTGATTGCCGGGCTGGCCGAGCGATATGACGTGCCGCTGGACCCGGCGTTGAAGGCGCAGGCGGATCAGGTGGGTGAGATCTCCGTTGCGCAAGGCGTGATCGTGTGCGGCGCCTGCGCCTACGATCTGAACAGTTGCCCCGGTCTGGCCGAAGTCGTTTCGTGCAATCTGCCTGTGGAGCTGACCCCGCTGGGAGACGTGAACGCCCTGCGGCGCGGGGCCGTCGATTGGTGGCAGGATCAGCCGGTGGATAGGTTCGACGTGGCACTGGCATCGGTCGGGCTGGCGGCGACGGGTCTGGCGGTGGCCAGCGGGGGAACCAGCGTCACGGTAAAGATTGGCGCGTCTGTCCTGCGGGTCGGTCACAGATTGGGTCGTGTGAACGCCCGCCTGTTGCACGCGGTGTCGCAAGGTGCGGACAGCGCGGCGGGACTGCGCGGCTTGCGCGTCATGGCGGGCGATCTGGCGGATGTGCGACAGCACACGTCGCTGGCCGATACGGTAGCATTGTTGGCGCATGTGGATGATGCAGGCGACGCCGCCCGCCTGGCCCGCGTAGCGGAGGCCGCCGGTCCCGCCACGCGCGGGCATTTCGAGGTTCTGGGCAAGGGCCGGGTCTTTCGCGCGCTGGTCAGGCTCAGCCGGCCGATGATCGCGCTCGGCGTCCTGATTCTGGCCCTGCTGACACAGATTTCTGGGATCATCGCCAGTCTGCTGGTCCATCATCTGACCCGGCACAGGCGGTTGCGCGGTGCAAGGCGATAGGTCATCCTCACCGACGCGCCTGTGCCGCGCGATTGAGAGGGAGGCTCTACAATGCGCAAATTCCTGGTGGTTCTGGACGAAAGCCCTGAGTGCATCAACGCCATTCGCTTCGCCGCGTTGCGGGCGTGCAGCACGACCGGCGGGGTGCAAATCCTGTCGGTGATCCAGCCCGAAGTCTTTCAGCACTGGGTGGGGGTCGGTGATCTGATGCGGGCCGAGGCGCGACAGGTGATCGAGGAAAAATTCGCTTTCTTCGCGGAAAAGATGCGCCAGAACGAGGGGATCGACCCCGAGCTGGTCATCCGTGAGGGGGAAACGGCGAAGGAAGTCCTCGCCCAGATCAAGGAGGATCGCGAAATCGGCGTTCTGGTTCTGGCGGCGGGCACGCATGGCGACGGGCCCGGCCCGCTGGTCACGCAGCTTGCGGGACGGATGGCGGGCGACATGCCCGTGCCCGTGACGGTGGTGCCGGGGGGGATGACACTGGAGCAGATTCGTTCGGTTTGTTGAATCGCGGACCTGGCCTATCGGCCTTCAAAACGATTAGGTTGCCTGAGGCAGAGTTGTCTGGCGGCGTCTGCAATGGCGTGGAAGGTCACACAGGATGGGGAACCGCCACGCCAACTTGGAATCATTCCAGATATATCTTGAACATTTCGCTCAGGATGGGCATTTTGAAAAGTAACCAAGGAGTACCCCCATGTTCATCCAGACCGAAGCAACGCCGAACCCCGCGACCCTGAAGTTTCTGCCCGGTCAGGCGGTCATGTCAGCCGGCACCGCCGATTTTCCCAGCGTCGAGGCCGCCGAGGCGTCGCCCCTAGCCATGCGCATCTTCGCGGTGGAGGGTGTGGCCGGTGTGTTCTTCGGCCCGGATTTCGTGACGGTCACCAAAACGGATGCGGTCATGTGGGATCACATCAAGCCTGCGATCCTGGGTGCCGTGATGGAGCATTTCCAGTCTGGCGCCCCGGTGATGAGCACTGATGCCGGCACGGTCGATCATGCGGAACATTCCGGTGAGGATGAGGAAATCGTCACCCAGATCAAATCCCTGCTGGACACCCGCGTTCGCCCGGCCGTGGCCCAGGATGGCGGTGACATCACATTTCACGGCTTTGACCGTGGCGTGGTCTATCTGCACATGCAGGGCGCGTGTGCGGGATGCCCTTCCTCCACCATGACCCTGAAGCACGGGATCGAGAATCTGCTGCGCCATTACATCCCCGAAGTGACCGAGGTTCGTCCTGTCGGGGTCTGACCTGCGCATCCTCGCCTTCGACACATCGGCCGCGCATTGCGCGGTCGCTCTGTTCGCGGGAGGACGGATGCTTGCCCATCAGCGTGAGGAGATGGACCGCGGACAGGCGGATCGTCTGATGCCGATGCTCAGCTCCGTCGGTAACGGTTTCGACGTAGACGCGCTGGCCGTATGCACCGGGCCGGGCAACTTTACGGGCATCCGCATCGCTGTCGCTGCGGCGCGGGGGCTGGCGATGGCAATGTCCATTCCAGCGGTCGGTGCTAGCCTGCTCGAAAGCCTCGCGCCGCGCGAAGGGGAGGCTCTGGTCCTCGCCGATGCACGCCAAGGGCGGCTCTATACACAGCTGTACCGGGACGGGCAGGCGGTGCGCGACCCCGATATGATGCAGATGGAAGAAATCGCGCAGGCCGCACCGCAAAACTGGCACATCGTCGGTCATAGAGCGGAGGAGGTCGCGCAGGCACTTGCCGCGCCGAGCTGGGACGAGACTGCCCATGCCGACCTGTCAAACATGGCCCGCATTGCGCAGGCACGCGTGTCGGCAGGCGACGTGACACGCCCGTCACCGCTATACCTGCGGCCCGCCGATGCCGCGATCTCCAGCGAGGCACCGCCGGTTCTGCTGCCATGACGGCGCAACGGCTCGCGGCGCTTCATGCACGCTGTTTCAGTGACGGCCCGCGACCGTGGAGCGTGACGGAGTTCGCGGATTTTCTGGCCTCCGATCTGGATTACGTCCTGCACGGCCCCGATACACTAGGCGTGGTCAGGGTGGTCGGGGATGAGGCGGAGTTGCTGACGATCTGCGTCGATCCCGGCGCGCAGGGGGCGGGTCGCGGGCGCGCGATGCTGAACCGCCTGATCGCAGAGGCGCAGGCGCGCGGTGCGACAGCGATGTTTCTGGAGGTCGCCGCGGACAATGCCGCTGCCCTTGCCCTCTACAGTGCCACAGGCTTCGTCCAGACGGGACGGCGGGCGGGATATTATCGCCGTGGCGGGGGCATGGTGGACGCGCTGGTAATGGTGCGCGCGCTCCCCTTGCAACAAGGCTGACACGCGGATCCATCCTGCGCAAATTGCGGGTGAAGAACCTGTGTGATTTGAATCTCCTGCTCTATGACTTGCGAAGGGTGGGGGAGATTTGGCCATTTGGCGCGGCCCGAGGTGGACCGGTTCCAGCTTGGGCGCGTCGGATTGTGGCGCGGCAGACCCTCTGCGGCCTTGACCAGGACCCGCCCGCGCGCCAAGTCGGATACATGACACAAAACCTCTCCGACCTGACCCACGCCCTGATCGACGCCGCCAGATCGGCGGGTGCCGATGCCGCTGACGCTGTCGCGATTTCCGATGACAGCCTTTCGATCGAGGTGCTCAAGGGTGCCCTGGAACATGCGGAACGGTCCGAGGGGACCGAAATCGGCCTGCGCGTCATGATCGGGCAGAAACAGGCGAGCGTCTCAGGCTCCGACACGCGGTCTGAGATGATTGCCACATTGGCGGCGCGCGCTGTTGCAATGGCGCGCATCGCGCCGGACGACCCTTGGTGCGGGCTGGCCGATGCGGACATGCTGTCGGATGTGCGGGATGCCGGTACGCTCGACCTGATCGACGACAGCCAGCCCGATCCGCAGGAGCTGGAACGCTGGGCGCTGGAGGCTGAGGCCGCGGCACTGCAGGTCAGTGGCGTCATGCAGACGCAGGCCTCGGGCGCGGGCTGGTCGCGACGCCGGATGCATCTGGCGGCGACCAATGGCTTCAGCGGCGGCTATGGCCGCACCGGCTGGTCCGTCTCCTCCGTTGCGATCTCGGGCGAGGGGCTGGGGATGGAGCGTGACTACTACGCCGACAGCCGCACCCATTCGGATGAGTTGATGAGCCCGACGGAAATCGGACGCTTGGCGGGTGAGCGGGCCGTGATGCGCTCAGGTGCCAGCAAACCGCCCACGGGCCGGTTCCCTGTGCTCTATGATGAGCGGATCAGTTCCGGCCTGATCGGACATCTGGTGCAGGCGTCGAACGGTGCCAGCATCGCGCGTGGATCAAGCTGGCTGAACGATGCGCTGGGCAAGCAGGTTCTGCCTGATGGCATTGACCTGATCGAGGATCCACACCGCGTCCGCGCCGCAGGCTCCCGTCCCTTCGACGGCGAAGGTCTGCGCACGAGGCGCCGTGCTCTGGTCGAGGATGGCCGCCTGACAGGCTGGACGCTGGACCTGTCCACGGCGCGGCAACTGGGCATGACATCCACCGCGAACGCGGCGCGGGGAACGGGCGGTGCGCCATCGCCCGCAGTAGGCAACCTGACGCTGACCCAAGGTGACAGAACGCGCGAGGATCTGCTGGCCGATATGGGGACCGGCTTGCTGATTACCTCGCTGATCGGATCGTCGATCAATCCCACGACCGGCGATTATTCGCGCGGCGCATCGGGTTTCTGGGTCGAGAACGGCCAGATCGTGCGCCCCGTCAACGAATGCACGGTCGCGGGAAATCTGCGTGACATGTTGATGAGCATCGTCCCCGGCAACGACGCCCGTCCGCATTTGAGCAGGGTTGTCCCCAGCCTGCTGGTCGAGGGGTTGACCATTGCCGGAGCATGAAGCCGACCGCACACTGTTGATCGAGGCTGCGCAGGACGCGGCGCAGGTCGCGCTGCGCCATTTCGGAGCCTCGCCGCAGGTTTGGCAGAAGAGCGGCGGCCAAGGCCCCGTTTCCGCCGCCGATCTGGAAGTGGACCAGTTGTTGCGCGAAGGCCTGCTGGCCGCGCGCCCCGATTACGGCTGGCTGTCAGAGGAAACCGCCGACGCGCCCGACCGGTTGCGCCGCAAACGTTGCTTCGTGGTCGATCCCATCGACGGGACGGTCAGTTTCCTCAAGGGCAAGCCGAGCTGGGCGATCTCTCTCGCTGTCGTGGAAAACGGTACGCCGGTTGCGGCGGTCGTCGCAATGCCCGTAACCGGCCATGTCTACAGCGCGACACGGGGGCGTGGGGCGATCTGGAACGAACAGCCGATGACGCTGACACGGGTCGCGGACCTGCCGCGCATCTCGATCCCTAAGAACCAGTTGGCAGCCGAATTCTGGCCCGCGGGCCCTGCCCAGATCACTCCGGTGCATGGCGGGGCGCTGGCCCTGCGCCTGACCCGTCTGGCCGAGGGGGATGTGGACGGCACGGTCACATTTCGGCCTGTGTGGGAATGGGACATCGCGGCGGGCGCCCTGATCGCGGCGGAGGCAGGGGCGCGGGTATCGGACCGGGCCGGCCTGGACCTGAGCTTTAATTCGCCCAGCGCGCAGTTGAACGGACTGATCGCGGCGGCACCTGACCTGCATGCCGATCTGATGACGCGCACGGCGCGAACTTGACCTTCGACGCGCCGTGGCTACGGTGCGGGCAACTTCAATCCCGGTAGTGGAGAGACCTATGACACAGCGCTTGCACTTGGTATTCGGCGGCGAACTGATCGATACGCAAAGGACGACGTTCGCGGACGTGTCCAAGATCGACATCGTAGGCATCTATCCCGATTACAAGAGCGCCTACAGCGCATGGAAGGACGCCGCTCACCGCACGGTGGATGAGGCTCAGACCCGCTATTTCATCGCCCATCTGCACCGCCTGCGCGATGAGGAAATCGCCGCGTCGCCCACCGAAGAACTGGACTGAAGCGGCCGCGATGCGGGTTCTGGGATGGCTGATGTATTACTATCTGCGGCTGGTCTGGTTCACCGCGCGGGTGCAGGTTTCGGGTAACACAGACCTGCGGGCGCAGGCTTTGCAGGGGCGTGCGCGGTTCGTCTATGCCCTGTGGCATGGGCGGCTGACCGGCGTGACCTATGATGCGTTACAAGGGGCCACCATTACAGGTATCGCGTCGAGATCCGGCGACGGTGAATTCGCGACCCGGTTCCTTGAGCTTTTCGGATTTCGCCTGATCCGTGGTTCCAGTGCGAATCCCAACAAACCGACCAAGCAAAAGGGCGGGGCGGCAGCACTCGCCGCTGCCTTGCGGTTCCTGCGCCAGACCGATAACGGGATCCTCGCGCTGACGCCGGACGGACCGAAGGGACCTCGTGGGGTCTGCCAGCACGGCGTGGCTGCGATCGCGGTCCGAACCGGTGCCCCGGTCGTGCCCGTGGCCTGGTCATCGAAACACGCGTTGACGTTCAACAGTTGGGACCGGGCGCTGATCCCGTTGCCCTTCAGCCGCATCCATCTGATCTGGGGGCAGGCGCTGACCCCACCGGCCGCCACGGCGGACCGCACCGTGATCGAGGAATTTCGCGGCGAGGTCGAACGCGCCCTGCTTGACGTGACGCTGGCAGCCGACCGAAATGCCGGTCGTGCGGAACCGTTCTGTCAGGGTGGGGCGAAGTGATGCCATCGCTTGGTCTGGGAGCATATGATGTCTTCGCGCGCCTGGGTGAGCGTATGGGCCAGCGCGCGCTGGACAAGCGTATGGGGCAGGGCAAGGAAGACCCCGAGCGTGTGGGCGAGCGGATGGGCTATACCGAGGTGGCCCGTCCCGACGGTCCGCTGGTCTGGTTCCATGCGGCCTCCGTCGGGGAATCGCTGTCCGTCCTCGATCTGATCCGGCGGATCGAGCGGCGCTGGCCGGAACTGCACGTGCTCGTGACGACCGGAACCGTCACCTCGGCGCAACTGATGGTCAGCCGCTTGCCCGAGGGTGCGATCCATCAATTCTATCCACTGGATTTCAAGGCAAGTGTGACGCGGTTCCTCGACCACTGGAAACCCGATCTGGTTCTGTGGACAGAGAGCGAGTTCTGGCCGACCATGCTGGATCAGGTGAAACGACGGGGCACCCCGTTGATCCTTCTGAACGCCCGGATATCGGAAAAATCCGCGAAGGTCTGGCGCTGGGCGCCATCTGCGGGAAAACAAATCGTTCGCAAGTTCGATATGATCATGACGCAGGATCAGGCCACACGGGACCGGCTGCTGCGCATGGGGGCCTTGCCCGATTGCGTCGAGGTGACAGGCTCACTGAAGGACAGTGCCGCGCCGTTGCCGCATGATGAGACGCAGCGCAAACGCCTGAGCGCGCGGCTGGGCGCCACGCTGGTCTGGTGTGCCGCTTCGACCCATCCGGGTGAGGAGGCCGTCGTCGCGCAGGCGCATCGGCTGGCGCGACGTGGCGCGCCCAATCTGGCCTTGATCCTGGTGCCGCGCCATCCCGACCGGGGGCCGCAGATTGCATCGGATCTGGCGGATGATGGCTGGCGCGTCGGTCTGCGCAGCGCGGGGGACGAGATCGGGGAAAACGTCGAGATCTACGTGGCGGACACACTCGGCGAACTGGGCCTGTGGTATCGCCTGTGCCCGGTCTCGCTGGTCGGCGGTTCCCTCGTGCCGATCGGAGGGCACAATCCGTTCGAGCCGGCGGCCCTCGGCTCCGCTATCGTGCATGGTCCACATATCTCGAACTTCGCCGAGGCTTACCGGCAACTGCACAGCGCCGGTGCCGCGGTGGAGGTTCAGGGTGCCGTCGATCTGGCAGCCGCGATTTCCGATCTGCTTCGCCCTGACCGGGCGGCAGTCATGGCGACCGCCGCGTGGGATCTTTCCTCCGCCGGGGCGGGCACGCTGGACCGGGTGCTGTCCTTGCTGACGCCTGTCGTGACAGCCGCGGTGCAGCGGTGAAGGCGCCGCATTTCTGGTACGCCCGCCCGGGCTGGCAGGCACTGGCGCTGCGACCGCTCGAAGCTCTCTGGCGCGTCGGTGCCAAACGCAGACAGGCGCGCGGGCGGGGGGAGGCCGTTGGTGTTCCGGTGATCTGCGTCGGCAATCTGACCGTCGGTGGCACGGGCAAAAGCCCGACAGTCATCGCCCTGATCGAACGGTTGCAGGCCCGCAATCTGACGCCGCACATCCTCAGCCGAGGTTATGGCGGCACGCAGACCGGGCCGATCCGTGTCACGCAGGACATGACGGCGGATGAGGTAGGCGACGAGCCGCTGATGCTCGACGCGTTCGCACCTGTCTGGGTCGCACGCGACAGGGTGGCCGGGGCGCGCGCCGCCTGTGCTGCGGGGGCGGATGCGCTGATCCTCGATGACGGATTTCAGGACCCCGCGCTGATCAAGGACATCTCGATCCTGGTGGTGGACACCCAAACCGGATTCGGGAATGGCCGGGTTCTGCCGGCAGGCCCGTTGCGCGAACCGGTGGCAGAGGGCCTGTCGCGGGCGGATGTGATGCTGGCCATAGGCGCTGGCACGCTACCTGACACCCGGGGGGTGCCCGTCGCGAGGGGGGAGATCCTGCCCTTGCAGACAGGAATGCCCTGGCAGGGAATGCGGGTCATAGCCTTTGCCGGGATCGGGCGGCCTGAAAAGGTCTTCGCGACATTGAGTGAACTGGGTGTCGATTTGATCGCCAGCCATGCCTTCGGTGATCACGAACCGTATTCCAAGACGGTTCTGAACCGTCTCCTTCATGAGGCGCAGGGTGAGAATGCGCGTCTGGTCACGACGGAGAAGGACATTGCCCGTCTGCCGGACTGGTTTCGCCCCCACGTGATGCCGCTGCCGGTGCGGTTGAGTCTGACGGACGCCAAGGCAGTGGACGACGCGCTGGACGCTCTTTTCTCTTGATAAAGGTATAGACGGCGAGGATTTCCCCCGCCGTCAAACGTGATATTCTCACTGAACATAGCTGTGGAAAACCGAACCGAAGTTGGTGCGGTCGGTTGTTTCAGGGTGCTTTCAAAACGCGTGGTCCGATGCCGCACGTCTTGTCTGCGCCATCACCCTGCCGTGGGCAGGTCCGCAATCAATGCGTCCAGATCACCATTACGACGGTCGAGCATGGAGGCGATGGCCGACCGCTCCGTTGTCAGCATGCTGACACCCTCCGCCACAATGTCGATCAGAAGCGGCTGCCCGGAGCGATCGGAAAACTGCCATTGCACGATGAATGGGCTCGAACCGGGCCGCGTGACCGTGCTTTCAACGACGATGCCGCGATTGCCCAGATCGTTCGCGCTACCGATGGTGATTTCACCACCCTCATAGCCACTGAACTGCGATCCGTACTTGTTGGCGAGATATTCCGCGAACGCGGTGGTGAAGGCCTCCTGCTGCGCGGGGGTCGCGCTGCGCCATGCGACGCCCAGGACGTATCGACCGATCGCGGAGGTGTCGGCATAGCGATCCATCGTCTGACGGAACGCTGCCTGTTTTTGCGCCAGCGACATATCGCTGTTCACGTAACCTTCGACCTCGTCAGCGATGGTGTTCGTCAGCGCGGTCGCCTCCTGCGGGGTCAGCGCCTGAGCGCTGATCGGCAGGGTTGCCATGGCAGCGGCAAGCATGGTCGCGCGGGCAGATTTCAAAATGAACATGGTAAACTGTACTCTCCGAACTGAATTATTCAGCATATATGTCTACGAACCCGTCGTCTCCACCATCGGTTCCATTCACGAATGCGCGACGATTCTGGATGTAGGCGGTTTTCGCGGCGGAGTAGCTGTCCTCGGACTCGTAGAGGATACCGTCGAGCACGGGACCCAGATCATCGCGCGTATCAATGGCATCCACGACGCCCGAGGTGATCAGAACCTCCTCGGCGGTATCGCTCTCGCTCCACGTGAAGGGGTTCAGGACGAAATCCACCACGGTTCCCGTCGCGTCACGCGCGGTGCTGGGCCCAAAGATCGGAAGTTCGACATACGGCCCCTCGGCCACGCCGTACCCTGCCAGCGTCTGTCCGAAATCGGCGGGATGACGCGGGATCCCAGCCTCGCCGGCAATGTCGAGCAGGCCGCCAAATCCCAGCGTCGTGTTCATCAGGAACCGGCCCAGATTGTCGCCCAGTGCGACAGTGTCACCCTGCAACGTATTGTTGATGATGTCGCCCGGCAGCGCCAGATTGCCGATGAAATTCTCGACAGTCCGCTCCACCGGTTCGGGCAGTACGGCGCCATAGACCTGCGAGGCAGGGCGCAGGACCACCGTATCGACCCCTTTGTTGAACGCATGAATCCCGCGGTTCGCAGGCTCCAGCGGATCCGCGATCAGGGAGGTCTGGTCGGTGGTATCGCCGGTGCAGGCCGACATCACGAAAAGGGCGGAAAAAACGACGGCGGGCAGGGCAGATTTCATCACTGGGCTCTCATTCACTCGGAAACAGGTCGGGTACGGTATGCAGTTTACAGTATCAGATATCGTGCACATCAAGGTCGCCAATCGTTGGACCTGCCGAAAAGCGGTGCTATAGCCATTTTCAACAAGACAAACGACCAGCTGCACGAATTGGTCATATTTTAGTGTCAGCACGGTATATGACGATCAGTACAGGTAGGTGAACATGGCGGCAAGAGGCCCCGCACCCGGACGTGAAGAGCTGCGCGCGACGCTTCGCAAGAGCCGTAGCCTGTTCCGGGTCGTATTGCTGTTCAGCGTGTTCGCGAACATCCTGGTTCTGACGGGCCCTCTATTCATGTTGCAGGTCTACGATCGTGTGCTGTCCAGCCGGTCCGAGGCGACACTGGTGGCGCTGTTCGCGCTGGTTGCTGTGCTCTACGCTATCATGGGTGTGCTGGATTATGCCCGGGGGCGCATTCTGGGCCGTGTCGGCGCGCGGTTTCAAAGCATGCTGGACCGCCGCGTCTTCGATGCCCTGCTGCGGCGCTCGGTCGATCCGAATTTTCGCAATCGACCCGCCACGGGGCTGCGCGATCTGGAATCCATCCAGCGGCTGCTGTCTTCTCCCGCGTTGTTTGCGTTCTACGATCTGCCGTGGACACCGCTGTTCCTGTTCGCGATCTTCATCTTCCACCCCCTGCTGGGCTGGCTGGCGATTGCCGGCGGGCTGGTGCTGATCGTGGCGACCGTGCTGAATCAGGTTCTGTCCAAAGCACCGCAGCGTGAGAGTATGCAGGCCTCGGCCACGGCCGAATCCTTCGCTGAATCCGTGCGCCGCGATGCTGAGGTCGTGCAGAGCCTCGGGATGCGCGGTGCCGTTCTGGGCCGTTGGCGGCAACAGCGTGACATGGCGCTGGATACGTCCATCCGAGCGGCGGACGTATCCGGCACATTCTCGACCTTTTCCAAGACGTGGCGCTTCTTCCTGCAATCGGGGATGCTCGCACTCGCGGCATATCTCGTCCTTCAGGGGGAGCTTAGCCCCGGTGCCATGATCGCGGGCTCGGTGCTGCTGGGCCGCGCATTGGCCCCGGTCGAGCAGGCGATCGCGCAATGGTCGCTGGTTCAACGCGCCCGGCAAGGCTGGGTATCACTGACCCAACTGCTCGAGGCGACGCCGGAGGAAGAGGAAAAGACCGAACTGCCGCGTCCGCGCGCCATGCTCGACGTGGCTGGCCTGACGGTCATCCCGCCGGGGGAAAAGATTCCCACGCTAAAGGCGGTATCGTTCCGCGTCGGTCCGGGTATGGCCCTTGGGGTGATCGGGCAGAGCGCATCGGGCAAATCCACGCTGGCCCGCGCCATTACCGGCATCTGGCCCGCTTTTCAGGGCAAGGTCCGCTTGGACGGCGCATCGTTGGAGCAGTTTTCGAGCGAGACACTTGGTCAGCATATCGGCTATCTTCCGCAGGACGTGTCGCTGTTCGACGCCAGTGTCGCTGACAACATCGCCCGCCTGTCCGCCAATCCCGACCCCGCCCAGATCGTCGAGGCGGCCAAGAAGGCCGGCGCCCATGAGATGATCCTGAAATTGCCCGACGGCTACGACACCCGGATCCAGTCCGGTGGCAGTCGCCTGTCGGGCGGTCAGCGCCAACGGTTGGGCCTGGCCCGCGCGCTGTATGGCGCGCCGGTCCTGCTGGTGCTGGATGAGCCGAACGCGAATCTGGACAGCGAGGGCTCAAATGCGCTCAATTCCGCCATCGAGGGCATGAAGGCGGCGGGGGGCAGCGTCATCATCATGGCGCACCGCCCGGCCGCGATCACGCAATGCGAATTGTTGATGGTGATGGAGAACGGCAGCGTGAAGGACTTCGGCAAACGCGACGATGTGCTGCGCAACAACGTCAAGAATTACGAACAGGTCGCGGGCAAGCCCACCCCTGCGAAACGTGTCGCCCAAGCCCAGCCATCCCAGCCGCCCAAGGTTGCGCCGTCGCCGCAATCATCCGCCCGGATCGGTCAGATCGCGCCGGTAAAACCCTCAGGGACGGAGCAGGGAACATGAGCCAGCCCGAGAAGTGGAGCGCCGTTCGTCCGATCATGCTGGGGGTGCTCGCCCTTCTGTTCCTTGTCGGCGGGGTCTTCACCTGGTCTATCGCCACCACCATCGCGGGCGCGGTCATCGCATCGGGACAGTTGGAGGTCGAATCGAACCGGCAGATCATACAGCACCCCGAGGGGGGCGTGGTCGGCACGATTTATGCGAATGACGGTGACATGGTCGAAGCGGGGGAAATCCTGATCCGTCTGGACGACACGATGCTGCGCTCCGAACTCGCCATTATCGAGAGTCAGTATTACGAACTGATCGCCCGTCGCGGCCGCCTGCGGGCGGAGAGCGAGGATTTGCCCGCGATCCGCTTCGATGAGGGCTTGCTGGAAATCGCGCAACAGAACGAGGAGATCGCCGAACTGGTCGGCGGCCAGATCCGCCTGTTCGAAGCGCGCATCGCCTCCAACGCGCAGCAAATCAGCCAGCTTCGCGAACGCCAGATCCAGATCGAGGAGTTGATCGAGGGGCGCAATGTGCAGCTTGCCGCGCTCAACGAACAGCTCGGCCTGATCTCGGAGGAACTGATCGACCAGCAATCCCTGCTGGATCGCGGGCTGGCACAGGCCAGCCGCGTGCTTTCCCTGCGGCGTGAGGACGCGTCGCTGCGCGGGCAGGTCGGTGAACTCGTCGCCTCGGTCGCGGAAAGCCGGGGCCGCATCGCAGAGCTGGAGATCGAGATCATCCGACTTCAAACCACCCGGCAGGAGGAGGCGATCACCACCCTGCGCGACATGCAATATCGTGAGAACGAACTGCGTGAGCGGCGCCTGTCCGCAATCGAAACGCTGTCGCGTCTCGAAATTCGCGCGCCCGTCTCAGGCATCGTCTACGGTTCCACTGTCCACGCGGTGCGGTCGGTCATCCGGCCCGCCGATCCGGTGATGTTCATCGTGCCGCAGGACAGTCCGCTGGTCATCACCAGCCGGATCGAAACGATCAATATCGATCAGGTCGTCGTGGGGCAGGAGGCCGTTCTGCGCTTCGCCGCCTTCGACCAGCGTACCACGCCTGAACTCTACGGTGTCGTCACCCGCATTTCCGCGGATGTGCTGACGGATGAGGTCTCGGGCATGAACTATTACGAGGCACAGATCCTGCCCTATGATGGTGAGATCGACAAGCTTCAGGGGCTGGAACTGGTCCCCGGCATGCCCGTCGATGCCTTCATCCAGACGGGGGAGCGCAGCCCGCTGACCTTCCTGACCAAACCTCTTACCGATTATTTCACCAAGGCGTTTCGCGAAACCTGAGCGTGCGCCGAAAGGAGATACCATGTCCATCGAAGCCCGTCTGAACGAACTCGGCATTGCCCTGCCGGACGCCGCCGCGCCAGCCGCAAATTACGTGCCCTTCGTGCGCACGGGCAATCTGCTCTACGTGTCCGGGCAGGTGCCGCAGCAGGATGGCAAACTGGTCGTGGGCCAGCTTGGCGCGGGCTACAGTGTCGAGGATGGCAAGGCGGCGGCGCGGCTGTGCGGCCTGTCGCTGATCGCGCAGGTGCGCAAGGCCTCCGGCGATCTGGACAAGGTTCGGGTGCTCAAGCTGAACGGCTTCGTCAACGCCACCGCCGATTTCGGCGAACACCCGGCGGTGATCAACGGCGCGTCCGACCTGATGGTCGAGGTGTTCGGCGAAAAGGGTCGCCATGCCCGGTCCGCCGTCGGATCGTCCTCGCTGCCATTCGGGGTCGCGGTCGAGGTTGAAGGCATCTTTGAAATCGAATGAAGTTTCCACGCGAAATGCTCGCCCGCCCGCTGGCGCATCGTGCCTTGCACGGGCCAGGTTGCCCCGAAAACTCCCTGTCCGGTATCCGCGCGGCGGTGGCTGCGGGATGGGGGATTGAGGTCGATGTCCAGCCTGCCTCGGACGGCACGCCGATGGTCTTTCATGACTACGCGCTGGAGCGTCTGACCGGGCGTGAGGGCTGGGTCCGGATGCACGATGTCGAACAGTTGCAGGGCATCCATCTGCTGGGCGGGCAGGAGGGTATTCCGACCTTGCAGCAGGTACTCGATGAGGTGGCGGGGCAGGTGCCCCTGATTGTCGAGATCAAGGACCAGGACGGCAGCCTCGGCCCCTCCGTCGGCGCGTTGGAGCGGGCCACGGCCGAGGTCTTGCGCCGCTATGACGGGCCCTTGGCTGTGATGAGCTTCAACCCCAATTCGGTCCGGGTCTTCGGCGGATTCGCTCCTGACATTCCACGCGGTCTGGTCACGGATGCGTTCACTGCGGACGACTGGCCGATGGTGCCCCTGGCACGACGGCAGAAACTTGCCGCGATGCGCGATCTGATCCCGTGCGGCGCGACGTTTATCTCTCACAACAGGAAAAGCCTGCATCTGCCACAGGTGCTGGCCTTGCGCGATCGGGACTTTCCGATCCTGACGTGGACCGTCCGTTCGCAGGAGCAGGCGGACGCGGCCCTGGAGATCGCGGATCAGATTACGTTCGAGGGATTTACCCCGCGATAGGCCCCCCGGCGACATTGCGCAGGTTGATCTGCTCCGGCGCGACGCCAAGTGTGAGGCGGCAGGAGGCGACATATGCGCGACGACACACGGATCGAGATCGACGTTCTGGACGACCTTTCGCAGATCGAGGCGGCGCAGTGGGATGCCTGCGCCTGTCCCAGTGACGACCGTCCGCATGATCCGTTCACCACGCACAGATTTCTAAGCGCGCTGGAACGCTCCGGCTCCGTCGGGCGGGGAACGGGCTGGCAGGCCCGCCATCTGGTCGCGCGCGCCGGTGGTCAGGTCATCGCGGTGATGCCGCTTTATGCCAAGGGGCATTCGCAGGGCGAATACATCTTCGATCACAACTGGGCCCATGCTTATGAGCAGGCGGGCGGGCGCTATTATCCGAAGTTGCAGGCGGCGGTGCCCTTCACCCCCGCGACCGGGCGCCGCTTCCTGTGCCGTCCGGGGCAGGAGGCCGTGGGCCAGTCCGCGCTGCTGCAAGGTCTGGTACAGCTTGCCAGTGAGAATGAGCTTTCCTCCGCCCATGTTACCTTCTGCACGCAGCAGGAATATGAGGCGGGCGGTGCGGCTGGCCTGTTGCAGCGGACCGGGCAGCAATTCCACTGGTTCAACCGCGACTACGCCGATTTCGACGCTTTCCTCGCCGACCTCAGCTCCCGCAAGCGCAAGACCATTCGCAAGGAGCGCCGCACAGCGCAGGATTTCGGCGGCACGATCCACCTGCTGACCGGGGACCAGATCGAACCGCAGCACTGGGATGCTTTCTGGCAGTTTTATCAGGATACGGGCGCGCGCAAATGGGGCACGCCGTACCTGACCCGCGCTTTCTTCGAGGAGGCCCACGCCACGCTGCGCGACGATATCCTGTTGGTCATGTGCGAGCGCGAAGGGCGCTGGGTCGCGGGCGCGATGAACATGATCGGGGCGGATACGCTCTATGGTCGCTATTGGGGCTGTGTCGAGGATCACCCCTGCCTGCATTTCGAGGTGTGCTATTATCAGGCCATCGACTGGGCACTGGCGCACGGTCTGTCTCGGGTAGAGGCCGGCGCGCAGGGGGAGCACAAGCTGGCGCGCGGCTATCTGCCCACGCCGACCTATTCGCTGCACTGGATCGCGGACCCTGGATTTCGCCGCGCGGTGGAGCAGTATCTGGAGAGGGAACGCGCCGCCGTGGATGAGGAGATCGAAATCCTCACCGAATACGGCCCGTTTCGAAAGGTACAGGGAGAGGACTGATGACAGCGAAACTGGATAAGGCAGATTGTGAGCGCGCACTGGCCGACCTCACCGGATGGGATTTTGCCCGCGACGGGGTGGCCATCACCAAGACGTACAAGTTCAAGTCCTTCGTCGCGGCGTTCGGCTGGATGAGTTCTGCCGCGATCCTCGCGGAGAAGGCGAACCATCACCCCGAATGGTTCAACGTCTACAATCGGGTGGAGGTGATGCTGACCACCCATGATGCGAACGGCCTGACCGAGCGCGATTTCGCGCTGGCCGCGCAGTTCGACGCGCTTTGATTCTCGACCCCCGGTGCGAACCGGGGGCCGAATAGTTTACATCTGTTCAAGCAGGGCCTCACCGCCCGACAGGTCGCATTCACCCGGCGATGCCTCGACACCGACGGCCGTGACCTCTCCGTTACGCACGATGCACGCATAGCGTTGCGACCGGTCGACGAAGCCGATGGGCGGTGCGCTGAAATTCATGCCCACGGCCTTGGTGAACTCGGATACGGGATCGGCCAGCATTTCGATGCCAGCCTCGGTCGCGCCGGTGGAATCGCCCCACGCCTTCATCACGAACGGATCGTTGACGGAGACGCAGACGATATGGTCCGCACCCCTTTCACGGAACTGATCGGCGGTGCGGATGAAGCTGGGCATATGAGCGGTCGTGCAGACCCCGGTGAATGCACCAGGCAGTGCGAACAGCACGACCGTCTTATCGGTGAACAGATCGGCGGCTTTGACGGATTGCGGTCCTTCCTGACCCATGGTGATGAATGTAGCGTCGGGCAGCATGTCCCCTTTGGCGATCGTCATGGTGTTTGTGACCTTTCGGTTTGGCTTCGTTTGACGCAAGTAAGGTAGGGGCGAACGAGGCAAAGGACGAGGGTCATGGACGGACATATCGTAATCGGCGCAGGACAGGCCGGCGCGGCACTGGTGGCAAAGCTGCGGCAGATGGACCCCGATACCCCGATCACCCTGATCGGGGAGGAACCCGTGCCCCCGTATCAACGCCCCCCCTTGTCCAAGAAATACCTGATGGGTGAGATGGATTTGGAGCGTCTGTACCTGCGCCCCGCACGGTTCTACGACGAACAGAATATCGACCTGCGCCTGTCCACAAGGGTCACGGCCATCGACCGTGCGGCCAGGACGGTAACGGTGCAATCGGGTGAGGTGTTGTCCTACCGAACGCTTGCCCTGACCACCGGCTCCACCCCCCGGAGGTTGCCTGCCTCCGCCGGAGGAGGGCTGAAGGGGGTCTATTCCGTCCGTTCGCTGGCGCATATCGACGAGATGGCGAAGGTCTTCGCGCCCGGTGCGCGCTGCCTGATCGTCGGGGGCGGCTATATCGGGCTAGAGGCCGCCGCCGTGGCGACCTCTCGCGGTCTCGACGTCACATTGGTGGAGGCGATGGACCGCATCCTGCAACGTGTCGCCGCGCCGCAGACCTCGGACTATTTCCGCGCGCTGCACGCCGCGCAGGGCGTGGATATTCGTGAGGGCACCGGCCTCGATCATCTGACGGGCGAGGGCCACGTTTCGGGCGCGGTCCTCAGCGATGGAACGGAGCTGGACGTGGATTTCGTCGTCGTCGGGATCGGCATCGTGCCCGAGACCGCCCTGGCCGAGCAGGCGGGTTTGCAGGTTGAGAACGGCATCCGCGTGGATGCGCATGCCCGCACCAGCGATCCGGCAATCTTCGCCGCAGGTGACTGCGCCTCGTTCCCCTATCGCAGCGCCCGCATTCGCCTCGAATCCGTGCCGAACGCCATCGAACAGGCTGAAATCGCCGCGCAGAACATGGCTGGTGGGGATGCGGAATACCACGCGAAGCCGTGGTTCTGGTCGGATCAATACGACACGAAGCTTCAGATTGCGGGCCTGAACACAGGCTATGACAATATCGTGGTGCGACCCGGCCCGCGCGAAGGGACGCAATCGGTCTGGTATTTTCGCGGAGCGGACCTGCTGGCCGTCGATGCGATGAACGATCCGCGCGCCTACATGATTGGAAAGCGCATGATCGAAGCGGGCACGTCCCCGGCTGCCGAAGCGGTCGCGAACCCGCAAATCGATTTGAAATCGCTCCTGAGCTAGCAGGCGTACTGCGTCTTGCTGACCGTGGCGAAGCCCACTCAGGCGCTGCCGCCAACCGTCAGGCCGCCGATCAGCAGGGACGGTTGCCCGACGCCCACCGGCACCCACTGGCCAGCCTTGCCGCAATTGCCCATGCCGGGGTCCAACGCCATGTCGTTGCCTATGGCGCGGATCTTTTGCAAGGCAGTGGCTCCGTCTCCGATCAATGTCGCGCCCTTGACCGGGGGGCCGACCTTGCCGTTTTCCACCTTGTAGGCTTCGGTGCAGGAAAAGACGAACTTGCCATTCGTAATGTCCACCTGTCCGCCGCCGAAGCCGACGGCGTAGATGCCGTCCTTCAACCCCGACAGCATGTCCGCAGGGGTCGCGTCGCCGCCCAGCATGTAGGTGTTCGTCATGCGGGGCATCGGGGCATGCTCGAATCCCTGCCGCCGCCCGTTGCCCGTAGGCTCCACCCCCATCAGGCGCGCGTTCTGACGGTCCTGCATATAGCCGACCAGCACGCCATCCTCGATCAGCACGTTGCGCGCCGACGGCGTGCCCTCATCGTCGAAGGTGATCGAGCCGCGGCGGTCCGGGATCGTGCCGTCGTCGATGACCGTCACTCCCTTCGAGGCTACCTGTTGGCCCATCAACCCGGCAAAAGCGGATGTTTTCTTGCGGTTGAAGTCCCCCTCCAGCCCGTGCCCCACGGCCTCATGCAGCAGGATGCCCGGCCAGCCTGGCCCCAGCACGATATCCATGGTTCCGGCGGGGGCAGGTACGGCGTCGAGGTTCACCAGCGCCACGCGCAACGCCTCATCCGCGACCGGTTGCCAGTGCGACGGTTCCAGCATACCGGCGAGGCCGAACCGCCCGCCGCCCCCCGCCGCCGCTGATTCGCGGCGCCCGTCACGTTCCACGATGACGGAAATGTTGACCCGCGCCATCGGCCGCGCATCGACATAGCGTTCGCCCGAGGCGCGCAGGATTTCGACCTCCTGAAAGCTCGCCGCCATTGAGGCGCTGACCTGCACCACATGCGCATCGCGGCTGCGCAGATAGTCGTCGATCTGCTTCAACACGTCGATTTTTACCGCGAATTCGGCGTCTGCCGTCGGGTCGATCTCATCGTAGAGCTTGCGGTTGGTGCGCACCGGATCGCCGGCGACCACGCCGTTGCCGTCGCGGATGGCCAGACGCACGGTTTCGCTGGCCCGGCGCAGGGCCGCCGCATCCAGCGTGGTGGAATGTGCATATCCCGCCATTTCCCCCCGGACCGCCCGCAGGCCGAACCCCTCGGATGCGGTGTAGTTCGCGGTCTTGACGCGCCGGTCGTCCAGCATCAGGACTTCCGACCGGCGCCGTTCCAGAAAAAGCTCCCCATCATCCGCGCCGTTCAGGGCCTCGCGCAGGGTCGTCAGGGACGCCTGGGGGTCCAGATCGGTCTCGAAAGGGCGAAATGGCGCTGTCGGTGTGCTCATGAAAGCTCCTGGATCGAAATGCGGCGGTTTTGCCATGCGACGGTTTGCGGCATACTCCCGCCTTGTCCTGAGGCACCTAGTGTGGTTTTAAGCAGCAATCAATTGACCGCGCCGTTTCAGTGGCGATGCCCTGACGCGCGTGGTTGCAAGACGACGATCCGGGATTCGACACATGCAACTTGCCAAGACCCTTTCGGCAGCCTTCTTCGGCTTTCTTGCAGGCGGTGCCGCCTACGCTCAGGAAGAGGTGCTGACCAGCGATCTTCCCATCATCGGCATGCCACAGCCGGGCGGTATCGCGTTTCAGCCTGCCGCGACCAGCGTTGCGCAGGATATCCACTTCCTCGACAACATGCTGCTGGTGATCATCACGCTGATTACCTTGTTTGTGACCATGCTGCTGGTCGTGGTCGCGGTGAAGTTCCGCGCCGGACGCGGACATCAGGCCGCACGCTTCACCCATAACAGCACGATCGAAATCGCCTGGACGATCATTCCCGTGATCATCCTTGTCGTGATCGGCGCATTTTCGCTGCCGCGCCTGTTCGATCAGCTTGAGGTGCCCGAGGCTGATCTGACGATCAAGGCGACGGGCTACCAGTGGTACTGGGGTCATGAATATCCCGATTCGGGCGTCTATTTCGAAAGCTTCATGCTGGCCGAGGATGAGCTTGCCGAATACGGCTACGGCCCTGAAGCCTATCTGTTGGCCACGGACACTGCCGTGGTGGTTCCGGTCGGCGCAGTCGTGAAGTTGCAGACGACTGCGGCGGATGTGATCCACGCGTGGAAAATCCCGGCCTTCGGTGTGCATCTGGATGCCATTCCCGGCCGTCTGAACGAAACCTGGTTCCGCGTAGACGCGCCAGGCATCTATTTTGGCCAGTGTTCCGAGCTGTGCGGGATTTCGCATTCCTACATGCCGATCACGGTCAAGGCCGTGCCGCAGGACGAATATGACGCATGGCTTGAGGCTGCCGTCGCGCGCTATGCTGACGGCGGTGGCGCGACGACGCAGCTTGCCGCCCGCGAGTGATCGGGGCGCACGCGCTTTGCAGGGAACCGGGTGCTGCCCGGTCCCTTCGTCGCTGCTATTTGCGTAGTTTAAGTTTGCGAGTGATCTTCGATGACCGATACCGCCATGGATATTGAAACCACACAGACCGGTGAGGCGCAGGTGAAGGACTACTTCGCGCTGATGAAGCCGCGTGTCATGTCGCTGGTTGTCCTGACGGCGGCGATCGGCATGTTCGCCGCACCCGGCGGAGTTCACCCGGTGATCGCCCTCGCAACCATCCTGTGCATCGCCATCGGGGCAGGAGCCTCGGGCGCGCTCAATATGTGGTGGGATGCCGATATCGATGCGGTGATGAAGCGGACGGCCAACCGTCCCCTGCCGTCGGGCGTGGTGGAACCGGGTGAGGCGCTGGGTATCGGTGTGGCGCTGTCGATCATGTCGGTCCTGATGCTCAGCATCTTCGGCAACATCTTCTCCGCCGTGTTCCTGGCCTTCACGATCTTCTTCTACGTCGTGATCTACTCCATGTGGCTCAAACGTTCGACGCCGCAGAATATCGTGATCGGCGGTGCTGCCGGTGCGTTTCCCCCGATGATTGGCTGGGCCGTGGCAACGGGGGGTGTCAGCCTCGAATCACTGTTGATGTTCGCGCTGATCTTCCTGTGGACACCGCCGCATTTCTGGGCCTTGGCGATCTTTCGCAACGAGGATTACGTCAAGGCGGGCGTGCCGATGCTGCCGGTGGTGGCGGGCGACCGCGCGACCCGCAACCAGATCCTGGTCTACACATTGCTTCTGTTCCCGGTTGCGATGGTGCTGGCATTCACCTCCGTCGGCGGGCCGGTCTACTTTGCCGTGGCGCTGGCCTATAACGCCCGCTTCCTTTGGGGCGCATGGTCGATCTGGAAGCGGGATGAGGCGACTGCGACCGCTGACAAGTTCAAGACCGAGCTTCGCGTCTTCCTCGAATCAATCGGATACCTCTTTGCATTGTTCATTGCGTTGGGGATCGAAATCATACTGCGCGCGCTGGATCTGAGCTGGTCCGGCTGGCCGGTTCTGTTCTGAGGAGCGATCATGTCCATTGACCAAACCGCGACCCATGAGATCTATACCCGCCGCAAGGGCCGCAATGTCGCCGTGCTGTTGATCCTGCTGGCCTTCGTCGCGCTGGTTTTCGCCGTCACCATCGTGAAGATGAGCAATGGCGCCAGCATGGAGGCTTTCGACCACGCGATCCGCCCCTCGATCCTGCCCGAGGTGAGCGAATGAGCCCCAAACGCACAGCCTTTGGCCTGCTGGGCCTCGTCGTGTTCATGGTGGGGATGAGCTTCGCTGCCGTGCCGCTCTATGATCTGTTCTGCCGCGTTACCGGCTACGGCGGCACAACGGCAGAGGGGCGCGGCTCCGACACCGTGCTGGACCAGATGATCTCCATCCGGTTCGACGCCTCGAAAAACCGCGACATGGCGTGGGAGTTTCGCGCGCCCGAACAGCGTGTCTCCAGCTTGCAGATCGGTCAGACCGGGCTGGCGTTCTTTGAGGCTCACAACCCCACGGATCGTGTGATCGCCGGTCAGGCGTCATACAACGTCACGCCCTATTCCGCCGGCGCGTACTTCACCAAGATCGACTGCTTCTGCTTTACGGAGCAGGTCTTGCAGCCCGGACAGACGGTGCAGATGCCCGTCACCTTCTATGTGGACCCTGAAATCCTGAACGATCGCGAAGCGAGGTTTGTGCAGGAGATCACGTTGTCCTATACATTCTTTGAAATAGACATTCCGGAGGGTGAGGTCAGCCTCGCCCCCGCGCAGCCTGCTGACGAAGAGGGATAAAATGGCCCACGCCAAGAATCACGACTACCACATTCTCGCGCCAAGCTATTGGCCCTTCGCGGGCGCCGTCTCGGCGTTTGTCATGCTGTTCGGCGCGGTACTGTGGATGTCCCCGCACTCCCCCATGCAGCAGCCATGGGTGTTCGCCATCGGTTTCGTCGGCGTGCTGTTCGTCATGTACAGCTGGTGGTCCGACGTGATCGTCGAATCCAAGGTTGGCGACCACACCCCCGTCGTGCAAATCGGTCTGCGCTATGGCATGATCCTGTTCATCACCTCCGAGGTCATGTTCTTCGTCGCCTGGTTCTGGAGCTTCTTCAAACACGCGATCTATCCGGCCGGTGTCGAAACAGTTGGCGGTGTCTGGCCTCCTGTCGGGGTGGAGACGTTCGACCCGTGGCACCTGCCCCTCATCAACACCCTGATCCTGCTCCTGTCCGGCTGCGCCGTGACATGGGCACACCATGCGATCGTTCACGACAATGACCGCAAGGCGATGTCGCAGGGCCTGCTGATCGCCGTTCTGCTGGGGGCAGTGTTCACCATGTTTCAGGCCTACGAATACAGCCACGCGGCGTTCGGGTTCTCCAACTCGATCTACGGCGCGAACTTCTTTATGGCCACCGGGTTTCATGGCGCGCATGTCCTGATCGGAACGGTGTTTCTGCTGGTCTGTCTGGTTCGTGCACGTCGGGGTGACTTCACCGCTGACAAGCATATCGGGTTTGAGGCCGCGGCCTGGTACTGGCACTTCGTTGACGTGGTGTGGCTGTTCCTGTTCGCCGCAGTCTATATCTGGGGCGGCTGAATTTCGCATCGCAGGTTTGTAGTGACGCCGCGCAGCACAGCTTGCGCGGCGTTTTCCGTCCTATTTCAGGGGTTTGCATGAAACGTATTCTGGGACCGTTGGCGTTTGGCGCAATCGGTTGCGCGATTCTGATCTCACTCGGCGTCTGGCAGATGCAGCGGCTTGCGTGGAAGAAGGATCTGATCGACACGACGGAGCGGATGATGTCGGCCCAGCCCATCGCCCTTCCCGAAGCGCCGACCGAGGCGACCGACGAATATGTACCCGTTTTCGTCGACGGTTTCATTCGCGAGGGTGAAGTTCACGTCCTGACCACCCAGCGTATCGCGGGGCCGGGTTTTCGGATTATTGCACCATTTGAAACAAATGAAGGCCGGCGCATTCTGGTCGATCGCGGCTATGTGCCCGAGGAGCAGAAGAACGCGGAACGCCCCATCGGCGCGGCGCAGCTGAACGGTGTGTTGCACTGGCCGGACGAGCGAACCTTCGACACGCCGGAAAATGACGTCGAGGACAATTACTGGCTGGCGCGCGATGTCGATCAGATGGCTGAGGTTCTGGGAACGGAGGAGGTCATGATCGCGGTCGCGGCCAGCTCGATCGAGGGTGGTCCGCAACCGGTTCCGCTGACAGCCGCGTATCACAACCGGCACCTGGAATATGTCATCACCTGGTTCGGGCTGGCGCTGGGATGGGCCTTGATGACCGGCGTCTGGGTCGTGGCGCGGCTGAAGGATTAGCGCCGTCCGGCAATCGCTCTCGACAAGACGCACATCAGTTCGAACATGATGTTTACGCCCAGCCACGCGGTGCCGCCGGACTGGTCGAACGGCGGCGAGACCTCGACCAGATCCGCGCCGATCAGGTTCACACCGTCGAGCAGGCGCACACATTGCTGGGCTTGAAAACTGGTCGGACCGCCGATTTCCGGCGTGCCGGTACCGGGCGCGTAGGCGGGGTCGATGAAGTCGATGTCAAAGCTGCAATAGGTCAGACCATTGCCCACAACCTCACGCGCCTGACGCATGACCTCCTTCACGCCGAGGTCGAAAAACTCCTCAATCGTGATGATCCGCACCCCGACGGAGCGCCCGAACTCGATATCCTCACCATCGTACATCGGGCCGCGAATGCCGATCTGAACGACGCGCGTGGGGTCGAGGATGCCCTCCTCGATCGCACGGCGAAAGGGGGTGCCGTGGGTGTAGCGGTAGCCGCCGAAATAGGTGTCGTACAGATCCGTGTGCGCATCGAAATGCACCATGCCCAGCGGTTGCGCGTGGGCGGCGGACAGGGCGCGCAACACGGGCAGCGAACTCAGGTGATCGCCCCCGCCGGTCATCGGCACGATGCCCTGTGCCGCGACGGCGGCGTAGAATTCGGTGATGCGGCCCAGCGTGTCCTGCACATCCACCGGATTGGGGTTCACATCGCCCAGATCGGCGCAATTGCACAGGTCGAACGGGTCAATGCCGGAGGCAGGATTCACCCGGCGCATCATTGTCGAGTAGTCGCGCAACTGACGCGGGCCGTGCCGCGGGCCGGGGCGGTTCGTGGTTCCGGCATCCCACGGAATGCCGATCAGGCCAATCTCGACCTGCGCGCGTCTTGTATCCTCAGGCACCAGATGGGGCAGGCGCATGAAGCTGGGCACCCCGGCGAAGCGGGGCAACTCCTGCCCTGAAATCGGATGAAAGAATGCATCGGACATGTGATTGCCTCGCTGTGCGCCGACCTCGCCCCATGCCGCGCCGGATCTGTCCTGCCACCCTGACACGGAGCGGCTGCGATCGGAAGGAGCCGAAATGCGCAAGCCGGATCGGCCTTGCCGCATCATCGCCTACATGTTGTGGCTGCTAATGCGAACGCACCGATAGTGACGATCATGGCGCGCGACATGCTCTGTGTCGGGCGGGGGCTCAGCGGTCGAGATGTTTGCGCAGGTCGCGCAGAAACGGCAGGGCGGTGCGAATGCGCTCCCGGCCCAACCCCTCGATCACATCCTCGAAAAGGGGGGTGATGCACTGCACGGCATAGTCGCGGGCGGCGCGACCGGCGGGACTGATCGTGACCCACTTCCTGCGACCGTCATCCCAGTCCGGGCGGATGTGCACCCAGCCCGATGCCTCCAGCTTCTTGAGCGTATTGGTCATGGTGCCGCGCGTGACGTGGAATGCGCGGGCAAGCTGGGCGGGCGTCTTCTCCCCCCCCAATCTGGCGAAATGGTTCAGTACGGAGAACTGGGACAGCTCCATCCCCTTGGGCAGGGCGCGTTGCAGCCGCGATTGCACAAGTTGTTCCAGAGTGTCGATCTCACTGAACAGGGCGATGGCGAGCGGGTCTGACGGGCTTTCGGTCATGTGCGCGAAGGTGCCGTGAACGCCCTTCCATTGGCAAGAGCAGGGATCGCCGCGCGGGCAGATTCCACCTCCCCCACATCCAGATCGGCGGTGATGATATCGGGTGTGTCGCCTCCCTCCGCCAGAATGCGCCCCCAGGGGGAAATGATCAGCGAGTGGCCCCAGGTCTTGCGCCCCGAACCGGGATGTGTCCCGCATTGCGCGGGCGCCAGGACGAAAGAGCCGGTCTCGATCGCGCGGGCGCGCAGCAGCACCTCCCAATGGGCGCGACCGGTGGGCACGGTAAAGGCGGCAGGGGCCGTGATGATCCGCGCACCGGCATGGGCCAACGCGGCATAGAGCGGCGGGAACCGCATATCGTAGCAGATGCTGAGGCCCAGCGTGGTGCCAGCCGCATCCACCGTGACCGCACGGTCGCCCGGCGCGAAGCCGGCGGATTCGCGGTACGTATTCTCCGCGTCCACATCCACATCGAACATGTGGATCTTGTCGTAATGGTCGAGGATGCCCCCATCCGGCCCGATCAGGAACGAGCGGTTGACGAACCTGCCCCCCGCACCGCCCAGCAGCGCGAGGGAGCCGATCAGGATCGTAACGCCCAGTTCCGCCGCCAAGCTGCGTATCGCGGCGAGGGTCGGGTCGTCCTCCTGCCGGCGCAGGACCTCAGCTTGATGTTTGCGAGAATCGGAGACGCAGTTCGTCACCTCGGGTGTGGCGATCAGGCTGGCACCGCCGTCAGCCGCCGCGCGAATCGCCTGCGTCACATAGGCCGTGTTGACCGCCGGATCGTCGGTGGACGTCATCTGGACCAGGGCGACCCGCAGCAAGCTCACGCCAGCAACCCGTCCAGCTTGCCCGAGCGTTCCAGCGCGTGCAGTTCATCGCTGCCGCCGATCGGTGTGCCGTCGATGAAAATCTGTGGCACGGTGCGCCCGCCCTCGGCCCGCTTGGTCATTTCTGTCCGCTTGGCCGGGTCGGACATGACGTCATATTCGGTGAAGGACACGCCCTTGGCGGTCAGCAAGCGCTTGGCGGCGTGGCAGAACCCGCAAATCGGGGTGGTATAGATCTCGACAGTCTTCATGGGGGATCCCTCCTGTTGGGGTAGGATATAGGATCGGCGGCATCGCGCACAACACGTGCGAGGACACATATCGTGACGTCGGCCGCACCCGCCGCGCGCAGGGCGCGGGCGCAGGCGCCCAGTGTGGCACCGGTTGTCAGCACATCGTCCACCAGCAACACCCGGCGTCCAGTCACATCGTGCGATGGACCGACGGCGATTGCACCGTCCAGAATTGCCCCCCGCTCAACCCGGGTCGCGCCGTCGAGGCTGGGCGTCCGGCGCGTGCGGCGCAGCAGGTCCGGCACGGCCTTGTCCGGCGACAGGGCGCCGACTAGTTCGGCGGATTGGTTGTAGCGGCGCTTGACCAGACGTGACCAGTGCAGGGGCACCGGCGCGATAATGTCCGCCGCTGCGATCAGGTCCCCGGCGCTACGGGCGATCCAGCGGGCAAGCGTCGGCGCGATGTCCAGCCTGTCGCCATGTTTCAGTTGCAGCACCACCGTGCGCCCCGCCCCGCCATAAACTACGGCGCTGCGGCCCGCGGACCAATCGCGCGGGTGACGTTCGCATTCGTCACAGCGCAGGTCAGCCGCGCGCCCGCCGCCATCCACGGGGGTGCCGCACAGCGCGCAGACCGGGCCGCTGATGAATTGCACATCGCGCCAGCATGTGGCGCACAGACCGCCTGCGACGTCCGTCTCCTCCGTGCAGGACAGGCACCGGGGCGGGTAGATCAGATCGCGTATCGCGCTCAACATTGTGCCACCCCTTTCCACAGAAGCCGTCGCGGCATAGATGATGCCATCATGACCCAGACCGACCGCCCCGACCTGTTCGACCAAACTGCCCTGGCCCTGCACCGACAGCGCGCGGGCGGCGCCACTTTTCTGCACGAGGCTGCGGCGCATGAGCTTTCAGAAAGACTGCAAGAGGTTAACAGGACGTTTACCAACGCGGTTTTCATCGGGCCGGAAGCCGCGCTCTGGTCCCGGCTGACAGGCATTCCGGGCCGTTGCATCGCGGATGATGCGACGCTGGATCTGAAGGTTGGCGAGTGTGACCTGATCGTGCACGGGCTGGCGCTGCACTGGGCGGAGGATCCGGTGGGTCAGCTTGTCCAGATGCGCCGGGCGCTGCGCCCCGACGGCATGATGATCGCGGCCCTGTTCGGGGGGCGGACACTGCACGAATTGCGCACGTCCTTTGCCGAGGCGGAAATCGCGGTGGAGGGCGGGCTGAGCCCCCGCGTCGCCCCGATGGGAGAAATCCGCGACCTCGGGGCCTTGTTGCAAAGAGCGAATCTGGCGCTGCCTGTGGCGGATTCGCTGGCCCTGACGGTGGATTACGCCGATCCGCTGGTCCTGTGTCGCGATTTGCGCGCGATGGGGGAAACGAACGCTATGGCCGCGCGCAGACGCGGCGGGTTGCGGCGTGAGACGTTGATGGCCGCCGTCAGCCATTACGCGACGCATTTCGCGCGCCCCGACGGGCGGATCGATGCCACGTTCGAGATCGTTTTCCTGACCGGCTGGGCACCTGCGGACGGCCAGCAGCAACCCCTGCGTCCCGGGTCGGCCCGGACACGCCTTGCCGATGCGCTGCGCGTTCCCGAACGCCCGCTGGGGGAGTAGCCCGCCCCGCGCAGACCATGCGACAAAACCCCGCGCAGTGTCCGAGGTGCAGGGTTTGAGTTGACCGTGACCCCCAGTCCCGTCACACACGGCGCACCAGATATGGAGGGTCCGATGCCAGATGATATCAAGCCAACCCTGGATGCTCCGGGACAGGGGCGTCTGGCCCATGCCGATGCCGATCATCCGCCGATTCCGCGCGCCAGGGTCGCGGTGATCCTGTCCAATCTGGGCACACCCGACGCTACCGATTACCGGTCCATGCGCCGTTATCTGGGGCAGTTCCTGTCCGACCGCCGCGTCATCGACTATTCGCCCTGGCTGTGGCAACCGCTGTTGCAACTGGTGATCCTGACCAAGCGGCCGTTTTCTTCAGGCAAGGCCTATGCGGGCATCTGGAACAAGGAGCGTGACGAAAGCCCGCTGCTGACCATCACCCGCAGTCAGGCGGAGAAGGTGGCCGAGGTCATGAAGTCCCGCTACGGCGATGACGTTATCGTTGATTTCGCCATGCGCTATGGCAACCCCTCAACCAAATCGGTGATCGAGCGGGTCAAGGCGCAAGGCGCGGAGCGGATCGTGTTCTTCCCGCTCTACCCGCAATATGCCGGGGCCACGACGGCCACCGCGAATGACGAGGCGTTCCGCGCGCTGATGCAGATGAAGTGGCAACCCTACATTCGCACCGTGCCCGCCTATTACGACCACCCGAAATATATCGAGGCGCTGGCCCTCTCGATCGAGGAAACCTATGCCAAGGTGGAGAGGCGGCCCGACATTCTGGTCGTGTCCTACCACGGCATGCCCAAACGCTATCTGATGGAGGGCGACCCCTATCATTGCCAATGCCAGAAGACGACGCGCCTGCTGCGTGAACGTCTGGGCTGGGATCAGACGCAGATCGTCACCACCTTCCAGTCGAAGTTCGGACCCGAGGATTGGCTGCAACCCTACACGGTCGAGCATGTCGCGCGGCTGGCCGAGGATGGGAAGAAGAACATCGCCGTCATGGCACCTGCCTTCTCCTCCGATTGCGTCGAGACGCTTGAGGAGATCAACGAGGAGATCAAGGAGAGCTTCGAACATGCGGGCGGCGAGACGTTCACCTATATCCCGTGTCTAAACGACGCCCCGGCGCATATCGACATGATGGCCGCCATATTGGAGCGCGAACTGGCCGGCTGGCTGGATTGACACCCGATCACCGCACGAAAAAGGGGGAGACGCAGGTGACTGCGCCTCCCCCTTTCGAATTTCATGCGGACGTCAGGGTATCGGTCAGGTTACCGGATAGCCCTGCAACAGTTTTTCACCCACGCGGATCGTGATGCGACCATCCGTAAGCACTTCGACAAGTCGCCCCTGCGCGGCAATGTAGCGGCTGAGCATTATGGTGCGGAGCATGGGGTGTCCCTTCGTTATGTTTTTGTCCTCGAGTAAGCTCAGATTAGTGAATATCACAGACCTGTCAATTTCATACGTAATATTGTTGCGTGAAATTTGGCATGAAGGGTAGTTTTATTGCGGTGCGGTAGGCTGTCTGCCGAAGTCTGAGTACTCGCAAAGCCCAGCGGGGCAGGCTTGTACCGCGTTGCGGTCCAAATCTGACAATGCTTTTGCTTCAGGCTCTGATGCGACGCAACACGGAAAATGACTCGCGTCCCGGCATTAGGTATGGCTTTGTGACCTAAAATACCTTCCACATGAGATTTGACATGTCCGACGCACAAGAGTGGACCCCGCATTATGCCGAGCGGATGCAGGGTATGCATGCTTCGGAAATCCGCGAATTGCTCAAGGTGATCGCGCAGCCGGGGGTAATCTCCTTTGCCGGCGGCATACCTGACCCGGCGCTGTTTCCCAAGGCGGCGATCCGGCAGGCTTACGATGCCATTCTGGGCGACGATGTGCAGGCAGCTGCGGCGCTACAATATTCCATCAGTGAGGGGGGATCCGGACCTGCGCGCGTGGATCGTCGGCCATATCCGCGCGCAGGGGGTGGACTGCACGGCGGACAACATTCTGATCACCAGTGGATCGCAGCAGGCGCTGGAGTTTCTGGGCAAGTTGTTCCTGTCGCCCGGCGACACCGCCTTGGTCACTGCACCGACCTATCTGGGGGCCTTGCAAGCCTTCGCGCCGTCGCAGCCGGTCTTTGACGAATTGGATCTTGCGGGCAGGACCCGAACGGCGGCCTCATATTCCGAGGCGGCGAGGGGGCGCGTCTCCTTCGCCTATGTGGTGCCGGATTTCGCCAATCCGACGGGGCAGACGCTGGACATCGCCGAGCGTGAGGAACTGCTGACGCTAGCCGCCGAACTGCAAATGCCGATCATCGAGGACAGCCCCTATTCCGCGCTGCGGTTCGAGGGGCAGCATCAGCCAAGCCTGCAATCGCTCGACATAGCCCGTTGTGGCAGCATCGAGAGGTCGCGGGTCGTTTCGTGCGGATCCTTCTCCAAGATATTCACCCCCGGTCTGCGGGTCGGCTGGGTCTGTGCCGCCACGTCGATCATCACGAAACTGGGGCTTATCAAGCAATCGTCCGATCTGAACAGCCCGGCGATCAACCAGCGCGTAATGCTGCATCTGGCCCGCAATGTCTGGGACGAGCAGGTGGCCCGGTCCTGCGACAGTTATCGCGCCAAGCGTGATGTCATGCTGTCGCTGATGGCGAGAACGTTGCCGGAGGGCTCGCGCTGGTCCGAGCCGGAGGGCGGCATGTTCGTCTGGGTGACCTTGCCCGAGGGGATGGACGCCGCCGCAATCCTGGCGCGCGCGGTCGCGGATCACGGCATCGCCTTTGTCCCCGGTCACGCGTTCCATGCGGACGGGCGCGGGCGCAACACCATGCGGTTGAGCTTCTCGCTGCCCTCCACCGACGATATTGTTGAGGGGATGCGGCGGTTGCAGGCCGCGTTGCGTTAGAGCCAGTCGCGCAGATGGGCCACCAGCGGCACATCGGCGGCAGGCATCGGCAGGTCCATGAGCGCGTCGGCGCGGACCCATTTCAGGGCCTGCCCCTCACGCCCCTGCGGGATGCCCTTCCACTTGCGACACGCGAACAGCGGCATCAGCAGGTGAAACGTCTCGTAGCTGTGACTGGCAAAGGTCAGCGGGGCAAGGCAACTGGCCCAAGTGTCGATGCCCAACTCCTCCTGCAACTCGCGGATCAGGGCCACCTCGGGGGTTTCGCCCGGCTCGATCTTGCCGCCGGGAAACTCCCACAGACCCGCCATGCTCTTGCCCTCGGGGCGCTGGGCCATCAGCACGCGCCCGTCGGGGTCGATCAGGGCGACGGCGGCCACCAGAACGGTTCTGAGCGGCTGGCTCACGACCGGTAATCCGCGTTGATGCTGATATAGTCGTGGGTCAGATCGCAGGTCCAGACGGTCGCCTGCCCGCCACCGATGCCCATGTCCACGTTGATCTCGATCTCGGGCTGTTTCATCAGGGCGGCGGCGTCTTCCTCGCGGTAATCGCGGGCGCGCCAGCCGTTTTCTGCGACCAGCATGTGACCGAAGCGGATCGTCAGGGCGTCGCGGTCCGCAGGCTCCCCCGATTTGCCGATGGCCATGACGATGCGGCCCCAGTTGGGATCCTCACCCGCGATGGCGGTCTTGACCAGCGGCGAGTTGGCTATGGACAGCCCGACCTTGTGCGCAGAGGTGTCGGAGGCCGCGCCGGTGACGTTGACGGCAACGAACTTTGTCGCACCCTCACCGTCGCGCACGACCTGATGGGCGAGGTCCAGCATCACGGCGTGCAGGGCGTCGGCGAACTGCTCGGCGCGCGGGTCGTCCCGGCTTTCGATCCGATCATTTCCCGCACGTCCCGTCGCCGCGATGACGAGGCTGTCTGAGGTCGAGGTATCGCCGTCCACCGTGATGGCGTTGAACGTGCGCTGGTTGTGTTCGGACAGGATGTCCTGCAATACCGGCTGTGCGATTTCGGCGTCGGTAAAGATATAGACCAGCATCGTGGCCATGTCGGGGGCAATCATGCCCGATCCCTTGGCAAAGCCGGAGATGGTGACCTCCGCCCCCAGATCGACGGTGCAGAAGGCCCCCTTCACATAAGTGTCGGTCGTCATGATCGCCGCAGCGGCGTCCGCACCCGCATCGGGGGAGAGGGTGGAGACCAGCTCATCCAGCTTGGCGGTGATACGCTCATGCGGCAGCGGCTCACCGATCACGCCGGTGGAGGCGGGAAAGACATGGGTCGCAGGGCAACCTAGAGCAGCGGCCGTCCGCTCCGCCAATGTCTGCGTGGCGTCGAAGCCGTTCTTGCCCGTGAAGGCGTTGGAATTGCCGGAGTTCACCAGAATCGCCGCAGTGCCGGCGCTGCCATCGAACTTCGCCAGATGTTCCTGACACATCAGGACCGGGGCGGAGCGGGTGGAGGATTTGGTGAAGACGCCAGCGATGGACGCCCCGGCGCAAATCTCGGCCAGCATGACATCCAGCCTGCCGGAATAGCGCACGCCGGCCTCAACTGCGGACAGGCGCACGCCGTCGATGACGGGCAGGGCGGTCGCGCCCTCGGTCGGGGCGAGCGGGCCTGCATTCGCCCGGGGCGTCCGGGGCAAGAGACGGGTGATCGTGGTCATGGTGTCCTCCCGGACGCGACTGATGCTTTGTCCGGGAGGATTGAGGTCATTCGTTCGTCAGATCAAGGGTCGTGATCGCCTCGGGCGAAATTGCGACCTCGGGCGTCGTGATGTCCGCGCCCTCACGCAGGCTGTCGATATGCGCCTGAAGCGCGTCCTGATTGAGCTGACCCACGATTTCGGGCCGGATCTGCTCCAACGGGGGCAAGGGGCTGAGCCGGGTTTCGTTCACGACGATGACGTGCCAGCCGAACTGGGTCTGCACAGGCTCCGACACGGTGCCCACCTCCAGCGACTGAACCGCCGCATCGAATTCGGGAACCATCTGGCCCGGACCGAACCAGCCCAATTCACCCCCTGTCGGGCCGGACGGGCCGGTGGAGCGTTCCTGAGCCAGCGTTTCGAAGTCCCCACCGTCGTTCAGGGCCGCGACCACTTCGAGGGCCTCCTCCTCCGTCTCCAGCAGGATATGGGAGGCATTGTATTCCGTGGTGCGCGTCATCTCGGCGGTCAGCGCCTCGTATGCGGAGGTGATCTTGTCCTCGGTCACGGCATCCTCAAGGACGGATGCGATCGTCTCGTTCGACAGGACGCCACGGCGTTCGTTGTCGAGCTGGACGCGGACGCGGCGCGTCTCGGCGGCGCCGGTTTCCTTCGCGGCCTCGGCCAGAAGCTGTTGATCGATCAACTGATCGACCAGACCGGGGAACAGAACCTCGGGCGGTAAGGAGCGGTAATTCTCCGGCAGGCGGTCGCGCACGGCGATGACGTGGGCGACCGTGATGTCGACGCCATCGACGGTGGCGACAACAGTGTCCAGATCGTAATCCGTGGTAACCTCAGGGCTTTCCTCAGCGGGGGTCGTCGTATCCTGTGCGAAGGCGGTGCCCGACAGGGTGAGGGCGAATGCAATCGCGTAAGGTGCAATCAGCTTGTTCATAAGTTCTCCGAACTGCTCGGTATCGACCGGAGCGGTCTTCCTGAAATAGAGCGCGGCAGCGGTTCAGCCCGGTGCCGGTAACGTTGACAGTGTCAGGTGCGGGACTTACATCCCGATCAGCTTTTAGGGCCAGCCGCACCGCCGCCGCGCCAACCTAGATTGTCGATCACGGTCGGGCAACCACCCGTTGGTATCAGTTTGGTGAACGACGCGGGCGGCCTGGCCGCAGGACGAGACGCGAGGATACTCTATGCTGGGACTGGCAACGGTGGCGAAAAAGGTGTTCGGCACCGCCAATGACCGCAAGGTCAAAAGCGTGCGATCACTCGTCGATCAGATCAACGGCCACGAGGCCGCGATGCAGGCGCTGGATGACACCGCGCTGAAGGCAAAGACACAGGACTTCATTGAGCGGCACAACGGGGGCGAGACTCTGGACGCCCTGCTGCCCGAGGCGTTCGCCGCAATGCGCGAGGGGGCCGTTCGCGCGCTGGGAATGCGCCCGTTCGACGTGCAGTTGATCGGCGGCATCTTCCTGCATCAGGGCAATATTTCCGAGATGAAGACCGGTGAGGGCAAGACGCTGATGGCGACGCTGCCCGTCTACCTAAACGCGCTGACCAAACGGGGCGTGCATGTCGTCACCGTCAACGACTACCTCGCCCGCCGCGATGCGGAGTGGATGGCAAAGCTGTATAACTGGATGGGGCTGAGCGTCGGCGTCGTGGTCCCCGGCATGGATGAGCCGGCCAAGCAGAAGGCCTATGCCTGCGATGTCGTCTATGCGACGAACAACGAACTGGGCTTCGATTATCTGCGCGACAACATGAAGACCAGCGTTGACCAGATGGTGCAGCGCGATCACTTCTTCGCCATCGTGGATGAGGTTGATTCGATCCTGATCGACGAGGCGCGCACGCCGCTGATCATCTCGGGCCCGACGCAGGACCGGTCCGAGTTGTATATCACGCTCGACAAGTTCATTCCCGATCTGACCGATGAGCATTACGAGCTGGATGAGAAAGCCCGCTCCGCCACTCTGACCGAGGAGGGCAACGAGTTTCTGGAGGACAAACTGAAGGAAGCTGGTCTGATCGAGGGGGAGGCGACCCTCTACGATCCGGAATCCACCACCATCGTGCATCACGTCACCCAAGCCCTGCGCGCGCACAAGCTGTTCGCCCGCGACAAGGACTATATCGTCAAGAACGACGAGGTGGTGCTGATCGACGAATTTACCGGCCGCATGATGACCGGCCGCCGCATGTCCGAAGGGCTGCATCAGGCGATCGAGGCGAAGGAGGGCGTCAAGATTCAGCCCGAGAACGTCACCCTCGCCTCCGTCACGTTCCAGAACTATTTCCGCCTGTACGAAAAACTCGGAGGCATGACCGGCACCGCGATGACCGAGGCCGACGAGTTCGATGAGATCTACGGGCTGGGCGTGGTGGAAATCCCCACCAACCGCCCCATCGCGCGCAAGGATTTCGACGATCAGGTCTATCGCACCGCGCGTGAGAAATACGATGGCATCGTCAAGACCATCAAGGAGGCCCACGCCAAGGGCCAGCCGACCCTCGTTGGGACCACCTCGATCGAAAAATCGGAACTGATCTCTCAGATGCTGACGGCGGCAGGGGTCAAGCACAACGTGCTGAACGCCCGGTTCCACGAGCAGGAGGCCTCGATCATCGCACAGGCGGGCCGCTTGGGCGCCGTGACCATCGCCACCAACATGGCCGGGCGCGGCACGGACATCAAACTGGGCGGCAATTCAGAGATGATGGCCGAGGTCGAGGCCGCCGAGCAGGGCATCACCGATCCCGCCGCCATTGCCGAGCTGGAGCGAAAGCACGAAGCGACCGTTCAGGCGGAAAAGCAGAAGGTGCTCGAAGCGGGCGGACTGTTCGTTCTGGCCACGGAACGTCACGAATCGCGCCGCATCGACAACCAGTTGCGTGGCCGTTCGGGCCGTCAGGGCGATCCGGGCCGCACAAACTTCTTCCTCAGCCTCGAAGACGACCTGATGCGCATCTTCGGCTCCGACCGGCTGGACACCATGCTGTCCAAGCTGGGCATGGGTGAGGGCGAGGCGATCATCCATCCATGGGTGAACAAGGCGCTGGAGCGCGCGCAGAGCAAGGTCGAGGGTCGCAACTTCGACATCCGCAAGAACCTGCTGAAATACGACGACGTAATGAACGACCAGCGCAAGTCGATCTTCGGTCAGCGGCGCGAAATCATGGAAGCGACCGATCTGTCCGAGACGATCGAGGAAATGCGTCACGAAGTGGTCGAGAATCTCGTCTCCGAATACATCCCGGCCCGCGCCTATGCCGATCAGTGGCAGACGCAGGAACTGACCGATCAGGTGAAGGAGATCTTCGCGCTCGACCTGCCCATTGCCGAATGGGCGGCGGAGGAAGGCGTCGATGACGACACCATCGAGGAGCGGATCACCGCGGAGGTAGACAAGGCCGCCGCTGCCAAGGCGGAAAAGCACGGTCCGGAAACCATGCGCACCGTCGAAAAGCAGATCCTGCTGCAAACCATCGACAAGGAATGGCGCGACCATTTGCTGACGCTCGACCATCTGCGCTCGGTCGTGGGCTTCCGGGGGTATGCGCAGCGCGATCCGTTGAACGAGTTCAAGACGGAGGCGTTCGAGCTGTTCCGCAATCTGCTCGAAGGTCTGCGCGTGCAGGTCACCCGGCAGTTGTTCCACATACAGATCCTGACGGAGGAAGAACGCGCGGAGATCATTGCGAAGATGCAGGCGCTGGGCGTGAACCAGCAAAATCAGGGGCGGGCCGAAGGGACCAATCCGCAATCGGCCACCCAACCGAACCAAGTGCCCAATCCCATGCCGAACGCGCCGCAATCGCGCAATCAACGCGATCCGCAAAACCCCGAAACCTGGGGCGTCGTGGGGCGGAATGAGCCGTGTCCCTGCGGTTCCGGTGAGAAGTACAAGCATTGCCACGGCAAACTGTGATCCGGGATCGGGTCGCAGGGTCAGGGGCGCTCAGACCTCAGCTTTGACATGAAGGGGCGGCACCGCAGTGCCGCCCCTTCATGTCTATCGTGCCCGATCAGGCGATCACGGCAAATTACAGGGTGGGATAATCCGTATATCCCTCACGCCCGCCGCCGTAGAACGTGCTCTGATCCGCTTCGTTCAACGGCGCGTTCTGGCGCAGACGCTCGGGCAGGTCGGGATTGGCGATGAAAGGCACGCCGAAGGCCACAGCATCGGCCTTGCCACTGTCCACCGCCTCGATCGCCATGTCGCGATTATAACCGTTATTGGCGATATAGGTGCCGGAATACCGGGACTTGAGCGCGTCGATGCTCAACCCTTCGTCCAATTCGCGGCTGCCGCCGGTCTGGCCCTCGACCATGTGCACGTAGGCGATGCCCACCTCCTCGGCTGCATCCATCGCCGCGCTGAAGGTCGCCATCGGATCGCTGTCCGAAATCGCGTTTGCGTTCGAGAACGGAGAGAACCGCACGCCGGTGCGGCCTGCGCCGACCTCATCTGCCACGGCCGTCAGAACCTCACGCAGCAGTCGCACCCGGTTTTCGACCGACCCGCCATAGGCATCGTCGCGCTTGTTCGCGCCATCCTTGAGGAACTGGTCCAGCAGATAGCCATTGCCCGCGTGGACCTCGACCATGTCGAAGCCCGCGTCCATCGCATTGCGCGCCGCGGTGCGGTATTCTTGGATCAGGCGCGGAATCTCGGAGATTTCGAGCGCGCGAGGGGTCGAGGTGTCGACGAAGCCCTTGCCGTCGAAGGTCTGGGCCTGTGCGGCGATGGCCGAGGGCGCGACCGGCGCCTGACCGTCCGGTTGCAGAGATGTGTGCGAGATGCGGCCCACATGCCACAATTGCAGCGCGATCTTGCCGCCCTTAGCATGAACGGCGTCGGTCACGGCCTTCCAGCCGTCGATCTGCGCCTTGGAGTGGATGCCCGGGGTCCAGGCGTAGCCCTTGCCCTCGGGCGAGATCTGCGTCGCCTCTGTGATGATCAGGCCAGCACCCGCCCGTTGGGCGTAGTAGTCGGCGTGGATGTCGTAGGGGGCGTCATCCTCGGCCCGGGCCCGGTTGCGGGTGAGGGGCGCCATCAGAATGCGGTTGGCGAGTGTTACATCACCCACGGTGATTGGATCGAACAACTTGGTCATGCTTAGCTCCTTGCACATGTAGCGGCACCACACTTGGGGGGTGGATCGCGCTTTGCAAAGGAAACACGTCGTTCTCAAATCCGGTGTAATGCGGACCAGACCCGTCCCGCGGTGTAGGGCGGCATGCAAGGGGCGGCCCCGGCACGGGCCAGCGCATCCTCCACCGCGTTGGCCACGGCACCCACGGCGGCGATCGCGCCAGCCTCACCACATCCCTTGAGGCCCAGGGGATTGGACGGGGTCGGCACGCTCACCAGTTCGACGTCGATCATCGGCAGATCGGCGGCGCGGGGCATGGCGTAATCCATGAAGCTGCCCGACAGCGGCTGTCCGTCGGCATCGCGGACCATCTCCTCGCACAGAACCTGTCCCGCACCCTGCGCCACGCCGCCATGGACCTGGCCGGTGACGATCATCGGGTTGATGACATTGCCGAAATCGTCCACCACGCTGTAGCGGGTCAGCGTGACATGCCCGGTTTCCGGGTCGATCTCGACCTCGGCGATATGGGCGCCGTTGGGGGTGGTGGTGACGACGGAATCGACCTCACCGACACCGTCGAGAGGGCCGGTCTGCGCCGCGATTTCGATCAAGCTCATCGCGCGGTCGGTGCCTGTGACGCGCACAGTGCCGTCGCGAAATTCCAGATCGGTGCGCGCGACCTCCAGCAAATCCTCCGCCCGGATCAGCGCCTGTTCCACGACATCCTCCGCCGCGATCAGAAACGAGCGGCTGGCCTGCACGGCGGAGCGTGAGCCGCCGGTGCCGCTGCCCCGCGGCAAGGATCCGGTGTCGCCGCGGCGCACAGTGATGGCCTCGAACGGGACGCCCAGTTGGTTGGCGACGATCTGAGCCCAGGCGGTTTCATGCCCCTGACCTGCGGATTCGGTGCCCACATCTGCGATGATCGCGCCATCCGCTGCGATGTGGATGGTCGCCATCTCAACCGGGCCACCGCCGGTGCGCTCGTAATAATACGCAACGCCCAGTCCGGCCAGCTTGCCGCGCGCGCGGTCGTCGAACCCGACGACATCCGCCAGTTCGGCGGCCCGATTCAGGATCGCAGGGGCGTCGATTGCGTCGAAATCCACGCCGCCCGCCGTGCGATAGGGGATCTGATCCGGACGGATCAGGTTGCGCTGGCGTATGGCGACCTGATCCAGCCCCAGTTCGCGCGCGGCCGTGCTCATCAGACGTTCCATCACGTGCAGGACTTCGGGCTTGCCCGCACCACGATAGGCATCGACGGGAGTCGTGTTGGTCACCACACCCTCGACCACGTGATGCACCGCGCGCACATCGTAGACCCCACCGATCAGATGAGCGGAAAAGGAGGTGTGCACCCCCGCGCCGAAACCGGGCGTGAATGCGCCGACATTCGAGGTGGAGCGCCAGCGCAGGCCCAGCAAGGTGCCGTCTGGGTCGAATGCCGCTTCGGCACGTGTCGTCAGGTCGCGGGCCTGCACATCGCTGAGCAACGCTTCGGCGCGGGTGGATGTCCACTTGACGGGGCGACGGGTCTGCTGCGCGGCAAGGGCACACAGGGCGTATTCCGGGTGGTCGATCAGCTTCATCCCGAAGCCGCCGCCCACATCGGGTGCATGCACGCGCAGTCGGTCGGGCTTGGTGCGCAGGTCGCGGGCGATATCGTCGCGCGCCGAATGCACCCCTTGGTTGGAAACCCAGATTTCCCAGCCCTGCGCATCGTATCGCACGACGATGCCGCGCGGCTCGATCGGCGTCACGGCGAGGCGCTGGTTGCGAACGTCCAGTTGCACGATATGCGCATTGTCAAAGGCACGGGCGACCGCATCGGGATCGCCGACCTCCCATCGGTAAATACGGTTGCCGTCCAACCCCTCGTGAATGGGGGCGGCGTGCAGGGCGTCCTGCGCGCTGACAACGGCGTCTGAGGGCTCGATTTCAACCGCGACAGCCTCCGCCGCATCCATGGCGGCCTGACGGCTGTTCGCGAAGACGACCGCAACCGGTTGCCCTACATAGGCCACGGTGTCTTCGGCCAGATGCGGGTGCGGTACGTCCACAAACGGGCTGCCGTCGGCCTGCACCATGCCCATGCCCGCACTGATCGGCACCAGCCGCCCGGCAATGTCGGCAGCGGTGTAGACCAGTGCGACCCCGGGCATTCGCCGCGCTTCCTCCGCATCGACCCCGACCAGCCTTCCAGCCGCAAAATCGGACCGGACAACCTGCGCAAACAGCATTTCGGGCAGGTCGATATCATCGACGTATTGCCCGCGACCCGTCAAAAATCGTGGATCTTCGGTGCGTTTCACCGCCTGACCGATGCCGAATTTCATGCGATTTCCTCCGATTCTGCAGGTGCCGCGAGTTTGCGACAGAACGATTTATGGGCCGAACACAGGCTAGAGTGCAGCGTACTGGTCACACAGGTGGCATTTTGATATGTAATTGGAACAATGAGGGTCATTCGAGTTTTGCCGGATTGAAATCGAGTTTCATTTATCGGTTAATACCTCAAATGGAGTGAGCTTCACTCGTTAAAGATGATTCGTGGGGGATCAGCTTATGAAGGCCGATGATCGGCTAATGGTGGTATTGACCGCTGTCGTGCTCGTGGTGGCGATTGGCACCATGGCGCAACGCAGCGAATTTATCATGGCCGCTTTCGGTTCCGTCGATGAATACGAGGCGGTCGACGATGCCTTTACGGTTCGTGCCGGGCGGACACAACCGCTGGATGTTCTGTCCAATGACATCAATGCGCAGGAGGGCGATGCAGATCGCATCCTGATCGTGCAGCAACCGGTGTGCGGGACCGCGCGGCGCAGTGGCGGGCGTATCGAGTATTTCAACAGTGACGCATGTGGCGGACGCATGGTGTTCACCTATTGCGTCATTCAGGGCGATACCTGCCCCAGTGCGCAGGTCGTGCTGAACGTCTCACTCCCCGAGGCGCTGCCGGGGCGCGACGGCATGGCCGTGGCTGCGGGCGCCACCGGGTTTCCGACCTTGCGCGCACCTTCGCTGGCAACGCCGGACAGCGATGTCGGTCTGGCCCCTGCGGAGGCGACTGCCGCGATTCGCAACCGCGATGTGCAGCCGGTTCGGATCGGTCGTCCTGCCACCGGCGCTGGTGCCGGTATCGCTCCTCAGCAAAGCGCCGCCGTCTCCATCGGCGGGGCAGGGGTTTCAGGCGGGTTCGGCGCAGCGACACCCGGTGCCGATTCAGTCCTGCCTAATCTCAGCCGTGGCGACACGCCGGAGCGTGTGACCATCGCACGGGGCGCAACACCGCAATTGGGCAGCGTCGGGCGAGACTTTGCCGCCAATGTGCCATCAACCCCGGTCCGTGCGCGGCCTACCGGGCTGGGCACGCCACCCGCGCCTTCGCAGGCCGGTGTGCGCGTATCCGGGTCTACCGCCCCACCCGTCATCAGCTCCGGCCAATCTCAACTCGCTTCGGCCGCATCCGAAAGCGGTGCCGTGACCCAGCGCAACGCGGGGCGCCTGACGTTGCGGTCCGTCACCTCGATGTTCCGCCCCGTCGGCTCCACGGTTGAAGATGAGACGCCGACCGTGACCGCACAGGCGAGCGCGCGCCCCCGCGTCAACTTGAACCCGGGGCTGCAAGGTTCCGCTGTCGTGACGGAGCGTGCAGCCCAGATCATCGTTCCCGTGGCGACGGAAACGACTGCCGTGCGCAGCGGATCGTCGCCGCAAGCACCCTCGATGCCAGTCGAACAATCCATCGCCTCGCTCGGCGGCGGGATGGTTCCGCAGACGCCCAGTTTCGGCGGCTCGTCGCCGAACGAACCACCTGTCCGCTCCGCATCGCTGGGCGCGGATGTGCCGGACATGCCTGCCATCGATGCAACGCCGCGAACCGCACGAGCGGACGTGACATGCAACGCCAACCTGGTGACTTCATCCAAGCTGGGTGAGATGCTGGCCCTGACGCTGACCTCTCCCTGCCGGCCACACAGCGAAGTGACCATCAGTTATTCGGGCTTGAGCTTCACCGCGATAACCGATGCGGAGGGATCATTGCAGATCGACGTGCCCGCATTCGACGAACAGACGGCCATCACGGCGGAGTTCGCGGACGGCACTTCCGCCAGCTCGGACATCACGGTGCGGGGGATCGACCGCATCGCACGGGTCGCCATCGCGTGGGAGGGGGACGCCAATCTCGACCTTCACGCATTCGAATACACAGCGGCCGAAAATTCCGAGGGCCACGTCTGGGAGGGGAACGCGCGCAGCTATCGCGCCTCGCGCCGCAATGGCGGGGGCTATCTGACCCGCTTGGGTCTGCCCGGCGCGCGTCAGGCCGAAGTCTACACCCTGCCCGTGTCGAGGCGCACGCACAGCGGTGTCATAGATACCCAGATCCGGTTCACCAATGATGCGGATATCTGCGACGGACGTATCGAAGTCCTTTCACTTTACAACAATCAGGCTTTGCGTGCTGACCATCGAAGCGTCAGTATCGAAACCGCACGGTGTAGCGAGGACAGTGAAGTGGTCTCGATCGATGCGGCTGTTAGGAGCATCTCCGTAGCCGCCCGCTGAGCGCAGGAAATCTAGGCGATCAACGCTAATAAACAGAATACCAAGGACGAGGGACGGGACATATGACATCGATCAAGACGGCACGCAGCGGGCTGATCCGCGCCGGCTTCTCTGCGGCTATGGCACTGATTGCCATACCGGCACTGGCGCAACAGGTCACATTGCAGTCCTATGACGGCTCGATCACCCTGCGGGGAAACCTCGTCGAATTCGATGGACAGAACTATCAGATTGCCACGGCTATCGGTGCGATCACCATCGACGCCTATCAGGTCTCATGCGAGGGGGACGCCTGTCCCGACCCGTCATTGCTGCGCTCCGAGTTTCGCATTGCGGGCTCCGATACCATCGGGGCCGATCTGATGCCCGCGCTGGTCGAGGGGTATTCCTTCGCGCTGGATGCTGACATTGCCTCGAACGAGATCAACGCCGACGGCTCCATCGGTCTGGCGATCGAGGATCTGAGCGGTGGACGCATCGCTGATATCGAGATCGCATCGCTGTCGGGGGAGGGTTTCGACGCATTGCTCGACGGCACCGCCTCCATCGGCATGGCGTCCCGGCCCGTCCGCCCGCGTGAGGCGCAGGCCTTCAATGATGCCAATCTGGGCAACGTCACCGACCCCACGCAGGAGCATATTCTGGCGCTCGACGGCATCCTGGTGGTGCTGGCGCGCTCCAACCCGGTGCGCAATCTGTCGATCGAGGAAATGGCGGGCATCTTCGCCGGTGAGATTACGAACTGGTCGCAGGTCGGTGGCGCGAATGCCCCGATCAACGTCTACATTCGTGAGGAGGGTTCGGGCACCCGCGCCGTGTTCGAACAGAACGTCATGGACGTGATCGGTGCCAGCATCTCCTCCACCGCCGAAGTGATCGAGAACAACGCGGATTTGTCCGACGCGGTCGCCTCCGATCCGTTCGGCATCGGCATCACCGGCTACGCCAGCGCCCGCAACGCGCAGCCTGTAGGGATCGAGGAGGTTTGCGGTATCGTCACCCAGCCCTCCGCCTTCAACATCAAGGCCGAGGAATATCCGCTGGCCCGTCGTCTGTATCTGTACACGACCAATGCCGCATTGCCGAACCACGCCCGCAACCTGATCGAGTTCGTTAACTCCGACGCGGCGCAGGATATCATCGCCGATGCGGGCTTCATCGATCAGGGTATCTCTGGCGCTTCGATGAACGAGCAGGGCCTTCGCCTCGCCTCCGCAATGATGGCGGCCGAGGATCTGGACCAGCTGTCTGACGTGCGGGATTTTGCCTCGCTGATGCTGAATGCGGAACGTCTGTCCACGACGTTGCGTTTCCAGCCCGGCTCCTCGCTGCTGGATGCCAAGGCGCAGCGCGACGTGGTACGTATCGCTGAATCGCTCTCGCGCGGTGGGTTCGACAACAAGGAAGTTCTGCTTGTCGGCTTCACGGACTCCATCGGCCGACCGGACTTGAATCGCGCCTTGTCCGAGCGGCGTGCGGATCAGGTCTTGAGCGCGATCCTGGACGCCGCCCCCGGTGGAACGATCGACACGGATCAGATTTCGGTGCTGGGCTTCGGTGAGATTTCACCGGTGGGTTGCAACGAGACCTTTACTGGTCGTCAGGTCAACCGTCGCGTGGAAATCTGGGTGCGCGACCGCGTCTGAGCCTCATGGGTCTGAGCCTCATGGGCTGAACCTTGCGATTCCGGCGCCCCAGTGGCGCCGGTTTCGTTTCACTTTCCCCAAATACCCCCGCCGGAGGCGCACCCCTACAACAGGCCGCTGCCGCGAAAGCTCAGTTCCGCCCCCTTGCCGATGATCAGGTGATCGTGCACGACGATGGACAGGGGCATCAGGGCCGCGACGATGGATCCGGTCATCGTGATATCCGCCTCACTGGGTGATGGATCGCCGGAGGGGTGATTGTGCACCAATATGATGGCCGTGGCCCCCAGTTCCAGCGCCCGCCGGGCGACCTCACGCGGATAGACGGGCACGTGATCGACGGTGCCCCTGGCCTGCGCCTCATCCGCGATCAGCACGTTCTTGCGGTCCAGAAACAGGATGTGGAATTGCTCGGTGTCACGGTGGGCCATCATCGCGCGGCAATAGTCGAGCACGGCGTCCCAACTGCCCAGCACGTTCTTTTTCGCCACGCGGGTTTGGGCCAGACGATGGGCGGCGGCCTCCACGATCTTTAGCTCCTGCACAACGGCGGAGCCGACGCCCTGAACCTCGGTCAACCGGGCGGGCGGGGCGGAGATAACGGCGTTGAAGCCGCCGAACCGCGCGATCAACGCCTTGGCCAGTGGTTTTACGTCGCGCCGCGGGATTGCGCGAAACAGCACCAGTTCCAGCAATTCGTAATCCGGCAGCGCCGCCGCCCCGCCCTGCATGAACCGTTCACGCAGGCGCGCACGGTGGTTCATCTGGTCGGGCCGCGCGGCCCCCATCGTTGGCAGCGGCATTTCCGAGAATCCGGGAAGGGGCGGTCGCGCACTCATGCGTTTCAACATGGGGCGCAGTGGTTAACCGAACCTTAACCAGAAACGGGATATCTCAGATCGAGAAGTTGGGAGCGTAAACATTTGCCGGTGACAGGGTGAAGATCTCGCAGCCTTCCTCCGTCACGCCGATGGAATGTTCGTATTGCGCGCTGAGCGATCTGTCCTTGGTTACGGCGGTCCATTCGTCGGCCAGAATTTTCGTCTCGGGCCGTCCGAGATTCACCATCGGTTCAATCGTGAAGAACATGCCGGGTTCCAGCTTCGCCCCCGCGCCGGCACGACCGTAATGCAGCACGTTGGGCGCGGAATGGAACTGGCGGCCCAGCCCGTGACCGCAGAAATCCCGCACGACCGAGCATCGCTGCGCCTCGGCGAAGCGCTGAATGACGTGGCCGATATCGCCGAAGGTGTTGCCGGGCTTGACGGCTGCGATCCCCTGCATCAGGGCGTCGTGAGTGATCTGGATCAGCCGCTCCGCCTTGCGGCTGGGCTTGCCTGCCCAATACATCCGGCTGGTGTCGCCGTACCAACCATCGACGATCACGGTCACGTCGATGTTCAGGATATCGCCGTCGCGCAGGACCTTCGGCCCCGGAATGCCGTGGCAGACCACATGGTTGATCGAGATGCACGAGGCGTGTTGATACCCCTTGTACCCGATAGTGGCCGAGGTCGCGCCTGCGGCGACGATACGATCCTGGATGACCTGATCTAGCGTGGCGGTGCTGACGCCCGGCACCACATGCGGCCCGATTTCGTCGAGGATTTCCGCCGCCAGCCGTCCGGCCTTTCGCATCCCGTCGAACATTTCGGCGGAGTGGATATAGATCCCGTCGCGGTTCGTCGGGATGGACAGTGCGGTATCGGCTCGGTTCATGGTGCGGTCCTCGGGGATTCGATCTTCTCTCATATAGGAGCTTTTATTGCAGGATGACAGGCAGGGCGCGGCCCAGACTTATGCCTGCGGTGGAAATCTGCGTGGCGCGGGCGATCATCCGAACCCCCGCCGCCGCTGCCTCCGCCGCTTTTGCAGCATAGGCGGGATCCAGATCGGCGGCGAAGCTCACCGCATCGCAATCGGTTCGTTGTACGACGTATAGCATCACCGCCCTGTGCCCCCGATCCACCATCTGCATCAGGTCGCCCAGATGCCGCGTGCCCCGCGCGGTCACGCAGTCGGGAAACTCGGCCAGCGTGCCATCCCGGCTCAGATGCACGTTCTTTACCTCCAGATACAGATCGGGCAGTCCCGGTTCGCTCAACAGGAAATCCACGCGGCTGCGATCGGCATAGGGCACCTCGGCGCGGATGCCGGTATAGGCGGCAACCTCCGCGATCTGACCGGCGCGCAGGGCATCACCGACGATGCGGTTTGGCAGGCCGGTGTCGATACCTGACAGGCCGCCGCCCTCCACCTCGGTCAGCATCCAGGACCATTGCAGCTTGCGCCTGGGATTGGTGCTGGGTTGCAGCCAGATCTTCGCGCCCGTCCGCGCCACGCCGATCATGCGGCCGGGATTGGCGCAGTGCACCGTCACCTCGCGACCATCAGGCAGGATGACATCGGCAAGGAACCGCTTATACCTGCGGATCAGGACAGCCGGGATCAAAGGGGGATCGAATTCCATTCCCCCGCCTATCGCAGATGAAGGAACCGCACCATGCCCACAGCCGCAATGATCGTGATCGGAGACGAAATTCTGTCCGGCCGGACACAGGACGTGAACGTTCAGGTACTGGCCAAGGCACTGGGCGCGCGCGGCATCGCGCTGAGCGAGGTGCGGATGATACCCGATGACGTGGATACCATCGTCGGCACCGTGAATGCGCTGCGCGGACAGGTGGACAATGTCTTTACCTCCGGCGGCATCGGACCGACCCATGACGATATTACCGCCGATTGCATCGCGCAGGCCTTCGGTGTCGGGATTTCGGTCCGCGACGATGCCCGTGCGATCCTCGCCACGAACTACGTCAATCCGGAGCGCGATCTGAACGAGGCCCGCCTGCGCATGGCCCGCATCCCCGACGGGGCGACCCTGATCGACAACCCGGTCAGCAAGGCACCCGGCTTTACCCTGGGCAATGTGCACGTGATGGCGGGCGTGCCCAAGGTCTTTGCCTGCATGGTGGAAAGCGTCATGCCGACCCTGACCGGGGGTGTGCCGATGCTGTCCGACGATGTGCTGATCGAAAAGGGGGAGGGGGCTCTGGCCGGTCCGCTGGCAAAAATCGCCTGCCGGCATCCCGATGTCTCCATCGGCTCGTATCCGCGCGTTGTGAACGGCGGTTTCGTCGTCAATATCGTGGCCCGCTGTACGGATGCCGCCCTGCTCGAAGCGGCGATGGTCGAACTGCGCCAACTCGCTTGACCCCGCCGCGCAGGCAGGCGACACAAACAAGGCCTGCCCGCTTGGTGGAATTGGTAGACACATGAGACTTAAAATCTCCCGGCCTCAGGCCGTGCCGGTTCGAGTCCGGCAGCGGGCACCATGATATTGCTGACATGATACTGTAGCACCCTGACGGGACATGACCCGCCTGTGCTATGTGGCCGAGTATCGGAAACGCTTGCATCGCACGGGTGCCCGGATCATCAAGGCGGATATGTCGATTTCGTCCGGTCCCCATGCTGTTTCTCTTGCCGATCTCGGATGGTCCGCGTTCTTCGCGGATCAGGTTGGGGAGGGGGAAACTGGTCTGCTGCCGGCCCGTATCGCGACGGTCCATCGGTCGCGCATCGGGGCTGAGACCGCCTTGGGACAGATGCGGCTTATCCTTCCTTCGCCAATGAAGACAACGGATTTCGCGGTCGGCGACTGGGTGCTGCTGGGTGTCGGGGATGCCACCGTCGTGCGGCGTCTCGACAGACGCACCTTGCTTCTGCGGCGCACCGAGGGCGCGCGGGCGCAGCAATTGATCGCGGCGAACGTGGACACGCTGTTCATCGTCACCTCGTGCAACGATGATTTCAATCCTGCCCGGCTGGAGCGCTATCTGGCCCTGTCGAACGAGGCTGGCACCCGCCCGGTGATCGTTCTGACCAAGGCGGATAAGGTGATGGACGCAGCCTCCTATCAGATCGAAGCCGCAGCGTTGCAGCGCGATTTGGCCGTTGTCAGCCTGAACGCAAAGTCGGTGGAGGCGACCGCGATCCTGTCACCATGGTGTGGCGCGGGGCAGACGGTGGCGCTGGTCGGTTCCTCGGGCGTTGGCAAATCGACATTGCTCAACACCCTGACCCGGAAATCGGACGCGGACGCACAGGCCACCGGCGGCATTCGTGAGGGTGACGCCAAGGGTCGGCACACGACCACGGCCCGCTCCCTGCACCCGATCGCGGGCGGTGGTCTGGTCATCGATACGCCGGGAATGCGCACCCTGCATGTCAGCGATGTGGCCGACGGGCTGGATATCGTGTTCGCGGAGATTACCGAACTGGCCCCCCGGTGCCGGTTTCGCGACTGCACCCATGCGCATGAGCCCGGATGCGCTGTCCAATTCGCAATCGCGGATGGAACGCTGGACCCGGCGCGGTTGGATCGCTGGCGCAAGCTATCGGACGAAAACCGCGACAACACGCCGGTCGTGACGGGCGCGCGGGGAAATAAAAGCACACGCTCCAGACGTCGGTAGGATGCCTGCGGCGCGGATATTTCGGAAAGTGAAAGCCACGCGCGGCGCGTGTATGCATAAGCCTTCCGCGCTGTGACCTGTCAGGTCCTGGCGGGAGTGACATGCCAAGCCACGGTCATTTCGTTGACCTTGGTGCCGGTTTCATCCGTGATGTCCACGATTACATTGAATTTGACGCGACCCTGGGTGTTCAGAGTTTCCAGTGCCTGCGCACTGGGGATTGAAGTGCGGGCGGTGGCGGTCAACTGTCCCTTTGCCAGCGCCAGATAGCTGATCCGGGCCTCTGCCGCGACGGGGCGCGATTGCAGGATAACCGGCGCCAGCGCACCGGCGGCCGCCCCGCCGCTGGCCGTTTCGCCCAGTGTAAAGACCGCCCCGGCATGTGGCGTGCCGATGTGATTGCAGGTCTCCGCCGTGGCGGGCAGGATCGCCTCCGCCACACCATCACCGACCGATGTGATCTGCACGCCCGCATGTGCTGCGAAGGGGATCGACTGGCTCAGATGCGCGCGGATCATGTCATAGGGGGTCATCAAGGGTTCCTCACTGATTTTCGCGATGATGCGCCGGGGCCGGTTTGCGGGCAACCGTGCCCTTGCGGCGAGCTATGCTGGCAGGTTGATTATTTTGGACCCGGAGGTTCCGCCCTTCGTGCCAGAGGAGGATTGCCCGGATTTGCGGGCGTGTGCACAATCGGAGCCGTTTCAATCCGATCCGGGTCGCGCTTCACGAATATCTCTCTATTCTGCGCGACGCGACGCTGGAACGGCCAGCAGAAACCCGGGATGGAGCCATGATGGCAGGCGCGACACTTTCGGCGATACCCAGCGACGGGCGAACCCGCACCTGCGGGCCAAGCCGGGGCTGTAGGGCATGATGCGTCTGGATCAGGCGCTGGTGGCGCGGGGGCTGACGCAAAGCCGATCCCGTGCTGCGCAACTGATCGACGCGGGTGTCGTATCGGTGAACGGGCGTCCGGCGGGCAAGGCCTCGGCCAAGGTCGCTGCGGATGACGTACTGAAGCTGACCCACGATCCAATCCCATGGGTCAGCCGCGCTGCATTGAAGCTGGTTCACGCGGTGGAGGTTTTCGATCTGAAACCGCAGGGCGATTGCCTCGATCTGGGCGCCTCTACCGGAGGGTTTACGCAGGTGTTGCTGACGCATGGCGCGGCGCGGGTCTTTGCGCTGGATGTTGGGCGGGACCAGTTGCACGCGGATGTTGCTGGCGACCCACGGGTCGTGCGGCTGGACGGGGTGAATGCGAAGGATATCACGCCGGGCCTGCTGCCGCCGCTGGATTGGATCGTGACCGATGTCAGCTTCATCTCGCTGGAGAAGGCGCTGCCCGCGGCCCTGACCCTCGCCAAACCCGGTGCGCGGCTGGTGGCTTTGGTCAAACCGCAGTTCGAGGTGGGCCGTGCCCATGTGGGCAAGGGCGGCATCGTCACAGACGACACCGCGCGGGCCGGTGCCCTGTCCCGGATCGAGGCATTCCTGGCGGCGGCGGGCTGGGGCGATATGCGCAGCACCACCAGCCCGATCACGGGGTCCGATGGCAATGTGGAATATCTGCTGACGGCGGTGCGGGTGTAGCAGCCCCCACAGCAAAGCGGATCGTGGCGGGGAACCGATCCCGCGCCCTGTCGTTCCAGCTGTCCTGTCGGGGCGGCTGGATTACAGCGATGCGGCCAGTTCCGAGCCCTGTTTGATCGCGCGCTTTGCGTCCAGTTCTGCAGCCACGTCCGCGCCGCCGATCACGTGCACGGTGCGGCCAACTGCCTGTAACTGATCGGCCAGATCACGGAAGCTGACCTGCCCGGCGCACATCACCACGGTGTCAACCTCGACCCAGCGGGGATTTTCGTGCGCCTCGCCGGAGGAGACCTGAATGCCCTGCGGGCCGATCCGCTCGTAATTTACGCCGGCGACCATCTGCACGTCCTTCATCTTCAACGCGGCGCGGTGGATCCAGCCGGTGGTCTTGCCCAGACCGGCACCGGGTTTCCTGGCCTTGCGCTGCATCATGGTGATGGCGCGGGCGGGGTCCTGAGGTTGCGGACCTTCGGGCCGCAGGCCACCCGCAACGTTCGCGGGATCGCCGACGCCCCATTCCGCCAGCCACTCATCCAGATGCAGGGTCGGGCTTTCTCCCTTTTGCGACAGGAATTCCGACACGTCGAAGCCGATGCCGCCAGCGCCGATCACCGCGACACGCTCCCCGACTTCGGCGGTGCCGCGCAGCACGTCCACGTAGCTGACGACGTTGTCGCCGTCTTGCCCCTCGATCTGCGGATCACGCGGCAACACGCCGGTGGCGATCACGACCTCATCAAAATCGGAGAGGTTCTCGACCGTTGCCTCCGTCTGCAAGCGGACATCGACGCCGTGCACATCCAGCATCCGGCGGAAATAGTCCACCATGTGCCAGAATTCCTCCTTGCCGGGGATCTGCTTGGCCATGTTCAACTGGCCGCCGATTTCCGCATCCTTCTCGAACAGCGTGACCCTGTGACCGCGTTCCGCCGCGACGAGGGCGGTGGACAGGCCCGCCGGGCCCGCGCCGACGACGGCGATGGATTTCGCGGTGCTGACCGGTTCGTAATTCAGCACGGTTTCATGACAGGCACGCGGATTGACCAGACAGCTGGTCAGCTTCATTGCGAAGGTGTGGTCCAGACAGGCCTGATTGCACGCGATGCAGATGTTGATCTGATCGGCCTTACCCTCCGCCGTCTTGCACATGAAATGCCCATCGGCCAGCCAGGGCCGTGCCATGCTGACCATATCCGCGCAGCCATCGGCCAGAACCCCCTCCGCCGTTTCGGGATTGTTGATGCGGTTCGAGGTAATCAGCGGAATCGACACCTCGCCCATCAGCTTCTTCGTGACCCAGGTGAACGCGCCGCGCGGGACGGAGGTGGCGATGGTCGGCACCCTGGCCTCGTGCCAGCCGATGCCGGTATTGATGATGGTAGCGCCTGCCGCCTCGACCGCCTTGGCCAGTGTGACGACCTCCTGCCATGTGGAGCCGTTGGGGATCAGGTCGATCATGCTGAGGCGATAGATGATGATGAAATCCGTGCCGACGGCCTGCCGCACGCGGCGCACGACCTCCACCGGCAGACGCATCCGGTTCTCGTAGCTGCCGCCCCAGCGGTCCGTGCGCTTGTTGGTGTGCGTCACTAGGAACTGGTTGAGGAAATATCCCTCGGAGCCCATGATCTCGACCCCGTCATAGCCGCATTCCTGGGCACGGGTGGCGCAGGTGACGATATCCGCGATCTGCTTTTCGATGCCGTCCTCGTCCAGCTCCGCCGGGGGGAAGGGACTGATCGGGGATTTGATGGGGGAGGGTGCGACGCATTTGTGGGTGTAGGCGTAGCGTCCGGCATGCAGGATCTGCATCGCGATCTTGCCGCCCTTGCCGTGAACCGCGTCCACGACCTTGCGGTTGTTGGCCATATCCTCGTCCGAGAACAGCCCAGCCCCGCCCGGCAGAACGGCGCCTTCCTCGTTCGGTGCCATGCCGCCGGTGACGATCAGCGCGGCGCCCCCTTCGGCCCGTTCCGCGAAATAGGCGGCCACGCGGTCGAAATCTCCCACTTCCTCCAGCCCGGTATGCATGGACCCCATGATCGCGCGGTTCTTCAGCGTCGTGAAACCCAGATCGAGCGGTTCGAGCAGATGAGGATAATTGGACATGGCATGCTCCCTGAAGGCGTATGGGCCTTTGCGACCCGTTCGTCTCAACTTACGTGCACGTCAGGTCGAGTAAACCGAAACGCAGCGGCAAGAGGGCTACAACTTGCCTCTGGCCCGACGAATCGTGCATCCCCCCCGTGAAGTCCGAACGAAGGCCAGCTTACACAGCCGAGGCCAGGTTTCGGGTTCACGAGGATGGAATTGACCGGATTGAACGGTCAATGACGGAATCCCATGCGCTTAATGCCGTAACGGCTATCAGGGGTGTGAGTTTCAGCAACATACCGGGTCTCCGCCTTCATAATCAGACAGATAAGGATCGCGCTGTCCGACACCACAACAACGCGCGATTGCGTGATCGGTTGCGAGGGTGCTACTTAGCCGCACCTGACTGGAGAGCCCGATGCACATTACCCTGCGCCGCCCCGATGACTGGCACCTACACCTGCGCGATGGCGCGATGTTGCAGGGGATCGTGCCGGAAAGCGCCCGGGATTTCGCGCGTGCGATCATCATGCCAAATCTGGTGCCCCCCGTCGTGACCGGCGCGGATGCTGCCGCCTATCGTGATCGGATCGTCGCGGCCCTGCCGCCGGGCGCGGATTTCACCCCGCTGATGACCCTCTACCTGACCGAGGGGACCGACCCCGACGATCTGGCCGAGACCGCACGATCCGGTATGATCACGGCGGTCAAACTGTACCCGGCGGGGGCGACCACCAATTCCGACAGCGGTGTGCGCGATATCGAGAAGGTCATGCCCGTGCTGGAGCGTATGGCCGAAGTCGGGCTGCCCCTGTGCGTGCACGGCGAAGTCACCGATCCCGAGGTGGACATCTTCGACCGGGAGGCGGTGTTTCTGGAGACTGTGCTGGACCCGCTGCGCGCTCGCCTGCCGGAACTGAAGGTCACGCTGGAGCATGTCACGACCAGCGACGGGGTGGATTATGTGCGCGGGGCGGATACCAATCTGGCCTGTACGATCACCACGCATCACCTGATTATCGACCGCAATCACATGCTGGTCGGGGGCATTCGGCCCCATTACTATTGCCTGCCCATCGTCAAACGTGCGGCGCATCGCACGGCCTTGCGTCAGGCGGCGACCTCGGGCGATGCGCGGTTCTTCCTCGGGACGGACAGCGCGCCACATGTGGACGCGGCCAAGGAGACCGGCTGCGGCTGTGCCGGCGTCTTCTCCGCCAGCAACACCATGCCATTGCTGGCGCAGGTGTTTGAGCAGGAGGGCGCGCTGGACCAGCTCGAAGCGTTCACCTCACTCAACGGTCCGGCCTGGTACGGGTTGGCTCCCAATGAATCGCAGATAGTGCTGGAGAAAAAGCCCGGCAATTTTCCCGCGCGGATCGAGACGGGCGCCGGTCCCGTCACCCTCTTCGACCCCGGTTTCGATATCGAATGGCGCGTGCGCCGCTGACCCATTCCGCCACCCCGCCAACCGGCGCTGTGAAAGGACCCCAGATGTTCCAGAATTCCTATCCCTCCGACGCGGAGATGGCGCGACTGACGGCGCGAATGCTGCTCGAAATCGGTGCGGTGCATTTCCGCGCGGATGAGCCGTATATCTTTACCTCCGGCATCGCCGCGCCGGTCTATATCGATTGCCGAAAGCTGATTTCCTTCCCCCGTATCCGCGGCGCGCTGATGGATTTCGCGGTGGCGAAACTGTACCGAAATGCCGGGTTCGAGGCGTTCGATGCCGTCGCAGGGGGGGAGACTGCGGGCATCCCCTTCGCCGCCTGGATCGCGGAGCGTATGGCCCTGCCGATGCAATATGTGCGCAAGAAGCCCAAGGGCTTCGGTCGTGATGCGCAGATCGAAGGTCTGATCGAGGAAGATCAGCGCGTCCTGCTGGTCGAGGATCTGACCACCGATGGCGGCTCCAAGGTCAAGTTCGCCGAGGCAATCCGCAAGGCGGGCGCCAAATGCGATCACACCGTCGTCGTGTTCTATTACGATATCTTCGCGGATGCGCCGGATAAGCTGCGGGAGCATGGTCTGGAATTGCACTGGCTGGCCACATGGTGGGACGTGTTGGCCGAGGCGCGCGTGCAGGGCCATTTCGACACGGCAACACTCGATGCGGTTGAGGCGTTCCTGAACGCGCCGCTGGACTGGTCCGCCGCACATGGTGGCGTGTCCGAAACCTCCGTCTGAGGACGTCAGGCATGAAAAAGGCCCGGCTGAGGGATCAGCCGGGCCTTCGTATCAGTCGGGAATGGATCAGCCGTTCGGCGTGATGACCAGTTCCACGCGACGGTTCTGCGCGCGGCCCGAGGATGTCCCGTTGGATGCGATCGGCTGCGTTTCACCCGCGCCGGAAACCACCAAGCGGTTCTGGGATACGCCATTGGCGACCAGCACGTTCGCAACGGCCTGCGCGCGACGCTCGGACAGACGCTGGTTATAGGACGCCTCACCCGAGGAATCGGTGTGACCGGTAATGCGCACGGAGGAACCCGGATAGTTCCGCAGGCTGTTCGCCACGACGGACAGCTGGTTCTGGAAGCCGGGCGCGACGGTCGCACTGTCGGTTGCGAAGCTGATCGATTCGGGCAGGGTCACGACGAGTTGATCGCCGGTATTCTGAATGCCTACGCCGGAATTGGCCAGATCGCGGCGCAGTTCTTGCTCCTGCCGATCAAGTGCCACACCAACGCCGCCACCAGCAGCTGCGCCCACGGCGGCACCGATCAGCGTACCTTGCGTGTCGCCACCGATGGCCTGACCTGCGGCTGCGCCCAGTGCGGCACCTACCAGAGCGCCCTGGTTGCGGTTGGCGTTCGGGCCGGTGGACATCGAGCCCTCGGCACAAGCGGTGAGCGTGAAGCCTGCGACCAGAAGTGCGCTGGTGGTTTTCAAAGCGATAGACATAAAGGCATCCCCCTTAATTTAAGTTGTCTCTGCCATAACTCCCCAGTCGATAAGTCGTTCCGAGGAAGTTTCAGCGAGCAGGTGACAATGCAGTTAAATTCCGCAGGCGGGTCCAGCCCCGATGCAATATGTCACGCATTCGTGTGCTCGACTTCTTTCAACTCCTCCATCACGGCAACCAGTTCGGCGGTGATGCCCGGTTCGGACAGGGCGTGGCCCGCTGTTCTGATCGAGCGCAATTCGGAATCCGGCCAGGCCTGATGCAGCGACCATGCTCCGATCGGCGGACAGACCATGTCATAGCGGCCCTGCACGATATAACCGGGGATGCCCTTGAGCTGCCCGACCTCGGCCAGGATCTGGCCCTCACGAATCCAGCCGCGATTGCTGAAGTAGTGATTCTCGATCCGGCTGAAGGCGCGGGCATATTCACCCGACCCGCCGGAGGAACGCCCGTAGCTTTCCAATGCGGCCAGATTCGATTCCCACGCGGCCCATGCGCGGGCATAGCGCACCTGCTCGGCGCGATCCTCTCCGAACAGGCGGCGGCGATAGGCCGCGATCATGTCGTGGCGCTCGTCCTCCGGGATCAGTCCGGTGAAGCGTTCCCATTCCTCGGGCCAGAAACGGGCGACGCCGCCGTTGTAGAACCAGTCCAGCTCGGGTGTGGTCATCAAAAACACGCCCCGCAGAATCAGACCGCGCACCCGGGCGGGATGGGCCTGCGCATAGAGCAGCGCCAGTGTCGCCCCCCAGCTGCCGCCGAACACATACCAGCGGTCGATGCCGAGATGTTCACGAATACGCTCGATATCCTCGATCAGATCGTGGGTGGTGTTGTTCTGAACGCTGGCATGGGGGGTGGACCGGCCGCAGCCGCGTTGATCGAACAGGATCGAGCGGTAATGCTGCGGATCGAAAAAGCGGCGCATCGCCGGGCTGCATCCGCCCCCCGGTCCCCCGTGCAAGACCACGACGGGCACACCGTCGGCGCGGCCCGATTGCTCGACATATAACCGATGACCGCCCGACACCTCCAACGCCAACTGCGCCGTCGGTTCGCGGGGGGGATAGAGGCTGCGCCGATAGGGCGCGCTATTTCGACTTCCGTGTTCACGCATTTTCGCATTATGTCCTACTGCAACGGAGATTAAAACTCATCGAAGGTGATAATCATGTCTGCATCCACTGCGCCACAAAGTAGCGTGAACGACGGAGAGATCGCTAAATTTCAGGCGATGGCCGATGAATGGTGGGATGAGGGGGGCAAGTTCAAGCCGCTTCACATGCTCAACCCCACCCGGCTGGACTATATCACCCGCCAGATCGCGGCGGAGTTCGGGCGCGATCTGAGTGAGGAGCAGCCCTTCGCCGGTTTGCGCATCCTCGATATCGGGTGCGGCGGGGGCCTGCTGGCCGAACCGATGGCCCGCCTGGGTGCCACGGTTGTCGGTGCCGACGCGGCGGAGCGCAACATCCCCGTCGCACGCGTGCACGCCGAGCAATCCGGGCTGCAGATCGATTATCGCCACACCACGGCGGAGGCCATGGCCGCCGAGGGGGAGCTGTTCGACGTCGTCCTGAACATGGAGGTGGTCGAACATGTCGAGGACCCCGCCAGTTTCCTTCGCACCTGTCAGGAATTGCTCAAGCCCGGCGGGCTGATGGTCTGCTCCACCCTCAACCGCAACCCCAAGAGTTTCCTGTTCGCCATCCTCGGGGCGGAGCAGATCATGCGCTGGTTGCCCAAAGGTACGCATGAGCATTCCAAGTTCATCACGCCGGACGAGCTGTTCAGCCTGCTGCGCGGCGCGGGGTTGGAGCCGGTGGACCGCACCGGGTTCAAGTTCAACTTCGCCCGCTGGGACTGGTCGCTGGACCCGCGCGACCTCAGCGTGAACTACGTCACGTCCAGTGTGAAACCCTCGGCGTAAGGGCGTTATCCCAGGATCATCCCAGGATCATCGCAGGATCAGCGTAGGATTGGCGGCTTGTCGGGATCGCTGCCGGGGGCCGTCACCTCGCGTACGGCCTCGTGGCGTTGCGGGATTTCGAATCCCAGCCCCTTGGACCGCAGGGCAGGCAGGGCCTTGGCTCCCTCATCCAGAAAGACGATGTCGAGCTGCCCCGCGTCCAGCCCCGACAGGCGCAGCGCCTCGGACAGGGCGTCCGCGATGGCGTCGCGGGCCGGGGGCAGAGCGTCGATCACGGCCAGCATGTGGCCCTGCGTGCCGTCGCGATATGTCACGCCGACCAGCCAGCTTTCGCGCGCCAGCCCTTCGAGGGTGGGCAGCTTTTCTGCGATGGCGTCGAGCAGCACGTCCGGCACATTCTGCGGCCGGTTGACGTCCCGCACGGAGGCTTCACGCACCACGGTCAGATCGGTCAAGCGATCCACCGCCCACCGCAGCGCATCCACCGGCAGGATCGTTTCGGACGGTGCACCGCCCAGATTCAGGGCGAGGGCGATGTCCTGTTCGACCAGCAGTTTGATCAGCCGACGTCCCGACATGGCGGCGAATTCGGACGGCCCCTCCATGAAGTCCACCAACCGGACCTCCCGGTCGAAGGCCAGCGCGATGCGCCCCTCGGCCGTGTCGAGGATGACGGGGCGGATCGTCTCGCCCTGTGCTTCTTCCTCCAACGGCACGAACAGTTCCGTTTCCAGCAGGCGTGACCAGAAGCGCGGGCGGCGGGCCTCATCTGCTTCGGCGTCGATATGGGCGGAGTCGAGGGGCGTAATCTCTGTCATAAGTGAGATGTGTCAGGCGCGCCCGTCCAGTGCAAGGGACACCGCGTCGCGCAGGCGCGGAACGACATCGCGCTCGAACCACGGGTGGCGCCGCAGCCAGCCGGTGTTGCGCCAGCTTGGATGGGGCAGGGCGAAGGTGCCGTCCGGGTGATCGCGCCAGCTTTCCACGGTCTGCGTCACGTTCTGCCGGGTGCCCAGATGCCATTTCTGCGCGTAGCCGCCTATCAGCACCCTTACCCGGACCTGCGGCATCGCCATCATTGCCGGTGCGCGCCAGGTCGCGGCGCATATCTTGGGCGGTGGCAGGTCGGAACCCTTCGCGTCATAACCCGGAAAGCAGAATGCCATGGGCAGGATCGCGAACTTGTCCTGGTCGTAGAAATCAGGTCGCTCCACCCCCAGCCAGTCGCGCAGCCTGTCGCCGGAGCGGTCGTCGAACGGCAAGCCCGAGGCGTGCACACGCGCACCCGGTGCCTGACCCGCGATCAGGATCGGTGCGCGGTTTGACAGCCAGACGACGGGGCGGGGCCGGTGCGCAGTGCGCGTGGCCGCGAATCGTTCGGCGCACAGGGTGCAACGCTCGGCCTGATCCACCAGTTCGGACAGTTCAGCCATTCGACACCCCTTCGTTCAGCACCCGGGCTACGTCGCGTCGCAGATGCGGCAGCAACTCCGCCTCGAACCACGGGTTCCTGCGCAGCCACGGTGTGTTGCGCCAACTGGGATGCGGCAGGGGATAGGTGCCGGCGGGCATGTCGCGCCACGCGCGTACGGTCGGCGTCATCGCCCGCGCGCCCAGCATCACGCGCTGCGCCATCGCGCCGACGACCAGCGTCAGACGCCGACCCGGCAGCGCCGCCATCACCGGGGCGTGCCATGTTTTGCGACAGATCGCGGGGGGCGGCAGATCACCGCCCGCCGCATCGTTGCCCGGAAAGCAGAACCCCATGGGCGCGATGGAGATGGTGCGGGGTGCAAAGAACTCCGCCTCCTCCATCCCCATCCAGTCGCGCAGTCGCCGACCCGACGCATCGTCGAACGGTATGCCCGACAGATGCGCCTGCCGGCCCGGTGCCTGCGAAATAATAACGATCGGTGCATCCGGGTGCAGCCGCACGATAGGGCGCGGCGCATGTGCGCTGGCCGTGGCGGCAAAACGCCCCGTGCACAGGCGGCAGTTGCGCAGGCGGGCGAACAGGGCGGGGGCGTCGGGGCTCATCAAGTTCAAGATAGGCACCATACCGCGCATTGCGAGATCAGGCATGACTTGATAATCCGGGTATCGAAACCGATTTGATCAAGGGGCCATAGATGTATCGCGTCTGGAACTATCTGAGCGAATATTCGCTTCTTCTCATCCTTGGTGCATTGCTCGCGTTGGGGTGGGCCAACATCGATTACGACAGTTACCATCACTTCGTCGAATACCCGCTCTGGGATCATGCGCCGATTGGGTACTTGCATGATGGCTACCGGACGCTGACGCTGCATTATCTTGTCAACGACCTGCTTATGGCGATGTTCTTTGCCATCGCGGGCAAGGAGGTCTGGGAGGCCATCGCGCTCAAGGACGGATCGTTGCGCGGTAAGAAGGCGCTGACGCCGCTGATCGCCACTTCGGGCGGTATGTTCGGCCCGATTGCGGTCTATCTGGGTCTGGCGTTGCTGATGGGCACGGATACCTATCAGGCGGTGGCGAATGGCTGGGCGATTCCGACAGCGACGGATATCGCGTTTTCCTATCTTATCGGGCGGCTTATCTTTGGTGCCGGTCACCCGGCGGTGGGTTTCCTGCTGCTGCTGGCGATTGCCGACGATGCGGCGGGATTGATCATTCTGGCTGTCTTCTACCCGTCGGGTGAACTGGCACCGGAATGGTTGCTGCTGTCACTGGCGGCGGCGGTTGTGGTGTTCTTCGCCTTCAACTCGATCCCCCGTCGGCTGGACCGGCACAAGCAGCATCGCCCCAATTCCACCTGGATGCGTGAGAAGCTGGGCGTCTGGCCCTATGTGATCGCGGGCTGCCTCAGCTGGTATGGCTTCATGCGCGCAGGGATCCATCCCGCGTTGGGTCTGCTGCCGATCGTGCCGACGATCCCGCATGCCGACCGCGCATTCGGTATCTTTGCCGAGGCAGAACGTCACCTGACCGACCTGCTCAACACGCTGGAACATGCGATGAAGGGCCCGGTCGAGGTCGTGCTGCTGTTCTTCGGCCTGGCCAATGCGGGCGTGTTGTTCAACGCGGTCGGCGATGCGACATGGCTGGTTCTGGCCGGTCTGCTGGTGGGCAAGCCGCTTGGGATATTCATCATGGGCTGGATTGCGGCGAAACCGATGGGACTGGGCCTGCCCAAGGGGATGGGTCTGCCGGATCTGCTCGTTCTGGGCTTCGTGGCGGCGATCGGCTTTACCGTTTCGCTGTTTATCGCCTCGGTTGCCTTCGATCCGGGTCAGGTTCAGGATGCAGCCAAGATGGGTGCGCTTCTCAGCTTTGGTGCCGCGATCGTGGCATTCGGCGCTGCTGCGATCTTCAAGATCGAGAAGATTTCGGGCAACGACGATTAAGCGGATGTTCATGATCGGGGCGATAAACCGTTCTGGAACCGGGCGGGACTGGCAACGATGATCGAGTTTCGCAATGTGAGCAAATCGTACTGGACGGGGGTCCGCCGCAAGGTGATCCTCGACCAGGCGACCTTTCGCATCGAGCTTGGCCAATCTCTCGGCATTCTCGCCCCGAACGGAACCGGAAAAACCACGCTGATCAACATGATGGCGGGGATTACCAAACCTGATGAGGGGTTTATTCTGCGCGAAAGCCGCATTTCCTTTCCCATGGGGTTCATGGGGGTGGTGGATTCCAGCCTGTCGGGCGCGGAAAACGCGCGCTTCGCGGGGCATTTCTATGGTGTCGATCCCGATTATGTCGAGGCATTCTGCCGCTGGATGTGCAATCTGGAGGAATATTTCGAGCAGCCCGTCAGCACCTATTCGTCAGGCATGGCGGGGCGCCTGTCGCTGGCGCTTCTGCTCAGCCTCGATTTCGACATCTATCTGGTGGACGAAGGGATGCCGACCATGGCCGATGCCGAATTCGTTCGCAAAGCGGGCGAGGTGTTTCGACAGCGACTCAAACATGCGACACTGGTGATGGTGTCACACATGCCAAAGCAACTCGAAACCTATGCGCACAAGGCCGCCATCCTGAAAAACGGACGTCTGAAATTTTACGACAGTCTCGAAGAGGCCAAGCAGTTCTATGACTACACCCGCTGATCAGTCGGACCAGTCCAAGCCTGCCGATGCCGAGGCGAGCGCAGAGCCCGTGGACAAGAGCAAGGCGGCAGCAAACGCCCGTCGTGCCCGGCGTCGAGCGCGCAAGCTGATGACGGAGGCGGACAGCTGGGAGGAACATTCCGCCAGCGATGGCAAGGTCCCCCCGCCCGATGGCGGCACGTCACCGATCAAGAAACGGCAGGACGTGATGTCCGTCGTCAACGCCCAGATACGCGCCGAAAAGGAAAAAGAGGCGCAGGAGGATAAGCAGCTTCCCGCGAAACGACGTGAGCAGGGCGTCGCCAAGGTCGAGGTCGGCAATACCGTGGCTTCCGCCTCAACCGAGATTGATCCCCGCGACGCGGAAATCGAGGCAATCCAGCGTGAGCTGGTGCAGCGGCGGCGGCGGCGGTTCCTTATGCTGTGGCTGCGTCTGGCCTTCTTCGTCGTTCTGCCGACGGTGCTGGTCGGAAATTACTACTACAATTACGCGACACCGTTTTATTCTTCGGAATCCAATGTGCTGCTGAATCCGGCCGCCGCGACGCTGAATTCAGATTCTGCGGCGGGCGTGGCGGCATCCGCGAACCTGCTGCGCGATTCGATTGCGGTACAGGATTTCCTGACTTCGCGTGAGGCGATGCGGATACTGGATCAGGAACTCGGTATCATTGCCCATTATTCGCAAACCAGCATTGATCCGATTCAACGCCTGGCCGCGGACGCCACGGAAAACGAGGCCTATTCGTTCTACAAGGACCGGGTGCTGATCGGATTCGACACACTTGAGGGGATCTTGCGGATCGAGGTGATTGCCGCCTCTCCCGATATGGCCTTTGCGATCTCGAACCGTCTGATCGAACTGGCTGAGGAACGCGTGGACACCATGTCCGATCGCAACCAGCAAAACGCGCTGGCCAGTGCGCAACTGGTCTTGGAGGACGCGCAGGCGAATCTTCAGGAGGCATATGAACGGGTTCTGACGCTTCAGGAACAACGGGGCATCTTCTCCGCCGAGCTGGAGGTCAGCCTGGTGCAGGGGCAAATTTCCGGCCTGACCGCCGCGTTGGAGGAGCGTCGCCTCAGCCTTGCCGCCTTGCAGGACAACGCCCGCCCGAATCAGGCACAGATGCGCGTTTTGAACGCCGAGATTGCACGTCTGGAAGATGCGATCGCCGAGCAGCGCCAGATCATCGTCAACGCCCAGGCGGATCGCGGCTCGCTGGCGCGCATCAGCGCGGAAATGGCTCAGGCGGAACAGGAACTCGAAGTGCGCACCATCATGGTCACTTCCGCGGTTGAAAGCCTGGAGGTCGCGCGTCGGGATGCGTCCCAGCAGTTGATGTTCCTGTCCCGCGCCGTAAATCCGGTGCGTCCGCTGGTGCCCAGCTATCCACGGGCCTTCGAATATACCGCGCTCGCCTTCGTGATCTTTTTCGCGACTTACATGATGATTAGTCTGACGATCTCGATCCTGCGCGAGCAGATGTCTTATGGGGACTGAATGATGAAAACCGTCGAAATACGCGATCTGAAGATCGGCAACGATCAGCCGCTGACCATCATCGCGGGGCCGTGTCAGCTGGAAAGCCGGGATCATGCGTTCATGATCGCGGCAAAGATGCAGCAGGCCTGCGCCGAAGCCGGCGCGCAGTTCATCTTCAAGGGCTCGTTCGACAAGGCGAACCGCACTTCACTGTCAGGCAAGCGGGGTCTGGGTATCGACGAAGGTTTACGGATATTCGAGGCCGTTCAGGCCGAGTTCGGGTGCCCCGTCATCACCGACGTCCATACCGAGGATCAGTGCGCAACCGTTGGCGAAATCGTCGATGTCCTGCAAATTCCCGCGTTCCTGTGCCGACAGACGGACCTGCTGCTGGCGGCTGGCCGCACCGGACGCGGCGTCAACGTCAAGAAGGGCCAGTTCCTGTCGCCGCCTGAAATGTCCACGGTCGCGGACAAGGTGGCGAGCACGGGGAATGAGAAAATCCTATTGTGTGAGCGTGGCACGACCTTCGGCTACAACAATCTGGTGGCGGATATGCGCGGTCTGCCGACCATGGCGCGCACGGGCTATCCTGTGGTGATGGATGCCACCCATGCCGTGGCGCAGCCCGGCGGCTTGGGCGCCTCGTCCGGCGGGCAGCGTGAGTTTGCCCCGGTTCTGGCCCGCGCGGCGGTCAGTCTGGGCATCGCTGCGGTGTTCATGGAAACGCATGAGGATCCCGACAACGCGCCCTCCGACGGGCCGAACATGATCTATCTGGACCAGATGCCGAAGGTCGTCGCCTCACTTATGGCGTTCGACCGGCTGGCAAAGTCGGATCCCCTGCGGGTCTGAGCTGCTCAGCGACCGCCTAGCGCCTGCGCGGCGGCCCAGCCTGACGACCAGGCCCATTGAAAGTTGTAGCCGCCCAGCCAGCCGGTGACGTCCACGACCTCACCGATGAAATACAGGTCGGGCATGGATTTCGCGGCCATCGTGCGGCTGTCCAGCGCGTCGGTGTCCACGCCGCCCAGCGTGACCTCGGCCGTGCGGTATCCCTCGGAGCCGCTGGGGATCAGTTGCCAATTGTGCAGCCGGTCGGCAAGCGCGCGCAGTGCCGCGTCGTTCAGATCCGCGATATTTCCGTCCTCAGGCGCCAGATAGGCCGCCAAGCGTTTCGGCAGAACAGCGCTCAATGCAGTGCGCACGGTCTGACGCCCTGCGCTCTGCCGAGCGTTGCGCAGAACCTCGAACGCATCGTCACTGGGCAAAACGTCTACGCGAATGCCGTCCCCCTCGCGCCAGTAGGAGGACGCTTGCAGAATTGATGGCCCACTCAAACCGCGATGGGTAAATAACAACCCCTCGCGGAACCGTGCCGCGCCTGCCGCGACGCTGGCGTCCAGACTCAACCCGGCAAGTGCCCCGAACCCGCCCTCGCCGAATGTCAGCGGCACCAGGGCAGGCCGGATATCCGTCACCGGCAGGCCGAATTGTCGGGCGATCTCGTAGCCGAAACCGGTGGCGCCCATCTTCGGGATCGACTTTCCCCCGGTCGCTATGACCAGCGCCGCGCCGCGAAACGTTCCCTGTTCGGTGGTAAGAGTGAAGCCGTCTGACCGCCCGACAGTCCTGATGCCACAGCCGGTTCTCAGTTCGCCCCCCGCCTTAGCCAGTTCGTTGACCAGCATCGCGACGATCTGTTTGGCGGAGCCGTCGCAGAACAGTTGTCCCAAGGTTTTTTCATGCCACGGGATTTCGTGGGCGTCGATCATTTCGATGAAGTCGTACTGGGTATAGCGGCGCAATGCGGATTTGACGAAGTGCCTGTTGCCGCTCAGAAAATTCTCGGGCGCTGTGTGCAGATTGGTGAAATTGCAGCGCCCGCCGCCGGAGATCCGGATTTTTTCCCCTGGTGCTTTCGCATGGTCGAGCACGAGCACGCTCTTGCCCAGCCGCGCAGCATTGAGGCCGCAGAACAATCCTGCGGCCCCGGCACCGATGATGATGACATCGTACTGAATTGGCTCGTCCCCCGGCCCGATCTAGGCGGGAACGGTCCGCTCGGAGAAGAACAGAGCCTGACTGACCGTCGCGCGCACCTGTTCCTCGGTGAACGGTTTGGTGATCAGGAAGGCAGGCTCGGCCCGCTGGCCCGTCAGCAGACGTTCGGGATAGGCGGTGATGAAGATGATCGGCTGGTCGGGCCATTTCTCAAGAATATCCGCTGCCGCGTCCGCGCCGCTGGAACCGTCGGCCAGGTGAACGTCCATCAGGACCAGACCGGGCTGATGCGTGTCGAACATCGACAAGGCTTCCTCATGCGTGCGCGCGTTGCCCACGACCTTGTGACCCAGAGCGCTGACGATAGCCTCCAGATCCATTGCGATCAGGGGTTCGTCCTCAACGATCATGATGTTCGATGCGAGCCCGCTGTCCAGTTCGTTGGCGCCGATGCGCACCAGATCACGCGCATCTTCAGCGCTCAGATCCATGATCTCACCGACTTCCTCGACCGAGAATTGTTCCATGACCTTCAACAGCAACGCCTCACGCGCGCGTGGGGTCAGTTTGTCGAGCCGGGCGGCGGCGATCCGCTCCTCTCCTTCGACATCACCATCGGCGCGGGTGTTCGTGTCGCCCTGGGCGATCCAGATCGAATGGAACACGGCAAAAAACCGCACGAGGAAACGCCCCTCGGTCCGCATCAGGGACATATCGGTGATGATAGCCTCCAGCGTACTGGCGGCCAGGGCGTCACCACGGGTTTGGGAGCCGGTCAGCGCACGGGCATAGCGCCGCAAATATGGCAAATTCTCTTCAATATGACCAACGATCGTGCTGTCGTCCGGCATCCTTGCCATCCTCCTAGGGTAGTTTTCGGCCTGATATGATTTCGGCCAAGCCACTATCTAAGCGGCTTTTCGTGAAAGGCCACCGTATCACTTGCACTGTAGCGCAAAATCTTCAAAAAGTTTGGAACGATGCATAATTCCAAGCGTTAAATCGCAAGCCCCGAGATGCAAATCGTCGGTAATTTCTCATGCCTGCCAGATAGAGGTGGAATGAAACGATCCCGTTCCAGCTTTTTCAACCGAATGTCATTGGCGTGGCAGATCGTTGTCCTGTTGAGCATCGCATTGCTTCCCATCGGTGGATTGGCGGTTTTCGAGGCGATGCGCGCCAACGATCGGGCCAAATCCCTTGCCGCCTCCGATCTGCTGGCCGATGCGCGGCAGGCGGCGGAGACGGAGCGTCTGGAGATTGCCGAAGGTTTCGGCGCCGCGCGCACGCTGGGCCGAAATTCCATGGTCTATGACGGGACCAGCGCGGAATGCTCGGCCGAACTCGCACGTTTCATAGGGGAGTCCGAGCGGAACATCTTTGCGGCATTCATCGGTGCGAACGGCTTGATGAAATGTTCATCCCTCAGCTCCATCGAGAGGGATCTTTCGGAGTCTGAGAGCTATCTGCTTCAGCGTGAGGAACCGCGACGGACCGTCAGTGTGGTGGAATCGGGCAACGTGACCAGTCGTGCGGTCCTCATCATCTCCCACCCGGTTATCGTCGATGGAACATGGCGCGGCACAATCTCGCTGTCGGTTCCGCGTGAGGTCATGTCGGTCTTCTCGGAAGATGACGCCGAGGGCGCTTTGAACGTCGCGCTGATCGACAATGAGGGTAAGGTCCTGTCGCGTAATGTCAGGGACACTGAGCAGGCGTGGTGGCTGCCGGTCGGGTTGTCGAATGACTACGTAAACAGCAACGAAGCCATCGTATTCGAAGGGGTCGATGCTTTTGGCGGGGTGCGGACCTACGCCCGCGTGCCCATCGTTGAGGATGAGATCGCGGGCCTGTTCTCCAAACCCGACGGGGGTCTGGGTGCGGCGGCGCTGATGTCCGTTCTCAGAGCGATTCTGCTGCCAAGTCTGGTCTGGGTCCTGTGTATCGCATTGGCCTATTTTGCCATGCGCAGGCTGGTGGTATCCGGCATTCAGCGCATTCAGCGATCTGTCGTGGCGTTCAAGCGCGGCGACCGTGAGCGTGCGATGCGCCCGATAGCGGGCGCATCCGGTGAGTTGGAGGAACTGTCCAGCAGTTTCGTGGAGATGGCCCGCGCCGTGGATGCCGGGGAGCAGGAACTGTCCGATCTGGTGGAGGAAAAGACGGTCCTTCTGCTCGAAGTCTATCACCGGGTGAAGAACAACCTTCAGCTGATCATTTCGATCATGAACATTCAGGTGCGCGGCGCGCAGGATGAGAGGGAGCGCATGGCGATCCGCACCCTGCGCGAACGTGTGATGGGCCTCGCGCTCGTGCATCAGCGGCTCTACGAAACGCCGAACCTGACCAGTGTGCCCGCGGACAAGCTGGTGCGCGAAATCGTCAGCAATCTGTCCGACGCGAAGGCGGGGGAGAGTGGCGCGACCATCCTGTCCGATCTGGCCACGTTCAATCTGCATCCCGACCAGGCTGTTCCGTTCTCTCTATTGGTGACGGAGGCGATGATGAACGCCCTGAACTATTCGGGACGTGGAACGGACGACTGGCGCATCGAGATATCCCTGACGCTGACCCCGGAGGACGTGGTCGAACTGAACGTCACGAACACCGTGCCGGAGGATGAGACCATCGAGCCGCCCGAACCACGCTCGGGCATGGGCAAACCGCTGATGCGGGCCTTCGTGATGCAGTTGGCCGGCACGATGGAGATCAGCAATCCGGAGGGCAAGTACGCCCTGGATGTCGCCTTCAAGCGAGCCAGTCTGGACGAACAGGGTGGTCAGCGGATCGGGATGCCCGGCCAGAGCAAGGCCGAGTATCGCGCCAACGAACGTGCCGCTAGAGAACCAGCCGCGTAATCCACAGACCGATCACAGCCGAGATACCGCTGAGGAAACCGCCCCAGGCCGTGTCCATCGCCACCATGGTCCAGTCCCAGTTTTTCATCACCGACATGCTGGTAAATTCATAGGTGCCGTAGGCAAGCAGGCCCAAAATGGCGCCGTTCACGAACACCGCAGTATAGTTGCTGCCGCCATTGATTGCGGGGGCGCTGGCGAAATACAGGATGCCGATCACGAAGGCCGCGTAAAATCCTGCTGCGACCCCGATCAAGGGCTGGTCGCGCATCATTGTGCCGATCCTGCTTTCGAATATGTCGAGGACGACCAGTTTCAACCAGACGAAGTCAATGCCCAGAAACACCGCCAGCGTCGCCACGTACAGGATGAGATAAGTTGAAATTCCAGTTTCCATGTCATGCTCCCTTTGCCTGGTGAAGCATGTGTCGCGGCCCGCCGAAGTAAAGCGGGCCGGATCGTCGCAGGTCTGATCTGAGCAGATCAGGCAAGAACGGTTCGTTCGAGGAACCAGTAGAAGCCGATGGCCCCGATAATCACCGATCCCGGAATCACGATCGCGGCGCGATACCAGCTTTTGTTTCGAAACCAGATTCCGACGGCCATGAAGCAGAGCGCGATCACCGTCAACTGACCGATTTCCACCCCGACATTGAACGCGATCAGCGAGGCGAAGAAGTGTTCTCCGTTCAGGCCCACATCCCCCAGAACGCCTGCGAAGCCCAGACCATGCAGCAGGCCGAACAGGAATACCACGACCGGGCGCCACCAGTGCATCTTGTGCGCGAAGATGTTCTCGACACAGACATATGTGATGGACAGCGCGATCAGCGGTTCGACGACGCTGGGGGGCAGGTTGATCACGCCGATGGTTCCCAGTGCCAGCGTGACAGTGTGGGCCGCAGTGAACGCAGTGATCTGGGCCAGCAGCGGACGCACCCGTGCCGCCAGAAGGAACAAGCCGACGACGAACAGGATATGGTCGAGGCCCTTGGGAATGATATGCTCGAACCCGTGCACGCCGTAGTTCACCAGTACCGGCCACAAACCCTGCCGCTCGGCTCCTGTCAGGTCAAACGCAGCCGATGTGGCGCCGGCGCTCAGAAATTCCTGATGGACGGGTTCGCCATCGGGCCCATCCACGACGATGATTGCTGGCCCGCCATCCGCGATCCATGACATCTGCGCCGACGTGGCAGCGGGCGCGGGGGCGATCAGCGTGATAACACTGTCGCGCGCGACCTCCAGATTGCCGACGGGCGGAATCGCGGCGCTTTGTACCGTGAACGCCACGCTGGTATCGCCCACATCCAGTTGCACGAACCGTATGTCGGCCTCACGCAGCATATCCTCCAGTTCCTGGGGGGGCAGCGCGCGCAGGGTATCGTAGAGATCCGCCTCAGGCGCGTCGGACGTATCCTCATGCTCCCCGCTTATTCCTGCCAGAGCAGCCTCGAGGTTGAAGTCTATCACCAGTTCCAGCGTGTCGGGCCCGGACGTCAGGGTCGCGACGGCAGGTCGCATTTCATGGGCGTTGAGCGGCGCGATGCCCAGCACCGTGAACAGGAGCAGAATGCGAGCGAGGATCGAGATCATGTAAAGGTCCAGATTTTTAGATTTCGGTGACTGTAAGCCAATACCGCAGCAAACAAGCGAAGCGAGGTTTTTCTGCCCTTGGTAACGAAGAATTATGGAACAGACGCGATACAGGTCCCATGGCAGTGAGAGGAGGACGCGATGACGGAGATTCTGTTGCCGGAAACGGCCGATGCACAGGTCGCGATCACGACGCGCGCGCAAATACTCGACGCGCCCGACGATACGCGGGTCGTTATCGACGCCAGCGCCGTTTCCGTCCTCTCGACCCCCATGGTGATGGTGCTGCTCAGCGCGGCGCGGCGGACTGGCGGTCTGACCTTGCAACGCCCGTCCGAGGGGCTGGTCGACGGCTTTTCCACCCTCGGCCTGTTTGCCGAAATGATGAAGATGGAGATGACATCATGAAACGCGTTCTGGCCGTAGACGACACCCGTAGCATGCTGGGAATGCTGGTCGAATGTCTGGAGGATGGCGGGCATACGGTCTTTTCCGCCAATGATGGGGTGGAGGCTCTGTCCGCTCTGTCCGAACATCGGCCCGAGATCGTCATCACGGATCTGAACATGCCCAATATGACGGGCCTGGAATTTATCGAGGCAGCACGCCAGCGGCCCGAGGGGCAACTGGTTCCCATGCTGTTGCTCACCACGGAAACCGCGCAGGAACTCAAGGATGAGGCCCGGCGTATCCATGCAACCGGCTGGCTGTGCAAACCTTTCGACCCCGACCAGATCCTCGGTCTCGTCGATCAGTTGACGTGACCGCAGATGGATCAGGACGAAGATTACAAGGATCTGTTCTTCACCGAGTGTGACGAACTTCTGGCCGAGTTGCAGGACCACCTCACGTTGATGAGCAGCGGCGAGCACGGGCGCGATATCGTGGATGCCACCTTTCGCGCGGTTCACTCGGTCAAGGGCGGGGCGGCGGCATTCGGTCTGGACGCCCTCACCGGTTTCGCTCATCGGTTCGAGGCGGTGATGGACGCCTGTCGCGCCGGTCGCCTGGATGTGGACGATACGACCTTGCCGATCTTGTTCCGTGCGTCGGATATGATGCAGGAACTGGTGGAGCACAGCCGCAGCGACGCTCCGCTGCGCGACGAGGTCCTGCAACAAATCACCCGGTCTCTCGATGCGCTGGTAGGCATTGAACCTGAGCCGTCCGCCGTGGCCACTGCGGACACAACCGGGCAAACACCACCGGCTGCAGATGGCGAACCCATCGTTGTCACGTTTCGCCCCGAACCCAATTTTCTGGCCTGCGCGCACGATCCGCTTCGCATGTTGCGAGGGGCCAGACGCATCGGGTTGACGGAGGTACGGGTCGCGGGCGACCTGCCCCCGCTTGAGGACCTCGATCCGATGGTCTGCCCATGGACGTGGCACCTGACGTTCGCGCAGGCCGAACCTTCGGTCTTGCGGGACTTCTTCTCGATCTATGATCTTTCGGCGCGGATCGACGGTGTGCCGACGGCGGATGCACCTGCAACGCTTCCCTTGCGGACTTCACAGCCCAGCGAGGGTGCGCGTGTACCGACCACCGACGGCGGCACCGGGGTAGGTTATGTAAAATCGCTGCGCGTGCCGCTCGACCGGATTGATCGACTCGTCAATCTGGTGGGGGAGATCGTGATTACCCAGGCCGCCGTCGCGCAAGTGCTGTCGCAGCCCCGGCATGGCGTCGAGGATACGCTCGCCCACAGCATCGAGGCGCTCTCGCGGCAGGTGCGCGAAATGCAGGACAGCGTCATGGCAATCCGCGCCCAGCCGATCAAATCCGCGTTCAGCAGAATGCCCCGCATCGTGCGCGATCTGAGCGCCACTCTGGAGCGGGAAGTGCGTATAGAAGTGTCGGGGGAGGAAACGGAGGTGGACACCTCTGTGATCGAGGAACTGATAGAGCCACTCACCCACATGATCCGCAACGCGATGGACCACGGGATAGAGCCGTCGGACGAACGTTTGGCCGCAGGCAAGGCGCGCGATGGCTTGCTGCGGCTCACCGCACAACACCGCGGCGAACGGGTGCTTATAACGCTGGAGGACGACGGGCGCGGCCTGAATCGCGACAAGATCGTCGATGTGGCGCTGCAACGGGGGTTGATCCCCTCAGCGGATGGCCTGACCGCGGAGGATATCGACAACCTGATTTTCCTTCCCGGCTTTTCCACCGCGTCGGAGGTGTCGAATGTTTCGGGTCGCGGCGTGGGCATGGATGTGGTGCGTCGCAAGATTCAGGCTCTGGGCGGGCGCTGCCTCATCCACTCGACACCGGGTGAGGGCACCCGGTTCCAGGTCGCCTTGCCACTGACGCTGGCTGTGCTGGAGGGAATGATCGTCGAGGTCGCGCAGGAACGCTACGTCGTGCCTCTCAGCACGGTGATCGAGGCTGTGCAGTTGCGCGACGGCAATGTCGAACGGCTTCACAACGGTCAAATCCTCGTCGCGCGGCGCGGTGAGTATCTGCCGGTCTACAGCTTGGCCGATCTGTTCGGCAGTCGGGAGCAGACATCCGCTCGCGGTGACATGGCCATCGTGGTCGATACCGAAACGGACGGGCAGATTGCCCTGTTCGTCGATGCCCTGATCGGCCAGCGGCAGGTCGTGCTCAAGGGGTTGGAGGAGAACTATCGCGCCATCGCCGGTGTTTCTGGCGCGACGATCCTGGGGGATGGACGGGTCGCGCTCATCCTCGACATACCCTCACTGATCGAGAGGCGGAAACTGATGTTCAAGCATCAATCCAAACACAGACAGGAAACGGCATGAGTTCGAAAGCAGCCCCTTTGGAAGAAGCAGACACGCATCATTTGACCGGTCCCGAAGGCGATGACACCTGCCAGTTTCTGAGCTTTGTCGTGGACGGTCGCCCCTATGGCGTCAGGATTCAGGATGTGCGCGAAATCCGCCAATGGATGCGCACGACCTCGCTTCCGAATCAGCCCCCCCACAATCTCGGCGTATTGAACCTGCGCGGTTCGATCGTGTCGATCCAGGACTTGCGCATCCGACTCGGTGCCCCGGCGCCTGCGCCGGATGATACGAATGTGATCGTGATCGTGCAGACGGAGGGACGGCGCGTCGGCCTGCTCGTCGATGCGGTGTCTGACATTCTGACCTTGCAACGTGCGGACATTCAACCCGTTCCGCCCAACCGGGGTGACGGCGACGATCGTGCCATGCTGACCTCGATCATCATGGCGGGGGAGGTGATGGTCGGCATCGTCGATCTCGACCGGGTCATGGACCCCGGATTGTCCGAATAGATCGATGCTTGAAAGCCCCCAATATATGTCCGCTGACCCAGCTGAGCAGAGGATTGCCGATCTGGTGTCCCGACGCTTCGGCATCATCATGCGCGCGCGTCATGCCGCCACGGTTTGCGCTGCTTTACATGATCGAGCCGCGCGGCGGGGGCAGAATTTTAGACAATACATAGAGGTATTGGAGGCAGGCGGGTCACACGAAGACAAGGATCACCTGATCGCGCAGGTCACGACGAACGTAACGGTGTTCTACCGCGAGCCGCATCATTTCGACAGTTTGCGACGGCACGTGATGGATCTGCCCAAGGACAGGGCCGTCAGGTGCTGGTCTGCTGGATGTTCGACGGGCGAGGAGCCATGGTCGGCCCTGACGACGATCGCGCCGCTGTTGAGCGAGGAAAAGCGCGATCTCCTTCTGGTTCTGGGAACGGATATAGATGCGGCGGCCTTGGCGAAGGCTCGGGCCGGGCTCTATCCACTCAAGGCGCTGGACGAGATTCCTTTATCTTCTCGGCTTTATTTCGAAGTCAGCGGCGGAAACGTCATGCCGCATCGGAAATTGCGGCCATTGATGCGGATTCGAACGCTGAACCTGATCGAGCCATTTCCATTCGAGGCTCAGTTCGACGCGATTTTCTGTCGCAACACGCTGATCTATTTCGCACCCGACCAACGGCAGGACGTGGTGCGCAGACTGACCGCACGTCTGAGGCCGGGCGGGCTGTTGATGCTGGGGCATTCCGAGACCCTGCATCATTTGCCTGACGGATTGGAACCGGCGGGCCTGACAACCTATCGCCGCGTCGAATGACAGGGGGACCTATGCGCAAGCTCTATATACTCGTGGTGGATGACAGCCGTTTGATGCGTCGCATGATCGGCGACATCCTGGCGGAGATGCCGCAGGTGGGGCGCATCGCTTTCGCCAACGATGCCGTCTCGGCTCAGAGCCTGCTTCAGGAGGAGCAGCCCGACGTCATGACTCTGGATATCGAGATGCCGGACATGAACGGGATCATGTTTCTGGATCGCATTATGGCCGAGCGTCCGCTGCCCGTCGTCATGGTGTCGGCGCTGACCTCCGCGGGGGCGGAGGCTTCGCTGACCGCGCTCGAAAAGGGTGCGGTCGAGGTTGTGGCCAAACCGACCGGACTGGACGGCATGACCCGGTTTCGCGACGAATTGGCGGATGCGGTGACATTTGCCGCATCAGCACACGTGGATGGTGTCACCCGCGGGGCCATAGCCTCCCGTCAGGTAGCAAAGGAGCGGCCATTGACCGAACCCGAGCTGATCGGGTTCGCCGCATCCACCGGCGGAGTGGCGGCGCTGGCCACGATCCTGCCTGCTCTGCCCCTAGATTTTCCGCCCATCGTGGTGACACAGCACATGCCCGCCCCCTTCGTTGAAAGGTTGGCGAGCCGCCTGCAACTGCGCCTCTCACGAGACATCGCGGTCGCGAAGGATGGGGAAAGGCTGAGGCGCGGAATGATCCGATTTGCGCCGGGGCATCGACATTTGCTGCCGGTGATGGGGGTGAAAGGACTCCTCTGCACCCTGTCGGACGCGCCGCCCCCGCTCGGGCATACTCCATCCGCCGATCTGATGTTTGCGGCGATGGCCCGATTGGGGCTGCCGACGATCGGTGTGATCTTGACCGGCATGGGCAGGGACGGGGCGAACGGATTGAATGAGCTGCACGCGACAGGGTCCTCGGTCATCGCGCAGGACCGTGACAGTTGTGTGGTCTACGGAATGCCGCGCGCAGCGGTCGAGGCGGGCGTTGTGGATGAAATTTTGCCTTTATCTGCAATCGCAGCGCGAATCTCCACCTTTTGGCAACCTTCCGTTGGCAAGGTCGCAGGACAATGATGAGGAATTTCTGATGCCTACGGCAAACTCACTCACGATTTTGGTCGTGGACGATCAGCAAAGTATGCGAGGGCTCGCGCGGCAGTGCCTTTCGCGGCTCGGGGTGCAGTCTGTTGCCCTCGCCGCGACCGGGCAAAGCGCGCTTGAAATGATGGCGGAGCGGAAGTTCGATCTGGTGATTTCCGACCTAAACATGCCGGGGTTGAGCGGCGTGGATTTGGCGCGAAAGATAAAATCGCATCCTGTATTTTCGCGTATCCCGGTTTTTCTGGCCACATCTGACGCGTACCGGGATGAGGCCGAGGATGAGACGGTGGACCACTTCGTCGCCAAACCCTTTTCCGTTGCGGACATGCGAGACGCTATCGAAACCCATCTGGGGCAACTTACATGATCCTTATTTTTACCAATTGATAAAAAATCGACCCTGTGCAACGATTTTTGAAATCGTAACCCAGGGAGGTTGATCTTGACCCGAGGCACACGGATCGACGGCATCGCCGCAGGCAGGCTGGACGAACAACAATACACGCAGAATTTCGGCGATCTTTATGCGCCACTCGATCGTCACGAGGCACAGGTCGCATCGGATCGCTGCTATTTCTGCTATGACGCACCTTGCGTCACGGCCTGTCCCACCTCCATCGACATCCCGCTTTTCATTCGGCAGATCGCGACGGACACACCGGAGGCGGCGGCAAAGACAATCTTTGACCAGAACATCCTCGGCGGAATGTGCGCCCGCGTCTGTCCGACTGAACAATTGTGTGAGGAGGCCTGTGTGCGTGAGGCGGCGGAGGGCAAGCCGGTGCAGATCGGTCTGCTGCAACGCTACGCCACCGACACCGTGATGGGGCAGGGCAAGCACCCGTTCAGCCGCGCCGCCCCGACTGGCAAGACCGTGGCCGTCGTCGGTGCCGGTCCCGCAGGCCTGTCCGCCGCGCATCGCCTCGCCCTGCATGGCCATGACGTGGTCCTCTACGATGCGAAGCCGAAACCCGGCGGCCTGAATGAGTACGGCATCGCGGCCTACAAGACGCCTGATGATTTCGCGCAGAAGGAGGTCGATTGGCTGATGCAGATCGGCGGCATCACCTTCCGTCACGAGCAGAAGCTGGGCGCGCAGATTACGCTGGATGGCCTCGCCGAGGAGCATGACGCGGTCTTCCTGTCCATCGGCCTTGGCGGCGTGAATGCGCTGGGACTGGCGGATGATGGGCTGGACAATGTTGTCGATGCTGTGCGGTTCATCGATACCTTGCGCCAGTCAGAGAAATCCTCCGTTCCCATCGGGCGCAACGTCGTGGTGATCGGGGGGGGCATGACGGCGGTGGACGCTGCCGTGCAGTCGCGTCTGCTGGGGGCGGAAAACGTCTCCATCGTCTATCGCCGTGGGCAGGACCGGATGAGCGCCAGTACCAAGGAACAGGATCACGCCACGCATGAGGGGGTGCGCCTGATCTGCAACGCCCAGCCGGTCGCGGTTCATGCTGACGGAGTCGATTTCGAATATACGGCCGATGGGCCGGACGGGCTGAGCGGTACGGGTGAGGTGTTCCGCCTTGCCGCCGATCAGGTGTTCGTGGCCATCGGTCAGACGCTGGGGGAGGTGAGCCTCGATCTGGACGGACGCAAGATCGCGGTGACTGGTCCCGGCCGCACCTCACGCGCAGGCGTCTGGGCCGGGGGGGACTGCGCCGCCGGTGGCGAAGACCTGACCGTGACCGCCGTGGCCGAGGGCCGCGACGCCGCCGAGGATATTCACGCAACCCTGATGAACGGAGCCTGAGCCATGGCTGATCTGAGCATCGATTTCGCGGGCATCAAATCGCCCAACCCGTTCTGGCTGGCCTCCGCGCCGCCGACAGACAAGGAATACAATGTGCGTCGGGCGTTCGAGGCCGGCTGGGGCGGCGTTGTGTGGAAGACGCTAGGCCTGGATCCGCATATCGTCAACGTCAACGGCCCCCGCTACGGCGCGATCTATGGCGCGGATCGGCGGTTGCTGGGCCTCAACAACATCGAACTGATCACCGACCGTCCGCTGCAAACCAATCTGGAGGAGATCAAGGCCGTCAAGCGTGACTGGCCCGATCGCGCCATGGTGGTCAGCCTGATGGTCCCGTGTGAGGAATGGGCCTGGAAACAGATCCTGCCCCTGGTCGAGGATACCGGTGCCGACGGGGTGGAGCTGAACTTCGGCTGTCCGCATGGCATGTCCGAGCGGGGCATGGGTTCCGCCGTCGGGCAGGTGCCTGAATATATCGAAATGGTCACCCGCTGGGTAAAGCAGAACACCCGGATGCCGTGCATCGTCAAGTTGACGCCCAACATCACCGATGTGCGCCAACCGGCGGAGGCTGCTTATCGCGGTGGGGCCGACGCCGTCAGTCTGATCAACACGATCAATTCGATCACGTCCGTAAACCTCGACCTGTTCGCACCGGAACCGACCATCGACGGCAAGGGCGCGCATGGCGGTTATTGCGGCCCGGCGGTCAAGCCCATCGCCCTGAACATGGTCGCGGAGATTGCGCGCAACGCGGAAACGGCCAACCTGCCGATCTCGGGCATCGGCGGCATCACCACCTGGCGCGACGCGGCGGAGTTCATCGCCCTGGGCGCGGGATCCGTGCAGGTCTGCACCGCGGCGATGACCTACGGCTTCAAGATCGTGGAGGAGATGAAATCCGGCCTCAGCCAGTGGATGGATGAGAAGGGCCACACCTCCATTGCGGCGATCAGCGGGCGCGCCGTGCCGAATTGTTCCGACTGGAAGAACTTGAACCTCAACTACGTGGCAAAGGCCAAGATCAATCAGGACCTGTGTATTTCATGCGGACGTTGCTTCGCTGCGTGTGAGGATACTTCGCATCAGGCCATCGGGATGAGCGCGGACCGCACCTTCACCGTGATCGATGAGGAATGCGTTGCCTGCAACCTGTGCGTCAATGTCTGCCCGGTCGAGGATTGCATCACGATGGAGGCGATGGCCCCGGGCAGCGTCGATCCGCGCACAGGCAAAGTGGTCGAGGAAGGTTTCGCGGACTGGACGACCCATCCCAACAACCCGGCGGCGGTCGCTGCGGAATGAACGCGCTGCATGGTCATGCGGCCATGCTGCTCTTTGCGTTTCTGGTTGCGGGATCGTTCAGTTTGGGGGGGCTGATCGCACGAATGGTGGACCCGACGGTCCTGACATTGGTGCGATTCATCCTGGCGGCGGCGGTGCTGGGGGGCATCGCCGCCGTAACGGGGCGGATCAAGGCGTGGCATCTGCGGGCGAGCTGGCGTTATCCGCTGCTCGGCGGGATATTCGCGATCTATTTCATCCTGATGTTCGTGGGTTTGCGCACGGCCTCCGCCATCAACACGGCGGCGATGTTTACCCTGACGCCGATTCTGTCGGCGGGCTTTGGCTATCTCCTGCTGGGTCAGCGCACGACGCCGCGCATGGCGGCGGCGCTGATGCTGGGCGGGGCCGGGGCGTTGTGGGTAATCTTCGATGCCAGTCTGGAGCGTTTGCTGGCCTTCGACATCGGCACGGGGGAGGCGATCTTCTTCCTCGGGGTCGTGGCGCACGCGCTCTACACTCCCTTGGTGCGAAAGCTGAACTGGGGCGAGCCGCCACTGGTGTTCACGCTCGGGATGTTGCTGGGCGCCATCGTTCTGATGGCGCTCTATGCTGGAGGGGACGCGCTGGCCACCGATTGGACGGTCCTGCCGCCGATCTTCTGGCTGGTGCTGGCCTATCTGTCGATCTTCGCCAGTGCGACGACATTCCTGTTGCTGCAATTCGCGACCTTGCGCCTGCCCAGCTCAAAGGTCATGGCCTATACTTACCTTACCCCGGCGGTCGTTATCGTGTGGGAGGGCGCGCTGGGCAACGGCTGGCCGCAGCCTGTGCTTGCGGTCGGCGTGATCGCGACCATTCTGGCCCTGCTGATGCTGCTGCGCGACGAAGGTTAGCGCGGCAGCAGACCCTTGAAGAACAACGTCTCGATTGTCGCGGCCGCATCGTGGAAGCGTGCCTCATCGTTCGAGCCGAGCACGGCCTGCACTTGCACGTCGAAATCGGCGTAGTGCTGCGTGACGGCCCAGATCGCAAAGATCAGATGTTGCGGATCCATTCGCACGATCCGCCCCTGCGCCATCCACTGTCGCAACACGACGCTCTTGTCCTCGACCAGAGCGCGCAGCGGTCCGGACAGTTCTGAGCCAAGCCGGGGCGCACCTTGCAGGATCTCATTGGCGAAAAGCCGGCTTTCGCGGGGATAATCGCGTGAGGCTTCGAGTTTGCGCTGGATATAGCCGCGCAGTTCGGTCAGCGGGTCGCCGTCTGGGTCCATCTCTCGCAGGGGGTTCAGCCAGGTATCCAGCAGGCGGTCCATCAACTCGGCGTGGATCGCCTCCTTGCTCTCGAAATAATACAGCAGGTTCGGCTTGGACAGGCCCGCTGCCTCGGCGATTTGGTCCAGCGTCGCGCCGCGAAAACCTTGGGCGGAAAAGACATCCAGCGCCGCCTCGCGGATCAGCTCACGCTTTTGGATCTGAATGCGGGTCGGTTTGCGTTGCGCGCCGTCGGCCATCTCTGCTCCGTCTCCATCCCGTGCTTGACTGGCCTTCTGACGCCGCCTAGCGTTCTGACCAATTGGTCAAAAGACCATACCCGCCCCGGGAGACGGCGCAACGCTTAATCCCGCAAGTCAAAGGATCAGCGGCCATGTCGGATCGCACGAACGTAGCGCCCAACGACCTCAACGCATTCTGGATGCCGTTTACCGCGAACCGCCAGTTCAAGAAGAATCCGCGGATGTTCGTCGCGGCCAAGGACATGCATTACACCACCTCGGACGGGCGGCAGGTGCTGGACGGCACGGCGGGTCTGTGGTGTTGCAATGCGGGGCACGCGCGGCCCAAAATCGTCGAGGCCGTGGCCGCCCAGACGGCGGAACTGGACTACGCCCCCGCCTTCCAGATGGGCCACCCCAAGGCGTTCGAGCTGGCCAACCGCCTGATCGATATCGCGCCCGACAACATGGAACACGTGTTCTACACCAATTCCGGTTCCGAAAGCGTCGAGACCGCGTTGAAGATGGCCATCGCCTATCACCGGGCGCGGGGTGAGGGGACGCGCACCCGCCTGATCGGGCGCGAGCGGGGCTATCACGGGGTCAACTTCGGCGGTATCTCCGTCGGCGGCATCGTCAAGAACCGGATGCATTTCGGCACCATGCTGGCGGGGGTGGATCACTTGCCGCACACGCATCTGCCTGAACAGAACGCCTTCACCAAGGGGCAGCCGGAGCATGGCGCCAACCTGGCCGACGATCTGGAGCGGATTTGCGCCCTGCACGATCCCTCCACCATCGCCGCCGTAATCGTGGAGCCGCTGGCCGGTTCGACCGGCGTTCTGGTGCCGCCCAAGGACTACCTGCAACGCCTGCGCGCGATTTGCGACAAGCACGGCATCCTGTTGATCTTCGATGAGGTCATCACCGGGTTCGGCCGCCTCGGCGCGCCCTTCGCGGCCCAGAAATTCGATGTCATGCCCGACATGATCACCACGGCGAAGGGCCTGACGAACGGTGTCATCCCGATGGGCGCGGTGCTGACCACTGCCGATATTCACGATGCCTTCATGGACGGTCCCGAAAACCTGATCGAGCTGTTCCACGGCTATACCTATTCCGGCAACCCGATGGCCTGCGCCGCGGGTCTGGCCACCCTCGACACCTACCGGGAGGAGGGTCTGTTGCAGCGTGGGGCGGAGTTGGAGGAGTACTGGCAGGATGCCGCGCATTCGATGCGCGACCTGCCCAATGTCATCGACGTGCGGAACCTCGGCCTGATCGCGGGGATTGAGCTTGCACCTATCGAGGGCAAGCCCACCGCCCGCGCGTTCGAGGCGTTTCTGCGTGCCTATGACAAGGGCATCCTGATCCGCACCACCGGCGATATCATCGCGCTCAGCCCGCCGCTGATCATCTCGAAGGCCGAGATCGACCAGCTGTTCGGCACCCTTTCCGATGTGCTGCGCGATTTGCCCTGACACTTCACCTGCCTTTGGCCGATCCAAAGGCAGCCACCGGATTTTCCGGCAAGACCACGAAAGTAAACGATGACCTACAGCATTCAGAACGCGATTGGCGGAGCCTTTACGGACAGCACTTCGGGCCGCACGCAACCCATCTATAATCCCGCCACGGGTGAGGCGGTCGGAACGCTGCCGCTGTCCTCGGTCGAGGAGGTGAACCAAGCCGTTGCGAACGCCAAGGCGGCTTTCCCGGCCTGGCACGCCACGCCGCCGCTGAAACGCGCGCGGATCATGTTCAGGTTTCTGGAACTGCTGAACAGGAACGCCGTCAAGCTGGCCCGCGAATTGTCGCGTGAGCATGGAAAGACCCACGATGACGCGATGGGGGAGGTTCAGCGCGGCCTTGAAGTGGTCGAGTTCGCTTGCGGCATTCCGCAACTTCTCAAGGGTGAGTTCTCACGCAATGTCGGCCCCGGCATCGACAGCTATGGCGACCGGCAGGCGCTGGGCGTGGTGGCCGGGATCACCCCGTTCAACTTCCCGGCGATGGTGCCGATGTGGATGTATCCCATTGCAATCGCTTGTGGAAATACCTTCGTGCTGAAACCTTCGGAACGCGACCCCTCCGCCCCGATGTTCGCGTGGGAACTGCTGAAGGAAGCGGGACTGCCCGATGGCGTGCTGAACATCGTGCATGGCGACAAGACGTGCGTCGATGCTCTGCTCGATAATCGCGACATCAAGGCGGTCAGCTTCGTCGGCTCCACCCCGATCGCTGAATATGTCTACGCCCGCGGTACGGCGAATGGTAAGCGTGTTCAGGCACTTGGCGGGGCCAAGAACCACATGATCGTCATGCCTGACGCCGATATGGATCAGGCAGCGGATGCGCTGATGGGTGCGGGGTACGGCTCCGCCGGGGAGCGTTGCATGGCAATCTCGGTCGCTGTGCCGATCGGTGCCGAAACGGGTGAGAAACTCATCAAGGCGTTGAAGCCGAAGGTGGAAGCCCTGAAGATCGGCCCCTCCACCGATGCGGATGCCGAGATGGGCCCCGTCATCACGGGTGAGGCGAAGGCTCGCATTTGCGGCCTCATCGACAGCGGTGTGGAACAGGGCGCCGAACTGGTCGTGGACGGGCGCGGGTTCTCTCTGCAAGGTTATGAGAACGGATATTTTCTGGGCGGATCGCTGTTCGATAAGGTGACCCCGGACATGGACATCTACACCACCGAAATCTTCGGCCCGGTGCTGTCCGTGATGACGCCGCAGACCTATGATTCCGCCGTGGATCTGATCAACGATCATGAGTACGGCAACGGCACCGCGATCTTTACCCGCGACGGCGACGCCGCGCGTGATTTCGCGGATCGGATCGAGGTCGGCATGGTCGGCATCAACGTACCGATCCCGGTGCCCGTGGCGTATCATTCCTTCGGCGGCTGGAAACGCTCCAGCTTCGGCGATCATGCGATTTACGGGCCGGAGGGCGTGCGCTTCTACACCCGGCTCAAAACCGTCACGCAACGCTGGCCCGACGGGATCAAGGCGGGTGCCAGCTTCAGCTTTCCAACTTGAATTTTACCAATCCACAAGGAGATAGGCCCATGCCAGCCCCAACCAACGCGCCAGGTGAAAACCTGAAGATCAACGCGGATCGGCTGTGGGACAGCCTGATGGAAATGGCGAAGATCGGCCCCGGCGTGGCGGGCGGCAACAACCGCCAGACCCTGACGGACGAGGATGGCGAGGGTCGCGCCCTGTTCCAGAAATGGTGCGAGGATGCGGGCTGCACCATGGGCCTCGACCAGCTTGGCAATATGTTCGCCACCCGCGCGGGAACGGATCCGGATGCGCTGCCGGTCTATGTCGGCTCGCATCTGGATACCCAGCCGACCGGCGGCAAGTATGACGGCGTGCTGGGCGTGCTGGGCGGGTTGGAGATCATCCGTACCCTCAACGATCTGGGCATCAAGACAAAGCATCCCATCGTCGCCACCAACTGGACGAACGAGGAGGGCACGCGCTTCGCCCCTGCCATGCTGTCTTCCGGTGTTTTTGCGGGCATTCACACGCAGGACTGGGCCGAGGGCAAGACCGACGCGCAGGGCAAACGCTTCGGTGATGAACTGGACCGCATCGGTTGGCGGGGGGACGAAGAGGTTGGCGCGCGCAAGATGCACGCCTTCTTCGAGCTGCATATCGAGCAAGGCCCGATTCTGGAGGCGGAGCAAAAGGATATCGGCGTCGTCACCCACGGTCAGGGCCTGTCGTGGACACAGGTCACGATCACGGGCAAGGATTCGCACACCGGCTCCACCCCGATGCCGATGCGCAAGAATGCGGGCCTAGGCATGGCGCGGATCCTCGATCTGGTGGACGAAATCGCTTGGTCGCACGCGCCCCACGCGGTCGGCGCTGCGGGCCATATCGACGTCTTCCCGAACTCACGCAACGTGATTCCCGGAAAGGTCGTGTTCACCGTCGATTTCCGCTCCCCCGACCTCAGCGTGATCGAGGACATGGAGCGGCGGCTCAAGTCCGGCGGGCAGGCCATCGCGGATGACCTTGGCCTAGGCATCGCGTTCGAGAAGGTCGGCGGCTTCGATCCCGTCGAATTCGACGAGGGCTGCGTGACGGCCGTGCGCAACGCCGCCGAACGCCTCGGCTACTCTCACCGCGACCTGATTTCGGGCGCGGGCCACGACGCCTGCTGGATCAACCGGGTCGCACCGACGGCGATGGTCATGTGCCCTTGCGTGGACGGGTTGAGCCACAATGAGGCGGAGGAGATCAGCAAGGACTGGGCGGAGAAGGGCACGAACGTGCTGTTCCATGCAGTGGTCGAAACGGCGGGGGTGCAGAGTTGAGGCCAACTGCAACAGCACAACCCGCCCCGGACTTGATCCGGGGCCGCGTAAGTCGTAACCGGCATGGCCCCGGATCAGGTCCGGGGCGCGTTAACGTTCTATTAACCGAACGCGCGCACGATCTAGTGGATGGAATACACCGTCTACATTCTGGCGAACCGTTCGAACCGTGCAATCTATGTCGGGTTGACGCGCGACCTGTCGCGCAGGATCGAGCAGCACAAATCCGGGCGAGGCTCACGCCATACGGCGCGTTACGGCATCACACGTCTCGTCTGGCATATGCAGTTCGACGATCTGCACGAGGCACGGCTTCACGAGCGGCGTCTGAAACGCTGGCGTCGCGCCTGGAAAGACGATCTGATCTCTCGAGCAAATCCACGGTGGGTCGATCTCGCCGAAACGACTCCGGTCTGAGTGCGCGGGCAGCGGCCCCGGATCAGGTCCGGGGCATGTCGCATTCAAGGAGGCCAAACCAATGACCAAAGTCATCAAGAACGGAACCATCGTCACCGCCGACCGTCAGTGGAAGGCGGACGTCCTGATCGACGGTGAGAAGATCGTCGAGATCGGTGAGAACCTCAAAGGGGATGAGACCATCGACGCCACCGATGCTTACGTTATCCCGGGCGGCATCGACCCGCATACGCATCTGGAAATGCCCTTCATGGGCACCACGGCGGCGGAGACGTTCGAGTCCGGCACCTTCGCGGCGGCGGCGGGTGGCACCACGATGCTGGTGGATTTCTGCCTGCCGGGTGAGGACGGCTCGCTGCTCAACGCCATCGACGCCTGGGACCGGAAGTCCAAGGATCAGATCTGCACCGATATCAGCTATCACATGGCGATCACCGACTGGAACGAGAACATCTTCGATGAGATGGAGGCGGTCGTTAAGCAACGCGGTATCAACACCTTCAAGCATTTCATGGCCTACAAGGGCTCTCTGATGGTCGAGGATGATGAGATGTTCGCCTCGTTCCGGCGCTGTGCCGAGCTGGGCGCGCTGCCGCTGGTCCATGCGGAAAACGGCGACATCGTGCAGGCTATGCAGGAGCGTCTGCTGGCCGAGGGGCAGACCGGACCCGAGGCGCACGCCTATTCCCGCCCCCCCGAGGTCGAGGGCGAGGCCGCCAACCGCGCGATCATGATCGCGGATGCCGCCGGCACGCCGCTCTACATCGTGCACGTGTCGTGCGAACAGGCGCATGAGGCGATCCGCCGTGCACGTCAGAAGGGGATGCGCGTCTATGGTGAGCCGCTGATCCAGCACCTGACTCTGGATGAGGGCGAGTATTTCAACAAGGATTGGCAATACGCCGCCCGCCGCGTCATGTCCCCGCCCTTCCGCAACAAGATGCATCAGGACAGCCTGTGGTCGGGTCTGTCCGCCGGTTCGCTGCAAGTTGTGGCGACGGATCATGCGGCATTCTCGGACGAGCAGAAGCGGATGGGTCTGGACAACTTCACCCAGATCCCGAACGGCACCGGGGGCCTTGAGGAGCGCATGGCGATGCTCTGGACCCAAGGGGTCGAGACGGGTCGCCTGACGCCTGAGGAATTCGTGGCCGCGACCTCCACCAACATCGCGAAGATCCTCAACATCTATCCCACCAAGGGCGGGATCATGGTGGGCGGCGACGCGGATATCGTGGTCTGGGACCCGTCGATCAGCAAGACGGTGTCCGCCTCTACCCAGAAATCCATCATCGAATACAATGTCTTCGAAGGGTTCGAGGTGAAGGCGCAGCCTCGCTACACGTTGAGCCGCGGCGACGTGATCTGGGCCTACGGCCAGAACTCGCAACCGCAGCCCGGACGCGGCAAGTTCGTGAAGCGGCCTGCATTCGCCAGTGCGTCCAAGGCGCTGAGCAAGTGGAAATCGCTGAACACGCCGAGGAAGATCGAGCGCGATCCGATGAACATTCCGAGCGGGGTTTAAGGCCTCAACTTTCACCCGCCAGTCTCGAAAATTTGGGGTGGCGGGTGCTATTGGGCACGGTAGAGACCCTTTCGGATGTCGACACCTTTAGCAACGGTGAATCCGGGAGGGTCGCGGACCTATTCCGAGTTGGGCAAGATGCTATCTACACGTCCACTTGGTTGGAAAAGTCTCGTGGGATGTCGCGTACGATCTGAAAAGACTACACTTATCAGCCTGTCGCGGTTGTGTCGGTTCGCCATAACAACCTGTTCGGCATTCCTTGCGAAGATGAATGAATTGTTGGCGCTCCCATCTGCCCCTTGACCACCCGGTCAAAAATTGTGTCACTTGCTTGACCAACCCGAAGGACGTGCCTTGCAAGCCAACGTTATCTCAGCCCGCAATCTCTCCCTGACCTTTCAGACCAACGATGGACCGGTTCACGCGCTCAAGGACGTGAACCTCGACATCGGAAAGGGGGAGTTCGTCAGCTTCATCGGGCCCTCGGGCTGTGGCAAGACCACCTTCCTGCGCGTCGCCGCCGATCTGGAGCAGCCGACGGCGGGGGAGATCACCGTTAACGGCATGTCACCCGCCGAGGCGCGCAAATCCCGCGCCTATGGCTACGTCTTTCAGGCGGCGGGGCTGTATCCGTGGCGGACCATCGGTGGCAATATCCGGTTGCCGCTCGAAATCATGGGCTATTCCAAGGCCGAGCAGGCGGAGCGTGTGGCGCGCACGCTGGAGCTGGTAGACCTTGCCGGGTTCGAGAAGAAATACCCGTGGCAATTGTCAGGCGGAATGCAGCAACGCGCCTCGATCGCGCGGGCGCTGGCCTTTGACGCGGACCTGCTGCTGATGGATGAACCGTTCGGTGCGCTGGATGAGATCGTGCGCGATCACCTGAACGAACAGTTGCTAAAACTGTGGGCGCGGACGGAAAAGACCATCGCCTTCGTCACCCATTCCATTCCCGAAGCGGTGTATCTGTCCACCAAGATCGTCGTGATGTCGCCCCGCCCCGGCCGTGTGACGGACGTGATTGAAAGCACCCTGCCGCGTGAGCGCCCGTTGGAGATTCGCGACAGCCCCGAATTCATCGCCATCGCCCACCGGGTTCGCGAAGGCCTGCGCGCGGGGCATGAGGATGTATAGCGCAACCTGCCGCCCCAAGGAGGGGGACGGGACGACAGGCCGACTTCGCTCACGGCCATCGGCTTCCCAGCCTGTTCCGCACCGACCGTTCAACCAGGCAGGTCTTACTTTGCTCTTAAAATATCCAGAGTCCATCCTACAGACCCGCGCGGGCGGTGGTGAGGGCAGGAGCCGTTTGACGACAACCAGGAAGGCAGCGGCATGAGGTCCATCGTTCCCATCCTGACCGTTTTGGCGGCATTGATCGCGATCTGGTATGCGGGCGCGGTCGCGTTGAATGCGGACTGGGCGCGCCAGCAGGCGGAGCGGCAGGACAGGACGCTGACGACTTCGGAGTTGATTGTGGAGACCTGGAATCAGGACCGGCCCCGTCTGCCCGCCCCCCATCAGGTCGCGGTGGAGCTATGGGACACGACGGTCGAGAAGAAGATCACGTCCAAGCGCAGCCTCGTCTACCACGGTTGGGTCACGCTCAGCGTGACACTCGCCGGGTTCGGGTTTGGCGCGGCACTGGGCATCGCGCTGGCCGTGGCCATCGTCTATAGCCGAACCATGGATCGCAGCGTGATGCCGTGGGTCATCGCCAGTCAGACGATCCCGATCCTGGCCATCGCGCCGATGATTATCGTGGTGCTCAATTCCATAGGGATGCAGGGCTTCATCCCCAAGGCGATCATCGCCACCTATCTCAGCTTTTTCCCCGTGACCGTGGGCATGGTGAAGGGTCTGCGCGCGCCCAGTGCGATGCAGCTGGACCAGATGAAGACGTGGAACGCCAGCGGCCTGCAAGGGTTCTTGCGCCTGCGCCTGCCCAGTTCGATGCCCTATCTGTTCACCTCACTGAAGATCGCGGTGGCGGCCTCGCTGGTCGGCACCATCATCGGTGAGCTGCCGACCGGCGCTGTCGCCGGTCTGGGCGCGCGATTGCTGGCCGGCAGCTATTATGGCCAGACCGTGCAAATCTGGTCGGCGCTGTTCGGGGCGGCTGTCCTCGCGGCGCTGCTGATCCTGGCCGTCGGCGTGTTTGAGCGGATCGTGACCAGACATATGGGGTTCGGACGATGAACTTTGCCGTAATCTTCGCCGCGCTGATGATCTGGTTCGGGGGGTGGTGGATGAATGCCCGCCTCGCCCGGATCCGGGGGGGCAGGGGGGCGGGGGCCCTCGCGCCGATCCTGTTCGGGGTTACGGTGCTGGTCCTGTGGGAATTGCTGGTCCGCGGGCTGGGCGTGCCGGGTGCGATCCTGCCGCCGCCCTCGGCCATCGGGCAGGCCTTTGCGGCGAACCTGCCGACCCTGTGGGCCGATTTCGTCCAGACCTTCGTGAAGGGCGCGCTGTCAGGCTATGTCATCGGATGCTCGGTGGCCTTTGCCATGGCGCTGGCGGTGGACCGTTCCGATTTCCTGAAGCGCGGCCTGCTGCCGGTCGGCAACTTCATGGCCGCGCTGCCCATCATCGGCATGGCGCCGATCTTCGTGATGTGGTTCGGCTTCGGTTGGCAGTCAAAGGCGGCGGTGGTTGCGGTGATGTGCTTTTTCCCGATGCTGGTGAATACGGTGCAGGGGCTGGCGGCGGCGGACCGGATGCAGGCCGATCTGATGCGGACCTATGCCGCCTCCCCCTTGCAGACGTTGATGAAACTGAAACTGCCGGCTGCGGGGCCGTTCATTTTCAACGGTCTGAAAATCTGCACGACTCTGGCGTTGATCGGTGCCATCGTGGCGGAGTTCTTCGGCTCGCCGACGCTCGGCATGGGCTTTCGTATTTCCACTCAGGTCGGTCGGCTGGCGCTCGACATGGTCTGGGCGGTGATTCTGGTCGCGGCCCTTGCGGGCTCGGCCTTTTACGGTGTGGTAACGCTGCTGGAGAGAGCGGCCACCTTCTGGCATCCGTCACAAAGGGGAAGGTGACGGGGGCCCCAACAAGGAGAGAACTATGAAATTGCTCAAGACTTTGGCCGCAGCGACCCTGCTCGCCACGCCCGCGATGGCGCAGGACGAGGTGACGTTGCAGTTGCAATGGGTCACGCAGGCCCAGTTTGCCGGGTACTACGTCGCGCTGGATCAGGGTTATTACGAGGATGAGAACCTCGATGTCACGATCCAGCCCGGCGGCCCCGATATCGCACCGCCGCAGGTCCTGGCCGGTGGCGGCGCGGACGTCATGCTCAACTGGATGCCCTCCGCCCTGGCCGCACGTGAACGCGGCGTGCCCGTCGTCAACATCGCGCAGCCTTTCAAGACGTCCGGCCTGATGCTGACCTGCTGGGCCGATGCGGGCATCGAAACGCCCGAGGATTTCCGAGGCAAGACCATCGGCGTGTGGTTCTTCGGCAACGAATATCCGTTCCTGAGCTGGATGAGCCAACTCGGTATTCCCACGGATGGCGGCGAGGACGGCGTGACCGTTCTGCGGCAGGCGTTCAACGTCGATCCGCTGTTGCAGCGGCAGGCGGACTGCATTTCGACCATGACCTATAACGAATACGGTCAGGTTCTGGATGCCGGTGTGGGTGAGGACGAACTGATCACCTTCAAGTATGAGGATCAGGGCGTCGCAACGCTTGAGGATGGCATGTACGTGCTTGAGGAAAACCTCGACGATCCCGAGTTTGTGGACCGGATGGTCCGGTTCGTCCGCGCCTCGATGAAGGGGTGGAAGTGGGCCGAGGAAAATCCCGAGGAAGCCGCCGAAATCGTGCTCGACAACGACGCGACCGGCGCACAGACGGAGGCGCATCAGGTCCGCATGATGACTGAGATCGCCAAACTGACCGCAGGCTCGAACGGCGCGCTGGATGTGGCCGATTACGAACGTACCGTGGCCACCCTGCTGGGCGGCGGGTCCGACCCCGTCATCACGATGGAGCCTGAGGGCGCGTACACATTGGAAATCACCGACCAGGCGCTCGACTGATCCGAGGGGGGCGACCGGCCCCTTCACTTTCTGAAAAATATCCCCGCCGGAGGCGCAGCTTTATAAATGCGCCTCCGGCGGGGATGTGTCACGACGCCGAAACGTCACTCGCGCAGGGCAGCGCTGATCGCGTGGTAGCTGTCCTTGGGCGTACGCTCCAGCGTATCGAAATCGACATGGACGAGGCCGAACCGTTTATCGTATCCGGCCGCCCATTCGTAATTGTCCATCAGCGACCAGACGAAATACCCCCTTAGCGGCGTTCCCTCGGCAATCGCCTGTCTGGCTGCGGTGAAGTGGTCGCGCAGATATTTGACGCGCTGCGGATCGGGACATGTGCCGTCGAGCATATAGTCATGCCCTGCCATGCCGTTTTCCGTCACGTATATCGGCAGGTCGCCGGAATATTCGGTCGCGGCCCATGTCAGGAAATGGCGCAACTGATCGGGATCGATTTCCCAGTCAAAGGCGGTCTTTTCCAGCGGGCCGGGCGTGTATGCGATCTGTGGCCATGCGCCGCCGGCATTCACCACGCGTTTGCGGGTGTAGTAATTGATGCCCAGCCAATCGACCGGGGCCTGAATGGTGGGGAAATCGTCGTGCCAGCCTTGCGGCAGATGCGGCTCCAACCCCTCGAGCGCGGCCTTGGGATATTCGCCTTTGAACACGGCCGACAGGAACCATTCGTTGTACAGGGCGTGGTTGCGTTCATGCGCGACAATAGTCTCAGGCCGGTCGTCCACGGGGGTGGAGCCTTCGAGGTTGGTAACGATCCCTAGATTGTTCAGGCCCATGCCCCGCATCACTTCGACCGCGCGACCATGCGCCAGCAGGACGTGGTGCATGGCGCGAGCGGCGGCGCGGATGTCGCGCAATCCGGGGGCGTGGGCCCCGATGAAGTGGCTCAACCATGCGACGCACCACGGCTCATTGATCGTGGCCGTTGCCTCCACCCGGTCCCCGATTTTGCCCATCACGGTTTCGGTGTAGTCCGCGAACCAGCTTGCCACGTCGCGATTGCGCCAGCCGCCCTTGTCCGCCAGCGCGGCGGGCAGGTCCCAGTGATAGAGCGTCGCATAGGGCCGTATGTTGCGCGCCAACATGCCGTCCACCAGCCTGTCGTAGAAATCCAGCCCCTCGGGGTTCACGCGCTGTCCGTCGGGCATCACCCGCGCCCAGTTCATCGAAAACCGGTAGGCGTCGAACCCCGCGTTGGCGATCAGGTCCAGATCGGGCTGCCAGCGGTTGTAGTGATCGCAGGCGAGTGCACCGTCCTCTGCCCGCTCCACATTGCCGGGAGTGGCAGCGAAGGTGTCCCAGTGCGACGGGCCGCAGCCACCGAATTTCACCCCCTCGATCTGATAGGCGGAGGTGGCGGTGCCGAAGACGAACCCCTCGGGAAAATCGGCGCGGGTAAAGCCAAGGCCGGTCATATCAGGTCTCCTTCGGTGCGGGGCCGGTGGAGCGGCCCTCGATGAACTCACAGTCCCAGATCTCGCTGCTGACCTTCTTGCCCGCGATGTGGTCGATCAGCATTCGGGCGCATTTCGCCCCCGCATCCCGGACCGAGGAGCGTTGCACCGTGAATGGCGGCGGATCGCCCTCGTTCGCCATGAATGACAGATCGTCGTCATGACTGATTAGTGAGACATCGACCCCCAGTTCCAGTCCCGCATCGCGCACGGCCCGCGCCACACCCAGCGCGGAGATCGTGCTGGAGGTCAGGATCGCGGTGGGGGGCTGCGGTTCACGCAGCCATGCGCAGGTCACGTCATATGCGTTCGTCTCCGTCATCTCCATGTTCACCATCCGGCTGGCCGGGGCTCGCAGGCCCTGCGCGTCCAATGCCTGCTCGAACCCGAAACGGCGGCGGCGGGCGAAACTGATCGTCTCTATCCCATTGAGCAGGGCAAAGCGGCGGTGCCCCAGTTCAATCAGGTAGTTGGTTGCGAATTCGAACGACCGGCGGTTGTTGATGTCCAGATAAACGGGGCGATCCTCATCTATGTCCACCGAGCGGCCATGCACGACGAAGGGCAGGCCCAATTCACGCAGCAGATCGACACGCGGGTCGTCCAGGCGCGGGGTGTGCACGATCAGACCGTCCACGGACCGGCGGCGGGCAAGCTCGCGGTAGGTCTGGACCTCGTTCGCCTGCGGCACGGCGGACAGCAGGGTTTCGTAGCCTTCGGAGCTGTAGATCTCGGACGCGCCCGCCATGAATTCCGCGAAGATGGGGTTGATCATCTGATGAGCGCTCAACGGGATTACATGTCCGATCGCCATGGACCGCCCCGTTGCCAGCTTTCGCGCCATGGTATTCGCGCGATAGCCGTATTCGCGGGCGGCGGCCACAATTCGCGCGCGGGTATCTGCATTGACCTCGGGATAGCCGTTGAGTGCCCGCGACACCGTCGTCGGAGACAGCCCCAACCGTTCGGCGAGTTCCTTGAGTGTCATTGCTTCGCGTTCCTCTCAAAGCGTTTTGACGATATGCCTAGTTTGATTTGCGCTGGTAGCGCAAGCGTTCAGCTCTACCATTACGTTGCTTGACTTCGCGGGCTTGCGTTCGCATCGTGATCGAACCTCAAAGCGGTTCGACCAGCAATCCGCCCGCCGCGAAGCCGAAATTATCATAAGCCGCCGAAGTGCGGATATAATGGGAGAATCAACATGAAGCGCAATTTGCTCGTGGGTGTCGCAGCCGCAGCTCTGATCGCCGGTCCGGCCTTCGCTCAAGACAATCTGATGTTCACTCCGGGTGAGGGCGACCAGTTCACATGGTCATCCTACGAGGAGTACGTCGCGAACGCCCCCGACCTGTCGGGTGAGACCGTGACCGTAGCCGGTCCATGGCTGGGCCCGGACAAGGATCTGATCGAATCCGTGCTCGCCTATTTCACCGAGGCGACGGGTGCCACGGTCGAATATGCCGGTTCCGACAGCTTCGAACAACAGATCCGCATCGACGCGCAGGCCGGATCCGCCCCCAATGTCGCCGTGTTCCCGCAACCGGGCCTGCTGGGCGATATGGCGCGTGAGGGTCTGGTCGCCCCCCTGACCGAGGAAGACGCCGCCTGGGTCGCGGAAAACTACGCCGCCGGACAATCTTGGGTCGATCTGGCGACCTTCGACGGGGAGCTTTACGGCTTTTTCTACAAGGCGGACGTGAAATCCCTCGTGTGGTTCGTGCCCGAGAATTTCGGGGATGCCGGCTACGAGGTGCCCTCCACCATGGAGGGGCTGAAGGAGCTGACCGATCAGATCGTCGCGGATGGCGGCACGCCGTGGTGCATCGGGCTGGGTTCAGGCGGAGCGACGGGCTGGCCCGCGACCGACTGGGTCGAGGATATGTTGCTGCGCACGGCCGAGCCTGCGGTCTATGACCAGTGGGTCGCCAACGAGATTCCGTTCGACGATCCGCGCATCGTCGCCGCGATCGAGGAGTTCGGCTATTTCGCGCGCAACGACGATTATGTCGCGGGTGGCGCTGCTGCCGTTGCCACGACCGATTTCCGCGACAGCCCCAAGGGCCTGTTCTCGTTCCCGCCCGAATGCTACATGCACCGTCAGGCCTCGTTCATTCCCGCCTTCTTCCCCGAGGGGACGGAAGTGGGGCTCGACGTCGATTTCTTCTACTTCCCGTCCTACGAGAGCAAGGATCTGGGCACGCCGGTTCTGGGCGCGGGCACCGTGTTCGGCATCACCGAGGACAGCCCCGGCGCACGCGCGCTGATCGACTTCCTCAAGACGCCGATCGCGCATGAGGTCTGGATGGCGCAGGGCGGTCTGCTGACCGCGCATTCCGGCGTCAACACGGATGCCTATGTCAATGACGCGACCCGTTCGCAGGGGCAAATTCTGCTGGATGCGACAACATTCCGTTTTGACGCGTCCGATCTGATGCCTGGCGGTATCGGGGCAGGCGCGTTCTGGACCGGCATGATCGATTACGCAGGCGGTGCCGATGCCGAGGAGGTCGCAGGCTCGATCCAGGAAACCTGGGACGCGCTGAAGTAATCCGGCCCCTCTCACGATCACAGCCGGGGCGCACCAAACGCGCCCCGGTTCCGGCCAAGTCGGCGCGGCAGACGCAGGCGGGCCATCGACATTACGGGAGAATACGCGATGAACCCTATCGTTCTGGCGCTGTTGACGGTCGTACTGGGCGTGATCGCCTGTGCCGCGTATTTCTTTGGCTCGAACTGGCTTCTGGATCGGGCGCTTCCTGACGAGGGGCCGAATGCAGGGCGCAACATCAACCGCGCCAATGCCATTCGCCCGTGGCTGTTTCTGTTTCCGGCCATCGCCATTCTGGGGCTCTATCTGGTCTATCCGGTCTTCAACTCGATCTGGTTGAGCATGATGGACCGCAGCCGCGAGAATTTCGTCGGGCTGGACAATTACCGCTGGATGTTCGCGGATGACAAGTTTCGCGAAAGCCTGTTCAACAACGCGATGTGGCTGATTATCGTACCTGCGGCGTCCACGTTCCTGGGTCTGGTCGCAGCTGGTCTGACCGACCGCATCTGGTGGGGGAATATCGCCAAATCGCTGATTTTCATGCCGATGGCGATTTCTTTTGTCGGGGCGTCGGTGATCTGGAAATTCATCTACGACTATCGCGGCGAGGATCAGACGCAGATCGGCCTGCTCAATTCCATCGTCACCGGGCTGGGGGGCGATCCGCAGGCATGGATTACTCTGCCGTTCTGGAACGACATCTTTCTGATGGTGATCCTGATCTGGATCCAGACCGGCTTCGCCATGGTGATCCTGTCCGCCGCCCTGCGCGGCATACCGGAGGAAACGGTGGAGGCCGCGGTGCTGGACGGGGCCGGTCCGCTGACCGTGTTTTTCAAGATCAAGATACCGCAGATCGCAGGCACCATCGCCGTGGTCTGGACGACAATCACGATCCTTGTGCTCAAGGTGTTCGACATCGTGTTCGCCATGACGAATGGGGAATGGGGCACGCAGGTTCTGGCCAATTACATGTACCGCATGACCTTTATCGACGGGCATGACGGGCGGGGGTCGGCCATTGCGCTGACCATCATGGTTCTGGTTATCCCGATCATGGTCTGGAACATCCGCAACGCGATGAAGGAGAATTCGTGATGGAGGGGTCCGCAGGCAAGAGCCCGGCTCTGATCTGGGTCGTCAACCTTTCGGCCATCCTGCTGGTGGTGCTGTGGACGATCCCGACATTTGGCATTTTCGTGTCTTCGTTCCGGGACCGTGACGCGATCTCGACCTCGGGCTGGTGGACCGCGCTCAGCGCGTCCGAACAGTCGCTGGTCGCGCGGGCAGGTGCGCCTGACGATGCGGTGCCGGTCGGGTCGGAATGGGTGATCTCCGGCTCCGTCTTCGACGAAGGGATGTCGGGTGAGGTGACGGCCTTCGGGTCGCGCGCGCAGGATCCCACCTCGAACGAACCGGGTGAGCCGCTGGTGCTGCGCGACGATGGCGTGCTGCAAGTCGCGGAGGATGGCACCTACACCATTACTTACGCGGAACAGCCCGAGGGCCGGCGCGGGGCGCGCATCTTCTACACCACCGAGGTCGCGCCCGAGATCACGCTCGATAATTACCGGACCGTCCTGGGGTCGGAGGGTGTGGCGCAGAGCTTTCTCAACTCGCTGACCGTGTCGATCCCCGCCACGATCATCCCCATCCTGATCGCGGCCTTTGCCGCCTATGCGCTGGCGTGGATGGAGTTTCCGGGGCGTGTCATGCTGGTCGCGCTCATCGTTGGCCTGCTGGTGGTTCCGCTGCAACTGTCGCTGATTCCGCTTCTGAAATTCTATGGCGTGGTGGGGGAGGCGTTCGGCGTTTCAGCCAAGGGTTATGTCGGTATCTGGCTGGCGCATACCGGTTTCGGCCTGCCGCTGGCGGTGTATCTGCTGCGCAATTACATGGCCGGTCTGCCGCGAGAGGTGATCGAGAGCGCGCGCGTCGACGGCGCGACGGATTTCGGCATCTTCATGCGGATCGTGCTGCCGCTCAGCTTTCCGGCGCTGGCGTCTTTCGCGATCTTCCAGTTCCTGTGGACATGGAACGACCTGCTGATCGCCAAGGTGTTTCTGGGTCAGTCCGACAACCAGATGGTTCTGACGGGCCGTCTGGTGGAGCTTCTGGGCTCCCGCGGGGGGGATTGGGAAATCCTGACGACATCGGCATTCATAACGATCATCGTGCCGTTGATCGTGTTCTTTTCAATGCAAAAATATCTTGTGCGCGGCCTGCTGGCCGGCTCGGTCAAGGGTGGCTAAATGAATCTTGCCGTATCCGTAGAATCCAATAGCGACATGCTGGTCGATCCCGACTGGTGGCGCGGTGCCGTGATCTATCAGATTTATCCCCGGTCCTATCAGGACTCCAACAGTGACGGGGTGGGCGACCTTTCGGGGATCATTCATCGCCTGCCGCACATCGCCAGTCTGGGTGTGGATGCGATCTGGATTTCACCGTTCTTCCGCTCCCCCATGCTGGATTTCGGCTATGACGTGTCCGATTACCGCGAAGTGGATCCGTTGTTTGGCACCCTGGGCGATTTCGACGCGCTGATCGCGCGGGCACATGAACTGGGTCTGAAGGTGATGATCGACCTCGTGCTCAGCCACACGTCGGATCAGCATGCGTGGTTTCAGGAAAGCCGCTCATCCCGCGACAACCCCAAGGCCAACTGGTACGTCTGGGCCGATGCGAAGGAGGACGGCACGCCGCCGAACAACTGGCTGTCGATCTTTGGCGGTTCGGGGTGGGAGTGGGACAGCGAGCGTCAGCAATATTACATGCACAACTTCCTCAAGCAGCAACCGGACCTGAACTTCCATGAGCCGGAGGTGCAGGATGCCCTGCTGGACGTGACGCGCTATTGGCTGGAGCGGGGGGTGGACGGCTTCCGGCTGGACACGATCAATTTCTACATCCACGACAAGCAGTTGCGCGACAATCCGGTTTGCCCGGTCGAGGATCGCAATGCCTCCACCGCGCCTGCGGTCAATCCCTATAACTGGCAATTGCACGTGCATGACAAGAACCAGCCGGAGAATCTGGAGTTCCTCAAACGCTACCGGGCCTTGCTCGACGAATATCCGGGCAAGACGGCCGTGGGTGAGGTCGGGGATTCCCAGATGGGCATGCAGATACAGGCGCAATACACCTCGGGCGGGGACAAGGTGCATATGTGCTACGCCTTCGACTTCCTCGCGCCCGAGGCGCCGAATGGCACGATGATCGCAGATGTCCTGACCCGGTTCGAGCAGGTCGCGACCGATGGCTGGGCCTGTTATGCCTTTTCCAACCACGACGTGGTGCGCCATGCCAGCCGCTGGAACCTGGGCGAAGCTGCACAACGGCTCTACGCTGCATTGTTGATGAGCATTCGCGGCTCCGTCTGCCTGTATCAGGGGGAGGAACTGGGCCTGACCGAAGCTTATGTCAGCTATGAGGAATTGCAGGACCCCTACGGCATACGCTTCTGGCCGAAGTTTAAGGGGCGCGACGGCTGCCGCACGCCGATCCCGTGGTCCTCGGACGGGCCGACGGGCGGGTTCACCGATACGAAACCCTGGCTGCCCGTCGCGATGGAGCATCTGTCGAAATCGGTGGCCGAGCAGGATCGTGACGATCACTCGATGCTCAATTTCTACCGGCAGATGGTCGGGTTCCGAAAGGCGCAGCCGGCGTTGATAAACGGCAGCTTCGAACTGGTCGCCGCGCGCGACGACATGGTGTCGTTCATCCGGCAGGCCGATGACGGGCAGCGTGTCTTCTGCGCCTTCAACCTGTCCAATAGCGCGGTGCCGCTAGACCTGCCCGCAGGGAGCTGGCGCCAGGACATGGCGGCACCGTTCCGGCCTTCGGTCACGGACAAGTCCATTACCCTGCCGCCGTATCAAGCATATTTCGCCCATGAGGACCGTTGAGTTCAAAAATGATCAGGGCATTCACATCTAGGGGAGAGTGAGACATGGCATCGTTGGTGCTGGAGAATATCGCCAAGTCCTACGGGTCTGTCGAAGTGCTCAGGAATATCGACCTGAACATCCGGCAGGGCGAACTGATCGTCTTTGTCGGCCCTTCGGGGTGTGGCAAGTCCACTCTGCTGCGCATGATTGCGGGGTTGGAGAAGATCACCGGCGGCGATCTGTATATCGACGGGCAGCGGGTTAACGACACGCCTCCGTCCAAGCGCGGCATCGCGATGGTGTTCCAGTCCTACGCGCTTTATCCGCACATGACAGTCTACGACAACATGGCCTTCGCGTTGAAGGTCGCGAAGATGCCCAAGGTCGAGATCGACGAGCGTGTGCGCAACGCGGCCAGGATATTGCAACTGACCGACTATCTCGACCGATTGCCCAAGGCGCTGTCGGGCGGGCAACGCCAGCGGGTCGCCATCGGCCGCTCGATCGTGCGCGACCCCAAGGTCTATCTGTTCGATGAGCCGCTCTCGAATCTCGACGCCGCCCTGCGCGTGGATACCCGGATCGAGATCGCGCAGCTCAAGGAAAACATGCCCGACAGCACGATGATCTACGTCACCCACGATCAGGTGGAGGCGATGACGCTGGCAACCCGCATTGTCGTGCTCAACAACAAGACCCACACCGTCGCCCAGTTCGGCAGCCCGCTGGAGCTGTACCAGCGGCCCCAGAACACCTTCGTGGCGCAGTTCATCGGCTCGCCCAAGATGAACCTTTTGCCCGCGACCATCACAACCCCCGGCGACACGACCAGCGTCGAGGCGGTGGCAGGAGGCATAGCGACCGTTCCCGTTGGGTCCGCCGGGATGGAGAGCGGTACGCCCGTGCAACTGGGCGTCCGCCCCGAGGATTTCGTCGTCGCCAATCCCGACGATCCCGTGATTTTCGAGGGGGAGGCCTCCTACACCGAAAAGCTTGGTGAGGTCACGGTGGTCTACTTCACCCCGCGAGAGGGCGAGGATTCGGTGATCGCCAAGATTCCGGGAATTGCCGACGTGTCCCGGGGCACGTATCTGCGCCTGACAGCCGCGGCAGACAAGCTGCATCTGTTCGACGGGGACGGGCACAGCTTCTTTTACAAATAATCCTTGCCAATTTGCTTTCGAAGCGATTTGAGGCCTATGTGCGGCGCGTTTCATGATACGCGCCGTGCTCGTACCGGTCCCTGGCCGAACACCCTAACTTTGCCCTTGCCGGGGTGCGATCCGACGGAGCAGACATATGTTTCTGATTTGCGGCGACAATCTATTCGATGTGTTCATGCAGCCGGGCGACGATCCGGCGCGCGCGATGTTCGCGGCCCGGACGGGCGGATCGCCGTTCAATGTGGCGATCGGCATGCGCCGGCTGGAATCACCCGCTGGCTATTTCTCCGCGCTGTCCACCGATCCGCTGGGGCGAAAGCTGCGCCGCGTGCTGGAGGATGAAACCGTCGATCTGCGCTATACGCTCGACACCCCGCGCAAGACCACGTTGAGCCTGATCACGCTGGATGAGGAAGGCGTGCCCGCCTATACCTTCTATTCCGAAAACGCCGCCGATACCGGCGTCACCCCCGCCGATGTGCCTGAGTTGGGGGCGGAGGTGCGCGGTGTGCATTTCGGCTCCTATTCCCTCGTCACGGCGCCCTGCGCGGACGCGCTGCATGCATTGGCCGAGCAGGCGAAGGATCTGGTGATCTCACTGGATCCCAACATCCGCCCCACGGTCGAGCCGGACATGAGCGTCTGGCGCGCCCGGTGCGACGCGCTGCTGCCGATGGTCACTGTCCTGAAGATCTCCACCGAAGATCTGGAGATGATCTATCCCGGTATGTCCGCGCCGAAATTCGCTCTCAAGATGCTTGAGGCCGGCGTGAAGCTGGTGGTCGTCACGGATGGCGGAGACAGTGCGATGGGGTGGACCGCCACCGGGGTGGAGGCGAGCGTGAACCCGCCCGCGGTCGCGGTCGTGGATACGGTGGGCGCAGGTGACACGTTCATGGCCTCCCTTCTGACCCAATTGTCGAAGGCGGATGACATTCACACGTATATCGCGACGCTCGACACGACATCGCTTGAGCATTTGCTCAGCTTCTGCGCAAATGCGGCTGCAATAACCTGCACTCGGCAGGGGGCCGATTTGCCCCGTCTTTCCGACCTCTGACAACAGGACAGTCGCCATGGTTTCGCGCGTCATTCCGGTACAACCCTTCGATCTCGTCATATTCGGCGCCACGGGCGACCTTGCCCGGCGCAAGATCCTGCCCGGCCTCTATCGTCGCATGGTCGCGGGTCAGATGCCCGAGGATGCCCGGGTCATCGGCGCAGCCCGCTCCAACCTGACCCTCAAGGCGTTCCGCACCATGATCGGCGAGGCGCTGGAAACCTATATCGGCAAGGATAAGCTGGATGAGGAAGTGCGGTCCAAATTCCTCTCGATCCTCGATTACGTCACCATCGACGCGACCGGAACCAGTGGGTGGAGCGAACTGGGCAAGAAGCTGGAAAAGACCAGCGATCACACCCGCGCGTTCTATCTGTCCGTCGGCCCGTCCCTGTTCGGCCCGATCGCGGCCCGCCTGCAAAGCACCGGCATTGCCACCAGCAGCAGCCGTATCGTGGTTGAGAAGCCGCTGGGCCACGACCTCGAATCGGCCCGTGCGCTGAACAAGCAGTTGAGCGAGAGCTTCGATGAGACGCAAATTTACCGGATCGACCATTATCTGGGCAAGGAGACCGTCCAGAACCTGATGGCGGTCCGCTTCGCGAACACCTTGTTCGAGCCGCTTTGGAATGCCCGCCACGTCGATCACGTGCAGATCACCGTGTCCGAGAGCATCGGCGTCGCCGGTCGGGGCGGCTATTACGACAAATCCGGCGCGATGCGTGACATGGTGCAAAACCACCTGATGCAGTTGCTGTGCCTGACCGCCATGGAACCCCCGGCGCGGTTTGACGCCGACCGGGTGCGCGATGAAAAGCTGAAGGTCATCCGCTCGCTGGAAACGGTGGATATTGAGGACACCGTACGCGGCCAGTATCGCGCGGGCCCCGACGGCCCCTCCTATGTCGAGGACGCGGAAAATCCCGACAGCCGCACCGAGAGTTACGTCGCACTGAAGGTCGAGATCTCGAACTGGCGCTGGACCGGCACCCCGTTCTATCTGCGCACAGGCAAGCGTCTGCGCGCTCAGTTGAGCGAGATCGCCGTTGTTTTCAAGGAACCGCCGCACTCGATCTTTCCCAAGTTGCCCGCGCATCAGACCAACGCCCTGATCATCCGCCTGCAACCGGATGAGGGGATCACCCTGCGCATGACGATCAAGGAGCCGGGGCCCGGCGGCATGCGCCTGGCCGATGTGCCGCTCGACATGACGTTCGCGGATGCGTTGGGCCCGGCGGCCGAATCGATGCCGGATGCGTATGAGCGTCTGATCATGGATGTGATCCGGGGCGACCAGACCCTGTTCATGCGCGGGGATGAGGTCGAGGCCGCGTGGGAGTGGACGGACAGGATCCTAGACGATTGGTCCGAGAAGAGCGAAAAGCCGGTCGCATACGACGCCGGCGGCTCCGGTCCCGAGGATGCGCTGGGCCTGATGCACCGCGACGGGCGGCGGTGGCGGAGTATCGAGATATGAACCGCTATGACAGCCGACAGGCCTTGATGACCGCGATGGCCGGAACCGTCGCGGGTCAACTGGGAAAGGCGCTCGACGCGCAACCCTTCGCGACCCTCGCCGTTCCCGGCGGCACCACGCCTGCACCGTTCCTTACCGCGCTGTCCACGGCACCGCTGGACTGGTCGCGCGTGCGGGTGATGCTGACGGATGAACGGTTCGTACCGGAAAGCTCCGACCGGTCGAACACGCGCCTGTTGCGCGGCACCCTGTTGCAGAATGCCGCCGCCGCCGCGACCATGATCCCGTTCTACATGCCGGGCGACACGCCCGAAGACGTGCTGGGCGAGCTGACCGCAGGCATAGCACTGGCCCTGCCGCTGGATGTCTGTGTGCTGGGCATGGGGGCGGACATGCACACGGCCTCGATCTTTCCCGGTGCCGATCTGCTGACCGAGGCGCTGGCCGTTGATGCGCCGCCCCTGCTGCCGATGCGGGCCCCCGGTGCGCCGGAGCCGCGCCTGACACTGACCGCTCCGGTCCTGTCCGCCGCGCGAAACCTGCATGTTCTGATTCAGGGTGAGGACAAGGCCGAGGCGCTGGACCACGCCCGGGCCGCCGCATCCACGGCCGAGGCCCCGATCCGCATCGCACTGGACGCGGGCGCGACGGTTCACTGGGCTGCCTGATCCGTCATCACCTTCTCCGAACAATGCCGCTCCTGATGTCGCGCAGCGTCGCCCTTGACCCGCCGCGTCGCGATGTCACGATGTGCCAAAATTCACGGGAGAGAATGCCATGTCTGACGTCGTCACCATCACGCGCGAGGGCGCAGTCGCCATCGTTACCATCGACAATCCACCGGTCAACGCGGTGGGGCAGGCGGTCCGTCAGGGGTTGTGGGATGCTGTCACCACGCTAGAGCCGGACACGCAGGTTGAGGCGGTGATCCTTGCCTGTGCGGGCAATACCTTCATTGCAGGCGCCGATATTCGGGAGTTTGACGGCGGATCGATGGAGCCGTGGCTGGCCGATCTGATCGACCGCATCCACTCCAGCGCAAAACCCTGGATCGCCGCCCTGCACGGCACGGTTCTGGGCGGGGGGCTGGAAACGGCGCTTGGCTGTCATTATCGCATTGCGGACCGTCGGACGAAGATCGGCTTGCCCGAGGTTTCGCTCGGCATTCTGCCCGGAGCAGGGGGCACTCAGCGCACGCCCCGCCTGACGGGGGCCGCCGCTGCGGTACAGCTTGTGACCACCGGCGTGCCGGTTTCCGCCGAAAAAGCCCTGGAATTCGGGCTGATCGACCGGGTGACCGATGATCTGGACGCGGATACGATGACGCTCGCCCAACATGCGGCAGGTCAACCGGTGCCGCGTCTGGACCCCGCACCTGCCGAAAGCAACCTGTCGCAGGACGATTGGGACAATTTGCGCAAGCAGGTGGAAAAGCAGGCGCGGGGGCAGCTGTCCCCGGTGCGGGCCTTCGACGCGGTGCGCCTCGCCTTTGAGACCCCTCTGGCCGAGGGGATGGACGCGGAGCGTGACATCTTCATGGAGTTGAAGGAAACCGATCAGTCCAAGGCACTGCGCCATGCCTTCTTTGCCGAGCGGGCGGTGGGCAAGCCCGCCGCGCTGAAATCCGGCACGCCGCGCGACATCTCGCGCCTTGCCGTGATCGGTGGAGGTCTGATGGGGTCGGGGATCGCCACGGCGGCCCTGTCCGCCGGCTATACCACCACGATCGTGGAGCAGAGCGCCGAGGCCGCGACCACCGCGCGGGAGCGTGTGGCGGGCAACCTCGCCTCCGCCGTCAAGCGTGGCAAGATCACCGAGGAGGCCCGCGATGCCACCCTCGACCGTCTGACCACGACGGATGATTTCGATGCCGTCGCCGACGCCGATCTGATCATTGAGGCCGTGTTCGAGGAATCCGACGTCAAGCGCGCCGTGTTCGACAAGCTCGCCACCGCTGCGCGACCCGATGCGATCCTCGCCACGAACACGTCCTATATCGACCCGACCACCTTTACCTCTCAGGTGCCCAATCCCGAGCGGATCATGGGGCTGCACTTCTTCTCCCCCGCGCACATCATGCGCCTGGTTGAGGTTGTGCGCACGCCTGACACGCATCCCGATGTCCTCGCCACGGGGTTCACAATGGCCAAGAAGATGCGCAAGGTCGCCGTGCTGTCCGGTATCTGCGACGGGTTCATCGGAAACCGCATTCTAGGCGCCTACGGACGCATGGCGGGCTATCTGTTGGAGGACGGTGCCTCCGCCGCGCAGATCGACGGCGCGATGAAGGATTTCGGGATGCCGATGGGCCCGTTCGAGATGTTCGACATGGCCGGGCTGCAAATCGGCTATTCCAACCGCAAGCGTGAGGCCGCGACCCGCGATCCGCAAATGCGGTATTCGCGGATTGCCGACCTGATCGTCGAGGACGGCGCGACCGGCCAGAAGACCGGGCGCGGTTTCTACCGGTATGAGCAAGGCAGCCGCGCGGCTTTGCCCTCACCCGAAACCGAAGCTCTGATCTCCGCCGAGCGGGCGGAGAAGGGCATCACGCCGCGCAGTTTCGAGGATTCCGAAATCGTGGCGATGCTGCACGCCGTACAGGTCAATGAGGCCGCGAAGATCCTGCAGGAGGGGATCGCGGAACGTCCCCTCGACGTGGATGTGGTCAAGATGATGGGCTACGGCTATCCGCGCTGGCGTGGCGGTCCGATGCAGGAGGCAGACGCCCGCGGCACGGCGCAGGTTTTGTCCACGATGCAATCCATCGCGGACGCCGATCCCGGCAGTTGGCACGTCGCGGACCTGTTGCAGGAGATCGGTGGCAAGAACGGGCGTTTTGCCGACCTCAACACATGATCCCAGCCGCGTCATCGTATCTGTCACGCTGACGCGGCACGCACGCTCCTGACCCATAACGCGGTCCGATCCGTGTAAATTCGCACAATCAAGAGATGTAGCAGAAACGAAAACGACCGCACCTTGGCAAAAGGCGCGGTCGCTTCAGAGTCTCGTCCTCGACAAATCAGCCCCCGATTTCGGGGGCTGCTATCAGGCGTTGACGGAATCCTTGAGGGCTTTCGCGATCGTGACTTTCACGGCGCGGTCGGCGTCCTTCTTCATCTGCTCACCCGTGGCAGGGTTGCGCACCATCCGCTCAGGACGGTCACGGCAGAAGACCTTGCCAACGTTGGGAATGGTCACGGCGCCACCGTCGGAAACTTCCTTGGTGATGATCGCGGACAGCGCGTCGAGAAATTCGCCTGCCGATTTCTTATCGCTGTCGGTGCTCTCGGCGAGTGCTGCGACCAGCTGAGTCTTCGTCATCGGTTTTTGTGTCATGGGTATCCCTATGCTTTTTTCTCTTCTAATCTTACGGCCAGCCCGGCTTCGGGGAATAATGACCTTATAAACTACGCATCCGCAATGGGTTTAATGCCCGCTTTTTGCTTTGCGGTGTCCCGCATCGGCGGGACGCACCTACAGAAACGCGGTTTCGTCGAAGCTCCGCAATTTGCGAGAGTGAAGCTTCTCCAACGGCATTTCACGCAACATTTCCAGCGCGTGGATGCCGATCTGCAAGTGTTGCGCGACCTGCCGCTTGTAGAAGTCGGTGGCCATGCCGGGCAGTTTCAGCTCCCCGTGCAGCGGCTTGTCCGATACACATAGCAACGTACCGTAGGGAACGCGGAAGCGAAACCCGTTGGCGGCAATCGTGGCCGATTCCATGTCGAGCGCGACCGCCCGGCTCTGGCTCAGACGCTGAACCGGGCCGGATTGATCCCGCAACTCCCAGTTGCGGTTGTCGATCGTCACGACGGTGCCGGTGCGCATCACGCGCTTCAGCTCATAGCCCTCCAGCCCGGTGACCTTTTCCACCGCATCCTCCAGCGCGACCTGAATTTCAGCGAGCGCGGGGATCGGAACCCAGACCGGCAGATCGTCGTCCAAAACGTGGTCCTCACGCACATAGGCATGGGCCAGCACGTAGTCGCCCAGGCTCTGACTGTGACGCAGACCGGCGCAGTGGCCCAGCATCAGCCAGGCATGGGGCCGCAGGACAGCGATGTGATCGGTTGCGGTCTTCGCGTTGGAGGGGCCGACACCGATATTGACCATGGTGATGCCGTTCCCGTCCTCACGCGTCAGGTGATAGGTTGGCATCTGCGGCATCTTCTGGATGGGCGTTCCGGTCGTTCCGTCGTGGGTGGTCACGGCATTGCCCGGCTCGACGAAGGCGACATAGCCGCTGTCGGGGTCCGCGACCTGCATTTTTGCCCAGGTGACGAACTCCTCCATGTAGAACTGATAGTTCGTGAACAGGACGTGATTCTGGAAATGCGCCGGGCTGGTGGCGGTGTAATGCGCCAGCCGCGCCAGCGAGTAATCCACGCGCTGCGCGGTGAACGTGGCCAGCGGACGGTGGCCCATCGCATCGCGCCCGGCCGTGCCGTTGACGATATCGTCGTTCGTTGTCTCCAGATCGGGCACGTCGAACACATCGCGCAGCGGTCCGCCGAGGCGATCCTCGATCGAGCCTTCGACATGTGCGCCCTCGGGCAGGGCGAAATGCAGTGGGATCGGCGTGTCCGAGACGCTGACCTGCACCGGAACGTTGTGGTTTTTCATCAACAACCCGATCTGCTGGGTCAGATAGTTGCTGAACAGATCGGGCCGCGTCAGCGTGGCGAAATAGGTGCCCGGCTCACTGACATGGCCAAAGCTCAACCGGCTGTCCACCCAGGCGAAGCTGGTGGTGGTCATCTCCAGCCGGGGATAGAACGCGCGGTAACGTCCCTGCGGTTCCTTACCGCCCATCACGGCGCGAAACTGCGTGCGCAGGAACTCCGTCGCCTCATCGTAGAGCTCGATGATATAGGCGACCGCCTTGGCGGGATCGTCGAAACTTCTCGCTTGCTGCGGCACCGGGCTCAGCACGGGGACTTCTGCGGGGGCGTAGGGAACGCGCATTCTGGTATCTCCGGTTCGGCGGGTGTGGACCTGCCTGATTTCTTTCGTAACGCCAGTGCGATCTGCCGTTCGGGATACGACCCTGCGCTATCATCTTTCGCAGGCGAAGGAAATGCCCGCTCAGCGAATGAACAGGTCCACCTTCTCGAACCGGGTGACGTCCACCAGACCCACATCGGAGATGCGCAATTCGGGTATCACCACCAGCGCCAGCAGGGAATGTTGCATATAGGCGTTGTTGAGCGTGCATCCACAGGTTCGCATCGCATCCATCATGCCCTGCGCGTTGGCCGCGACGGTGGCTGCGGGCGCGTCGGACATCAGGCCCGCAATGGGCAGTTCGACCATGGCGATCTCCACCCCGTCCTTGAACAGGCAGATGCCGCCGCCGACCGCACGCAATCGGTTCGCGGCGAGGGCCATGTCGGATTTGCTGGTGCCGACCACGATCATGTGGTGGCTGTCATGCGCCACGGTTGAGGCCATCGCCATGTCGCAATCATAGCCGAAGCCCGAAACGAAGGCATTCGTGACACCGCCCGTGGCGCGGTGGCGCTCGACCAGCGCGATCTGGCAGATGTCGTTGCCCCGATCCATCTGGACGAGGCCGTCGCGCACGCTCAAATCCGCCTGCAA